>JAGAAO010000071.1 GCA_017615275.1 Butyrivibrio sp.
CAGACAGATGGATTGAGAAATATCATAAAGAGGAGTGCGGCTGATGCCGCACAAACCTCTCATAACTGATGACAGAGAAATGAAAAGATTTGTGACAGCAAGTGAGAGTAAGGCTGTGACAGCGGAAGGAATTAGCAACAATAATAGAATAAAAATGTTTGCGGCAGCAGATTATACAAACGGTTCAGAGTTGGATGAGATTGTAAAATCTATAATCAGCAGGACTGCAAGTAACGAAGTGATTGAAGATATAAGTAACAGACACAAAGAAGAAGTTATACGTTTTGGCATAGGAAGTGACAAGGAACAGGAGAGACGAGATGAATTGATTTCTTGTTTGGAGGTCAGCGGGACTTTTACTTATACGCATCAGACTATTGCAAAACTTAGAAAGTATAAAGATTGGTCTTCGGGAGAAATCGAACGATTGCTAAACATAGCGTTAGAAAATGATCAAGTGCAATGGATATTAACAGATAAAGACGTAAAAGACTTTTATGAAGAAATAATAGAGAATACAGATAAAGATAATCCGGTTGCCAACGAAGTTAGGGATCTTATGAATGGATAAAGCTTATATCCTTTAGAAGAAATGGTTTATTTGCTTTACTTGTCAGGAGGGAGACGTTAATATTGGAAACTAATTTTGACTTTTTGTTAGAGAAAAAAGAGTATTCTGATTTTGCAACTCAGGCAGTTGAAGCAGAGAAGAGTATAGCAATTTCTCCGGCAACGTGTGCAATTCTTTCAAGAAGAGCGTTGGAGCTTGCAGTAAGATTTGTGTTTTCTTATGATGCAGAGCTCAATCTTCCTTATCAGGATAACGTATCAAGTTTGATACATGAGGATTCTTTTAAAAACATTATAGAACCCCGATTGTTTCCTATGCTCAAATATACAATTCATCTTGGTAATGTTGCTGTTCACACTAACAGTAATATTAAGAGAGATGAGGCTGTTATCGCATTACGAGATCTTTTTGAGTTTTGTGACTGGATTGATTACTGTTATTCTTCGGATTATGAAGAAAGAGTTTTTGATGAGACTATTTTACCTAATGGTGATGAGAAGAGAATAAGGGCAGATGAGCTTAGGGCTCTTTATAATGATCTTAGCAGTAAAGATAAAAAGCTTGCTGATATTCTCAAAGAGAATGAAGAACTGCGCAAGCAGATGGCAAAAGAGAGAAAGCAGAATATTAGGCATAGAAACTTCCAAATTGACAAGATAAGTGAAGCGGAAACCAGAAAACGCTTTATTGATGTTGAGCTTCAGGAAGCAGGGTGGTTTATTGGCAAAAACTGTACTGTTGAAGAGCCAGTAACAGGAATGCCTAATCCTACAGGAACAGGCTTTGTTGATTATGTTTTATGGGGGAAGGATAATCTTCCGCTTGCTGTTGTTGAAGCAAAAAAAGCATCTGTTGATCCGATAGTTGGAAGTCAGCAAGCTAAATTGTACGCTGATTGCTTACAGAATAAATATAATCAAAGACCGCTTATATTTACAACGAACGGCTTTGAGTTCTTTTATACCAATGATTACTTGAATTATCCAAAGCGTGAAGTATCGGGATTTTTTACGCAGGATGAGCTTCAATTGGAAATAGATAGGCGGAAACAGCGTATTTCGCTTGATAAGATTGATATAAGTGATGAAATTACAAATCGCCCTTATCAAAAGGAGGCGGTTACTGCTGTATGCGATGCTATTATGAAGAAACGTCGTAAAATGCTTATTGTTCAGGCTACAGGCTCAGGAAAGACCAGAGTTAGTATTAGCATCGTAGATGTGCTTCGTAGGCACAATTATGTTAAAAACATTCTTTTTCTTGCAGATAGAACAGCGCTTGTAAAACAGGCTAAGAACAATTATTCAAATCTTCTGCAAGATCTTTCGTGTTGCAATCTTCTTGATAATAAAGATGATCCGGAAAACTGCCGCATGATTTTTTCTACTTATCCAACAATGATGAATGCAGTAGATGAAAAGAAAAATGAGTTCGGTGAAAGACTTTTTGGACCGGGGCACTTTGACTTGATCATATGTGATGAGGTTCACAGATCAATCTATAAGAAGTATCAGGAAATTTTTGAATACTTTGATGCTATGCTTCTTGGAATGACTGCTACTCCAAAAAACGATATTGATAAAAATACCTATGGAATCTTTGATCTTGAAAGAGGTGTGCCTACTTTTGCGTATGAGCTTGATAAAGCTGTAGAAGAAGGTTATCTCGTAAATTATTCGACTTTGGAATATAGATCCAAGATATTGGAGAACGGAATTCATTACGATGAATTATCTGAAGATGAAAAGGAACAATTTGAAGAGACCTTTGGCGCAGATGATATGGTCTCTGAAGATATTTCAAGTGAAGAAATAAATACTTGGTTCTTTAATATTGATACGATTGATAGTGTTTTGAAAGAGTTAGTTGAAAAAGGACTTAAGGTTGAAGGCGGAGATAAACTTGGAAAGACAATTATTTTTGCCAAGAATTCTTTGCATGCGAAGGCTATCGTTGAGAGATTTGGTATTTTATTTCCGGAGCTTGGTGGGGATTTTATAAAGCAGATTGATTATAGCATCAAGTATGTTGATACGCTTATAGATGATTTTAGTACCAAGGATAAGATGCCGCAGATTGCGGTTTCAGTAGATATGCTTGATACTGGAATAGACATACCTGAGATATTGAATCTGGTATTTTTTAAGAAGGTACGTAGCTATGCCAAGTTTTGGCAGATGATAGGTCGCGGAACAAGATTGTGTTCGGATCTTCTTGGTGAGGGAGTAGATAAAGAAAAGTTTTTAATCTTTGATTTCTGCAATAACTTTGAATTTTTCAGGGTAAACAAAAATGGCGCTGAAAATGGCATACAGCCCAGTCTTGCTGAAAAGACATATACGACTAAAGCGATGATATGCAGGGAACTTCAAGCGGCTGCTTTTGCAGGAGATGAGGATTATTCAAATTATAGAAAAGAACTTGTCAATGAGTGTTGCAATGCAGTTATAGAGCTTAATGATAATAGTTTTGCTGTTAAGAGACATCTTCGATATGTTGAAGCGTTTAGAAATTATTATAAATGGGACAATTTAGAAACAGTGGAAATATCGGATATTAAGGAACACATATCTCCACTAATCAAGCCTAAGAAAGATAATGAGCTTGCAAGAAGATTTGATTATTTAATCTATAGTATTGATCTTGGAATTCTGCAGAGTAAAAATGTGCAAACGCCAATAGAGATAGTGGTTGCGGCTGCAGAAAGTTTATCATCCAAGTATTCAATTCCACAGGTTGCTTCGCAGAAAGAGACTATTGAGAAAGTTCAGACTCAGGAATTCTGGGATAATACAACTATCATAGAGTTGAATCAAGTCCGTAATGCGATGAGAGAATTGTTGCAGTACATAGATAAGATTAAACGCAAGGTTTATTACACGGATTTTACCGATGAGATTATTGACCCGGTTGAAGGTGAACCAATATATACAAGCAATGATCTCAAAAATTATAGGAAGAAAGTTGAATTCTATCTAAAAGAGCACGAGGATAACCTCTCTGTACATAAGCTTCGCAATAATAAAAAGCTAAATGCATCAGACATGCAGGAGCTTGAAAGAATTCTTTGGAACGAGCTTGGATCGAAGGAAGATTATGAAAAAGAATATGGTGATACCCCTATCGGAAGGCTTGTACGAAAGATTGTTGGTGTTGACAGAGCAGCTGTGAATGAGGCGTTCAGTAAGTTTACTTCTGATGAGCATCTCAATGTTAATCAGATACGATTTGTAGGACTTATCATTGATTACATTGTTGCAAACGGCAATATTGAGGATAATTCCGTACTTATGGAAGAACCGTTCAGATCGCTGGGAAGTATTACTGCATTATTTAAGGATGATATGGGAATTGCGAAAGAAATTATGAATGTGGTTGCAGATATTAAGAATAATTCCGAGATGATTGCGCAGGAAGCTTGATTGATATTGCAGACTTAATGGTATAGTAAAGCAACATTATGTAATAGTGCGCTGGAGGTTGAAGATGGGACTGTATTCTGGAAATAAAAAAGAAGGCAACATTGATTTTGACAGGCTAAGAGAAGATCTGATTGATGAGTATGGTGCTCAGATGGTGACGATTACTGGTGCAATGGGGTATTCGGACATGCGTGACGCTCAGAGTGCTTCAGAAGATGAACTTCTAAAGATGGCACAAAGAGAAGGAATTAGTCTGGACAAGTACAGAAGATTATAGAGAGTCAAGCACCAAGGCGCGATTAGTTGACTGCAGAAGAGAAAACTGCCAATATGAGTCAATCGCTGAAGCGAAAAATGTTGACTGCAGAAGCTAGAACCGCCGATGTGAGTCAATCGCTGAAGCGAAAAATGTTGACTGCAGAAGCGAGAATTGCCGATATGAGTCAATCGCCGCAGCAAAATCACTTGACTGCGGAAGCAAGAATTGCAGATATGAGTCAAATACGCGAGCTGTAACCACCGATGCTGAGCTTCAACCACCCACGCGAGCTGTAACCACTGATGCTGAGCTTCAACCACCCACGCGAACTGCAACGACCCGCGTCGGGCTTCGGCCACCCACGCAGATTCCAATGCTGAGCTTAGCTCAATCATGGCTCCATCATCCTTATCGGCTTCACGTGCTTGCAGACGAGACCGCCGATGATACCGACGATAATACCGCTGGCGGTGCCGGTGATCCAGAGGACTGCGAGGTACCAGAGGATGCTGGAAGTGCCTGTTACGAACATGGCGACTAAGATCTGACCTACATTGTGGGTGAGGCCTCCTGCGGCGCTCACGCCGACTGAGCTGAATTTGTCGGTCTTTTTTAACAGGATCATAACTGTGGTGCTGAGGATGCCGCCGATGGCTGAGAACATGAATGCCATAAGTGTGCCGAACAGGATAGATACGATCAGGATTCTGACAAAGTTTATAAAGAGCGCGCTCTTATCACCGAGAGTGTAGAGTGCGACCACTACAACGATATTTGTAAGACCCGGCTTGATTCCCGGAATCGCGAAGAATGCCGGAAGCTGTAATTCAACATAGCCAAGTATTATTGCCAGCGCAGTGAAAACGCCGTAGATTGCAGTTCTGCGTACAGGTGTCATTTCATGCATATATTCTTACTCCGAGATCGTGTCAAAATTTTCTTTCTCTTTTGTATTTCCTTTTATTTCAATTACAACTTTATTGGGAAGACAGATGATTGATTGTCCTTCTTTGCTTATGTATCCCATATTTACGCAGAGCTTGTCGGGACAGGACGCACCGGTCAGATGTGCTTTGCCGTCTTTTATCTCAAGGATATTCTCACTTCCGTGATATCCGCCTATATTGTAAGTGGTATCTTCGCTAAGAGGGAGTGATATCACTTCGCTGCCGTCTACGCTGACGACAACCGTTGCCCCTTTTCCTGAAAAAAGAAAGACGCCGATAAGTATGACGGCTGATGCCAATATGAAGCTTGAAATAAGTATAAGATCGTTTCTGTCGAATTTTTTCATAAGTAAAGTATAACAGAAAAAAATATGTTGCAATTTTATTTTTCGTATGTATAATAAATCCTTGTCGACATTCTGTTGACACAAACTTAGATGTTCATCTAAGCGATTTCACTTTATTTTTATTTATTACTGCCAGGTGCGGTAAGAGTCCCGATGCTTTTTCTGTGCCTGCAATGTATGGAAAGGATCATTATGAATTTTAAGGAAAGATGGGAAAAGCAGAACAATTCGGTGAAACTGCTTTTGAGAAGATTAAAGAGACACGATACATTTGTTGTGGCAACAGCAGTGGTTATCGCGCTTTTGATGTGCGGAGGACTTATTTATATCAGTACTCCCGTGGTTGCGGCGAATGCCAGAGATCAGGTTGTGCAAAAAGAGAACGAGAATAATGAAAAGACCAATGAAAAACTCAATGAACTTCACGATTATCTTGATGATCTCGATGATCTGATAGTCAAGAATCATGAGGGGCTTGTTTCATATTATGAGAATACAAAAAAAGAACTTGCAGAAGGCGACGATGATTCCGATGCGGTAAGCGAGAAAGTATCGGGGCTTGGCACCAATCTCAAGGATATACATTCTTCAGTCAGCAGCACTGAGAGCAGAATAGAGAACCTTAAGGAACTCATAGAAAAAGAAAACGGTGACAGCAGCGAGAAGGTCAAGAAGGAATTCGATGCGATCAACAGCGAGCTTGACAATATAACCAAGGAATATGAGAACATCAAGAATCATACCAAGGAGCTTATGGATGAGCTTAATGATGAGATAAAGAGCGGGGATAAGCAGTTATCGAGTGATTCAATCTCAAGATATGAGGATCTTCTTGCCAAGCTTTCAGAGTTTAACAGTGATCTTGAAAAAAGAAATATTGATTCCGTCACGGAACTTCGAAATGAATTTATTACACTGAATACCGCACTCGGAGATAAGATAGATGAGAAAATTGAGATCGTAAGCACCGAGATGGGGACTGGAATGGATGGAATCAAGGCGTATATTGATGAAAAGACTACCGGAATAAACGGTAAGCTTGATCAGGTTTTTCAGCGTGTGAGTAATGGAAAAAAGATTCTGGCATCCGCATTGCTCACTAAAGGTGTCGAAATAAACGAGGATGCCACATTTACAGAGTTTGGAAGAGCTATTGAGAGCATATCCACACAGGTTGTTCTTGATACCGGCGAAACTGCGGCAAATATCGAATATGATTATCACTATCATGTGGATGGGAAAGGACAAACTAACGGCGCGTCTATGGTTTCTTCGGCGCTCAGAGGCGGATGTTTTACGACTCCCGTATATCACAAGCATAGCGACAGGTGCTACACCACAAGGAATGTTTATACCATAACAACAAAGGAGGATGTGGAGCTGCGTCATCATGTTAAAGATGATTCTGACGGAACTCCCGAATTTGCGTACAGATGCCATCATTGCGGTGCGGAGTTTATCGGAAACAGTGCAAGACATCACGAGACTGTATATTCCGTAGATGAGGTCAAAAGAAGAAAAGGAAGAGTGGAAGACATTAAGACTGAGAGAATTCTCAGCTGCAATAAAAATGCAAGTACGATCGAGGGCTATGCTCCGGCTTGCGGGTATGCCCACGGACAGGTTGTTTCGGCTCACATTGTATTTGCGGGAAAGAATTCCAAATACAACACAACTGTTCCCGCAATAGATACTTCGAGGTCGCTCAGAACTCAGAGTATGGCGATGCCTTCACCGAGAAATCTTATAAATGAAGATATTCTGTTGTTTGAAGGTTTTGATTTTGGTGATGACGAGCCTGAAGATGAGAGCATCGAAGAGGCTTCTTCATCTTCATCATCTTCGGAAGCCTCGGATAATAAGGTAGCGGCTGAAAGAGAAACTTCTAACGTTACATCTGAAACAGGTGATAATGCAGAAGCTGAAAAGGCTCCGGATGAAGGTGCACCGGATGCGGAGAAAACCAATGAGGAGACGGTAGCAGACACTGATAATTCTGATAAAGATGATCAAGATGCTGCTGTTTTCGAAAGTGAGGAAACCCGCACGGAAAGCGACTTTGAAGAACATTCTGATGAGGGATGAGATAAGCCTGATTTCTTGACATTTTGAGACTCTGTTAATAGAATATATTAGTTGTAGTAGAAATAGCGCAGACTAACAATGTGCGGAATGGAGTTCAAATGACAAAGATCGATATTATATCAGGTTTTTTGGGTGCAGGTAAAACTACACTTATAAAGAAGCTTCTTAAAGAAGCATTAAACGGAACCAAGGTGGTTCTTATTGAGAATGAGTTCGGAGAGATTGGTATCGACGGCGGATTCCTGAAGGAGTCCGGAATTGAGATAACAGAAATGAATTCAGGATGTATCTGCTGTTCACTTGTAGGTGACTTTGAGACGTCACTTAAAGAGGTTATGGCTACATATGCACCTGAGAGAATTCTTATTGAGCCATCGGGAGTCGGCAAGCTTTCAGATGTAATGAGAGCAATACAGAATATCGCGGATGCCGATGATAATATGGAACTTAACAGTGCGGTTACTGTTGTTGATGTATCAAAGGCAAAAGTATATATAAAGAATTTCGGTGAGTTCTTTATCAATCAGATTGAGAATGCCGGAACAATCATTCTTTCAAGAACAGATAAAGCAGATCAGAAGAAGATAGAAGAGGCTGTTGCACTTATCCGCAGCCACAATGAGAAGGCAACGATCATAACAACACCTCTTGATCAGATAACAGGAAAAGAGATTCTTGATACTTTCGAAGGAAACAGTGATCTTGAAGCGGAGCTCTTAAAGCTTGTGATGGAAGAAGCACAGGAGCATCATCACCATCATCATCACGGAAGCCACAAAGAGGTCAACGAGGATGGAACTGTAGTATACAGATCACATCACCATGATGACGATGAAGATGAAGAAGAGCATGATCATTGCTGCCATCACCACCATCACGATGATGAAGATGAAGAAGAGCACGAGCACTGCTGCCATCATCACCATCACGATGATGAAGATGAGGAAGAGCACGAGCACTGCTGCCATCATCACCATCACGATGATGAAGATGAGGAAGAGCACGAGCACTGCTGCCATCATCATCACGATGACGACGATGAGGAAGAGCATGATCATTGCTGCTGTCATCACCATGATCATGACCATGCGGCTCATGATGTATTCACAAGCTGGGGAATGGAAACTCCCGTTAAATATACAGCTGAAGAGATTACCGGTATGCTTGAGAAGCTCGATGAAGACTCAGATTATGGAATCGTTCTTCGCTCTAAGGGTGTTGTTCCCGCAACAGACGGCACATGGATCGAATTTGATTATGTACCCGGCGAAGCTGATGTAAGAACAGGCGCAGCCGATGTTACCGGCAAGATCTGTGTTATCGGATCTATGCTCAACGAAGACAAGCTTGAACAGCTTTTCCGCAAGATTTGAAGGAGATAGAAATTGAAACCGGTATATATTATCAATGGATTTCTTGATAGCGGAAAGACTGATTTCTTTCGCTATACAATAGCTCAGCCTTATTTCCAAACAAGAGGAAAGACACTTCTTCTTGTCTGTGAAGAGGGCGAGAATGATTATGAGGATAACCTTCTTCGCTCAACCAATACTGTTATTGAGAAGATAGAAGAAGAGGAGGAGTTGAATCCCGATAATCTCATTAAGCTTGATGCCAAGCACAATCCGGAGCGTATTCTTATTGAGTACAACGGAATGTGGAATTTTAAAAACCTCAAGCTCCCTATGATGTGGAAACTTGAGCAGCAGATTACGGTCATCGATGCTTCTAATTTTGAGTTGTACTTTAACAACATGAAATCACTTCTTGCTGAACAGCTTCGCGGTTCCGACCTTATACTGTTCAACAGATGTGACGGAATAAAGGATCTTGCTACGTTTAAGAGAAACGTCAAGGCAATCAATCAGAAGGCAGACATCATCTTTGAAGATATGAACGGAGAAGTTGATGTTACTCTTGATGAGGATCTTCCTTTTGATCTTAATGCCGATCCTATAGAACTCAATAATTACGGTTATGGCATGTTCTATCTTGATGCTCTTGAGCACGTTGACAGATACGAAGGCAAAAACGTGAAGTTTAAGGCAATGGTACTTATTCCGCCGGAATTTCCCAAGAACAGATTTGTTCCGGGCAGAATGGCGATGACATGTTGTGCTGAGGATATGCAGTTCCTTGGATTTGCATGTGATTATGATAAGGTTGACACACTTACAGAGAAGGAATGGGTTCTTGTAACAGCTAAGGTTACCAAGAAGTTTGTTCCCGAATATAACGGAGAGGGACCTGTTCTCGAGGCAATTTCGGTAGAGAAGACGGATCCTTGCGAATATCCTGTAATTGATTTCTCTAACCCTCAGCAATAAGTTTTTTGACATAAACAGGAGATTATAAATGTTCAACTATCTTCCGCTGCAATGGCTGTTTCTTTTCTATTTTTACAGCTTTTTCGGCTGGTGTTTTGAATCGACATATGTTTCTTTTTTGGAGAAAAAACCGGTGAACAGGGGCTTTATGAGAGGTCCCTTTTTACCGTTATACGGATGTGGCGGAGTCATGATGCTCGTGGTATCGAGGCCGTTTTTTCAAAATCTTATCCTCGTATATTTCGCGGGATGTTTTGGCGCTACGCTTCTTGAATATATCACTGGAGTTACCATGGAAGCGCTCTTTAAGGTAAGGTACTGGGATTACTCCGATAAGTTCCTTAATTTCAAGGGGCACATCTGCCTTGAATCCACGCTCTTTTGGGGAGTGCTGACAGTGCTGTTTACGCATTTTCTGCAGATTCCTATCGAGCATATGCTGCTGCTGATACCGTATCATGTTCTTTCTGTGGTGACGCTTGTGGTCACCTTCCTTATAGGCTGTGATTTCATGGTTGCATTTAAGACTGCTCTGGATCTTAGAGATGTTCTTATCTATATGGAAAAAGCCAAGGAAGAGATGCAGAAGATGCAAAAGAGACTCGATACGCTTATTACAAGTACGAGTGAGGGCGTTCGAGGCGGAATAGAGACGAGAGTGGATGCACTCAGTTCAACTCTTGAATCTTCATTCAGAAAGATTAAAGAGAAGATAAACGTAAATCCTTCGGGTTACGTCAACGATGTTAAGGACGAGATAGGAGAGCTCTATGCCAAGTACCGCGTTCTTATGTCGAATCTTACCCCGAGACAGATCAAGGGCTTTTTTGCATGGTACAGGGAAAAGACTATTTTGGGAAACCCTACCATGGTATCTGAGAAGTTCAAGGTCAATCTTGAAGAAGTAAAAGAGAAAGTATCAAGCATCAGAAGAAAGAAATAAAGACAATACCGCTTCGCGAGCTATGAATCCTCGCGGAGCGTTTTTTATTTGAGGTGGCGTGCCGCCTCAAATAAAATAACCTCATGTCGGTGAGAAGACATGAGGTTTATTATTTACATATAAATATAATAATTATTATTAAGCCATTTTGTTAACAGCCTGAGCAAGACGTGAAACTTTTCTTGAAGCTGTATTCTTCTTGAATACTCCCTTTGATTCAGCCTTGTCAATAGCAGATGTAGCAGCAAGAAGAGCCTTAGCAGCCTCATCCTTATTACCTGCATCGATAGCAGTTCTAACTTTCTTGATTTCAGTCTTAACAGCTGACTTGATCATCTGATTTCTTTCAGCCTTTTTCTTGTTGACCAAAACTCTCTTCTTGGCGGATTTGATATTTGCCATAATTACCTCCGAAAAAATAATATGTTTTATCATACGTAAGTTCGTGTGCGCATTAAGCCGGACACGGACAGTTAATGCTACATACGGTAAATATATTAGATGAATTTCCAGAAACTGTCAATAGATTTTTGGCTTTTATCATGGTATCATATGGTGATGTATGGAAATTAGATGATGAATAGAGGTAGTTTTGTGGACCAGAGTAAAATAAGGAATTTTTGTATAGTTGCACATATCGATCACGGTAAATCAACTCTTGCAGACAGGATGATAGAGAAGACCGGTGTTCTTACCAGCAGAGAGATGCAGAATCAGGTTCTCGACAATATGGACATTGAGAGAGAAAGAGGAATTACCATAAAGTCGCAGGCTGTCAGAATGATCTATAAGGCTAAGGACGGAGAGGAGTACACTTTCAATATGATAGATACTCCCGGCCATGTCGACTTTGGATACGAGGTTTCGCGTAGCCTTGCGGCGTGTGACGGAGCTATTCTTGTAGTAGACGCCACACAGGGTGTTGAGGCACAAACTCTCGCAAATGTGTATATGGCACTTGATCATGATCTCGATGTTTTTCCGGTCATCAATAAGATAGACCTCCCCAGCGCACAGCCGCAGGAAGTCAAGGATGAGATAGAGGATGTTATAGGCATAGAAGCTCAGGACGCACCTCTTATTTCCGCGAAGAACGGAATAGGAATAGAGGATGTTCTTGAGGCGGTTGTCAATAAGATACCCGCTCCCACGGGAGATGCAGACAAACCTCTCACAGCTCTGATATTTGACAGCATCTATGATTCTTACAGAGGAGTTATTGTATTTGTAAGAGTAAGAGACGGTGTTCTTAAAAAGGGTATGAAAGTACGCTTTATGGCTACAGGTGCAGAATCTGAAGTCGTTGAAGTCGGATATTTCGGACCAGGAAGGTTTATTCCAAATGATGAACTTACAGCGGGCGATGTTGGATATTTCACAGCGTCTATTAAGAATATTCAGGACACAAGAGTCGGCGATACAGTAACTGATTCTACAAAACCTTGCGCAGAGGCACTTCCCGGATACAAGAAGGTTATGCCTATGGTTTACTGCGGACTTTACCCCGCAGATTCAGCGCACTACTCAGACCTAAGAGACGCTCTTGAAAAATTGCAGCTTAATGATGCCTCTCTTTTCTATGAACCTGAGACATCACAGGCTCTTGGATTTGGATTCAGAGCGGGCTTCCTGGGACTTCTTCATCTTGAAGTAATTCAGGAGAGACTTGAGAGAGAGTATGACCTTAACCTTGTAACAACAGCTCCCGGCGTTGTATATAAGGTACACAAGAATGACGGAACAGTCTTTGATCTTACCAATCCTTCCAACCTTCCCGATCCCACAGAGATCGAGTACATGGAAGAGCCTATGGTAAACGGCGAGATCATGGTTACTACCGATTATGTCGGTGCTATCATGCAGCTTTGCCAGGAGAGAAGAGGTAAATACATAAGTACCGATTATATCGAGCAGACAAGAGCCATACTTAAGTATGAGCTTCCTCTTAATGAGATAATTTATGATTTCTTCGATGCACTTAAGTCAAGGTCCAGAGGTTATGCTTCATTTGACTATGAACTTAAAGGCTATGAGAAGTCAGATCTTGTTAAGCTTGATATTCTTATCAACAGAGAAGAGGTCGACGCTCTTTCATTTATCGTACACAAGGACGGTGCATATGAGCGCGGTCGCAAGATGTGCGAGAAGCTCAAGGAAGAGATCCCGAGGCACCTTTTCGAAGTGCCGATTCAGGCAGCTGTTGGAGGCAAGATAATTGCCAGGGAAACGGTTAAAGCTTACAGAAAAGACGTCCTTGCCAAGTGCTACGGCGGTGATATCACCCGTAAGAAGAAACTTCTTGAGAAGCAAAAAGAGGGTAAAAAGAAAATGCGCCAGATTGGTAACGTTGAAGTTCCGCAGGCAGCATTCCTCAGCGTACTTAAACTCGACAGCACAGACTGATGAGGAAGTAGCATGAATAAAGATTTATCTTTATACGTACATATACCTTTTTGTGTGAGAAAGTGTCTGTACTGTGACTTCTTGTCATTTAGTGCAAATGAGGAAGTTATGAAGGCATACTTTAAGGCACTTTCAAAGGAGCTTAAGGAAAGCGCAAAAGATTATAGTGACAGCATGGTAAAAACGGTGTTCTTCGGAGGAGGGACACCTTCTTTTCCAAATGCGAACTATATTTGCAGCATATTATCAGACATAAAAGATAACTACAACCTTGCCGCCGATGCGGAGATAAGTCTTGAATTAAATCCGGGAACGGCTTCTTTTGACAAGCTAAAAAAGTATAAAGAAGCAGGTTTTAACAGACTTAGCATAGGTGTGCAGTCTTTTGATGACGATGAGCTTAAGAGAATCGGTAGGATACACGACTGTGCGACTGCACAAAGGACCTACGAAGATGCGAGAAAAGCAGGTTTTACCAATATAAACCTTGATGTTATGAGCGCTCTTCCGGGGCAGAGTTTGGAGTCTTACTTAAATACTCTTAAGAAAGCAGTTTCACTTGATCCTGAGCATATATCGGCTTACAGCCTTATTGTGGAGGAGGGAACACCCTTTTTTGACATGGACCTTGATCTTCCCGGGGAAGAAGAGGATAGGGCTATGTACCACAAAACGGCTGAGAAGCTACAGGACTTTGGGTATCACAGGTATGAGATATCCAATTATGCCAAGGACGGATTTGAGTGTGAGCACAACAAAGTCTATTGGAAAAGAGGAAACTATCTGGGCGTTGGGCTCGGTGCAGCCTCTATGGTTGATGATGTAAGATGGACCAATACCGGAAAGATAGATGATTACATAGCTTATTTTTCTGGAGATAGTTCTTTTGCCGGAATAAGAGAAAATGTTGAGAAGCTGACGCTTGAAGATAGAATGGAAGAGTTCATGTTTCTGGGGCTTCGCCTTATAACAGGTGTTGATCTTGCTGAATTTGAAGCTCTTTTTGGCAAAAAAATTGAAGATGTCTATGCTGAAGTTATCGGTAAGTATGTAGGAATGGGGCTCCTACGACGTTTTGTAGAAGAAAAAACATGCCGTGAACATCTTTGTCTTACGACGCAAGGACTGGATGTCAGCAATACTGTAATGGCAGATTTTATTATTCACATAGAAAATTCTATTGAATAATAAAATCGCTTCGCAGGGATGCGCAGCTCGCGGAAGTGTATTTTATTGCTTCGCAATACCGCTCGCGCGCAAAAGAGTCGCAAGCGACTCTTTAAAAATTATTAGTTAGTAATGTTATAAAAGGAGATTATTATGAAAAGGAAAGAGTTAATTGCAGCTGTTCTTGTTGCTGCAATGTTAACGGGATGCGCATCGGGTGCATCAAATGAACCTGCAGGAAGCGAGAGCTCACAGGAGACAACGATTGAAACATCAGGTGAGGGCGCAGAGGAGTCTGTGGGCGAAGCATCGATTGAAGCTGATGAAGCTTCACAGGACGAATCGGTTGCTGAAGCGTCTGTAGAAGAGATAAAAGTAGAAAGACCGGAGAAAGCAAATTCTGAGTATCCATTTTTGTTCATTAACATAAATTGGGAGGCATCAAGTCATCCTTCTGTACAACAGCTTGGATTTACAGAGGGTGAATCCTCAAATGTAAGTAGCGTTTTAAGTTCAGGCAAAGGTGATATGGTGCTTTATACAGATTGCAAGGGAGAAGAGGATTTCTCAAGAGTCAGTCTTATGTACTCGGATAATGGACTTACTTATGTTTCTTTGGATGATGACAATGGAGCGGACAGACTTGATAGATACAAGGAACTTTTTGTAAATTATTACGGAGAACCTGATGTTAAGACTGATGATAATACTGCATTTATGTGGTATACAGACGAATGCATCGCAATGCTTGACGCTTTCCCGAATTTTGAGAATGATCCAAGGCTTGAAATTTCATATTTGCCGGCGGCAAAGGATGCATCTGATAAGGAAAAGGCTCAGATGATCTTTGATGCACAGCATGGAACGATCAAGATTGAGTTTACAACAGAGTAAGATTATTATAGGGTGTCAAAAAGTGTTTTTGGCACCCAAATTATTATAAAAATATAGAAGTATTGGGGGAACGAACGATGAATTACAATTTTTTTGCACTTATTTCCAGAATGAAGTACATCGACAGATGGGCACTTATGAGAAATACCAGACAGGAGAATCTGTGTGAGCATTCCATGGAAGTAGCCATGATAGCTCATGCTCTCTGTGTTATAGGTAATGTCAGATACGGAAGGAATCTTGATGCGAACAAAGCCGCTCTTGTCGGGCTTTATCATGACGCATCCGAGATAATCACAGGCGATATGCCTACTCCCGTTAAATATTTCAATGCGGATCTGAAAACAGCATATAAGCAGGTGGAGGCAATTGCCGATGACAAGCTTCTTGAGAAGCTTCCCGATGACTTAAGACCTTCTTTTGAGCAGGTGTTTAAAGCGGATGACGATGAAAATGAGCGCTATATGAGGCGCCTTGTGAAAGCGGCTGATAAGCTTTCTGCGCTTATTAAATGTATGGCTGAGACCGGCGCCGGAAACAGCGAGTTCAGGACTGCAAAAGAGAGCACGGAGAAGGCTGTAAGGAGCCTGTACAAAGATCTTCCGGAAGTCCTTGATTTCGTAAATGAGTTTCTTTCTCCTTATGGCAATACCTTAGACGAGTTGACATAAGACTTTACTTGATTTTTGTACATGATAGCGCGATAATTAGTGTATATAAGGGGAACTATGTCTTTTATTGCGGGAGGTTATTTGGTACATGCTTTTTATTAAGTGCGATGAATTGAAACCGGGGATGAGGCTTGCAAGGCCGATATACAGCAGAAAAGGAGCACTTTTATACGATAGGGCACATGTTCTTGAAGATCTGCAGAGTATTGACAATATCAAGAACTTTGGGCTCATAGGAGTTTATGTCCTTGAACCTGCGGAACCTGTTCCGCCTATGACGCAAGATGACATTGAGTTTGAGCGTTTTCAGACAGTCGGCTACAACGAGATAATGGAAGAACTCGAGCATATTGTTAAGACGCATAAACAGGAGAAATTTCCCAATATCGTCGATCAGATAATAAAGAATTACGGAAATCTCAGAAAAAAGGTAACTTTTCAGCAGGGACTGAGAAGTACCGATGATTATATATACAAACACAGCTTGAATGTCGGAATTCTTTCGGCAATGATAACTCATTCAATGAATGTTTCTCTTGCAGACCAGCAGGAAGCGGTTATGGCAGCAGTAATACACGATATCGGCAAACTGACTCTTGCTGCGGGACTTCAGTCCAAGCTTAATTGTACCGAGGAGGAGCTCAATACCATCGATGCTCATGAGATAGCAGGATATCCGATTATCGATGAAGCATTTTCGGCTACTCCCAATGTGAAAAGAGTTTGCAATCAGGCGAGAAAGGTACTGCTTGATTATTGGAAGGGCAATTCGATAGATACTTCCAAGATATCTGTGTCAGCCAAAGTTCTCATTGTTGCGGGAATATTTGATAAGGAAACAGCGGCGAGAGTTGACGATGCGCCCGTTTCTGAAGTGCTCGTAATAAGAAGAATGATGCAGAGAGACGATGTCTTTGATCCCAGAGTTGTAAAGGGACTTATTGATTCACTTAATATTCTTGTTCCCGGAATAAGTGTTGAGCTTAACACCGGTGAGAAGGCGCTTGTTATCAAGACAAACGATGTGGATTTCCTTCGTCCCACTGTTTTGAGTTTCAAGGATAACAGTATTATCGACCTTTCCAACAGAGCGGCATATAACAATCTTGAGATCATTGATATTATGAAGACTATGGATAACAGATACACTATGGATCTGGCAAGAATGAAAGCTCTCGGAATCAATGTGGAAGAACCCGAGTATGTTTGACAGGGCATAACAATATTTTGAACAGGGATGGGAAAGATATATGTCAAGAATTGTAGAAATCCTGAAAGAAGCTAAATTAAGAGGCGCTTCGGACGTTCATATCACTGTAGGTCTTCCTCCTAAGATGAGACTTAACGGTAATCTTATCGCTATGGAGAACTACGATAGGATGATGCCTAATGACACTCAGGAAATCGCAGATGAAGTTACAAACGAAAGGCAGAGGGCGAAACTTGAAGAGAACGGACAGCATGATATGTCATTCTCGATCAAGGGAGTAGGAAGATTCAGACTTAATATTTTTAAGCAGAGAGGTTCTGTGGCAATGGCATTCAGAGTTGTTGCAACAGAGATACCGACCGCGGAGAGTCTCGGAATACCGGAAACTGTCATAGATCTGTATAACAAAAAAAGAGGTCTCGTACTTGTTACAGGACCTACGGGAAGCGGAAAGTCTACGACACTTGCTTCCATCATAGATATGATAAACAACAACAGGGAAGCGCATGTCATTACCCTGGAGGATCCTATTGAGTTTACATATCAGCACCGACTTTCGATTGTCAATCAAAGAGAGATCGGAACTGATTCGAATTCATATGCAAATGCGCTCAGGGCGGCGCTCAGAGAAGATCCCGATGTTATTCTCGTGGGAGAGATGAGAGACCTCGAGACCATAAGTACCGCTATAACCGCTGCAGAGACTGGACATTTGGTTCTTTCTACGGTTCATACGATCGGAGCATCCAATACCGTGGACAGACTTATCGATGTATTTCCTTCTCATCAGCAGCAACAGGTAAGAATCCAGCTTGCCAGCGTGCTTGAGGCCGTTATTTCTCAGCAGCTTTTACCGGCAGCGGACGGATTTACCAGACAGGCGGCATTTGAAGTTCTTCACGTAAACAGTGCCGTGAGAAACCTTATTCGTGAAGGGAAATCTCATCAGCTTATTACTTATATGCAGACTTACAGGAAACAGGGAATGATCACAATGGATGATGCGATCATGGAGCTTTACAGAGATCAGAAGATCACAAGAGAAGCGGCTCTCCAGTTTGCCCAGGATCCTGAGACCATGCAGAATAAGATGCTCAGATAAATACAAAAAATCTTAAGAAAATTCTAAGAAAGCCTTAAAGACATTAATGACCGGCCTGCTGTATAATCAGCAGGTCGGTTTTTCCGTTTTTTGTTTATGCTCATAACAGAAAAGAGGAAATAAAAATATGTACAGTTCTATTACATCCGGAGCGGTCAGGGGGATTGTTTCTTACCTGATGCAGATCGAAGTGGATGTATCTTCCGGACTTCCGGGATTCAACATGGTGGGATTCATGAGCGGCGATGTCAGAGAAGCGGGCGACAGAGTAAAAGTTGCCTTGAAAAACGCCGGTGTAAAGATTCCCGCATCCAAGATAACAGTCAATCTTTCCCCTGCGGATATCAAAAAAGAGGGTGTGGTTATAGACCTGCCGCTTGCTGTTGGTATATTGGAGGCAATAGGAGAGATAGGGGGCGATGCCACGGATGAAACAATTGTCCTGGGCGAAGTCGGACTCGACGGTGAGATCAAAGAAGTCAAGGGAGTTCTTCCAATAGTAACAAAGGCGAAAGAAGCCGGATACAAAACGGTAATATTGCCAAGAGATAATGCGCGAGAGGGCGCCGTAGTAAGCGGAATGAAGATTGTTGGAGTGTCATCCCTTCAGGAAGTCATCATGTATCTTTCTTCGTGCAAAGAGGAGAGGGATAAGCTTATAGAGCCCACGAAGATCGATATTAACAAGATTTTTGAAGATGATGAAAAAGAAAATGCAACTGTCGATTTTGCAGATATCAACGGGCAGTCGGCAGTTAAGCGGGCGGCGACTGTGGCAGCGGCAGGCTTCCATCACATTTTGCTCGTGGGACCTCCGGGTTCGGGGAAGAGCATGGTGGCAAAGCGTATCCCGACGATACTTCCGCCGCTTTCTCTTGAAGAGAGCATAGAAGTATCGACAATTTATTCTGTTGCGGGAATGATGGGAGAAAACAAGGCTCTTATTACTAAGCGACCGTTTGTCAGCCCGCATCATCTGATAACCGAGACGTCACTTGTAGGTGGCGGCGCGATTCCAAGACCTGGTGTCATTTCTTTGGCTCACAGAGGCATTCTCTTTCTCGATGAAATGCCGGAATTTCCCAGAGCAAAACTTGATATGTTGAGACAGCCCATTGAGGACAGAAAGGTGAATATAGTAAGAAGCAGAGGAACTTTTACGTACCCTGCGGATTTCCGGCTCGTCGGAGCGCTCAATCCATGCCCTTGCGGCTATTATCCCGACAGAAATAAGTGCAAGTGCACGGCTAATGAGATAAGAAGATACTTGGGAAGAATTTCGGGACCTATCCTTGATAGGATCGACATCTGCATAGAGGCGCCGAAGGTTGATATTTCGGATCTTTCCGAAAGGAGCAGCAGTTGCAACGAATCAAGTGAGACTATAAGAAAAAGAGTTCTTGATGCACGAAAGAGGCAGCAGGAGAGGTTTAAAGGAACGTCGCTCAGGTTCAATTCCGAGATGACACCTGCGGATATCAGGAAGTACTGCAAGCTCGGTATGAGAGAAAGAGCTTTTTTGGAAAAGACATTTTGTTCGATGGATCTAAGCGCCAGAGCATATCACAAGGTTTTAAGGCTTGCCAGAACCATAGCGGACGTGGACGGATCGGATGAAATAAAAGAGATACATCTTATTGAAGCTGTTAGCTATAGGATGACAGACAGTAAATATTGGAGACAGGAGGAAGAATGATGACGGAGAATGATTACGCCCACTGGCTTTTTAATATCCCGTGGGTGGGAAATACAACGGTAGACAGGCTTTTGTGCAGCGGAAGAACCTGCATGGAAGTTTATGAGATGGGAGAAGCGGAACTTAAGAAGATACTTAAGCCAAAGCAGGTGAAAGCTGTTCTCGAGTCACGAAATGTCTGGGATTTTGACGCGGAGAGAAAAAAGCTCGAAGAGAAGGGAATCCGGTTCATATCAAGGATAGATCCGGGATTTCCCGAAAAGCTTAAGAATATACCAAACCCGCCTTTTGCCATATATGTGAAAGGTGAACTTCCGGGAGAGGACAGACCGTCTGTTGCCATAATCGGTGCAAGGCTCTGTTCGGATTACGGAAGATATATGGCAAGACAACTGGGAAGAGGACTTGCTCTTGCGGGAGTCGGAGTTATAAGCGGGATGGCGAGAGGAGTTGACGGCATAAGTCAGAAAGCCGCACTTGCGGCGGGAGGTAAATCCTACGCTGTAGTGGGCTGCGGAGCAGACATCTGCTATCCTGACGAAAACAGAGACATATACGAGGCACTTTCTGAGAACGGCGGAATAATATCCGAGTATCCGCCGGGAACCATGCCGAAAGCAAATTTTTTTCCTATGAGGAACAGACTGATAAGTGCACTTGCGGATATTGTGGTGGTTGTGGAGGCGAGGCTTCACTCGGGAACGCAGATAACCGTTGATACTGCTCTTGAACAGGGCAGGGAAGTTCTTGCGGTCCCGGGAAGAGTGACGGACAGGCTGAGTGACGGCTGCAATCATCTTATATGCCAGGGGGCGGGAGCGGTCCTTGATGTCAATGACGTCATAGAGAGAATAGCTGATTGGAACTACAAAAGAGAGGGTTCGGGAATCGGTAAGGAAGACGGAATGAATTCTACCGGTTCAATGACTTTTGTGGAAAAGGAAATTATGGAAATACTTGATGTGATTCCTGTATCTTTTTCTTATATTGCCGATAAACTCAGCGTTGCGGGTATGGATATTTCTGTTCCGGAGCTGCTTAAGATTTTGTTTGATATGTGCGGAAGAGGTTTTATTATTCAAAAAGGTTCATATTATTCAAGAAAAATTCATTAAACTTAATTAAAAGATTATTTTATATCGTATGAAAAATGTATGGTATGACGTATAATTAAAGCAAATATGTACACATCGGAGTGATTCATGCAATATAATTCTTATTTTGACACATGTGCTCTATGTATACTGGCAACGATTGGAATTGTCTCTCTGTCGAGAAGAAAAGTTCCTTCATCCAGAGAGAAAGTTTATTCGATGCTTTTTTTGAGTGTTTTCCTGGCAACTTTGTTTGAGAGGATAGAAACACACCTCCAGATGAATCCGGTTGAGGCTCCTTGGTATCACTATGCGGAAATGTTCAGTGGAAGCGCTTATTTTCTATGCCATTTAGGATCGGGACTTTGTTACCTTCTTTACATAATGGCTGTTCTAGATATCTTTTTCGACGCGAAGTCTTATAAGGGATTTTTTGCGATCTTTTTCGGATATATCATCGGTTTTTTGATGGTATTCGCCAACTGGTTCACATCGATAATGTTTGGATACGGCGACGACGGAATATATTACAGAGGCAGTCATATAACTGTATTCTATGTTGTTGCGTTCTATTATGTCTTATGTGGAGTTGTGCTCACTTTCAAATACAGTAATTTTATGAGGCTAAAGACGCGGATCATCGTTCTTACGCATGTTGGGCTTACTATTTTGGGAATTTACATACAGTATAAATATCCGCTGATCCTGATCGAAAACTTCCTGATCACAATAGGCATAACTCTGGTATTTATAACACTTCAGAATCCGAACGAGATGGTGGACGGCAAGAATAATGTACTGAACAGAAGGGCGTTCTTTGAGACTGTCGGTCTTAAGATAAAAAAGAATGCGCGTCATCAGCTTGTTTTTGTGACTATAGACAACGTCAGGGCGCTTACTTCAGAGATCGGTAATTCTCAGGCAGAAGGTGTTATCAAGACGATTGCCAAGTATCTTAAAAAGGTGGGAAGAAAAGAATTAAAGGTTATCACCTATGTTTACAGGTATAGCGACAATATTTTTGCCATCGCGGTAAACACGATCGATCCCAAAGTTTCCGAAGATCTTATGTACAAGATCTCTTACAGGATAAGGGAACCGTGGAATTATGCGGATATGACCATTAAGGTTGAGGGGCACTGTTTTATGATGAGTTATCCCGAACAGTACAAAGATCTCTCAGAGCTTATGCTCAAGATTGAACTTGTGACCGATGATATAGCTCAGAAAGCGGATGTTGTCGTTGATACCAAAAACAGTAACTTTGATGAGAAGCTTGGAACTTATGATTATGAAGTGCTGGCGAGAAAGAACATTGAAGAAAAGAAAGCGGTCGTTAAGTTCAGACCTGTTGTTTCCAAGATCTACAAGATAAATTATACGGCTGAGGCTGTCTGCTACATTTACGACGATGCGGGCAAGGAGATAGAAGTAAGAAGGTATATCGAGGATTCGAGGGCAACTCAGACGATCATGGATATCGATGAATATGTTCTTAAGAACACCTTAAGAGCTCTGTCTTTTTGGAACGCAGGCGATAAGAACGGTAAGTTCAGAGCGATAATTCCTATGTCTCAGGCTGAAGTTTCAAGAAATGATTTTACCAGAAGATTAAAGGCACTTCTTAAGGAGGAAAACGTCGATGGCTCGTGGATAAGCTTAAAGCTCGCGGAGACAGCCATAACCACGATGAACAGTGTTGCGGAGCGAAATCTTAAGAAGCTCAAAGATATGAATGTCAGCGTTATAGTTGATAATTACGGAAGCGGATACGGAAATATTGAAAGAATAATCTCACTTCCCGTAATGCAGATAAATTTTGCGCAGAGTCTTCTTAGGGCTGCGCAGGGCTCCATACGAATGATGAATGTTGTCAGCGGTCTTGTGAACATGTTCCATGACATAAGCTTTTTCGTATGTGCATCGGGAGTGGATACGCTTGAGGATAAGGATGTTGCGGAAGAGCTTGGCTGTGATTATCTTATCGGAAATTATATGGGATATCCTGTAAAAGACAGCTCTTATGTAAAAAAGATTGATGAGTACTTTGAGAGAGGGTAACGATGGAACTTTTAACCCAGCCGAAAAATTATGATGTTTGTATATCAATATCGGCGCTTGTGCTTATGGCGGTAATCGTGGTCATTTATTCCTCGGAGGAATATTATCACGGCAAACAGAGCCGTATTTTTGGCGTGCTTATAGCTGTGGGCACACTTCTTAACGTGATGGGACTTATTCATCATCTGTGGATCAATAACGAAGAAGTCAAAAACTATATCACCTACGACATGAACTGTCTGATAGTCATCGTTGAAAAGATACTTACCTATCTCGTTGGTTTCTTTTCCATCGTATATCTGATGGCAATTTTCAGGATAACTCCGAATAAATTGTGGAAGAAACTCCTTGTAATAGTTCCGTCGGTTTACACGATTCTGGTTATTATGTCGGGAACGTTTACGGATGCAATATGCAGGTTTGATTACAAGGGAGAGATTATTCTGGCATTTCCTTATAATCATACGGTGAATATCGGAATAATAATGTATCTGATCTTCGCATCGTATCTTATAGCTAAGTACAACAAGGTTTTGACCAGTGAAAAAATGGTCGCTATAAGCGCGTATTATATTCTAATGCTTATGGGGATCGGCATGAGGTTTTTTACCAAGACGGGAGTTGTATTTGAGTTTGGTGTTGCGATCTCTCTTTTGCTGTGCGTTTTTACATTCCAGAATCCGAGTCATTTTGTTGACAGAATGTCTGGAGTGGGCACCAAAAATGCGCTTAACTTCGCGGTTTATACCAATCTTATTCAGAGAAGAATGTTTACTCTTATGGAGATAAGAGTCGACAAGCTCTCGGGAACCATCGGAAATGAAGCTGTTGAAGCGGCGTCGAGCCTTCTTAAACAAATGGCTGATTATTTAAAAAAACTTTGTCCGGAAGCGGGAGTATTTTTCCCGAGAGACGGATTTTTTGCCCTGCTTATTCCTGATGTGAAATCAAGTTCCGATGTCATAGACAAGCTTGCCGATACTATCAAGACGAGATTTAAAGAGCCTTTTAAATTAAAGGATCTTGACGTTACTTTTGATATAAGCACAAGTGCAATAGGTTATCCCGATGATGTTAAGACTATCGAGCGCTTTGATGAGATTAGTAACATGATGTATAAGGCGTTGTCCAGAGAGAGTAAGTACGTCCTTCGCGTGGCGGATCTTAACCTCAGGTATGCGGAATATGACAAAAAGATCGGAAATCTGGTCAGGCACGCTGTGGATAACGGGCTTTTGGAGGTTTATTATCAGCCTATTTATTCTCCTTCGACGGGTAAGTTTTCGTCCTGCGAAGCGCTTGTGAGGCTTAAGGATACGAGAGCGGGATATATTTCTCCTGGTGTGTTTATGCCGATCGCTGAGAGAAACGGCACGGTTTTGGGAATAGATAAGTTTGTTCTGTCATCCGTTTGTGAGATGCTTGCAACTACCAAGGCGGTAAGCTACGGACTTGAGTATGTTGAAGTGAATCTCTCTGTTGTTGATTGTATTCAGACAAATCTTGCGGAAACTATTCTCGGAATAATGAAGCGTTATAATATAGGACCTTCAAGGATCAATCTTGAGATCACAGAGACTTGGGAAAAAGATGTCACATCGGTAATTGAGCAGAATATAAGTAAGCTTATGAGTGAAGGACTGACTTTTTCCATGGATGATTTTGGTATGGGTTATTCCAATTTCTCAAGGCTTGCCGATATGCCCGTTAAGATTTTTAAGCTCGATAAGAGCACAATTCAGGCAGCTTTTGAATCTGAGACATCATATATGATCATGTACAACATGATAAAGATAATAAAAGGTCTGGGAAAAGAAATAGTTGCGGAAGGTGTTGAGACCGGTGAACAGGCGAAGCAGATAATAAGACTTGGTTGTGACCATATCCAGGGTTTCTTCTATGCAAGACCGATGCCGCTTAAGCAGTTTCTTGAGTTTTTGCAGGATCATAATTATTCCTAAGCAGGCATTGCAAAGGGTGCTTTGTGAGTGTAAAATTTATGCTTGATTATATATTAAGGATGGTAAACTATGGCACTGATCAAGAAACCTGTTACCGGAATGAAGGATATTCTTCCTTCCGAGATGCAACTGAGAGACTATTGCATAGGTATTATCAAGAAGACTTATGCTGAATTTGGCTTTACTTCAATAGAAACACCTTGTGTTGAATCCCTTGCGAACTTAAACAGCAAGCAGGGAGGAGAGAATGAGAAGCTCATTTTCAAGGTGATGAAAAGAGGAGATAAGCTTAAACTGGATGAAGCTAAGGAAGAAAACGATCTCACCGATTCGGGACTTCGTTATGACCTTACGGTTCCTCTGGTTCGTTTTTATGCAAATCACGCAAATGAGCTCCCGGCTCCTTTTAAGGCGCTTCAGATGGGAAATGTATGGAGAGCTGACAAACCCCAGAAGGGAAGATATCGTCAGTTCATGCAGTGCGATATAGATATATTGGGTGAACCTTCTAATCTTGCGGAGATAGAGCTTATCCTTGCTACGACTACAACTCTTGGAAACCTTGGATTCAAGGACTTCAAGATTCGTATCAACGACAGAAGGATCCTCAAGGCTATGGCTTCTTACAGCGGATTCCCCGAGGAGAAGTTTGATGATGTATTCATTACCCTCGATAAGATGGATAAGATCGGACTTGAGGGTGTCAAGGACGTGCTTATCGAAGACGGTTATGCGCAGGATTCTGTAGAGAAATACATAGAGCTCTTTAAACTTATCGAAGGAAAGAGCGGTATTGATGCTCTTAAAGCTGTTACTGACAAGATCGCAGACAGCCTTGCACCTGAAGTAAGTGAAGGACTCAATGAGATAATTGACAGTGTTGAGAAGACAAAATCAGCACAGTTTGAGATGGTATTTGATCCTACTCTTGTAAGAGGAATGTCATATTACACAGGAACAATCTTTGAAGTATCAATGCCTCAGTACGGCGGAAGCTGCGGCGGTGGCGGAAGATACGACAAGATGGTCGGAAAGTTCCTCGGACAGGAAACTCCTGCATGCGGATTTTCAATTGGATTTGAGAGAATCATCATGATAATGATGGATGAGGGATTCAAGATCCCCGGTGCGGGCACAAAGGTTGCTTACCTTATCGAGAAGGGTATAAAGGGCGACAGACTTGCTGAGATAATATCGGAAGCACAGAAGGAGAGAGCGGAAGGAAAGCAGGTTCTCGTTGTTCGCATGAACAAGAACAAGAAGTTCCAGAAGCAGAATCTTACAGAGCAGGGATATGAGGAGTTCAGAGATTTTTACGAGAAGCCATTGAGCTAAACGGGAGGAATGCGATTGGACATTCATATAGTCAGAGTAGTCACCTTGGTAATACTGGTCTTGCTGTCTGCGTTTTTTTCATCGGCGGAGACAGCCTATATGACGGCCAACAGAGTCAGGATAAAGGCTCTTGCGGACGGAGGAAATAAAAGAGCGGCAAGAGTACTTGCCATCTGTGAAGATCCTCAGAAGATGCTTTCCGCAATTCTTATCGGAAACAATATAGTGAATCTGAGTGCTTCGGCGCTTATGACTGTGTTTGTCACCGATTTATGGGGGAATCCGTATATCGGTCTTGGAACCGGTGTACTGACTTTGATTGTTCTGATATTCGGTGAGATAATTCCAAAGACGGCAGCCAAGGCATATGCTGAGAGCATGGCGGTAATCTATGAGCCGTTCGTGGCTTTTTTGATGGTAGTGATGGTTCCGCTTATTGTTATTATCAACGGAATCGCGACCATAATTTTAAAAATCTTCAGGATCGATCCCAACAAACAGCAGTCAATGACCGAGACTGAACTTAAGACTTATGTTGATGTAAGTCATGAGGACGGCGTCATAGAAAGCGACGAGAAGAAGATCATTTTCAATCTTTTTGATTTTAGTGATGCGCTTGCAAAAGATATCATGATCCCGAGGATCGACATGAGCTGTGTGAGCTCGGATGCTGATTACAATGAGGTTATGAGGATATTCAAAGAGGATATGTACACCAGAATTCCTGTTTATGACGGGAACGATCAGGATAATATCATAGGCCTCATAAACGTCAAGGATCTCATTCTTATCAAGGATAAAGAGAATTTTAAGATCAAGGATCACATAAGAAAAGCTTATTATACCTATGAATATAAGAAGACAGCCGATCTTCTCATGGAAATGAGAGAGAATACCAAGAATGTGGCGTTTGTCCTTTCTGAGTACGGATCGACCGTCGGAATGATAACGCTTGAAGATCTTCTTGAGGAGATTGTCGGCGAGATAAGGGATGAATACGATTCCGACGAGGCAGAGCTTATCAAGAATGTGGGCGGCAAAAAATATCTCGTTGAAGGTAATATGAAGCTCACGGATATAAACGATGCGCTCGGAACGGATCTTTCGTCCGAAGATTATGACTCTATCGGAGGACTTATGATAGAGAATCTGGACAGACTTCCGAGATATGGTGAAACGGTTACTCTTGATAACGGAATCACGCTTACAGCGAGAGGAATTAAGAGGAACAGAATCACGAAAGTTCTTATGACGGCGAATGTTGAGCAGCCTAAGGGACAAAAAGAAACACTTTAATAATTTACGAATATATGATATACTATGTCGATGTAGAAGGCTCAGAATTATCAAGTTTTTTGAGCTAATTTTAGGAGGAGAATTGATGAAGCACGTTAAGACTTTGGTTACTAGAAATCTTAAAGAGTCTATGAAGAAGGGTGGATGCGGCGAGTGCCAGACATCTTGCCAGTCTGCATGCAAGACTTCATGCACAGTTGGAAACCAGAGCTGTGAGCAGCTTAGCAAATAATATTATTTAAAATATTTAAAATCAGGCGGGCAGCGGCCACGGTCGCTGCCCGCCGTATGTAGGTTACGGGAGATATTATGATTCACGCATATAAGAACAATGGCTACAATATTGTTCTGGATGTTAACAGCGGATCGGTGCATGTCGTTGACGATGTTGTTTACGATCTTGTCACGATCATCGAGGATAAGCTTAAGTGCAAATACGGCACAGCTTCCGCACCTGAGGATGAATCCGAGATAAGTACAGAAGAACTTAACGGATTGTATGAAGATGTTTTGGCAACGACCGAGCTTTCATCAAAATATTCCACAGATGACATCAGGGAAGGAATCGAAGAGATTCTTGAACTCAGAGCATCACAGGTTCTTTATACAGACGATGTGTATGAGGACTATGTAGATGATTTTCAGAACAGAGACACAGTTGTAAAGGCGCTTTGCCTCAATGTGGCTCACGATTGCAACTTGAGATGTAAATATTGTTTTGCTGATGAGGGTGAATACCATGGCAGAAGAGCTCTCATGAGTGAAGAAGTAGGAAAGGCGGCACTTGATTTCCTTGTTAAGAATTCGGGAGGAAGGAAGAACCTCGAAGTTGATTTCTTCGGCGGAGAACCCCTGATGAACTGGGAAGTAGTCAAGAAGCTTGTCGAGTACGGACGTTCTATAGAAAAAGAATACGACAAGAATTTCCGTTTTACCATTACAACAAACGGAACTCTTTTAAATGATGAGATACTTGAGTTTGTAAATAAAGAGATGGGTAACATCGTACTTTCCATCGACGGACGAAAGGAAGTTAACGATTCCATGCGCCCCAGAAGAGGCGGACAGGGCAGTTACGATGATATTGTTCCCAAGTATCAGAAGGTTGCGGAGAGCCGTCACCAGTTAAGATACTTCGTTCGCGGAACATTTACTCATGCGAATCTTGATTTCTCGGAGGATGTTAAGCACCTTGCGGAGCTCGGATTTAAGCAGATATCTGTTGAGCCCGTTGTTGCGTCTCCTGAGGACTGGTATTCATTCAAAGATGAGGATATTCCGATCATCTGTGAGGAATACGACAAGCTTGCCAAGTATTATATTCAGAAGCACAAGGAAGGAAAAGGTTTCAATTTCTTCCACTTCAACATAGACCTTGAAGGCGGTCCTTGCGTTGCCAAGAGACTTTCCGGCTGCGGTTCGGGATGTGAGTACCTCGGTGTTACACCTTGGGGCGACCTGTATCCCTGCCATCAGTTTGTCGGAAATGAAGATTTTATTATGGGTAATGTCTTCGAGGGAATAAAGCGGAATGACATCAGAGATATGTTCAAGAAGAGCAATGTCTATTCCAGACCCGAGTGTGAGAAGTGCTTTGCAAGGTACTATTGCAGCGGAGGCTGCGCAGCCAATGCATATAATTTTAACGGCGATATCAATTCCACATACAAGCACGGATGTGAACTTCAGAGAAAACGTATTGAATGTGCGATAATGATAAAGGCGGCGTTGGCAGAATAAAATATATTTCATTGGGAGGAAATGTATAATGAAAAGATTAAAGTGGATTCCCGCTTTGATTGCTACCCTGGTTGTTTTTGTTGTGCTTGGTTATTCAGCAGTATACGGCTGGGGCAACGACAAATCAGGATCTCTGTCAAGTATTGATCTTGGACTCGATCTGGCAGGTGGTGTGAGCATCACATATCAGGTTGCCGGTGAAGAGAATCCAAGCAAGGAAGATATGAGCGATACCATCTTCAAACTTCAGCAGCGTGTAGAGCAGTACAGCACAGAAGCTCAGGTTTATCAGGAAGGCTCTAACAGAATCAATATTGAGATTCCGGGTGTAACGGATGCAAACAGGATTCTTGAGGAACTCGGTAATCCCGGTAAGATGGTGTTCATCAGCCACTTGGACAAAGACGGCAATGAAAACTATACATATCACAGTGGCATAACCACTGATGCAGATGGCAACATGTCTCTTGAAGAAGGAGTAATGCCCGGCTATCAGCTCAACAAGACATTGGAAGAGCTCGAGAAGGACGGTTCCATTGTTCTTTCGGGTACAGATGTTGCATCGGCTCAGGTTGTTGGTCAGCAGAATGAGTATGGTCAGCAGGAGCCTGTAGTATCACTTGAATTTACCAAAGAAGGTGCGCAGGCATTTGGTGAAGCTACAAAGGTTGCATATAAAAACAATCAGGATACCATTGCGATTTACTATGATGGTAAATTCCTTAGCGTTCCTTCTGTTAAGGCAGAGATCCTTGACGGAAAGAGCATTATAAGCGGTAACTTTACATTTGAATCAGCCAATGAACTTGCTACAAACATCAGAGTCGGAGCTCTTAAGCTTGAACTTAACGAACTTCGTTCAAATGTTGTCGGAGCTCAGCTTGGTTCAGACGCTATCAGAACAAGTTTGATCGCTGCAGCTGTTGGTTTTGCACTTATTGCAATCTTTATGATCGTATTCTTCAGATTGCTCGGTTTTTCAGCGACACTTGCTCTTGGATTCTATTGCGGAGCGATAGTATTCCTTCTTTCAGCATTTGAGATGACACTTACACTTCCCGGTATAGCCGGTATCATCCTCTCAATCGGTATGGCGGTTGATGCCAACGTTCTCGTATTTGCGAGAATCAGGGAAGAAATCGCAGCCGGAAAAGCTGTTGACGATGCAAGAAAGAGCGGATATAACAAAGCGCTTTCATCAATCCTCGACGGAAATATTACAACACTAATTATTGCCGTAGTTTTGAGAGTTGCAGGAACAGGAACAATCAAGGGATTCGCCGAGACATTGATTCTTGGTATCATCCTTTCAATGTTCACAGCGCTTTTTGTTACAAGATGGCTTACTTCTATCTTCTACGGACTTGGACTTCAGAGCCCCGTATTGTACGGAAAGGCTAAGAAAGCTACAACAAAGGCTTTTGTTGAGAAGAGAAAGATTTCATACAGTATCTCAGCTTCTATAATTGCGATCGGTATTGTGGTTATGATATTCAATGCTGCAAACGGAAGAGGCGCATTTAACTACAGCCTTGATTTCGTTGGTGGTACATCAACAACTGTAACATTTGATAAAGCGTATGAGTTTAACGTTGTTGAATCGGATATGGTTCCTACGATCAAGGAAGCTACAGGCGCTAAGGAAGTTCTTCCTCAGGCTGTAAAGGGAACAAACCAGATCATCTTTAAGACAGGAACACTTAATGTAGAGCAGAGAGAAGCATTTGAGAAGGTTATGGCAGAGAAGTATGGTGTAAGCGGTGAGAATATCGCTGCTGAGACAATAAGCTCTACCATAAGCAGTGAGATGAGAATAGATGCCGTTAAGGCTGTTATAGTTGCACTTATACTTATGCTTATTTACATCTGGATCAGATTTAAGGATATCAAGTTTGGTGCAGCCGCTATTATCGCACTTTTCCATGACGCACTCGTTGTTGTTGTGGCTTATGCAATCTCAAGATATGCGGTAGGAACAACATTTATTGCTGTTATCCTTACAATCATCGGATATTCGATCAACGATACTATCGTTACATTTGACCGTATCCGTGAGAACCTGCATCTTGCAAACAATAAGAAAGAGTTCAGCGAGCTCGTTGACAAGAGTGTATCTCAGACAGTTACACGAAGCTTGTTTACATCGGCAACAACATTCTTCACCGTTTTGGCTCTGTTCATTTTCGGTGTAGCTGATATTAAAGCATTTGCGCTTCCTCTCATGGTAGGTGTTATCTGCGGTACATATTCATCAATATTTATCGCATCACCTGTTTGGTATGACCTTAAGGCGAATTTAAAAAAGTCGTCTAAATAAGTAATTGTTAATGTATAATAATTAAGGGTGCCGTCTTTGGTGTAGTTTTACACCCAAGGCGGCACATTTTAATTCAAAGGATTTTCCTTTTAATTAAAATGTGTCGCAGGGATGCGATAGCACTAAATACTAACATATAAGCCTTTTTTAATATTTTTTTACGGAGTTTGATATGGCAAAATGGATGATAGCAAATAAGAAAGCGGATTTTGATGGACTGGCTAGGGAATTTGGCATAAGAAATATAACCGCCAGACTTATAGCTAACAGGCTTATTACCGATAGAACAAAAGAGAATATTCAGTGCAGCGAAGAAGCTGTGAAAAACTACATAAGCGGCGATATTTCCGTTCTTCACGATCCTTTTTTAATGAAGGACATGGAGAAGGGCGCAAGGCTGATTCTTGATAAGATCAAGGAGAAAAAGAGCATAAGAGTAATAGGAGACTATGACGTTGATGGAATATGTTCATCTTACATACTTGTCTCAGGCTTGAAACTCTTTGGAGCAGAAGTTGACTGTGTTCTTCCCGACAGAGTAAAGGACGGATACGGACTTAGCATTAAACTTGTGGAAGAAGCGCTTGAAGCGGGAATCGACACAATAATAACCTGTGATAACGGTATTGCTGCTGCAGAGCAGATAGCTCATGCCAGGGAAAAAGGAATGACGGTCGTGGTTACAGATCACCATGAAGTTCCTTTTGAGATGGATGAAGAGAACGATTCTGTGAAGACGGAAATTCTTCCTCCTGCCGACGCAGTTATAGATCCCAAGAGATCTGAGGGCGAATACCCGTTTAAGGAGATCTGTGGGGCTGTGGTCGCTTATAAATTCCTTCAGGCGATGTCTGAGTTAAATAAGGACGGAGAGCCTTCACAAGCTGCAAGAGAAGAGTTTTTTGACCAGAAGCTTATATTTGCAGGAATTGCTACCGTATGCGACGTTATGGAGCTTAAGGATGAGAACAGAGTAATTGTTCGTGAATCCCTTGCACGCATTCACAGAACGGACAATAAAGGGCTTAAAGCTCTTGTTGACGTAAACGGACTGGATGCTTATCACATGACGGGATATCACTACGGATTCGTTATCGGACCGTGCCTTAATGCTACGGGAAGACTTGATCAGGCGACCAGAGCTCTTTCACTTTTCCTTGAAGAGGATGTAGCGGAGGCAGCTAAGATTGCGGGAGATCTTAAGAGTCTTAACGACAGCAGAAAGGATATGACGCAGAAAGGCGTGGATGAAGCTGTTGATTTCGTTGAACGAGAGACGGCTAAGGACAGAATGCCCAAGGTTATCGTGCTCTATCTTCCGGAAGTCCATGAGTCAATTGCGGGAATTATCGCGGGCAAGATAAAAGAGAAGTATTACAGGCCCACAATAGTTCTGACAAAGGCTGCAGACGGCGGAGCAAAAGGCTCGGGACGTTCCATCGAGAGTTATGACATGTATGAGGAATTATCCCGTTGTAAGGAGCTCTTTTCCAAATTCGGAGGACATAAGATGGCGGCAGGGCTGTCTCTTCCGGAGGAAAATATAGATGTTCTTAGGGCAAAGCTCAACGAGAACTGCACTCTGACTGAAGAAGATTTTGTTCCGATACTTCATCTTGATATGGTCATGCCACTTAAATACATTGATATGGATCTTATCAAGGAGTTTTCACTTTTGGAACCGTTCGGAACAGGCAATTCAAAGCCTCTTTTTGCTCAGCGCGACGTAACTTTATTGTCGGGACGTATCTTGGGAAAAAACAAGAACTGCGGCAAGTACAGAGTTACCGATGAAGGTGGTAAGCTATACGATATGATGTTCTTCGGGGACATGGAAAGATGGCACAGCTTTCTCAATGATAAATACGGTGCAAACAAAGTGGAGGATTTATACAGCGGTATGACGGACGGGACTATGAAGGTCAGCATCGCGTACCAGCCGGATATAAATTCGTATCAGGGAAGGGAAAGCGTTCAGATAATAATGAACGACTTCACATGAAAGACCCCCTAAACCCACAAAAACACACGCGAAGCGTGTGTTTGCGGTTTCTTATGAGGGGGAGATAGTGAGTTTTTCAACTCACTTCTATGTTATTAATCATATACTAAAAATGTGAATAAAATGTGTCGAAAAAATAAAATATTTAATTTAATCTATTTTGACTAAAAACGCTGATTAAATTAACTAAAGTCAAAAGTAAGTTTAAGAAAAAGAATGGAGGTTTAATATGATTTTAAGTAAATTACTTGATGGTTTCAAATTTACTGTAACAGCAGGAAACACAGATAAAACCGTAGATCCCGCAACTGTAGAGATCAAAGATGTAGTAAATGACAACAGGAAGATAGAAGAGGGTTCTTTGTTCCTTTGTATACAGGGAGCAAACTTTGACGGACACTCATGTGCAGCTGAAGCTTTTGAGAAAAAGGCAGGCGCGATCGTTGCATGTCATGACGTAGAACTTCCCGATGGCTGCGAAATGCCTGTTGTAAGGGTGGAAGATTCAAGATATGCAATGGCGTTTATTTCAGCGGCTTACTTCGGACATCCCGCAGAGAAGCTTAAAACTATCGGAATCACAGGAACAAAGGGAAAGACTACAACCACATATCTTATAAGAGATATGCTTCAGAATGCAGGTCACAAAGTAGGTCTTATAGGAACTATTGAAGTTATTATTGGTGACGAGCATATTCATGCGGAGAATACAACACCTGAGTCATATATGCTTCAGTATTATATGTCCAAGATGGTTGAAGCAGGGTGTGACAGCGTGGTTATGGAAGTTTCTTCGCAGGGACTTATGCTTCACAGAAGTCAGGGATTCACATTTGATATAGGTATTTTTACCAATATAGAACCAGATCACATCGGACCTAACGAACACGTTGATTTTGAAGACTATATGCACTGCAAAGGTCTTTTGTTCAAACAGTGTAAAGTGGGTATCTGCAACGGCGACGATGTTCATGTTGATGATATCCTTGAAGGCCATACATGCAAGGTTGAGACTTACGGTTTCTCCGAGAATGTTGATCTCAGAGCGATAAACCTTGCATATATTCATAAGCCCGGCGAACTCGGTGTGTTCTTTGATACGGACGGACTTATCAATATGCATGCCGAGATCAGAACTCCCGGTAAATTCAGCGTATACAACGCACTTTGCGCAATAGCTGTAGCAAGAAACTTTGGATGCACTCCCGAAGAGATCGCACCTGCGCTCAAGGATGCAAAGGTAAAGGGAAGAATTGAGATGGTCAAGGTTTCCGATGAGTTCACACTTATGATCGACTATGCGCACAATGCTATGGCGCTTAAGAGCCTTTTGACAACGCTCAAAGACTATCATCCCAACAGACTTATCTGTCTCTTTGGCTGCGGTGGTAACAGAAGTAAATACAGACGTTTTGAGATGGGAGAAGTCAGCGGTAAATATGCGGATTTCACTATCATTACTTCCGACAACCCAAGATTTGAGGAGCCTGAGGCTATCATTGATGACATCGAGACAGGAATGAAGAAGACTGACGGCAAGTATATCAAGATAATCGACAGAAAAGAGGCTATAAGATATGCCATCGAGAACGGTGAACAGGGCGATATCATAGTTCTTGCCGGAAAAGGACACGAAGATTATCAAGAAATTAAAGGCGTAAAATATCACATGGATGAAAGAGAATTAATTCAAGAGATATTGGACGAGATGAAGTAATATTAATTAAAAAAAGTAAACTTAATTTTATTAAAAAGGGTATTTATTTTCGGTAAAAAATCTCGGAAAGGAGGGACTGTAGCCGATTTGGAGTACGCTAACGTAATAGTAGACATATCGCATGAGAAGGTCGACAGGCCCTTTCAGTACCGGATTCCCGAGAGCATGCGGGACAAGATTGATATAGGAAGTCCCGTGACTATTCCTTTCGGACGGGGCAATAACATAAGAAAAGGCTACGTCGTGGGGCTTACGGATGAAGCGCAGTGGGATAAGGACAAGATAAAAGAGATTGCATCTCTTGCAGATGACACTGTTTCAGCTGAAGATCTTTCCATGAAGCTTGCCGCCTGGATGAAAAGACATTACGGCTCTACAATGATCGCAGCGCTTCGAACGGTTCTTCCCGCGGGAAAGAAGCAGAACAGGCAGGTTCACAAATATGTTTCTCTCAGGATTTCCGAGAGAGATGCAAGAGAATATTATTATGAATGTGTCAGAAAGAAGCAGACTGCAAGAGAGAGAATCTTAAAAGAGCTTCTGGATAATCCCGGGGACAGGATTCCGTACGAACTTGTGACGGGCAAGCTCAACGTAACTTCGGCTACATTAAAGAGTCTTTCCGATAAAGGAATAATCAAGATAGAGAGCGAAGAGTATTTCAGAAATCCCGTTGCCGCAACGACAGAGCGTTATGGCAGAAAGACGCTCAGTCCCGAGCAGCAAACGATTGTTGACAGCGTAGTCAGAGATTATGATGAGGGCAAAAGAGAGACTTATCTTATCCACGGTATAACGGGAAGCGGCAAGACTGAAGTTTATATTGCTCTTATTGATGAGATTGTAAAAAAAGGTAAGCAGGCTATAGTTCTGATCCCTGAGATCGCGCTTACATATCAGACGCTTATGCGCTTTTACAGGCACTTCGGGGACAGAGTTTCCGTTATGAATTCAACACTGTCTCCCGGAGAGAAATTTGATCAGATGGAGAGAGCAAGGACGGGGGATATAGATATAATCATAGGCCCCAGATCTGCTCTTTTTACACCTTTTCCGAATACCGGGATCATCATAATAGATGAGGAACACGAGACTACATATAAGAGCGAGACGATGCCCAAATACCATGCCAGAGAGACGGCAATAGAACTTGCAAGGCTTGTTCCGGACGGAGCCTGCGTGGTACTGGGAAGTGCAACACCCTCACTTGAAGCATATTACAAAGCAAGCAGTGGGGAGTACAAGCTCTTTGAACTTACACAGAGGCTTACGGGAGGGACGCTTCCTACAGTGGAAGTGGCGGATCTCAGAGAAGAACTCAGAAAAGGTAACAGATCTATCTTTTCCATGAGGCTTCAGGAGCTTTTGGAAGACAGATTAAATAAGGGAGAGCAGTCGATGCTCTTTATAAACAGAAGAGGGCTTGCGGGATTTGTGTCTTGCAGGTCTTGTGGTCATGTATTCAAATGTCCGCACTGCGACGTATCTCTTTCTGAGCACAGGGGCGGAAGGCTTGTATGCCACTATTGTGGCTATGAGGAGCCTGTAAAAAAGATATGTCCCAAGTGCGGTTCTAAATTTGTTTCTTCATTCAGAGCGGGGACACAGCAGATTGAAGATGAGGTAAAGAAATTCTGGCCGAATGCGAGAGTCCTCAGAATGGATGCGGATACTACCAGAACCAAAGGAAGTTATGAGAAGATTCTTTCTTCTTTTGCAAATAAGGAGGCGGATGTTCTCGTGGGAACGCAGATGATCGTTAAGGGTCATGATTTCCCAAATGTAACACTTGTCGGAATACTTGCTGCGGATATGTCGCTCTATGCTTCCGATTACAGGGCGAGCGAGAGAACGTTCCAGCTTCTTACCCAGGCTGCGGGAAGAGCGGGCAGAGGAGAACTTGCGGGAAATGTTGTAATACAGAGCTATCAGCCCGATCACTACAGCATTCTGACGGCAGCAAAGCAGGACTATAAGAAGTTCTATGAAGAGGAAATAGCGTACAGGGATATTCTCAGGTATCCTCCGATCTCTCACATGATGTCTGTTCAGATTCAGAGCAAAGATGAGAATGAGGGAATGGAGTTATCAAACAGATTAAGAGCCCTTATGGAGCAGCAGAAACTTCCGGGCGCCGTATTCATCGGCCCGGCACTTGCCGCTATCGGAAGGATAAATGACATCTACCGCATGGCTGTCTATGTTAAGGTTGATGACTATGACGGGCTCATACTTCTTAAAGACGTGGTCGAGAAGTACATAGATGACCTTAGAAAAGAAGGCGGACTAAAGACAGTTTCGGTTCAATTTGATTTTGACCCTGTCCATGGCTTCTGAGGAAACACGAAAATGATTTGATAATAGTTATAGTGCGTTTTATAATAACATGATGGAATGAAAAAATACTTCCAATAAGTTTTAGAAGGAGATCTATAATGGCGCTTAGAACCATAAGAGAATATGGAGATGATGTACTTGCACGTCGTTGCAAAGAAATAAAGGAGATCACACCGAGGATAAAAGAGCTTGTGGATGACATGATAGAGACCATGTATGATGCTAACGGTGTAGGACTTGCGGCACCACAGGTTGGAGTCCTTAAGAGATTGTTTGTAATTGATGTTTCGGAGGAAAGCGATTCGCCTATAGTTTTCATTAATCCGGAGATTCTTGAGACAAGCGGAGAGCAGACAGGTTATGAAGGATGCCTTTCAATCCCCGGTAAGTCCGGAATAGTTACAAGACCCAATTATGTCAAAGTAAAAGCTACCAATCTCGAGGGTGAAGAGTTTATCATCGAAGGCGAGGAGCTTCTTGCAAGAGCTATACTTCATGAGAACGATCACCTTGACGGACATATGTATGTTGAGAAGGTCGAGGGAGATCTTGTAGACAACGAAGAACTTATGCAACAGAACGCTGAGGAATAATACGGGATTATGAAGATAATTTTTATGGGAACGCCTGATTTTGCGGCGAGTGCTTTGGAAAAAATTGCAGAAGCGGGACATGAAGTTACTTTGGTAGTCACACAGCCCGATAAACCAAAGGGAAGAAGCGGAGAATTGCAGATCTCCGATGTTAAGGCGTGTGCATTAAAGCATGGATTTCCTGTTTTTCAGCCGGCTAAGATCAAGGAAGCCGAGAATGTTTCTTATCTGAAAAATTACGAGGCTGATATATATGTGGTTGCGGCATTCGGACAGATCCTTTCGCAAGAGATATTGGATATTCCAAGGCTTGGATGTGTAAACATTCATGCATCTCTTTTGCCCAAGTACAGAGGAGCTGCGCCTATTCAGCAGGCAATAATCGACGGAGAGAAGAAGACCGGTGTTACCATAATGCAGATGGCTGCGGGAATGGATACCGGAGATATTCTTATACAGGATGAACTTGAAATAGACGACAACGAGACAGGCGGAGGTCTTTTTGATAAACTCTCTGTTATGGGAGCGGAGCTCATAGTAAAGGCACTGCCGATGATCGAAAGAGGTGAGCTTACACCTGTTCCTCAGGATGAAGCTCTCGCTACGAAATGCGGCAAGTTGTCCAAAAATATGGGCAAGATAGACTTTGGAAAAGATGCCGGTTCAATAAGAAACCTTGTCAGGGGACTGAATCCCTGGCCTAGCGCATTTACATATATGAGCGGTAAGATGCTCAAGGTCTGGGATGCGAGTGTTTCCGACGGCAAAAAAGAGGGCGCAGAGCCCGGGACAGTGACTGAAGTCACGAAAGATGCCATCAGTGTGGCAACAGGTAATGGAAATTTAGTATTAAAAGAAGTTCAGCTTGAAGGAAAAAAGAGAATGCAGGTAAAAGATTTTTTACTTGGAAATAGAATCGAAGTGGGATTCAAGCTTGGATGAATCTAACCGAAATCGGAGGTGAGCTATATGGGTTACGGTTACGCAAGCAGAGCAATGTATGGATATGGATTCGATCCAATGTATATTCTTGTGATAATAATGGGCATTTTGTGCATTATTGCAAGTCACAGAGTATCATCGGTGTACAAAAAATATGAGAGAATTCGCAGTATGTGCGGCATGACAGGCGCACAGGTGGCTTTAGAGATATTGAGAAGGAACGGTATTGAAGACGTTATGGTTGAGCATGTAAGAGGTAATCTTACCGATCACTACGATCCAAAGAGCAAGGTGATCCGTCTTTCCGATGCTACCTACGGTTCGTGCAGTGTCGCAGCGATAGGAGTTGCGGCGCATGAGTGCGGGCATGTATGTCAGCATTATTACGGATATGTTCCGCTTAAGATCAGAACGGCGATCGTTCCTGCCGCAAACATCGGTTCCAAGGCAGGCGTTCCGCTTATCTTTATCGGAATGCTCGTGAGTTTCCCGCCGCTTATCACGATCGGTATCTGGATCTTCTCGCTGGCAGTTATTTTCCAGCTTGTGACACTTCCCGTAGAGTTCGACGCATCGCACAGAGCACTTGTAATGCTTGAAGAGTACGGTATACTAGGTTACGATGAAGTGAAAGATTCAAGAAAGGTTTTAAATGCTGCGGCAATGACATATGTTGCAAGTGCTGCGGCTGCAGTTGTTCAGCTGTTGAGACTTATTTTACTTAATGGCAGAAGAAGAGATTAATATAGTATTTTAGAAATCCGCATTTATTGCGGATTTCTTTATAGTATCGAGCACTGAATGACAAAATTTTAAATGCATAGGGAGGCTTGTTGTGGGAAAAGTATTGTTAGAAGCAAAATCTGTAAGCAAGGATTATCAGGGGAGACTTGTTCTTAATGATGTCAACCTTACTGCCGATGCGGGGCATTTTATAGCGATTTTGGGGCACAGCGGATCGGGGAAGTCGACACTTTTAAATGTTCTTTCTACGATACTTACGCCTGCAAGCGGCAAGGTCTTTTATGACGGTGAGGATATCTCATCTTTTTCCAAAAAGAAAATCGCGGAACTCAGAAAGAATAAGATTGGTTTTGTGTTCCAGCATTATATGCTTCTGCCGAATCTTACCGTAAGAGAGAATATCTTGCTCGGTGCAAAGGACGGAACGGGGGAAGATGAGCTTAAAGAGTTGTGTGCTCTTTTGGGAATAGAAAAGCATATGGACAAATATCCATACATGATGTCGGGCGGAGAGCAGCAGAGAGTCTGCATTGCAAGGGCGGTTATCAAAAAGCCCGAGATACTTTTCTGCGACGAAGCTACGGGTGCTCTTGATAAAGACAACAGTATCAATATAGTTAAGCTCTTGCACGAGGTAAAAAACAGATTTGGTACAACCGTATTCTTTACTACTCATAACAGAGAAATTGCGAAGACGGCGGACAGGATGCTTGTGCTCGAAGATGGTCATGTTATAAGTGACTATGTGAATGAGGAGATCCTTTCACCTGACATGATGGCATGGGGGATCTGACATATGAAACTCTTATATAAGCATATCAGAAAAGATTTTTTTGCAAAAAAGACGATGGTTGTCATTTTGTCTCTGTTTGTCATGTTTACTTCGTTCTTATATTTCTTTGTTCGTTTTTCAGTGGATAAAAATCTTGATATATACAGGAGCTTGGATAAAGCATCGCTTAAGAGTAATGAGCTTAAGTATCTGACGGCACTTGAAAGCAATGTGGTTCTGATAAGATACATGACTTTTGGCATGGTGCTTATTTTTTCACTGATCTTGTTCCTGTACATCTCAAATACAATGAAGAAGAACAGAGCCAAGGTAGGTCATATTCAGTCACTTGGATATGAAATGGGCGACATTGCCAAAGGCTATGGCTTCGTAACTTTGATTATGGCGCTTCCTTCAGTTATAGCGGGATTTGTGGCCGGATTTTTCGGTTCGCAGATTTTGATTTCGGCTTACCATGAGACCTATTCGGTGGACGGAAGTTTAAGAGGAATACATTTTTCGACCTTTATGAAGGGCACGGTTCTGCTTGCGATTTTTGCAGCGGTTGTAGCTTATGTAGCATGCATTTCTTTTGGCAACAAAGATGTGGCACTTCTTATAAAGAACGCCGACAGTTCAGATAAAAAGCCGGGTATTGTCGAGAAGTTCATAGGTCTTTTTAAGCTGAAAAACGGATACAAATATAAGCTTACGTTTAAGAATATAAGTGAGATTCTGCTTCTGGTCACAGCTATCGTTACTTTCAGTATCATGTTTGTTTTGAGCGTGTCGCTGATCCTTAGCAGCAGTGAGATCATGAAGTCGCAGCGTGACGGAAGAGCGTATGCCTATGAGACAACTTATGATGAGTGCATGGAAGGTGAAAGCGATACGGAGTCTGAAGTGCATTTCCTTAAGTTTGCGGCAACTATCGATGATAAGGGCAAAAAAATAGATTACAACATTGTTGGAATCGTCGGAGATAACAAGCTTCTTACCCTTTATGACAACAAGAATAAAGAGATAAATCTTTCTGCAGAGGAAGGAATTGTCTTAAATCCCGAACTTTCCGAGAATTACGGAATAAAGATCGGAGATGAGCTTGGCGTTGAGATAGCAGGAAACGTATATACTGTCAAAGCAACGGCGGTAGCGAGAAACGCCGGAGTTAAGACCATGTACATGTCAAAAGAAAAGCTTACCGAGCTTTTGGGACTTAATGAAAACTCATATAACGGCGTCTTTTCCGATAAGCAGGTGGACGGCGGAGAAACTGTCGCATATGAAGATGTTATGGAGGCACTTTCAAGAGATCAGACTTCGAACAAGACCAGCGCAGTGATAAATCAGAGTATCGGTGTAATCACAGGATGCCTGTTGATATTCCTTGCGATGTTTATCGGACTTTCAAGCAATACCGAGAGTATCCTGATATTTGATCTATTGGGCTATGACAGCAAGAAGATCAACCGCACGCTACTTGATCCGTACATGGTTGTTTCGAATATTATTTTTGTGATTACGCTTCCCATATGCGTGTTTGCGGCAAAGAGAATACAGATTTCAACATCCCTTGCAACGGGAGATTACATGCCGTTTCAATTATCGGTATTTACTGTTGTCTATATGTTTGTGATCTTGAACTTACTTTGCTTTTTGGTGCGGGCTGTGTTTACACTTAAGATAAAGAAGATAATGTCAGGTGAGAAACAGTCGGAATACTTGTATGAATGGTGATGGCAGTGGAAGTATTTGTTGTTAATGCGCTGAGAGAACTTAGCGATAAAGAATTTGAAAACGCATTGTCTTTGGTAGATTCAGAGCAAAAAGAGAGAATAATGAGATATCGTTTCATGGCAGACAGAAAGCGAGGTCTCATAGGAATTCTTTTGGCTGAATACGCGATAAGCAAGGCGTTTGGCATAAATCCTGATGAGATGCGTTTTGAAAAAAATAAATACGGAAAGCCACATGTGGTCGGAAAACACGGTGTTCACTACAATATTTCTCATTCCGGAGATTATGTGGTCTGCGCTGTTGGCAGTACGCCCGTCGGAATAGATATTCAGGAAATCAAAGGCGGAAATTTGGATATAGCGGACAGATTTTTTTCTAAGGAAGAAAAAGAGGGGCTGGCTTTGGAAACGAGCGAGGATGCCAAGAGAAAGCTCTTTTACGACATATGGAGTCTTAAAGAGGCATATATAAAGTGCATCGGAATGGGGCTTTCAATGCCACTTGAGGATTTTGGCGTTGTCCAAAGAGATGGAGAGTATGAGCTTATTGTTAAGGGTGAGCGGGATGATGCATATCATTTTAAGAAGTATGATATGCCCGGTTCATACAGCTTGTGTGTCTGCTCAAAAGAAGATTCTTTTCCGACCGAATATACAGAGTTGGGATATAATGAAATTATAGAAATTTGAACTAAAAAGGAAACAGAAATGAAGTTAGTATTTATAAGGCACGGAGATCCGGACTATGAAGTGGACGGACTTACAGAGAAGGGCGAAAAAGAGGCGGCTCTTCTTGCGGAGTTTATAGAAAGATACAAGATTGATGAGATTTATATGTCACCTCTTGGAAGAGCGCAAAGAACTGCAGAGTATTCGCTTAAGGCGCTCGGAAAAGAAGCGGTTACGCTGGACTGGCTTATGGAATTTCCGGCGAAGTTTGATCCGAATCTTTCGGAGAGTGCAAGACAGGCTTACAGGACGGAGCTTAAGACCGATCCTGCGACGGGAAAGTATCTTACAAGAATTTTGTGGGATATACTTCCTTCGTATTATGCGGGGCATCCGGAGCTTTTTGACAAGGACGCCTGGAGGACAGCGGAACCTGTTATGTACAGCGACATGTGTAAGGTGTATGATTATGTGGTTTCGTCTTTTGATGAATTTCTTTGTAAATATGGGTATGAAAAAGACGGTCTGATATTTAATGTAAAAGAGAGTAATGACAAAGTAATCGCATTTTTCTGCCACTACGGCATTACTTCGGTTCTTTTGTCACACTTATGGAACGTTTCACCCTTTGTTCCTCTTCAGTTTATGGCGCTTGCGCCCACTTCCGTTACGGTGGTGGCTTCTGAAGAAAGAGAGAAGGGAATAGGGACATTCAGAACGATTGGAATGGGAGACATTTCACATCTTAACATCGCGGGGGAGGAGCCTTCTTTTTCAGCAAGGTTCTGCGAGATATACGAAAACGAAAATGAGAGGCACTGACAATGGTTAATATTAGGGAGATAGTACTGAGCATCCTGATGGAATATGACAAGGACGGGGGAAAAAAGACAACGCTCTTAAAGGACGCTCTTGAGAAATATGATTATCTTGAGACAAGAGACAAGGCATTTATAAAGAGAGTAGTCGAAGGATGCTTTGAGAGAAATATACAGATAGATTATGTAATAAATTCTTTTTCCAAGATTGAGACAAAAAAGATGCAACCACTTATAAGAAATCTTATAAGAATGGGAACATATCAGATAATGTTTATGGACAGTATTCCTGACAGCGCGGCGTGCAACGAGTCGGTTAAGCTTGCGCAGAAGCACAGCTTTGCGGGACTCAAAGGCTTCGTAAACGGAGTGCTCAGGAATATTTCGAGAAACAAGAATAATATCGCATATCCCGATAAAGCGGAGGATGGCGGTGCCGAATACCTTTCGGTGCTTTATTCTGTTCCGAAGTGGCTTTGCAAGATGTGGCTTAATAACTATGGATCTGAAAGAACCGAGAATATACTGAAGTTCTTCCTTGAACCAAGACCAACTGTGATCCGTTGTATTGCAGCCGACCTTGTAGACGGAGACGGTGATTCCAAAGCTGTTTCGGAGCTTAAAAAAGAGCTTGAAAATGCGGGAGTGGTCGTAAAAGAAAACTCGATCCTGCCTTATGCTCTTGAGCTTGAAAAGACAGATAATATCAAATACCTTCCGGGCTTCTCCGAAGGAAAATTTGCTGTTCAGGATGTGAGTTCGATGCTTGTTACAGAGATCGCGGCTCCTTTAAAGGGACAGACCGTTATTGATGTCTGTGCCGCTCCCGGCGGAAAGAGCATGCATGCGGCTCAGATGGTAGGAAAGGACGGAAAAGTCTTTTCACGAGATGTATCAGCCGCAAAGAAAGAGCTTATCGCTGACAATGCAGCCAGACTTGGGCTTAAGAATATCACGATCGAGATAATAGATGCCAAGATTCACGATAATAATATGAGAGAGAACGGCGATATCCTGTACCTTGACGTTCCGTGTTCGGGACTTGGCATAATTGGAAGAAAGAGCGATATCAAGCAGAATATCAGAAAAGAGAAGCTTAGCGACCTCACCAAGCTTCAGTGGGATATCGTAAAGGCATGCTGGGACTACGTCAAGGTCGGCGGAACGCTCATGTATTCGACCTGTACCGTCAACAAGGATGAGAACGAGCATATGATCACGAGAATCTGCGAGGAGTTCCCGTTTGAGCCCGTTGATATTACTAAGAGTCTTCCGAAGTACATTCTTGATAACGACAAATACAATATAAAAGATACAGCAAAAAAAGGTTATATTCAGCTCCTTCCCGGAGAATTCGGAACCGACGGATTCTTCATCGCGAAGCTTAAAAGAGTTGATTATTGATGATTATAAAGAAAGTTCAATGCTTGCGCATAACAATCTATAGTCAATGGAAAGAAAAATGAGCAAATATATATTAGATCAAGAAAACAAAATAGACATAAAATCTCTTAGTTTTGAAGAACTGACAGATTTCATCAAGGAAATCGGTGAACCTGCGTTCAGAGCTAAGCAGCTCTATGACTGGATGCATGTGAAGCAGGTTAGAAGCCTTGATGATATGAAGAATATTCCGAAATCTCTTAAAGAAAAAATACTTGAAAAATGTACCTACACAGCGCATGAGATTGTACAGGTTCAGGAGTCCAAAATCGACGGAACAAAGAAATTTCTTTTTGGCCTCTATGACGGCAATGTTATCGAGAGCGTTTTTATGAAGTATAAGTACGGCAACAGTGTCTGCGTATCGTCGCAGGTGGGGTGCAGGATGGGATGCAGATTTTGCGCATCTACAATTGATGGAGTGGTGAGAAATCTTTTGCCGTCGGAGATATTGGATCAGATCTACGCAATATCTGAGTATACGGGAGAGAAGATATCAAGAATCGTCGTGATGGGAAGCGGAGAGCCTCTTGATAATTTCGACAATATTCTTAGGTTTATTAAATTGTTGTCCGATGAACACGGCATGAATCTTGGGCAGAGGAATATCACGGTGTCTACTTGCGGTATCGTTCCAAGGATATTGGACCTTGCAAAGGAAAAATTATCCATAAATCTGGCACTTTCTCTTCATGCATCCAACAATGACAAGAGAAAAGAGCTCATGCCGATAGCGAATAAATACGAAATACATGAAGTTTTGGATGCCTGCAAAAAATATTTCGAAGCAACGGGAAGACAGCTTACTTTTGAATATTCCCTTGTTGCGGGAGTCAATGATTCGGATGAGGATGCGAATGAGTTGTCAGAACTTTTATCGGGAATTAATTGTGTTGTTAATCTTATTCCTGTTAATCCCATAAAAGAAAGACAATACAAACCCACCGATCATACACACGCTCTTAAGTTTAAGAATAAACTTGAAAAAAATAGAATAAATGTTACTATTAGAAGAGAAATGGGCAGGGATATTGATGGCGCCTGCGGACAGCTTCGCAGGAGACATTTGGAGGAGAAAAAGTGATACCTGCTTATTTTGTTTTGATGAAAAAAGGTTTTGGGAGGCTTATAGTTTGTTGAAGACTTTTTCCGTCACGGACATTGGAAAAAAGCGAAAACTGAATCAGGATTATGTCTTTTCATCTGATAGAAAAATCGGCAACCTATCCAATGTGTTCATCGTCGCGGATGGCATGGGAGGTCACAATGCGGGTGACTATGCTTCCAGATATACGGTCGACACGATGGTAGAGGAGATAGAGAAATCTTTTGAACAGAGTCCGGTCAGAATTTTAGAGAATGCGATCAAGATAGCCAACCGTAACTTGAGGGAGAAGGCGGCAGAGAATCCCTCACTTTTTGGCATGGGAACAACAGTTGTTGCATGCACGGTTATCGGTAGATATCTGCAGGTCGCTAATGTCGGTGACAGTAGACTCTATGTCATCAATGATAAGATTACCCAAATAACCAGAGACCATTCACTGGTAGAAGAGATGGTCAGAATGGGCGGAATCGATAGAGAAACAGCCCGAACACATCTTGATAAAAATATAATCACAAGGGCAATCGGTGCCACCGAAACAGTAGACATCGATTTTTTTACAGTGGAGTTAAATCGAGGTGATATCGTCCTAATGTGTTCGGACGGACTTACAAATATGCTGGAAGATGAAGACATTCGAATGATTGTCAGCGGTCAGCGAGACATTATAGAGAAGGCCCAGAAGCTAGTTGTCGCGGCAAACAATAACGGAGGTAAGGATAATATAGCTGTTATCTTGATTGAACCCTTTGCCGATGAACCCACTCGCGATGGAGGACTGAATGATTAAAATAGGTATGGTGATAGGCGACCGTTACGAGGTACTTGAGAAGATTGGTACCGGCGGTATGTCTGATGTTTATAAAGCAAAAGATCATAAACTTAATCGTCTTGTTGCAGTAAAAGTACTTAAACAGGAATTTTCTGAGAACGAGAACTTTGTGTCTAAGTTCCGCGTTGAAGCACAGTCTACAGCAGGGCTTATGCACCCTAATATTGTAAATGTATATGATGTCGGAGACGAAGACGGTATCAATTATATCGTCATGGAACTTGTTGATGGAATAACCCTTAAGAAGTACATTGAAAAGAAAGTCAGACTCTCGGTAAAAGAGGCTGTCAGCATTGCTATACAGGTTGCAATGGGACTTCAGGCTGCACACAACAACAATATCATTCACAGAGATATTAAGCCGCAGAATATCATGATATCAAAAGACGGTAAGGTAAAAGTTACGGATTTTGGTATTGCGAAGGCTGCTACGAGCAACACCATTACTTCAAATGTCATGGGTTCCGTACATTATACATCGCCTGAGCAGGCAAGAGGCGGATACAGCGATGCCAAGAGTGATATATATTCACTCGGTATCACACTTTTTGAGATGCTTACAGGAAGAGTTCCTTTTAACGGGGATACTACTGTTGCAATAGCTATTAAGCACATACAGGAGATTCTTCCCACACCCGCTGATTACAACGATGACGTTCCGATCAGTGTTGAGAAGATTGTTCTTAAGTGTTGTCAGAAGAGTCCCGACAGAAGATATCAGAACGCTGCGGAACTTATTCAGGATCTTAAGAAATCACTTATCACACCTGATGTTGATTTTGTTACTATTTCAGATCCCGATGAAGACGGTGCAACAAGGATTGCATCGGAAGATGACAGAGAACGTTCAAACAGACAGGCAGCTCCTTCATCAGATACCGATCAGATGAGGCTTAATCGTGACGTGGTCAGAGAGATAGAGCACGATGATTATGACGAAGAAGAGGAGTATGAGAGAAGAAGGAGAAGACCACCGAGAAGAGAATATCGTGAAGACGATGAAATAGATGAAGAGGATGAGAGAGGAGATATTCCTGACGAACTGTATTATACAGGCGAAAGAGACAGGAGACGTCAGGGCGGACAGACTCCCGGAAACCTCGAGCGTGTTACGGTTATAATTGCCATTGCACTTGCGATAATCATCGGACTTGTATTTGTAATGATCTTTGCAAAAGGATTGGGACTTTTCGGATCCTCCGAAGATACTTCAAGCCTTTTCGGATCGGCTGCATCATCAGCAACTAAAGAGAGCGGAATCGAAATTCCTGATGTTACGGGAAAAATGTATGCTGAAGCTAAGAGCATACTCACTTCCAAGGGATTTACCGTTGAGAAGGCAGCAGATAAGGATAACAAGGCTAAGGCTGATACAGTAGCTTCTACTTCACCCAAGGCGGGCGAGAGAGCTGAAGCCGGTGCCAAGATTACCGTATATATCAGTAACGGTTCCAATTACAAGGCTTCAAATGCATCGGCTTCCAAGAGTTCATCCGCAGAAGACGGTGATACGATATCAGTGCCGGATTGCGTCGGACTTGATACTGAAGAAGCCATAGAACGACTTGCTGAAGCAGGATTTGAGAATCAGGTTCAGGAAGTAAAAGATCCCGATCCCAAGAAAACAGATAAAGTAATCAAGCAGAGTCCCAAAGCCGGAGAGAAGGTTAAGAAGGGAACCAAGATAACACTTGAAGTTTCAATTGGACCCGGAGTTACAACATACTCTTACAGTGCTGATATTGAGGCTCCTAAGCCCGGTGCGGAGGCAGGCGCAGAGAACTACACGCCCGGTATTCCTGTTGATATCACGGTTGTTGCTACAGACGGCAAGGTAGTTTATACCGCTTCGCAGGTAAAGGACTTCCCGCATCATACATTAGGAACTACAGGTATCAGTGTGCCTACGGGAACAATTACATTGAAATATTCAACAACTACACCTATTCAGACAAATCCGGAGACCGGAGAACAGATAGGTGGAGGCGAACCTGTAACCGGCACAGTTACCAGAAGTGTTAATTTCACGCAAGGATAATATTTCTCAGAGGAAAAATATTTAATGCAGGGAAAGATAATCAAGGGGATTGCCGGCTTCTACTACATAGAAACTCATGATGAGAAGATCTATGAATGTAAAGCAAAGGGCGTCTTCAGGAAAGATAACGTAAAACCTCTGGTCGGGGATAATGTCGAGATAGACATTATAGATGAGGAGAATAAGAAGGGAAACATAATCGAAATTCTCCCACGTAAAAATCAACTATTAAGACCGCCTGTTGCCAATGTGGATCAGGCGGTTATTTTGTTTGCTATAGTAAAACCCGATCCCAATTACAATCTGCTCGACAGGTTTCTCATTATGATGAGACAGCAGAATCTGCCTGTCATAATCTGCTTTAACAAGCAGGATATCGCTACGCAGGAAGAGCAGCAGGAACTTTATGACGCCTATGAAAAGTGCGGATACAGAGTTCTCTTCATAAGTGTCAAAGAGGATAAGGGACTTGATGAGTTAAAAGAACTTTTGCGGGGAAAGACCACTACTTTGGCGGGACCAAGCGGAGTAGGCAAATCTTCTCTTTTAAACAGGCTCGTACCCGATGCGCTTATGCAGATTGGTGAACTTAGCAGAAAAATCGACAGAGGAAAAAATACAACAAGACATTCAGAGCTCTTTTACGTAAGTGAGCTCTCTGAGGGAGATGAGGAGACATATCTTTTTGATACTCCGGGATTTACCTCACTTAACTTAAATAATGTGACTACCGACAATCTGATGCAGTTCTATCCCGAATTCGAGGAGTTTGAACCCGAGTGCAGATTCGGTGGGTGTTCGCATATAGCTGAGCCGGATTGCGGTGTAAAGAATGCGCTGAATGAGGGCAAGATCGCGGCAGTGCGATATGAGAATTACAAGATAATATACGAAGAATTAAAGAACACAAGGCCTGATTACAGTAAGAAGGCAAGGCGTTAACAGAGGAACAAGATGAAAATATATGTTACAAGACACGGTCAGACAGATTATAATAAAAGAGAGTTGATGCAGGGAAGAACCGATATTCCCCTCAACGAAACAGGAATTAATCAGGCGCGTGCCATTAAGGAAAAAATTGGAAATGTAAAATTCGACGCTGTTTATGCAAGCCCGCTTATGAGAGCGGTTGAGACAGCATCAATAATCGGTGGTATTGATTATAACAAGATAATAAAAGATGAGCGCATTATAGAAGCTGATTTTGGCAGATATGACGGCGTTAACTATTACAGAGTCAGTCTTCCAATGACGGCATACTGGTCATTCCCGGAAGCGTTTCCTGCGCCTCCCGGAGTGGAGACTATAAAGAGTATGGTGGAACGCACAAGATCTTTTCTTTCCGAACTTGAGAAGAAAGATTACGAAAACGTGCTCGTGGTGTGCCATGGCGGAATCATTCGCCCTATACGAGGCTACATGGAAGATGTAAAGCGCGGATACATTTGGCGCCCGCGTCCGAAGAACTGTGAAGTCTTTGTATATGAGACAGTAAACGGCAAGCACAGGCTTGTTGCAGATATAGTATGATAAACTTTTCTCATTTTTGACATCATACAGATATTGTTGTATTTTGGACGAGTAGGAGGTAATAATATGTCAGAAACTATAACACTTAAGATACCTAAACAGAAGACAATAGCCCTTATTGCTCATGATGGTAAAAAGGGAGAACTTATCAGATGGTGCAAGGAGAATGCGCACACACTTAAAAAGCATTTCCTTTGCGGAACAGGAACTACAGCGCGCATGATAACAGATGCGACAGATCTTCCTGTACGCGGATACAACTCAGGTCCTCTCGGAGGAGATCAACAGATAGGTGCAAAGATTGTCGAAGGTAAGATTGATTTCGTAGTGTTCTTCTCAGATCCTTTGACGGCAGCTCCTCATGATCCCGACGTAAAGGCGCTTATGAGAATAGCTCAGGTTTATGACATTCCTTTTGCCAACAACAAGGCAACTGCAGACTTCCTCATAAACTCGACGCTTATGGACGAAGAGTACGATCACGATGTTATAAACTTCAAGCAGAACATTGCGGAGAGAGCAGAGACACTCCCTACTAAGTGAAGCTTGTTGTGCAGTTAGACTAAAGAGTATTACAGTATGAGAAAAAGAAGAAAGAATAGAACAGGAATTTTGTTATTGGTACCTTTTGCGGTGCTTGGGGTTGTCCTTTTAGGTTGCGGATCTATCGATAAAGTGATGGATCAGAGCAAGGATTTGTACAGCGAAGGTAAAGAATTATACGGAGAGGGAAAAGAAATTTATAAGAAGGTTTCCTCTGTTGTTGACTCAGATGGTGATGGGGAAGGAAAATCACTTAAAGATATTGATGTTTCTGACCTCAATATTCCTTCTGTAAAAAAGAACGCCGAAGAACCCGGCATTATAAAAGATACTGCCGATCTTAACTTCCACGATGTTGATGGCGGCCGTACTAATTATGCATTTACATATGACGGTAGAGAATTTACCGCAAAATATACCACAGATAACTGGAAGGTAATAGACTCATACCTCATTCAGAATGAGGCTGATATTACAGCCATTTGCAGCGTGCTTATCGAAGAGCACCCTGTACACGGCAAGGATATGGTGTCCTACAGAACTGCCGGTGACATGGCTTATGAATGGGTTCAGCACAATCTGGCTTATGCTGTTCTTCCTGATGACAGCAGATGGAAGAAGAGCACCAAGGACGTAGATCTTAATCCTGCAGATCAGGGATTGTCATTTGTTGAGATCTACGAGCGCCAGACAGGCAAGGAACTCACTGTGGAAGAAATCATGAAACATATAGGGTAAAAGAAATGACTTATTTCACATGTTTTTTTCTTGATAATGAAAAAGATATAATAGTGAGTCTTTACAAGGATCTAGATAAGCTCTTCTATGTGTTGTCGACGCCGAACCATCATTCCGGCAATCTTATCAGAAACATGGCGAGAAGCTTTAAGCTTCCTTTGTCCAAAGATGATGACGGAATGCTTGTGATAAAGGGTGAGGTGCCTTGCTTTATTGACGGCAACAACGAGGAGAGCTATATTTTTTCCCTTGGGCAAACGGAAGTTGCGAGGATTTATCCGGATGGCAGAGTGAGCCATGTTGCGACTATGCCTGCGATTGCCAAGACTTTGATGAGTCAGTCCAAGGAGTGCGGTCTTGATACAGACAAGACAATCTTTAGAACATATATCAATAAAGAACTCAAGTTCCGAGCGGATCTTCACACACATATGAACGGAAATTTGCCGGCAGATGTGTTGATCGCGCTCGGAATTTATCATCAGATAAGATATCCCTTATATTATATTAAAAAGCTGGATCTAAGGCTCACGGATGAACAGTGGGTTAAGATAAATGCATGGCGTGAGAAGGTTGCAAAGCAGTTCGCATACTCAGACCTGAAGGGCAAGTACCTTGACCGAAAGATAAACGATCAGACTTATATAAATTTTGCGGACCTCATTCTCAACAATCTTGACAATGCCGAGATGAATATCGTCAAGATAAGAGGCTCGCTCTCTGTGATAAAGGACGGTCAGGCGGTCTTTACCAACTTGGAGAAAGTCTATCTCTACAGGTACGTATTTACCAAGGGAAAAGAGATAGAACACAAGATGGATCTGGGGGACGTTACAAGAATTCCCGATGAAGATGTAGAGAATACGCTGCTTCAGATGCTTAGGGACAAAGAAAATCCCGATTACTGCAACAACACCATCTTTCAGGATAAGCTTTTGTGGATAGCCAGAGGCTATAAGAGATACGGCATAGAATATGCGGAGATAAGCGATACGACGCTTGTTAAAAAGTACGAATCGCTTGAAATGCTGCGTCAGGTGCACGAAGTCATGCCCAAGATATACAGGGAGACAGGCGTTATGATCCGCTTCCTCGCAGCGATGAGAAGGATCCCGCTTACCATTATCAAGGATGCGATCACACCTTCGGATTACATAGCTCAGAACCTGGAAGTGTTGAAGGCTACGGCGCTCGATCCTTATGTTGCCGGCTGTGATTTTGTCGGAGAAGAGATAAACGATATAATCACGTTGAAACCAGCATTTAAAGAGATAGTAAAGATTGCGGCGAACGATCCTAACTTTGTTATAAGGATACATGCGGGAGAGAACGACAGCCAGAAGGACAACATTGCACACAGTATTTTGTGTGTCAGAGATTCGCTGGCTCCGGGACAGGAGATGCCTACAATAAGGCTTGGACACGGACTCTATACTTACAGTCCGAGATCGGAAAAAGGTAAGAAGGTTTTAAAGCAGCTCAAAGAAAACGGCGTAGTTCTTGAGTTCCAGCTTACAAGTAACGTAAGACTGAATAACCTTAATTCTCTTGATAAACACCCTTTGAGGCAGTATCTAAAACAGGGAATAAAGTGCGTTCAGGGAACGGACGGAGCGGCTCTCTACGGAACAAATCCCATAGACGAAGAGTTGTCGCTGCAAAAGCTCCTCAATCTGTCAGAAGAAGATATGATGCTGATGAAATCTTCCGAAGAGGAGATATTGGTAAGGAGCAAGAAAGCTTTTTGGGACAAGGCGGATGCATACAACAAGCTTCTTGACGGACGTGATATGGATGAAGTGCTTCTTGAGAAGATGAAAGCCGTTCATATAGGAAAGAAGCTTAACGGGCCAAAGGGACTTGATGCATACGCGGAGCTCAAAGACAACATAAAAGAGATAACATGGGACCGCACGCCTGTTGTTCTTATAGGCGGAAGCTTTAATACAGAGAAGAGAGCAACAAGAGTCACAAAAGAGGGAAAAGCACAGCTTGATGCGCTCATTGAGCGCTTCAGTCCCGATGATGTTAGCTTTGTGATAGGGCACAAACTTTCGGGATATGAGAAGTATCTGATAGATCATAATCAAAAGGGCTTTAAGATTTATGCAGTGGTTCCCGCAGTGATATCTGATGCAGAGAGGGACAAGCTGATAGAAGCCGATGTGAGCATCAGAGTTTCGCCTGAGGCTCAGGGCATGGGAATATACAAGAGTTTTAACTATGAGATCTTTGAGAGGAGACCGTCTATTGTTGTTGCCTTTGACGGAAACAGCGCAGCGGCGAACCTTATTCAGGAAGCCAAGAACGGAAAGGGCAGGTCGCTTATCCTTATCTGGGCACATTCCAAGACTCTCAGGCAAAAGGCGGAGTCACTTAAGGGATACGCCAATCTCTTTGACGAGATAACACCGATAGATTCATATTTCAAGGATTGGTAAAAAAGTATTTGGGAGGAATGATCAGTCAGCTATGAATGACAACCTTATATTGATCGTGGAGGACGACATAAACATAGGCAACATGATACAGGAGGCACTTGAGATTGAGGGCTACCGTGTCACAAGAGCATATTCGGGGACAGAGGCTCTTATGATATTGGAAAGAACAAAGCCGGATATGGTTCTTTTGGATCTAATGCTTCCCGGACTTTCGGGAAATGAGATCATAACAGGTCTTGGAGGAATCCCGACCATCGTTATGAGCGCAAAGTCAGATCTTGACAGTAAGATAGAACTTCTTAAAAAAGGCGCCTGTGACTATGTGACAAAGCCGTTTGCGATATCCGAACTTCTTGCCAGGATAGAAGCACATCTTCGCCTTGCATCGACAGGAAAGAGTGACGAAGAGACCGAGGGAGACGATGTTATCAAAGCGGGAAATGTAAAGCTTGATACAAGTCTTTTGCAAGTTACGATCGGTGATCAGGTTACAAATCTGACAAGGACTGAGGCGGCAATACTTGGGATTCTTATGCGAAACGCGGGAAGACCCCTTGGCAGGAATACCATTCTTGACAGAATAAGCGAGGATACTCCGGATTGCACCGAGAGATCACTTAAACAACATGTAAGCAACGTCAGAAAGAAGCTCCAGCAGCTTGATGACGTCGATCATATTGAGGCAATATATGGAATAGGTTTTCAGTTCAATTAAAGAACTTTCAATCTTGACCATATCTTGACGATTTCTATACCACTTTCTTGACCGGAGAGTGGTATCTTTATTTTTGTCAGGAAGATAAATAATAAAAAGTAAAGGAATGGGAGAAGTTATGGAATTCGTTTTTAAGGCTAATGCAATAAGTAAACAATATGGAAAGTTCACAGCTCTTTCAGATGTGAATATGGAAATACCAAAAGGAGCGATCTACGGCTTTGTCGGAAAAAACGGAGCGGGAAAGACGACACTCATAAGAGTTATGACAGGTCTGAATCACCCTACCTCAGGTTCTTACGAACTCATGGGAAAGTCATTTGATGATAAAGACATAGCAAAGACAAGACGCAGAATGGGAGCTGTTGTTGAGGCACCTGCAATATACCTTGATATGACGGCAAGAGATAATCTGATACAGCAGTGTCTGATGCTTGGTCTTCCGGATTTTAACTGCGTTGATGAAATCCTTGAACTCATCGGACTTGCAGATACAGGCAAAAAGAAAGCAAGAAACTTTTCACTTGGTATGCGCCAGCGCCTCGGAATCGGAGTTGCGCTCTGCGGAAGTCCGGATTTCGTAGTTCTGGATGAGCCTATAAACGGTCTTGATCCTCAGGGAATTATCGAGGTGAGAGAGATGATCCTTAAACTTAACAGGGAAAAAGGAATTACATTCCTGATCTCAAGTCACATTCTTGATGAGCTTGCCAAGGTTGCAACTCACTATGGATTTATAGATAAGGGACACATTGTAAGACAGATGACTGCGAAGGATCTTACCGATGAGTGTCGCAAGTCCGTTCGCATGAAGGTCAGCGATATCAGTCTTTTGTCCAAGGTAATGGAAGAAAAGAGTATCGATTACAAAGTTATTGATTCCAATACCGCAGACATATATGCCGAGCTTACATTCTCGGATGTGGCAAAGGATTTCGAAAACGCGGGATGCACGATCATCAATATGCAAGAGCGCGAAGAGAGCCTTGAGTCATTCTATCTTTCACTTCTTGGAGGAAATGAAGATGTTCAGAAATCTGTATGCTGATACCAGAAGTATATTATCCAGTCGTATTTTTGGGCTTGCGATGCTTGCCGTATTTGCAGGTCAGACATTTGATTTTGTAATAACCAAAGTCATTTACCTTGTTATAGATGCAAGTATAAGCGCAGAGAGTATAGCGTATTTTTATCCTTCGGCTGCAGGCTTTATTGTAACGGCAGCAACTCTTTTTATAACCGACAGAGAATTTTCGAACGGATGCATACGTAACAAGATCATTTCCGGAGTAAAAAGATCCGATGCCTTTTTATCCGCTGTGTGTGGAGGAATGTTGCAGGCAGTAATGTATACATTATTTGCATGTGTTGTTTCAATTTTTTTCAGCAGCTTTTTCACACTCGGTTTTATGGCGGAATCGATTTCGGAAATTGCAGACCGCTGGCTTGTTACAACTATGGCGTGTGTAGCAATCGGAGTTTTTTCAACATCTATTGTCATGATGCTTGGCGGAAATAAGATTTCATATGTTGTGGGATTGTTTCTCGCATTTGCTATGAAAGTTTGGGATAACCGAATACTTGGAAAGCTTTATCCCGAAAAGGGGCATTGCACTCTAACAGGTATGAATCTCGCAGTTTGCCGCTTTATTGACAGATATGTCCCGTATTCATATCTGGTTGCGAGACCACATTACGATATGGGAAGTTATATTATAGGATGTTCGGCGATGGTGATTTTTTCCGTAGTGATCGGACTTGTTGTTTTTAATAAAAGAGAATTGAAATAAAAAAAGAAACGGAGTGAAAACGAGATGATTAACTTATATAAAGCTGATATGAGGAGAATTAAAAGCAATCCCATTTTTATCATAGGATGTATCATAGCATTTCTTGTGACATTTGTTTTTACGAAAAATCTCATAGGTTTGACGGGATCGTTTGAAATGATGGGAACCGAAGGCAGAATGTACTTTGTGAGTATTGCGATCATGGCGTTCTTTACGATATTCGTTCCGCTTTATACAAATATGGAATTCAGATACGGTGTTATTAGAAATAAACTTGTAGCGGGTTATTCTCAGAAAGAGGTGTATCTGAGCCACCTTCTTGGACATTTTACCGCTCTTGCCATAATGACGGCAGTATATATTGTTGCGGGAATCCTTGGCGGAGCAAGAGATTTCGGAAAGTTATTCGGCCCCTGCGTTATATATATCATTTCTATATGCGGATATATTGCAGTTATGATGCTTATCAGCTTTAGAATTACCAAGATGGTTATTGTAAGCATATTTGCCTTTCTTGTTTTGAATTTTAATTATTCAGCGATCATGTTCGGAAATTTTCTTATTTCCTTTGTTTTGAAGGGAATTGCAAATAAGATCGGTATTTGGATCTATAATATGTCCCCGTTTGGACAGTGGATGGTATGGTTTTATAAGATGGCAATTTCTCCGGAAGATTTTACCAATCCCGGAGTACCCGCACAGATACTCATTTCTGTAGGCACCACACTTATCATGATGTTCTTGGCAACTGCAGGAATTAACAAAAGGAATTTAAAATAAAACGAGAGAAGGATAAAAAAGTGAGACGATATAAGGCAGCTCTTTTGGCATGTATAATGATGACAACTATTTTTATAGGTTCGCTTGTCTTTTTTAGAAATACAACTGCATTTTCACCAAAGAAAATTGAAGGAATCGAGGATGTCGCACAGAGTTTTGAAGATTTTAAGATTCCTACGGATGTAAAAGTAGTCGGCATAGGAGAAATAACTCACGGCAATCGCGAGTTTCAGACTGTAAAAAAAGATGTTCTTGAAAAGGTGGTAAAAGATGGCGACGGACGTTGCATATGCTTTGAGATGACTGTCGGTGAGGGTGCAATGTTTAATGATGCTATCCATGACAAGGATGCGGATCTTGTTAAGCTTGTAGGAAAGCAGTCATATCCACTTTATGATACAGAAGAGATTGTTGCGCTTCTTGAGTGGATGAGAGAATATAATGAAGGACTTCCTTATGAGGAATCACTTATGTTCTATGGCGTTGATATGCAAGGCTCGATATTTACGTTAGATTATTTACAGAATCTTTGCAGGGAAGGATGCAACCTCATTACTGAGGAGGAAAAGGAAACAATCCTTTCAATCGATAAGGAAAACAGAGATCAGATTGTCTCTAATCGCGATTTCTTTTTGAAGATGTCTGAAAGACTTTCTGCGATAGATGACCTTAGGTGCGAACAGCTTGCTATGGTTCCGAAAGATATAGTTCTGGGTATCGATTCTCCCGATTACGATAGGGATCAGAGCGGATATCAGGATTACAGAGATCTCAAAATGGCAGAGAATCTTATGGACTATTCTGAGATAGAAGGTAAAAGAGGTTACAGCCAGGTTGTTATTACAGCACACAGCGGTCATGAAAGAATCGGCAGAGACAGTGAGATAACAGGCAAGGACTGGAAAAATATGGGATATCATATAAACAGGCTCACAGAGGGAAGTTATTTCTGCATCGGAACGGACTACTATGAGGGATATGTAAATATCCATACCGCAGGAACCTATGATGATGAATATGAAAGAGCAGATCATTACTTCTGCAGCGAAGATCCGCTTGCATATCAGGCAAAATATTTTGAGAACGGAACATATTGCCTTGATTTCTCGAAAGTAACAGATGAAAATAGTATTGTATATAAGGATGTTCACGGAGCAATCTTTACAGGAGGTGTAGGTGAAGGTTATGCTCCTTCATGGGAGCTTGCTTCCGGTAAGGGTAAGACGGTTCCTGCCGAGGAGTATGATGCAATGATCTATTTCTATGAAGTTACTCCGATCCATACTATACATTATTGAATTTGAACTTCAAAAATACTTACTGCTTTTGGGGAGCAATATATGATATTTCTTTTGATCATCTGCCTGATTATTATAGTTTTTTTGATAATGAAGATCATAGCGATGCGGATTTCTCTGAAGGAGCTGAAAGAGGACTACGTGGAGCGTACCAGGATACATACCAATACGCTGCTTACGGTTTCGAGCCGTGACAGGCGTATTACGGAGCTTGCTTCCGCGATGAACGAAAATCTGGCTAAACTCAGGGATTCGTACAATAAGTATGAAAACGGTGATCAGGAGATAAAAAGAGCGATCACCAATATTTCACATGACCTTCGAACTCCTCTTACAGCCATCAGCGGATATCTGGAGCTTGCGCAGAGGCAGCAGATGAGTTCTGAGTTGGAGAAGTACCTCACGATAATAGAGGGCAGGACAATGCATATGAAGAAGCTCACAGAGGATCTTTTCGAGTATTCTTTATTAACAGGCGGTGAGGTAACTGAGGATAAGCAGGAGATCTGTGTGAACAGGATGATCGAAGATTGCATCATGAACTATTATCCTTCTCTTAAGGCAAAGGGCATTGATCCAAAGATAGAGATCACTGAAGAAAAGATCGTAAGGAACCTTTATCCCACATATGTTGAGAGGATAATGAACAATCTTGTGAGCAATGCTCTAAAATACAGCGACGGCGATCTCGAGATAAAGCTTTCGGATGACGGCGTTCTCAGAGTTTCCAATTCTTCAGCAAAGCTTTCAAGTGTAGATGTCAACAAGCTCTTCGACAGATTCTTTACTGTTGAGACCGGCAGCAGGAATTCCACAGGCCTTGGCCTCTCAATCGTAAAGCTGTTCGCAGACCGCATGGACTTAAGCCTCAACGCAACCTACGAAAACGGCAAGATCGCGATAGAAGTTGGGTTCTGAGAGATGGACTCCGGCAAGGTAGAGTTGCACGAACATGATTTGATCGAGGAGTAATCAAATCGGAGCAAATTTGAGCAGGTGCTTGAGTTTGCTTCATTTTTTGTGTAGAGCAGTTAGCGAGGTTTTTTCGAGCTTACTGCGAACCATACAGATTCACTTGGCGAGGTTTTGACGAGCCTAGTGAATCTGTAGTGGATAGGAAGTTCCTATCCCACAAAAAGCTCCGCAGGGATGCGACTGGTGCGCAGATGAAAATTGCAAGCTGGAAGCTTGCGCGCACCAGCGCAAAGAGTTGCTTTGCAACTCTTTGTTTTTAGAAAAGGTGAGTGAAATGCTGCGCTGTTGATAAAGGTTGAAGTATATGGTATTATGTTAATAATATGTTTAGATGTTATTAATTTATTGATAATAGAGTAAGGAGAGTTTTGTTTGGGAAGCGTTCTACGTGAGACTATGCAAAGAACTAGAGAAGTTCACGTAAATATTACCGGGAATTGCGATAATTTACGTGAGACATTACCAAGAAAACAGTGCGATTCACGTAGATATTGCCAAAAATTGAGAGAATTTACGTGAGATCTTGACCAAAATAAGGGCGATTCACGTAGATTAGACGCAGAATCAAAATTTTTTACGTGAGTGGGAACAGAAATCAAGTAGCTGCTCACGTAAGGGAATGTTTAATCAGTTTGTTGAGGGAGGATGAGTTATGGGATTATTTGATTTTTTCAAGAAAAAGGAAATTATTTCTTTTGCAGAAATCGATTCGGTGAGTAAAGCAAAGAAAGAAGTCAGGAACGGCAATTTAGAAAAAATGTTTATTATGTCACCGATGTTTGGCGGCGCAACAGATGAATCAAACATCCTATACGTTCCTGTCGGAGTAAATAAGATTAAGGAAAGCTATGACAATATGCTTGCTGATCTTGTTGAACAGGGAAAAGCAGTATCATTTGATTGCACACCTGAATACAGAGGTGACAGCGTTGTTCCTTGTAAGATTACGCTTACCGCAGGGGGGGATGGAGAAGACACATTTAATCAGACAATAAATGTTTGGTAGGATTTAAGAAGTATGGCGAGTACTTATGAAAAAAAGTGTTTGAAGTTCAAGTACAAGCCGTAGGAGAAATGATGAAACTATTTCGGATAGTGTTTTTGATTATAGCCTTAATATTGATTGTTGCGGGAGTTTTCATGATAGCAAACGGATCATTGGAAATGTATCCTACGAGTGAGCAGCAAGGAAAGGCTCATATAGCCGGAGCATTTTTGGATTTTGTCGGTGGAATAATAAGTATACTCACATATAATAAGAGTAAATATGAATAGAAAAACGAGTTTTAAGAAAAAGATCATTATCAGTGTGCTGGGAGTTGCCGTTGTATTGGTAATCTTGAGCGTAAGTAAGGTTGGATATTATCTTGTTTGCAGGAAGGCTGCTATGGAATTGGAAAAGCTCAATCTTCCACCGAATTGTGAGGTTTTTTGTCCAACAACGGCATGTGTATCGGATGTATATTGGGTACATGTTCGAGCAGAGAAAATTGTGTATTGTGATGAAGGAAAAGACTATATAGAACAGTATATGAAAGATAATAATTCCGAGTCGAGTCTTGAAGATATCAGTGTTTATGACGTGACAGGGGAAAGTGATACTGATATATTAGATTTCTATAGATTTTCGAAAGAGGATCAAGATAAGATTATGGAAGTTGGGGAAGATAAATATGCACATATAGTTTATTTTAAAGAAAAGCTTTGGTTCCCGATGTTCTGGTATAAATTTGAAAACATTGTTGTAGATTAAGAACAGAAGTTGTGAATATATAGGATTTGGCAAACATACAGTGATGTATGGACGCAAAGTTGTAAGTCTTTTATGTAAGATGGTTTGACTGCAAATTGGTAGAGAAATCTGCTACATTTGCAGTTTTTTTATTAAAGAGGAATGTGGTAAGAGGTTATGAAGAAAAAGTTTTTAGTATTTGTTTTTTTGATGGCTGTAGTGGCAGCTAATGTCGGTGTTATTGCAGTAAGAAGTGCAAGCGAAAATCAGAATACGGGAGTAGAAAAATCCAAGGTCGGACTTGAGCTTTTATATGAATGGCAGAATCAGGCGTTTGAGGTTAGTTCGGACTACAACCACAATCTGAGCTATTGTGATGCGGATGAGCTGAAGCTTAATTGTGTCGCTGTAAATCTGTGTGCATATAACAACGCACAGCAGGACAATCAATTGACGGTTGATGAAGTTGTTGATTACTTCAGTGAAGAATATGATTCCAACGGAGAACTCAAGGTTTATTCGAAACCTGAAGAAATCCATGATTACATTGATTGGTATTATCACGGAGGAAGTGATTGTATCAAGGATTTTGGAGAGGGCTTTAATGACTATCTTCGCGAAAAAGGAAACAATGGATATAGTGATCTGAGCTACGAGGAAACCTCTGCGGCTTTGAAAAATTACGTAAATGCTGAAATAGCAGAGTAGCATTATATTAAGAATACATATGTGGTGGAGACGTTACTATTCAGAGCTCTCTTGCTCATTCTGGGGAAGTGGTACGAGCACCAGAAGAGCCGAAACATACTATTGATTGAGAAGAGTTTTGTGAAGGAGTAATCAGAAAAGATGGAACATTCTTTATTTTGCCTACTAAAATTATGAGGTTACAAAAATGAGTAAGATAGATTTTTTAAAAAATGAATATAAAAATGCAAGGGAGACAAATAGCGATTATAAGATCGTGCATAAGGAACTTACAATAGAATTGTTCAATTTGGAAACCATATGGGTTGCGCTTTCAAGTAAACATTATAGTGTCGACAGCCATCTTAGTATACCGCTTATCTGCACAAAAGATTTTGATGGGATACCTGCTATCTATGTATTTTCAAAGGAGGAATATGCCATAGAATGGGCTAAATATTATAATTATTGTTCTCCCGATTCTGAGTATTACCTGGTTGGACAAGTGAATAAAGTACCATGTGATTTTTGTTCTTTATTCCAGATTGCAGCAGTATATGGTGCAAAAATGGTTTTGCTTGATGAAGGAGATATTCCTGTTCCTATTGGTCTTGGAGAAATATATGATAATAACAATATCGATCAAAGTAAAATAGATATGCCGATTTCACGTGGAGAGGTAGAAGCTGCATTTAATGAATCCGGATATCGATTTACTGTCAAGTTCACACCGCTTAAGGCTTTAAAAGTTAATGAGAACTCTAAAGATAATACGTTTGAAATCAGTCCGGACAGAGGAAGGGAGATAAAAAATCATATATTTGACGCTAGAACAGGTGCGGAACTGTATCATATGTTGATGGAAAAAGAGACATTAAATGAAAACTGTTATCTCTTTACAGAAATAATGACCGCAATGTATCCGTTGGCAAGGCAAAGAAATGACGAGGATATGATGAGAGGTTTTGACATAATCAAGGATGTTCTGGTCAAATGCATTTGGAAAAGATTATTTACTGACGGAAATGTTTTCATTCTTACTGATGAAGAAAATAAGCCTATAAAAGAAAAGTTTGTTTATGTAGCTTATACCGATTATTATATGTATTCAGGAAATTACAGGTATCATGCGATAAAAAGCGAAGAAGAAATATTTAAAGCTATGGAAGCAAATAAAGCGACTGGTGTCGTTATTACAGACGGACCTCATTATTATGTTATAGTAGGACCTGAAAACTTTAATAATATGAAGTAAATTAAGAGTTTGGTGAGACAGATATTATTTATGAAATATTAGATGATACTACGGATGATATGGAAAAATATGCATATTCAATCAGACAAAGATAATTTTGACTGTAAAAAATGGCGGCAACTGCAATCAAGCAGTTGCCATTTGTTATATAGGTGAAAAAATAAACCACCTTCTATGCAGGTGTGTTCCCAAAAAGCTTTAGCTTCAAGTGAAAAATTCAAGAGTATAATTAGTGCAGGTTTGCAACCGCACATATTACATCAAGGAGGTATTCAAGTGGATACAACATGGGAGTGTAAGTTTTTCTTGCAATATATATTAAAAGAAGCGAAACTCTATTCACCTCAGGACACCATAATATGCCTTAATTCGTAGAAAACTTGTAATAGAGGCATGTTTTTTAAGCTCTTCATCGACGGATAGCTACCAAAGTATGCCTTAATAAAAGGAAAATTGCATTCTGAGGTATACCGCAGCAGAGCCAAGGCGTAACTAAGAGTAAAATATATGCCTTCAGGTGATAAAAAGTGTGCTTAAAGGCATATTTCCCTAAAATATTGGGGAATGCGAGCTTTTTTCTCAAATGAAAATAGCTATGTATTCATCGCTTCAAATGAAAATTGTAAAGATTGCTTGATAAAAGCACATCTGATATGGTATTAGTTTATTCATGGAATGATATAGGTAAGGAAGAATATAACAACCAATAAAGCAGGGCTGGGAAGTGGCTTTTGATATAAAGAGAAATTCGAGGGAAAGAAAATATTTATGAGGCTTAAAAGAAGAATAATGAGTAACCGGTTTGAGAAGATAATGCAGCATTTTGGTACAAGGAAGATGGTCATTATCTCATCGGTAGTGATTGCGGTTATCTTTGTGATTATTCTGCTCGGTATGTTCGTATTTAGTAAAATGGACAGAACCGGGGGGAATGGTAGGGAAAATGAGGAGATGACTGCTGATTATGCAGATGCGAGCGAGGAAGATATACCTGTAGTTGAGACGGCAACCGAAGGGATGAAGAACGAATCAACTCCGGATACAACTATACTTGCGAAAAAAGAGGGCACGAAGGAGGGATACCTTAACAGATGTGTATTTCTAGGTGATTCCAGAACGGTTGCAATGGTCAACTATGGTTTTTTCAACGATGATGCCGCTCTTGCGCAGATCGGAATATCGCATCCGGCATTTGCATCCAATAAATTCATTAACAATGCCGGTAAAGAATATACTTTAAAATCTTATCTGGGATCTCATCAGGCTCCGGTCATCTATATTCTTCTTGGTGTAAACGGGATCAATGATTCCAGTGAGACGCATTATAAAAATACATTTCTTACTCTTATAGATAGCGTGGCAAAGATGGCGCCAAATTCCAATATTGTACTTGTGTCGATAGGCCCCGTCGATGATAATGGGATCTACAAAAAAAATGTGCAGAACGCATGGATAGACAAATACAATGATTTTCTGTTGAAAACCGCAAAGGAGAAACACTTTTTTTATCTCGATATTGCCGAAATTCTCAAAGGACCCGGCGGACAGGTCAAGGCTGAGTATAACGGCGGTGACGGACTTCATTATTCCAGAAAAGGATGTGAGGCGATATTCAGGTACATAGCAGAGCATCCGGTGCCCGGCATATCTGATGAAGGTGAATATGTAGTCAAGTATATTAAGCCTGATCCAAACAGAATCAAGGTTACGACAGGTGATGAATCGGGAATTGATGAAGATAAGCTTGCGGAACTCATGGACATAATGATGGGAGACTCAGAAAATCAGGCTGCGTCAGATGCCAACACTCAAAACAGTGATGAAGCGACTTCAGAGGAAAGCTCTTTTTACGAGGATAGCGAGGAAATGAAAGCGGAAGAGGAAGAAATGATAGTTGAAGGAGAGGAAGAAGAGGAAGACGAGGAAGAAATGAAAGTCGAGGAAGAGGAAGAAGAGTACGAAAAAGAGGAAGAAGAGTCGTTTGATCAATCTGAAGAGAACTGGTAAACGCTATAATGCTAAAGGAGTAGCTGTCATATTTTCGGTGTTGCAGTCCTCATAAAAAAAATATATAAAACACGGCAATTTGTGCTATTATATCTATGGAAAATTTATAGAGCGGAAGGTGTCTGCAGCTTTTATGGCTGTAGGTGAAAAGGGAAGCATGTGAAAATCGTGCACGAACTCGTCACCGTGATTCGATAAGGTTACTTGATACGCCACTGGGAATCCCCGGGAAGGCATAGTAACCGGCGCTTATATACCGCAGCAGTAATGATGTGGCGGGCGCAATCGATCAGCCGGGAGACCTGCCTGTCGCTGTACATGGGATATCCAAGCCACGAGGAACTGGTTGTACGAAGAAGATGATTTACGGCAGAGATGCTGTAGATTGTTTTTTGCGCGTGTTTATACGGAAACAGAGCTTGTGCGTTTGCATAAGCTTTTTTTAATGAATATGCGATGCCTATTCATTAAAAATACTCCGCATAGATGTGACCGATGCACAGAAGAATAATGCATGGATGCGCCACCCCTCACCGGCTTAGAGTCATATACATTTTTTATGGAGGATCATTATGAAAAAGAAAACACTTGCGGTTGTTCTTGCTGCTGTGATGTGCGTATCTGTATTCACAGCATGCGGACAGAAGGCTGATGAGAGCGCAAATGCAGATGCATCTGTAGAGAGCTCTGCAGAAGGATCATCTACTGAGGAGGCTGCAGAGGCAGCAACGGCAGAAGGCGAACTTGCTGACGGAACATACACAGCTTCATTTAAGACAGACAGTTCAATGTTCCATGTAAACGAAGCTTGTGACGGAAAGGGAACACTTACTGTAAAAGACGGCGAGATGACTATCCACGTATCACTTGCTTCCAAGAATATCGTAAACCTGTTCGTTGGAACAGCAGAGGATGCTCAGAAGGACGGCGCAGTTCTGCTTCAGCCCACAAATGACACTGTAACTTATGACGACGGAACAACAGAAGAGGTTAACGGTTTTGATATCCCCGTTCCTGCTATTGATGAAGAGTTTGACGTAGCACTTATCGGAACAAAAGAAAAATGGTATGACCACAAGGTAAGCGTAACCGATGTGGCAGCACCTGCTTCGGAGGAAGATATGGCAGCAGCTGAAAACGTTGCAAAACTTATAGATGCGATCTATGTTCAGGAGAGAACAGACAAGACTGATGCACAGTGCGAAGAGGCTAAGAAAGCCTGGGATGCGCTTACAGATGCACAGAAAGAACTTGTTGAAGGTGAGGATGCAGATCCCGATTATTTCGGAAGAGATACAGGCGATGCTTCCAAAGACGATGCACTTAACGCTGACAATATCGGTGAGAATGAGATTCTTGTAGTCAGCTTTGGTACTTCTTTTAACGACAGCAGAGCTAAGGACATCGGAGGAATCGAGAAGGCACTTGCAGCAGCATATCCCGATTGGGCTGTAAGAAGAGCTTTCACAGCACAGATCATCATCAATCACGTTCAGGCAAGAGATGGCGAGAAGATTGATAACGTAGATCAGGCGCTTCAGAGAGCCGTTGATAACAAGGTAAAGAATCTTGTGGTTCAGCCTACACACCTTATGCACGGGGCTGAGTACGATGAGCTTGTAGCAGCACTTGATAAGTACAAGGGTAAATTTGAGAGCGTTAAGATCGCAGAGCCTCTTCTTGGAGAAGTTGGTAAAGACAAGAACGCTATCAACGCAGATAAAGAAGCAGTTGCAAAGTATGTTACAGACGCAGCTGTAAAGGCAGCAGGATTTGACAGCATCGATGCAGCTGATAAGGATGGCACTGCTTTCGTATTCATGGGACACGGAACATCACACACAGCGAACGTTACATACAGCCAGATGCAGGCTCAGATGGAAAAGCTCGGATACAAGAACATATTCATCGGAACTGTTGAAGGTGAGCCTGAAGAGACAGAGCTCAGCGTTGTTATTGACAAGGTTAAAAAAGCAGGATATAAGAAAGTAGTTCTTCGTCCTCTTATGGTTGTTGCAGGCGATCACGCCAACAACGATATGGCAGGCGATGACGATGATTCATGGAAGAGCGGCTTCGAGGCTTCAGGAGCATTCGATAAGGTTGATTGCCAGATCGAAGGCCTCGGCGGAATCGCAGACGTTCAGAAACTCTATGTTGAGCACACAGGCGCAGTTATTAAATAAGGTAAAATGAAAATAAAGCAGGAAAACGTTATAATAAACAAAATAAGAAATATTATGATGTTCCTGCTGATCTCGATAAGTTTAAGCGGATGCGGCAGTATTTCTGATGGGGAATATGCCGCATCTGTTACTCTTACGGGAGGAAGCGGGAGAGCATCAATAGACAGTCCCTGTAAGGTCACTGTCGAAAACGGAAAGGCGACTGCAGACATTGTCTGGAGCAGCCCGAATTATGATTACATGATAGTTGACGGCAAGAGATATGAGCCCGTCAATGAGGAGGGGAATTCTGAGTTCATCATCCCCATTACTTTGGAAAAAAAGATGAAAGTTCAGGCGGATACCGTTGCTATGAGTACTCCGCACCTTATCGATTATGAGCTCTTTTTTTCTGTAAAAGAGTCTGAAAAAGAGAACGACGAAGAGACTTACGATGATACCGCAGATATTGCGGATAAAGCTCTTATCGCTACACCACCCGAGATTCCGGGACTTACATACATTGAAACTGATAAAAATGCGTACGCCGACTGCTACGCTATACATAGATACGAGGATGACTATGCGGTCATCTCGGTTTACGACGGAAGGAATTATCTTGTTGTTCCCGAGGGAGGAACTGTTCCCAAGGGGCTTAAAGATGTTACGATAATACAAAAGCCTGTAGACAGGATCTATCTTGCGGCTTCAAGTGCTATGTGCCAGTTCGATTCAATAGGCGCCGTTGATAAGATTACCCTGTCGGGTATCGAGAGAGACAATTGGTACATAGATGCGGCAAAAGAAAACATGGATGCGGGAACACTTGAATACGGCGGAAAGTACAGCGCTCCCGACTATGAGAGGATAGTTGCAAAAGACATAACACTTGCTGTTGAGTCCACCATGATACTCCATACTCCAAAAGTGATGGAGAAACTTGAAAAGCTTGGTGTTCCTGTTTTTGTTGACAGATCGAGCTATGAGAGCGATCCTTTTGGAAGATGCGAGTGGATCAAGATTTACGGACTTCTTTCGGACAAAGAGGATGAGGCAAAAAGAGCTTTTGATGAGCAGGTGAGCTTTGGCAAAGCTCTTGAAAATATGGATGCTACGGGCAAAAAAATCGCTTTTTTTTCTATAAATTCCAAGCACCTTATTAATACAAGAGGTGGCGGCGATTATTTTTCCAAGATGATAGAGAAAGCCGGAGGAGAATATCTTGCGCCCAAGAACGTTGATTCTAAGGCACATTCTGCGAACCTTTCAGTCAGTATGGAGGCATTTTATGATTATGCCAAGGATGCTGATATTCTGATCTACAATTCGACAATAGAGGATTGCCCCGATTCGCTGGAGGCGCTGAAGTCTGAGGATGCGATATTTGCGGACTTTAAGGCGGTTAAAAGCGGCGATGTCTGGTATACGGACAAATCACTGTACCAGTTTACGGACAGGTCGGGAACCATCATAAAAGACTTGAACGATATTATCACGGGAAACGCAGACGATACCGAATTTTTTCACAGATTAAGGTGATGAGGATATGGAGATAGAGCACATACTTCCTTCTGACATTGAGAAAAGAAGTTTTGAGATCATAAGAAAAGAACTTGCCGAGAGCGGAAAGGTAATTCCGCCTGATATCGAGCCGACGGTTGTGAGGGTAATACACACGACGGCTGACTTTGAGTATGCGGATACACTTATGTTTTCAAGAAACGCAATAGAGATTGCAAGAAAAGCGATAACAGGCGGTGCTTGTATAGTTTCCGATACAAACATGGCACTTTCCGGCATAAATAAGAAATCACTTGCAAAGTTTGGCGGGGAAGTGTATTGCTTTATGGCTGATGAAGAGGTCGCGGAAGAAGCCAAAAAGAGAAAAGTTACAAGAGCTTACGTCAGTATGGAGAAGGCTGCAAAGATGGATAAGAAGTTTATCTTTGCTATCGGGAATGCGCCTACCGCACTGATTAAATTAAAGGAACTCATGGAAGAGGGATATATGCCGGAGCTTATTATCGGCGTTCCCGTTGGCTTTGTTAACGTAGTTGAAGCCAAAGAACTCATAATAGACAGCGGCGTTCCTTATATTGTAAATAGAGGAAGAAAGGGCGGAAGCGGAGTTGCGGCTGCAATCGTCAATTCTATCCTGTATTCTGTTGATGCGACAAGGGGCGCTGCGGGTGCGGATGCGGATGCAAACAAGCCAAGCTGAGGACTCATATGATAAAAAAGGATGAGAATACCGAAGAAAAAAAGCTTCGAAGCGGGTTTACCACAGGGAGCTGCGCGGCAGCGGCCGCTAAGGCTGCGCTTATAATGATGCTCACGAAGGAAGAGATAAACAACGTGAGCATAGTTACGCCCAAAGGACCTGTGTACAACGCGGAGATACTTAACATAGTAAAGAACGCGGATCTTTCCGAAGTCACCTGCTCTGTTATCAAGGACGGTGGTGACGATCCCGATGTCACAACGGGAGCATATATAAATGTGACTGTAAGAAGATCTGACGCAGAAGGAATAAGCATAGACGGCGGAGAGGGCGTAGGCAGAGTGACAAAACCGGGGCTCGATCAGCCCATAGGCGCTGCGGCGATAAACTCCGTTCCGCGTAAGATGATAAAAGAGAATCTGGAAGAGGTTCTTCAGAAATATAAAAACAAAAACGCTGAAATTGCAGCAATCAAGGGACTCGACGTTATCGTGAGCGTGACGGGCGGAGAAGAGATTGCAAAGAAAACTTTTAACCCTATGCTCGGAATAGTCGGAGGGATCTCGATACTTGGCACGACCGGGATAGTTGAGCCCATGAGCGACAAGGCGCTTGTCGATACGATAAAGACTCATGTAAGAGTAAAAAAGGCGGAAGGCAAAGAGATACTTCTGGCAGCGCCCGGTAACTACGGAATGACTTTCCTTAGTGAGAGGTACGATCTTGAAGACGGAAATGCGGTCACGATTTCAAACTTTGTCTATGAAGCAGTGAGGATAGGCCTCTCAGAGGGTTTTGACAAGATGCTCTTTGTTGGACATATAGGTAAGCTTGTAAAGGTCGCAGGCGGAATTAAGAATACACATTCCAAATACGGCGACCACAGAATGGAGATACTGACGGATATAGCGGTTTCTTTTGCGCAAGAAGATACTGACAAAACAAATAGGATCACAGAGCGCCTGTCCGAATGCGTGATGACGGATGAAGCGGTCAGGATCATTACGGATGAAGGCCTTGCGGACAAAGTTTTTCCCAAGATGGCACAGCTCATTAAGAAACATATGGAAGAGTGGGCTGAAGGTAATATGCAGATAGAAGTAATAGTTTTTTCAAATGAGTACACGGAACTTGTGAGCACGGACAATGCTCATGAATATTTAAAGAGGGTGTGAGATATGGTTCATTTTGTAGGAGCGGGTCCCGGAGCTGTGGACCTTATAACCCTTAGGGGACAGAAATTTGTAGAGAGTGCGGACGTTATCGTCTACGCAGGTTCTTTGGTCAATCCCAAGATACTGGAAAGTGCCAAGGATGGAGCACAGATCTATAACAGTGCGTTGCTTACTCTTGATGAAGTAATAGATATTATGTCAAAGGCATGTAACGAGGGAAAAGAAGTTGTGCGACTCCATACGGGAGATCCCAGTATTTACGGTGCCATAAGAGAGCAGATGGATGAGCTTGAAAAGCTTAAGATAGATTATGATGTGACGCCCGGAGTAAGCTCTTTTTGCGGCGCTGCGGCAGCACTTGAGATGGAGTATACACTTCCGGGAATCACACAGAGCGTCATCATAACAAGGATGGAGGGAAAGACTCCCGTTCCCGAAAATGAGGCGGTTGAAAAGCTTGCACCGATTGGAGCGTCTATGGTGTTCTTCTTGTCGGCGGGTGATATAAAAGGGCTTAGAGATAAGCTTCTTGCAGGCGGAAAGAGCCCTAAGAGCGTATGCGCCGTTGTATATAAGGCTACGTGGGACGATGAAAAGAAGTTTATCTGCAGGCTGAGTGAGCTTCCCGAAAAGGCGGAAGAATACGGTATAAACAAGACTGCACTCATAATCGTGGGAGATGTTGTGATGCAGTCGGGATATGAGAAGTCGAGACTTTATGCGCCCGACTTCGAGACGGAATTCAGGAAAGCCAAGAGATAACAGAACATGGAAAAAAAGCTTAAGAAAAGGACGATAGTGGTATTTTTGCTTCTTACAGTACTTGTTATCGCGGCGTTTCTTGTAAATATCCTTGTCGGAAACGTGCGCATAAGCCCTGTGGATATTCTGAATGTTTTTACGGGCAGAAGCGATGATATCAAGATTATCAATATAGTTAAGACCATCAGACTTCCGAGAGCCGTAATGGCGCTTGTTCTCGGGGGAGCACTTGCGGTGTCGGGATTTCTTCTTCAGACATATTTTGCTAATCCCATAGCAGGCCCATATATTCTGGGAATATCTTCGGGAGCTAAGATGGTAGTTGCGCTGACACTTATATTTTTGGCGGGGAAAACAGGGAGAGTCTCAGGGCTTGTTCTTGTGTTTGCGGCATTTGTTGGTGCGATCACGGCGACAGGATTTATCATTATGATATCCAAGAAAGTAAGGAGCATGTCGGCTCTTTTGGCAGCAGGTATCATGATAGGTTACATATGCAGCGCACTGACGGATTTTCTTGTTACTTTTGCGGAGGACTCCGATATCGTGAACCTTCACAGCTGGTCTCAGGGAAGCTTTTCGGGAGCAAACGCTGAAGGTGCGATATTTTCTGTTGTCATAGTGGGAGTTACTTTTATTGCGGTAATTCTTTTTTCAAAAACTCTGGATGCATTCAGGCTTGGAGAGAGTTATGCAAGGAGCGTAGGAGTAAACGTTAAGCTTTGCAGAATCGCGATAATCATTTTGTCGGGAATACTGTCTGCATGCGTTACGGCTTTCGCGGGGCCTGTATCGTTTATAGGAATTGCGGTGCCGTACCTGATGAGGGAGGTTCTTAAATCCTCCAAGCCGATTCTTTTGATACCGGCGTCTTTTTTGTCGGGAGCTGTTTTTTGTATGCTGAGCGACCTTCTTGCGAGGATGCTCTTTGCACCTACGGAGATGAACATATCTGCTGTGACGTCGCTTTTTGGCGCGCCCATAGTTATCTTTATGATCATAAAAAGAGGTAAGAACAGGTGAGAATTGAAAATGCCACAGTAGGCTACCGCAAGAGCGCGGTGTTAAAAGACATAAATCTCGATGTTAAAAAGGGCGAGATCATATCACTGATAGGGCCAAACGGCGGGGGTAAGTCCACTTTGCTAAAGAGCATAAGGGGCGAACTGGGACTTGTCCATGGCTGCGTCTATCTCGGCGAGGATGAGATAAAGTCGATCTCTCTTTCAGAGCTTGCAAAGAAGATGTCCATTGTTACGACGGACAGGATAAAGCCGGAGCTTATGACCTGTAAGGACATTGTGAGCGCTGGAAGGCTCCCTTTTACGGACTGCTTTGGATTTGGTTCTGACAAAGATTTCGCTGCGGTACAGCGGGCGATAGAGCTTATGAAAATCGAGAAGATAGCGGATAAGCCTTTTGATAAGTTGAGCGACGGACAGAAGCAGAGAACGCTTGTTGCAAGAGCCATAAGTCAGGAGCCCGAGTATCTTATAATGGACGAGCCTACATCGTATCTGGATATCAGGTACAGGATGGAGCTCATGGAAGTTATCGAGAAGCTTTCAAAAGAAGGCGTTACCGTTATAATGGCGCTTCATGAGCTTGAGCTTGCGATGAGCTGTTCGGACAGGGTTCTTTTGATATATGAAGATGGCAGGACGCTCTGCGCAGAGCCTAAGGAAGTGCTTGAAAAGGGGCTTATAAAGGAGCTTTTTTCACTATCGGATGAGATGTACGAAAAGCTCAGGTTGTGCTGATTGATATAGAAAGAGAGTGGTATGCATACTGCAAAATACGACAAATACAGAATTATCAGTTTCACGGATCGCGGTAAAGAGCTGGCGGGTGAGCTGATATTAAAGATTTCAAAAGGGAAAGCAGCGGACGCACTTCTGATAGAAGAAGGGGCGTCTCTTGACGACTTTGTAAAAGAAAATTTTGATCGTGGAAATGTCCTTATTTTCATAGGCGCGACAGCAATTGCAGTAAGAGCGATAGCTCCGTATATTGAAGATAAGACGGAAGATCCTGCGGTGATCGTTATAGATGAGAGAGGCATGAATGTGATTCCTGTTCTTTCGGGGCACATAGGAGGCGCCAACAAAGAGGCGAGGATGATCGCAAATCTCTTAGGAGCGACGGCTGTTATAACGACGGCGACGGATATCGGCGGAGAATTTGCGGTTGATGTATATGCTTCGGAGAAAGACTTTGCAATATCCGATATGAAGAAGGCTAAGGAGTTTACGTCAAGACTTCTTAAAGAGGGCAAGGCTTTTTATTATGTTGATGAAGAGCTTGCGGATATGATCTGCACCGATACGGGATATGAGAATATCGTAAGGGTACCTGATATTAAAGATATCGAGGGAAAGAATTCTTTTGTCATATCATGCAGGGACGATGAGGTACATAACGCCTACTTAAAGCTCATACCAAGGTGCGTTGTCGCCGGAATGGGCTGCAAAAAGGGAACAGACGGCGAGGCGCTGTACTCTTTTTGCCTTGAAAAACTTAAAGAGAACGGTATAGATAAAAATGCGGTGAAGGTCATTGCATCGGTGTCCATAAAGAAGGATGAAGAGGGGCTTAAATACGTTGCGGATAAACTTGATGCGTATTTTGTGACTTTTGAATCCGAGGATCTTATGGCTATCGAAGGTGATTTCGAGTCATCCGAATTTGCCAGAGAGATCACGGGCTGTGACAACGTATGTGAGAGAGCGGTGGCGGCTTCGGGAGCGGAGAAGATTCTTGTTCACAAGACAAAGGGAACCGGGATGACGTTTGCTGCAGGAATCATGCGGGAATTTAAGCGCGGCAAGCTTAAAATAGTCGGTATTGGTCCCGGAAACTATGAGAATATGACAATAAGAGCTGCGGATGCTCTTTCAAGATCCGATGTGATAGCGGGGTATACAGTCTACTGCGAACTTGTCAGACCTTATTACAAGGATAAAGAATATATCTCGACTCCGATGATGGGTGAGGAGAAGCGAGTTGAGATGGCACTTGCAGAAGCAGCAAAGGGAAAAGAAGTTTCTCTTATATGCAGCGGAGACGCCGGAGTATACGGAATGGCGGGGCTTGCGTATCTAAAGGGATGCGATTTTGATATGGTGGACATCGAGGTTATTCCGGGAGTAACTGCGGCGCTGAGTGGAGCGGCTCTTCTTGGGGCACCGCTTATACATGACTTCTGTCTTATCAGTATGAGCGACAGACTTACGCCCATTGAAGTTATTGAAAAGAGGCTTAGAAATGCGGCTTCGGCGGATATGGCGATTGTCATATACAATCCCGAGAGCAAGGGCAGAAAAGGGTATCTTGCTCATGCCTGCGATATCTTAATGGAGATTATTTCACCTGATACCGTATGCGGCATTGCAAACAACATCGGAAGAGAAAAAGAGGGATGCAGGATTATGACGCTCGCAGAACTTAAAAGCGCCGATGCGGATATGTTCTCGACTGTATTTATCGGCAATTCAACAACAAGAAATATTGATGAAAAGATGGTAACCCAAAGGGGATATAAGAGTGAAAGATAAGGTTCTTATTTTTGGAGGGACAACTGAAGGAAGAGAACTTGCGCTGAGACTTGATAAGGCGGGAATGCTGCATGCTGTGAGCGTTGCGACTGATTACGGCAAAGAGATCGAGGAGTCTTACGGCGAGAGCAATATCATAGTCGGAAGAAAAGATGCAGACGAAATGGTGCGGCTTATGGAAGATGGCGGTTACAGTGTCTGCGTTGACGCTACACATCCGTTTGCGACTGTCGTTTCAGAAGAGATAGTAAAGGCGTGCGACAAATGTGGAATAACTTATCTGCGTCTTTTGCGAAAGACAAGTGCGGAGAATGAGTCAGCGGCGGTGGTAAAGGATAATGTCGCAGATGCCTGCGCCGAACTTGAGAACATAAAGGGAAACATCCTTCTTCTTACGGGAAGTAAGGATCTTAAAGAGATAACTTCGAGAATAGGCGATATATCAAGGGTTTATGCGAGAGTTCTTCCGAATAAGGAAAGCATATCAAAGTGCGAAGAAGCGGGGCTCCTCGGCAGGCAGATAATCGCCATGCAGGGACCTTTTTCCAAGGATATGAATGTTGCGCTCATAAAGGAAATATCCGCGGATGCGATACTAACAAAGGAGAGCGGAAGTACGGGAGGTCTTGATGAGAAGCTCCTTGCAGCGAGAGAATGCGGAATCAAGGCTGTTATGATAAAGAGTCCGGGAAGCAGTGAAGGTAGCAGGCAGACGGGATACAGTCTGGAAGAAATTCTCTCTGAGCTTGGAGTAGATGCAGATAAGCGGATTGTGCTTGCGGGAATAGGTCCCGGTGATTCGAGATATTACACGAAAGAGCTTTGCGATGAGCTTGAAAACGCAGATGTTATCTTCGGTGCAGGCAGTGTCCTTGAGCGTTTGGAAAAAAGCGGACACAAGGCGGAGTTTGTATCTATGTACAGGGGAGAAGATATTCTGGATTACCTTAAAGGCAGCAGCTTTGGCAGTCCGCTTATTCTTTTTTCCGGAGATATAAGTCTGTGCAGCGGAGCAAAGAATGCGGCGAAAGTCTTTGCGGATGCGGGATATGAAGTCTGCAAGATATCGGGGATCTCTTCGGTGGCTCTTTTTGCAAACAGGCTTGGTATTGGGCTTGAAGACTGCAATGTTATAAGTGCGCACGGAAGAGAGTGCAACGTTACGGGATATGCGGGAAGAGAGAAGGAGCTTATAGTTCTTCCTTCGAGCTGCAGTCATGCGGGTAGCATTGTTAGAAGTGTTATAAATGCGACGAACGGCGAAGTCCGGATTGTTATCGGATATGAGCTCGGGACAGATAATGAGAAGGTCTTCAACGCAGATACGGATAAGCTTGGAAACACAATTTTTTCCGAAGAAGAGAAGGGAAAGTGTCTTATGTATATAGATAACGGCAATGCGGGAAATGCGCCTGTTATAAAGGCTATTTCCGATGATATGTTTATACGCGGCAACACGCCCATGACCAAAGAGGAGATAAGGGCAATTTCCGTTAGAAAACTTGGGCTTTGTGAGAATTCAGTTCTGTATGATATCGGCGCGGGAACTGGCTCTGTATCTGTGGAAGCGGCTCTTTTGCATCCCGGTATAAAAGTGTATTCCATAGAAAAAAATGATGAGGCGGCAGAACTTCTTGAAAAAAACAAGGACAAATTCCACGCGGAAAATGTTAGTATAGTAAAAGGTGCTGCACCGGAAGCACTAAATGATCTGCCAACACCGACTCATGCTTTTATTGGCGGAAGCGGCGGTAATCTCAAAGAAATTCTGAGTCTTCTTAAGAAGAAAAACAAGGATGTCAGGATAGTCATAAACTGTGTGACGCTTGAAACTTTCACACAGGTACTTGAAGTTGCAAGGACAGGCGATTTTGCCGAGCCGGATATCATTCAGGTGAGTGCTTGCAGATACAGGAAAGCGGGGAATTATCATATCGCGGATGCGATAAATCCTGTATATATAGTGACATTTGGCTAAGATCATATGAAGGGGAGAAATTGATGAATACGAAAATGAAAAAAAGTATTGCGACGCGGGAAATCGCTATTACTGCGATACTGCTTGCAATCTGCATTGTGAGCCAGGTCTATAAGAATATCAGTGTGTATATAACGGGACCTGTAATCAATGCATGTATCATTTTGGCAATCTACACCACTAATCTTACGTGCGCGTTGGGACTTTGCGTGATCACACCGATCACGGCATATTTCATTGCCGCTTCGCCGGTGATGATGGCTGTTCCGGGGATCGTGCCGTTCATAATTCTGGGCAACTGCATTTTGGCAGTGAGCGTTTGGTTTTTCAAGGAAAAAAATAGTTGTGAGAAAGGGAGTGTTTCGGAGAAAATTTCTGCGATCGTAAAATCTGTTCTGTGCGCTGTGGCAAAAGCTGCATTTATGGGTGTTACGATCTCTGTATGGCTGTTGCCGACATTCATTCCGCAGGGAAGTCCGCTTCGGGGCAAGATGAATGTCTTTCAGCTTACATTTTCGGTAACACAGTTTATTACCGCACTTATCGGTTTTGTGTACGCCTATGCTGTTTTGACGGCACTTAGGCACAGCCACATTGGCACTGAGGCTGATTGAAATTGATGGAAAAATGAATATTCACAGGTAGGAGGGCATTATGGTTACTAATGATTTTGGCATGAACAGTTTTAAGCACAAAGTAATGGAAGAAGTATGCAGGCTTGAGTGGAACGATCAAAACGATCAGGAACATATTGAGCAGCTTGTTCTTAAGATGATACCCGGACCTAAGCCACAGTACAGATGCTGTGTTTTCAAGGAAAGAGAGATTGTAAGACAGAGGATTCTTTTGGCACAGGCTAAACCTACGACTTATAATCCCGATTCGGAGAATATTGTTCAGGTTATTGATTCCGCGTGCGACGAGTGTCCAATCTCGGCATACTCTGTTACGGATAACTGCCGTTTCTGCATGGGCAAAGCATGTATCAATACCTGCCCGTTCGGTGCGATAACTCCGGGTGATTTTCATATGCATATCGATCCCGCCAAGTGTAAAGAGTGCGGTAAGTGTGCGGAAGTCTGCCCTTACAATGCGATTGTTCACCTTGAGAGACCGTGTAAAAAAGCTTGTCCTGTCGGTGCGATAACCTATGATGAAAACGGATATTGCAAGATTGATGAAGATAAGTGCATTCAGTGCGGTCATTGTATCCACAGTTGTCCGTTTGCAGCTATAGGAAGTAAGACGTTTCTTGTTGATATCATAAAAGAGATCAAGGCAGGCAAGGAAGTCATCGCTATGTGTGCACCTGCTACGGAAGGTCAGTTTGGAGAAGATATAAGCATGGCTTCTATCAGGGAAGGTCTTAAGAAGATGGGCTTTGCGGATATGATAGAGGTTGGCCTCGGCGGTGATATGACTGCGGCGTACGAATCTGAGGAATGGGCACATGCATACAAGGAAGGCAAGAAGATGACAACATCATGCTGTCCTGCATTTATCAATATGCTGAAAAAACATTTCCCGGATCAGTACAAGGAAAACATGTCCTCGACTGTATCTCCCATGTGTGCAATCTCCAGATATTTAAAGGCAACAAGACCCGGATGCGTAACTGTATTTGTCGGACCTTGTATTGCCAAGAAAGCTGAGGCGCAGGATAAGTCGGTACCGGATAACGCAGATTATGTTGTTACATACGGAGAGCTCAGAGCTCTTATGAGATCAAGGGATATTGCTTTTACACCTGTAAAAGATGAGTATCAGGAATCTTCGATATGGGGCAAAAGATTTGCTTCAAGCGGCGGTGTTGCAGCTGCGGTTATCGAATGTATGCAGGAGAGAGGTGAGGATACTTCCGAGATCAAACTCCTTAAAGCTCACGGAGGAGCAGAGTGTAAGAAGGCGCTCATGCTTCTTAAAGCAGGCAAACTTCCCGAAGATTTTATCGAGGGAATGGTATGTCCCGGCGGATGTGTCGGAGGCCCGTCAAGACATAAGAATATCAATGAGATAAACAAAGCAAGAGAAACACTTCTGTCTACTGCAGATGACAGAAAAGTGCTTGAGAATCTTAAAGATTACCCGATGGATAAGTTCTCGATGCACAGAAACGGTAAATAATAGGATATAAGGAAAAAAGAAATAAATGAGATTTGATAACAGTTTTAAAAGAACAATTGCTACAATGACTTTTTTATTTATGATCGCTGCAATTCCGGCAGGAAAAGCAGATATTGTCATTGCCAAGGAAAATGAAGCAAAAGAACATGATGATAGCTATGAACGTTTCCTTAGAAATGAGGAGAAGGTGCATATAGACAGCAAAGTTTCCGTAGGCAAAAAGTTTTCTTTGGAATATGCAGACGGCAAGGATTGTACATTGAGAGAAATCATTGATTCAATGGTGGATTATCTTGATGCCGACGATAAGCTTTTTTTGTCAAGAATTGACTGCGTTCAATACGCCTATTTAGACTGTGGAAATGACGGTAACGAAGAACTTGCTTTGAGATTTTTTGTAAACGCGAACGAGCTGATTGGGCCGCATATGATCATTAAAAATACAGACGGACAGCTTAAAACTGTCTATTTTGATGATGATGCACAGGACATGCAATTTATAGAATCCGGAATCATTTATTGTTATGACAGCGACCGCTACGGTGCTCATTGTGACTACGAGGAATATATTGACGAAGACGGAAATCTTAAGTACATCTGCAGTACAAAATATGTAAGCTTTTTTAACACTCCCGGGGAAAGAATGGATATAAACAACACTCCGGATGATCCGGAAGATGATATATACAGTTTTGAATATACGCCGGAAGCTGAGTTTGATACTTTCGGAGCGGATGACGTACTTGTATCCTGCAGTGATTTCAGTAATCTGGGCATTAAATTCAGATCGGATAAAACCAAGGTTGATCTGCGGATGAATGATACGAAAAAATTTAATGTTGTGAAAACGTACCTGAGCGGAGATAAGAAAGTTAAGTTCTGTACAAGCGAACAGGCGGAAAAGATCCGCATTTCCAAAGAGGAGAAGTGTGGTATTACGGAAGAAATGAGAAAAGCTCCGACAGTGATATGGAATAATTTCGATTATAAATCCTTTTATGCAAAAGAGAAGATAGATGCGGAAGATGTTGACTACAGCGTCTATGATGAACTTATAGAGGCGCAAAAAGAGATAGCACAAAATCCGTGGTATGTCTGCAATCCAAATGCCGGCTACTATATAACAGATGTTGACAAAGATGGAGTAAAAGAGCTTATCTTTGGCGGAGATGGAAGTTTTCAATCTGAGGAAGGATGCAGTATTTCAGAGATGTATACTATCCGTAACGGAAAGCCGTTCTGCGTTTTAAGTAATGGGAATTCTGCAAATAATGTCTACTGGCTTTGCGAGGGCAACACAATCCGTCATACATACTACTTTGCATATGATTCCTATGGTGATATCTGTTATAAATACAGATCGGGTGAATTGACGGTTCTTGAAGAGCTTGTTCATTCTTGCGGACAATGGTATTACTCAAGCAAAGATTATGGAGAAGATGATATAGAGCTTACTGATGAAGAGGCCGGCGAGTACAGCGATAAGTTTGAACGCACTTATAAGGCGATTGACTACAAGTTCACGGCTTTCTAATGTAAAAATGTAGGGTTGTCGCATGCAACAGCCCTACATTTTTGTTTGCTTTTTTACGCCTGATCGGGAGAATGGCCTGAATTGCCATAAGGCTCGATGGCGTCTATTTTTTTCATATCTTCATCTGAGAGTTCGAAATCAAAAACTTTAGAGTTCTCAGAGATTCTTGACGGATTAACCGACTTGGGAAGCGGAACTACGTCATGCTGCATTTCCCATCTTAAGATGATCTGAGCTACGGTTCTTCCGTATTTCTCTGCAAGTTCTTTTAAAACAGGGTGATCTAAGGATTTACCGCGTCCGAGAGGGCTCCATGCCTCGACAAGAATTCCGTTTTCCTGACAGAAATTAACGGTATCTTCCTGAAGGAATCCGGGATTTATCTCAATCTGATCAACCGCAGGAATGACATCCGATTCCATAAGCGCCTTCAAATGATGAGTCAGGAAATTCGATACGCCGATTGCTTTAACTCTGCCTGAATTGTAAATCTCTGTCATTGCCTTCCATGTCGAGCGGTTGGTGTTCTCCCAGTCATCATCAAATGCGTATGATGCAGGCCAGTGGATGAGATAAAGGTCAAGATATTCAAGACCAATCCTTTCCATTGTCTTTTCAAATGCGGCAAGAGTTTTCTCATATCCGGCCTCAGTCTTCCATACTTTGCTTGTGACAAAGATGTCCTCTCTCTTTGCATTTCCCGCGTTAATAAAATCGTTTATAGCCTGTCCGACTTCTTTTTCATTCTCATAAAAAGCTGCGGTGTCGATGTGACGATAGCCCGCTTCCAGAGCGCTCCTTACAGAATTGTAAGCTTCTGCGGAATCTTTGATCTTATAGGTTCCGAATCCCAAGCACGGGATCGCAGTGCCGTTATTTAATTTTATACGTGTGGTTAATGTATTCATAGCTTCTTCCTTTTTGATTTTCTTAGCATATTATATATTGCGGCAGGCAGCTTGCACAAGATTATCATTTCACAGCAATTCTTGATACTGGCATTATGATCATGATATCATGTTAATAATCGTGTATTATTTATTTAATAAATTTGAAACATAGAGGTATGCAGATGGCAGGAAAAGAAGTATTTATGGATACCAAGGTATTTACTGGTATCGTTGATGATATAAAAAATGCAGCTTCATCGTGTGAACTTCAGGAAGAGCCGCTTTCAAAAGCTGATTTCTTGGATGATACAGACGTTGGTAAAGAACTTCATTCACTTTTACAAGAAGCTTACAAAATGACTAAACTTCACAGAACAGAATCAGCAGAGTCTTTGCCGCGGGCACTTTCAACTCTTCGCGATAGTCTGATCGCCGTGGACGATGCCCTTAGCAAGAGCCTTGTAGTAGAATCACCGGGAGGCGATAAGAAATAAGTATGGATAATTACGACAGAATGGAATATCTAAGGGACAAGATAGAGGAATACAGAGGCTATATCGATGAACTTGAGGAAGCGTGTTCATTTGCAAATGATATGAGGGCAAAAATACGCAGCGACAACGAAGAAACCGTTAGAAGTTTTGATATTTCATCTTCCGGTGCTTGGGAAGGAAATCTTGAATCCAAAGCTGAGGATTACAGAAGTGATATTATCTGCGGCATAGCTGCCGGACAGAATCTGTCTTCTGAGTTTATATCTGATATTCAGAAGATAATTGAAACGCTGCGTGAAAAGATTGATGAATATGAAAGTGAATTATCAAGCCTTGAATCGGCACAGAGCAATTCCGTTTATTGATAAAAGGTTAGAGGAAATGTATGGGGAAAAAGTATGATGCTCGGAAAATGATCGAGTTTTGTGAAAGTATAAGTCAGGTAGTAAATGACTATACTGTAAAAGCAGATATACTCGAAACTAAGTATTCTGTATATAACAGTAACAACACTTATAGGGGTGAAGCAGCCAATGCTTCAAAAGAGTTTGTGTACAGAGGTCAGGGAAGCCTTACAAAAGAACAGGTCAGAGTCCTTAACAAGCTAAGCAAACAGTTTAATGAAACGCAGGATGTATTTAGCTCTATGGTTGATTCTGCACCAAATGCAAAGATAGACATGGATGTCCTTGAAAAGGATAAAAGATTCTTTGAGGCGCAACAAGAAAGTTTTGAAGAGAAAGCAATACAGCTTGAACGCGTATCCAGAGAAATACGTGACAGATTCGAACGCTTTGGTCATATAACCACCATAAGTTATGACAGAGCAAAATATGGCTTTGAGGAATTATGCGGCTACAGCGGTTTTATGAATAAATGCATAAGAACGTTTGAAAATTTTGACGAGGAAACCAAAGCATACGTAAAGAGTTCCGGGATTGACAGTTACATGGACGATCTTGAAAACGAAACAAAAGCCACAATGAATGCTCTTGATGGAATGACGGTTTATGATCCTGAGGTTGAAAAAATCACCGTGACTCCTATAGCGCAGATGGCTGCAAAGATGATGAGCTATTCTGGTATTACTGCAAAGCAGATTGTTCCAATGACAGAAGGCGAGAAACTTCTAAAACTTTTAAGATTAGAACATAGCGCGGATTTACCTGTTAATGCTAATATAATAAAAACAGCAACCGATTACGCTGTGCAGATGTGCCCGAGTAAGGAGGGAACACTTGCTATACAGAATTGTTCAACTGCAATGCTGGCAGTTGATGGTCAGACGCTGAGGAGTGCTGCTGACGTAGCAGTAGGATTTATTCCAATAGCGCCGGCGGTAGCACCGGTGTTAGTGCCTTCTCTTGGACCAATTGCGATCGGAATTCTTGTTGGTGCAGGAATAGCGTTGTTTTTGTATATTATTCGTGAAGTCGCTCAAGGGTTTTCGCAATTAGTTACTCCTAAGGAGGCAGAGGAAAATAGTCATATTATAGATGTACCGCCTACAGAGGACGAAAAATCTATAATTGAGAAACCTGTTCCAACACCACAGGAGAATCCTTCAGTAATTGACATTCCTCCCGGAAACGTTGAAGAAAAAGAATTAGGACGGGATATAATCCCAAAGTCTCCGATAGAAGAAGACCAAGAGATAACATCCAGTCATGGTTCTAAGCATAAAAATAAGGGGAATCTTTCGGATGAAGATAGTAGTTCATCACGACTTCCGGTAGGAAAAAAGGTTACTGCATCAAATGGATTGGACTATGAATCCAATGCCAAACATACTCCGGGTGCACAGGGAAATAGGCGTAATGCAGGTACAGAACCTAGAAATTCATTGGAGTTGTTTGAAAAATCTGTTCCGACCAAGAAAGATCCTGATGTGAGATTTTCTTACGATAAAGGTACAGGTACGGTGCATAGATTTTATAATGATGGAAATGGAACTTGGCATTGGAGCGGTTCGACAAATCAGGGACCTAATTCTCTTAGGGGAGATGATATACCAATAGATATAAAGAGGCTATTCAATATAAAATCGAAAGGGTGGTAATAATGGTTATAGGAGATCCATATGTTATAGCGGTTATTTTTGAGAACGTTAAAGAATGGAATGGTGATAAAAATTATACAAATGGAATATTGGCTTTTTCTATGGACGGTATTCTTTTTCCGGGCGAAACATTAAATGCAACTTTAAGGCCGGAATTAAAGAAGTTATCTACAAAGTTGGAAGCTATTCCACAAAATGATGAATTATATGGGTTAGAAAAAAGTACATGCTTTGCAAAACTATATGAAATGATTTATCCGTTGGATTGGGATGAGGAGGAAAAAACTGAATATAATATTTCGCCGATGACATTTTTGGATGTTGATTACTTGATTTTTGCAGTTGGAAGTGGAGATAAAATAAGATTATTATATACAAAGGCGGAATATGATTTTTCGAAATCTCGGAGAAAGTGGAATGATTCCGATATTCATGAATGGGTTGTAGAAAGAGAAGCTTTGAATAAAATTGCAAACAGATTGAAAAATCTTACGGAAGCTGATCTGGGTTTTTGTGAATAAGCTAAAAAGCAATCTTCTGTTTGGGCAATTGGAGCCCATTTCTGGAAGATTGCTATTTTTAATCTTTTTATGAAAAATGGCGTAGTCATTGAGGTTTTGGCAAATTATCAGACATTGTTGGAGAAAAGATGCGAAATGCTGATGTCAATCACATTGATTCAACGATAGAGGTTCATGTTGATGCTGATGGAAATGTAACGATGCCAAGTGGAAGTGGGGGATCATAGATGAATGATATTAAAGATGTTTTTATTTTTTTTGAAGAATGTTTTAGAAGACGTGCAGAGGAAATTGGATTTGCAAAAGCTCGCAAATGTAAATATAAAAGATGCGTTGGGGAATGTATTCAGCATATCAATATAGTTGACACAAAAATAAGAGGTCAACAAGCTATAAATATAAGAATATCAGTTGGTATAACTTATGTTGAAGTAAATAAGAAAATAGCAGAACTAAGATTAAAGGAATATGATTCTAAATGGGCTACAGGAGGAATTGATTTAGGTTCACTTAGTGTTCCAAGTGAAAATTTTGGTAGATACCTTTTATTGGATACGGATCTAGATGCTTTGTGTGAAGAAATCTTTTATAGAATTAAGGCTAATGCTTCACAATTCTGGAACAAGACAGATTCAATGGATAAATTTATGCAGGCACTTCTGGATGATGATGAAGATGTTCGTTCTAGCACAGTGGGATTATGGCGCCCTTCTTGGACGAGTTTGGCTTTAGCGTGTTTGATAGATCATTCAAAAATAAGGTTAGTGCTGGAAAAGTATAAGGACTATTTTATAAAAAATATGCCTAACGAAACTAAAAATATCTTGAAGAAAACATATTGTTTGGAGGAAGTGGAATGGCTAGAGACTTAAGCTTTTGGAAGGAAAAAGAATCTTCCGAAATGAAAGCGTCTGATGTTTATAAAGCGCTTCTTGATGGTGAAAAGTTAGATTTTGTATGTGAGTTGCCTATAGAACATATACTTACCGACGTTGAGAAAGTATTTAGCGATTGGGAGCAGATTGACGCATACAATTATGAGAAAAATAGCGCCGCGATTGAGATTTTTGCAAATAATCAGATTGTCAGGTTTGACTGTTATAGCGTCACGGAAGCAGATATGAATAAGATTATTGATATAATGCTAAGTTATGAGTGCCCGTTATATGATTCTGCGATAGATGTGAGATTCTGCTAGGAGTAGTATTACACGGTCTGGAAGGCTGTTTAAAAAGAGTGAAAAGCTAAAGGATGGTAGCGATGGTTATAGGTGATCCGTATGATATAGCAGTTATTTTTGAATATATTAAAGAGTGGAACGGTGATTCCGTTTTCACTAATGGAATATTGGCATTTTCTATGGACGGGATTCTTTTTCCGAGTGAAGCATTAAATGCAATGTTATTGCGAGAATTAAAGGAGTTATCTGCAAAATTGGAATCTATTCCGCAAAATGATGAAGTGTATGGGTTAGAAAAAGGCATGTGTTTTGAAAAAATATATGACATGATCTATCCAGATGATTGGGATCAGGATGGAAAAGCAGAATATAATATTTCTCCAACATCATTTTTAGATGATGATTACTTAATCTTTGCGGTTGGAAGTGGCGATAAGGTAAGATTATTATATGCAAAGACAGAATATGATTTTTCGCAATCACGGAGTAACTGGAATGATGCCGATATTCATGAATGGGTTGTGGAAAGGGAAGCTTTGAACAAAATAGCAAACAGATTGAAAAATCTTACGGATGCTGAAGTTCGTTTTTATTTATAAGTGTTAATTATGAATCATACATAGCATATTGTAATGGTGGGGAATATATGAATTTTTTTATACAGGTCAGCAATCCTAAATACTTACACAGAATTAGTGATGAAGATATTAAAAACTTATCGGATGCTGTTGAGGATAGCTTTCCTTTAAAAACTGAAGATGCCTTTCTGGTTTGGAATCATATTTATGTACCGTTGTCCTATAAATATGATATTAGCTATATGATAGAAGATATTGTCAAAATGCTAAAAGGACTTTTAGAGAACGAAAAGGGAAGTATAAATATATGCTGGCTTCCTGATACATTTCGATGTGATTGGAAGATTGAGTGGAACGCCGGAGAAATAAATATACTATCACATTGGGACTGTACTGTGGGAGATTTGGAAGAGTTACTGAATAATGATAATTCAGTAAAAATGCCGGCCGAACAGTTCTTGAATGAATGGAAAAAAATATTGGAGCTGATAGTTGTTGCCTTAAAACATAATGGGTATAGCAAGAAAAACTGTAAGGGACTAGACGAATTGATAACTGTTTATGAAAATATCACTGATGTTGGAGTACTTTACAAGGAGATGTAGTATTCATGGCATGTATAAGAAATATAGATGAGAATGTTGAAGTGAAAATTATATTGCTTTCAAATATAGAAAAAGGAAGCAGTGATTTTGAGACGTGGATAGGAGCCCGACTTGAGGTAGACTCTACGACACTTAAGTTATATGGCGATGAGTCTGTAAATATGACGCTTAATCTGTTTGAGATTAAGCAATTTGAAGAAAAATTGCATAAGTTAATTGAGTGTGCAGATAAGAGAAATGGTAGTCGGTTTGAATTTACAAATTTAGAATCAAATTTTGAGCTTAGGATGGAACTGATTGCCGAAGATGAAGCGATTGAAATAGAATTGTGGATCAATACAGCCAATCGTACAAGCGGAAGCATATATGGATATGATGAAGGCTTGAGATTTGTTGCAAGCATAGATGAAGTAAAAAGGTTTAACGATTCTTTTTTCAAAGAATTGGACAATGTTGATTAAGAGTATTTCACGTGGTAGAATGTCAATAATTTACATGATTAGGCAAACATATAGTGATGTATGGACGCAAAGTTGTAAATCTTTTTAAAAAGATGGTTTGACTGCAAAATGGCGGAGATATCTGCTTTTTGCAGTCTTTTTATTTGATAAGAAAATTCTCCGAAATTCCTATCAAATAAAAAACGCTCCGCTATGGATGCGCAGCTCGCGGAATGGAAGATAATTGCTTCGCAATACCGCTCGCGAGCGACTCTTTGTTCTTTGGGAGGTAATGAAAGATGTTTTTTGAAAACAAAATTATTGTATGGGGAATTGTGCTAGCAGTTATTTTACCTCTGGCATTTATAACATTTAAAATTGCGAAGAAAAAAGGGTATAACATAATCTTTTTCCTTATCTATAGCATTTTGGCTCCCGGTTTTTCTTTGCTTCATGTTAGTCACTTGCCTGATAAATCAGATACAACGAAAAGAATGTTTAGCTCAAAGGCGCTTGTTTTTAATGCACTGGCAGTTATCATTTTTGCAAATTCGTTTTTCTTAAGTGTGCAGCAGATGGTGTTAAGGTTAGAGTATAGCATGCATGGCGGATTTGGAATGAATGAAACAGCGAATGAAGTAAGGCAAGTAGTATTGATGTTATTTTTGGCTGTATCAATAACCATGGCGAGAAAATATATTTTTTCATTGGTTATATATACAAATGTTATATTGAATTCAATTGTGGAGCTGATTTTTGGAGGTGCATATTTTCTCTATGAGGAGGAAATAAGATATCTTGCTTATCATATTTCTTTGATAATTGCCGAAGTGATGGTCTTTGCAGCACATGTTGTATTAATTTACATTGTTAATAAGTTTGGATTAAAAGCCTGCCAATCAAAAGGTAAGAAAAATATTCCTGTTTTTATGCTTCCTGCTATTTTTATGGTAATAAACGCTATAATTTGTGCTGCGGGAAGATATTATAGTTTTCCCGAGCCGGGAAGTCGTATCGATGAAATTCTTATGTATTGCAGAAGTGATGGAATACTTTTTTTGAAATATCTTTTCCTGGGATTGTTTTATTATGAGGACAGTAAAGATGGATAAGCAGAAAAAAGAAGAGGATCAGTGATACTATCGGTGTGCAGACAATGTTTAAGTTTTATAAAAAGAGAAGGTTATATAATGAATTATATTAAATGGTTGGAAGAATGGTATAAGAGCTATTGCAATGGTCTTTGCAGGATGATATTGATGAAAAAAAGGAACTTGCTGCAAAATATCCAGATGGATCTGCCAGAAATAAAGAATATAAAGAAGCCGCAGAACAGTTAGAGGAACAAAAAAATAGAGTTATGCGAATGGTAAATGGTAGATATAATATTGGAGAAGATACTGATTATACAGCTATGAGGGAAGATCTTGATAAATTAAATAATACATTTACAAAAGTTACTGGTAATAATGAAAATGGTAGGCTTGATGTATATGAAGGCTGGGATAAAGGAGTCGATGATTTATGTGTTTATCAGGTAGATCAATAAAAAGAAAAAATTTAGTGATACTAATTGCTTTGATTATTTTAGTTATATTAGTAATAATTTCAATTTTTTATGCCTTGCTAAATAAGGATGAAGGAGTAAAGAACAGAGGATATTATTATATTGATGAGCAAGGGAATATTCTTAATTTGGATTCTATGAGTAGTCTATACAGTAATGGCTTTAAGGATGATGGATATGCTTTATGTTCATATATATTTGTAAAAAACGAAAATACTGGTGTATATGATATTGGAGCAGGCATTATTGATACTAATGGAAAAATTGTTGGAGATAGGGTATTTGATTCAAATGACATTGTTATCGGAAATGATACAGCATTTCCGATAGTGGTTCATGAAAATGGAAATGCTGTAATATATGGTGAACATTTTGAAATTATTGCTCAAGTGGAAAATGATGATAATGCAAATGTTTTGGGATCGAATTATGGATTTTCTGAAGGTTTAGGTGATATTGTTCTGAAGTTTGATGATAAGTGCTTGGGCGGATATGTAAATACAAATGGGGAGTGGGTGATTGAACCCAAGTATGAAAAATGTAGACCTTTTACTAAAGATGGTATTGCAGCAGTCCAGAATCCGGAGTCGAGTTTATGGGGATTTATAGATTCGAATGGGAATGAACTATTTGATGAATGGTTTTATGATGTATCTGATTTTAGTGAGGGGTTTGCTTTGGTACAAAAAGATGAAGATGGAAAGGCTGCATATATTAATACTAAAGGAGAGTATATTACAGATTTTATTTTTGATTATAAAGATTCTCAACACGGTTTTTCCGAAGGATTGGCATATGTAAAGCTTTATGGAGAAAAACAGTATGGATATATTAATGAGCATGGAGATATGGTGATTGCTCCTCAATATATGAGTGCGGGGAAGTTTTCATGTGACTTAGCTCCGGTAGGTGTTTTTGGACGTGGAGACATATATATAGACAAAAATGAAAAAGAAGTAATAGATCTCGATATAGATGTACTTGGTTATGCATTTACAAAAGATGGATATGCTACCGTATATGATTTTGATAAAGGGAAGTTTGGAATAATTGATACCAAAGGGGAATGGTTGTTTAAGCCACAGTTCATTGACTATACAGGAACATTGGATTCTTATTCGGCACCCAAATTAGAAAATGGATATTGTCTAGTATATTTAGAGGAAGGACAGAGTATAAAAAAAGCTAAAAAGAGATGATCAGAGAAAAATGTAATACGTACAAAGATAGGATTATCAAAGGATATGTTTTATTTTTTTGCGCATTAGTGGCTTTGCTGGGATGTGTTTTTATAAGAAATATAATAAGCATTGGTAAGGTCAAGGAATCTGGATTTTATTATATTGATAAAGCGGGTAAAATAGTTAATTCCACTCCTATAAAAGATGAAGATGTAACACCATTTAATGAAGACGGAATTGCGTATGTTAGAGGAATGCGCAATGGTATTCATGAGAGAGATGAGGGATTCATGAACATAAATGGTGATTTTAAAAGTGGAAATGGTTATGACGCAGATAATATATGTGATGAGTTTTGTTTTCCTCTTATTGTTATTTCAGTAGATTCAGTTGAAGTAATTGATAAAAATATGAACGTACTGGTGGAAAAAGAGTATAGATTTGGTGATAATATATATCGTTGCTATTCTGATTTTTCGCAGGGTCTGGCGCTTTTTCAAAAAGAAGACTGTAAAGAGAATAAAGCGTTATGTGGATTTGTAAATGAAAAACTTGAGTGGGTTATCGAACCTAAATATTCGCTTGCACAACCTTTTACTAAAGATAAAATTGCTGCGGTACAGAATCCGGAAACTAAATTATGGGGATATGTTAAGGGTGCCGGAGATCCGAACAAATTGGTTTGAATGTCGGTTTGAATAAAACAGAAAAGGCGATATTACTCCGAGTTCGTCTTCCTTAATTTCTACGGCACTGAAACCTGCATCGACTTCATGGGGCGCTGCTGCGGTCAAGTTATTTGCATTTTTGAGCCTTGAGCGGAAAACCCCATTTTCTAATGTTCCGATAGCTGCTTTTCGTGCTCATGCGTGAACATGTCTGACGAAGATCAGCGCTGCCTTTTTAAAACAGATAGTCATAGCACGCCTTGCGTGCGTAGAAATAAAGAATGCAATTCATCTTTCAAACTCGAAGAGCTTGGAAAGTGAGTTGAATTCTTTATTTCAGGTGCTTTGCACCGTATGACTATCTGAGCAAATCGCTGATCGAGGAGTTTTGTTCTAAGCATGAGCAATAAACGAAAAGCAGCCGGAACATCTGAGAAAATGCGGGTTTTCCGGTGGCGAAAAAATGCAAATGACTGACCGTAGTGAGCCCAAGGGCGTGCCCGGACAATGCGCTGTATGAAGAAGCTAAGGGCGCGAAATACTGTGTAAATGTTTCGGGTTAATGAATTGGGTTAAAAAAACATTAAATTAGCCCTTACAAATGACGCAAAATGTAGTATCATAGTGAGTGACAAATTAACATCAAGGGGTGGCTATGATAAATAATTTTCCGAGGGTAATGATTTGCGGCACCGGAAGCGGCAGCGGCAAAACCATGGTAACATGTGCAATTCTGAGAATTCTTGAACGAAAAGGATACAAACCCGCAGTTTTCAAATGCGGTCCTGATTACATCGATCCAATTTTTCACAAAACAGTTTTAGAAGTACCGTCCAGAAACCTGGATATTTTCATGGCAGGAAGAGAAGGAATCCTTCGAACTCTTGAAAGAGGAAGAGAAGGAAGAGACTTTGGAGTTATAGAGGGCGTCATGGGCTTCTATGACGGAATCAGTATGTCGGGTATCGAAGGATCAAGCTTTGATATCAGCAGGGAGACGGAAACACCTGCAATACTTGTTATAAATGCAAAAGGAATGGGAATGTCCATAATACCTTTGATACAGGGATTCTGCGGATACGCGGGAGGAATCAACAACCCGATCAGAGGAATAATCCTTAACAATATTTCTCCGATGGTTGCAAAAGAGATATCGACCGTGATCGAGGAAGAGATACACGTACCTGTGATCGGATATTTGCCGCATCTTAAAGACGCAGATATAGACAGTAGACACCTGGGACTCGTTCTTCCGAATGAGGTTCCCGATATATTAAAAAAGATTGATTCAATAGCGGATAAGCTTGAAGAGACACTTGATTTTGAGAGACTACTCGATATTGCCGATAAGGCTGAGAGCCTTCATACAGAGAAGAGCAGTTTTGCGCTCCCTCTTTGCGCTGAGCCCACAGAAGGCGGGCCGCTCAAAGTTGCGATAGCAAAAGACGAGGCATTCTGCTTCTATTATGAAGATAATTTTGATCTTATGAGAGATATGGGATTGGAACTTGAGTTCTTTTCACCCATTCATGATAAAAGGCTTCCTAAAGCGGATGGATACATTTTCGGAGGAGGATATCCCGAGCTTCACGCAGAAGAGCTATCCTCAAACAAGACTATGCTTAAGGATATTAAAGCCGCGGCGGATAGAAATGTTCCTATTATCGCTGAATGCGGAGGATTTATGTACCTTCAGGAAGAGCTTGAGGACAAAGACGGCAAGGCCTATAAGATGGTCGGAGCAATTCCGGGTAAGTCACATATGACCGATAAGCTTGTACGATTCGGCTACGTGACGATTACCGCAGCCAAAGACAATACATATCTCAAACCGTTTGAATGTATTAACGGACATGAGTTCCACTATTACGATTCTACGGACAACGGTGATGCATGCATGATCACCAAGGGGCTTAGGAACCGCACTTGGGAAGGAATACAGATAAGAGGTAATCTGTTTGCGGGATTCCCGCATTTGTACTATCCTTCATGTATGGCATTCATCGAAAGATTTGCAGCAGGGATGCTTGTGATGAGGGGGTGAAAGATAATGAAAATACATCTTTGTAAAGGCGATGAGACTCTTGAGCAGGCTCTTGAATATATCAATGAGCATGACTCCGAGGGAAGGAAATTTACTTGTGACAAAGAAAAAGACAGGTGCTATGTAGGAGATAAGACATTTGGTTCCGCACCTGTACTTGTAAATTACAAAAACAATTATTGGGCGCTCAGACTTGCAGAGTGATGAGGCGTGCCTGAATCAAAAAAAGAGTTGCGAAGATCTTTTCGCGACTCTTTTTAGTACCATAAAAGTGTAGTTGTTAGAGAGTAATTACCTCTGACATCTGCACTTATTTTTTATAATAAGGGGAGTAATTGGTATGACGAGGCTCTTTTTGGATTATCACATCCGGCAACAAAAACTGTCATCCAACCC
>JAGAAO010000072.1 GCA_017615275.1 Butyrivibrio sp.
AGGACTGAAAATCCTCGTGTCGTTGGTTCGATTCCGACTCTAGGCATCTTTTTTTTTATTAATCAAATATGCTTTATTATGGCTCAGTAAACACATTGTTTACTGAGTTTTTTTATCTATTTAATCAGATTTTATTTTTTTTTACTGTTTTTGTGCTAAGATAAATCATATTGTTTTTCGATTTATGTATATGAAAGCAATATGAGTTTTATGGGTTATGAGGTAAGATAGGATACATGTTACATAATAATGAGACAGAGATGAGAGCAGAGCAGAATGCTCTTGATACTAACGATTACTGCGAGGAGAATTTAGATCTGAATTTTTTGGAGGAGTTGGAAACCGATTCAAAATATTTGTCTATGCTAAAAGAGCACGGCGAAGAGATTCTTAATGATCCCAGGTATTTAAAACTTAAAGAATTTATACAGCACGGAAATGTTACAGTTTACGAGCATTGTATTTATGTGTGCCTTTGCGCACTTAAGATAAACAGTAAACTGAAAGCGGGTGCTGAATTAAGGGCACTTGTAAGAGGCGCTCTTTTACACGATTATTTTTTATATGACTGGCACGATGGAAGTGCGCCCGGAAATATCCATCCTAAGCTTCACGGATTTTATCATCCCGGAATTGCGCTTAGAAATGCGGTGAAAGATTTCATTCTCTCAGAGAGAGAGAAAGATATAATCAAAAAGCATATGTGGCCACTCACAATTAATCCGCCAAGATGCAGAGAGGCATGGATAATCTGTCTTGCGGATAAATATGCTTCTACACTTGAAACACTCAAGTTAAGGAAGGGAAAAATCGCAGTCAATTATGCATGATATTTACAGTAAGCTTGAAGAGCTTTCGGAGAGCGGACAATATCCGTTCCATATGCCCGGACACAAGCGAAACATCGACAGCACCCCGTTAAAGGGTGCTTTTCGTTGTGATATAACGGAAATAGATGATTTTGATAATCTTCATGAAGAAGAAGGAATTATCTTAGAGGCTGAAGAACGTGCAAACAGGCTTTATGGCGCCTATAAGACGTTTTTTAGTGTTAATGGTAGTACTGCAGGCATACTTGCTGCAGTGTCTGCTATCGTCAAGAAAAACGGAACTATTCTTGCTGCACGAGGAAGTCACAAATCTTTTTATCACGCGGCATTTCTCAGAGATCTTAATATCAAATATCTCCCGAATAAAATAGATTCTGAATATAATATTCCCGGCGTATATACCGGGGAAGATGTTGAGATGTTACTCGATAAAAGTATTGAGGCTGTTTTTATAACATCTCCAACTTATGAGGGAAGGTGTTCTGATTTAGAAGGAATTGCGGAAGTCTGCCATAAGAGAGGGATTCCGCTTATTGTTGACGCTGCGCACGGTGCACATTTCGGCTTTGGAAAAAAATACAAGATAAAAGGCGAATATAATTCGGTTCCTGAAAGTGCCGTAAAAAAAGGCGCTGACGTTGTTATCCACAGTGTGCATAAAACGCTTCCTTCAATGACACAGACAGCTCTTGTTCATGTCTCAGACAGATATCCCATTGCTGATTCGGTCAAGAAATATATGAGGATATATCAATCCAGCAGTCCGTCATATATCTTGATGTCATCGATAGATCTTTGCATGAAGGAAATGGAAGAAAAGGGCGACGATTTCATTAAAACGCTTCTGGATTACAGAAACAGGATCGATAAAGAGACGGAAGAGCTTAAGAATATCATTATTCCCGGTACGGAAATAATAGATGATCCTGCCAAAGTTCTTATCGCGGATCGGTCGGGAACAATGACAGGAAAGCAGATATATGGTATACTTCGTGAGGAATATGGGCTTCAACTTGAAATGGCAGGAGATAGAATTGCACTTGCTATTTTATCAGGATGGGATACAACAGAAGGCATAGACAGATTAATAAAAGCAGTCACAGAAATCGATAGCGGGATCGAAGCAAAAAGGCATAGAGAAACGGCTATTGATGTCAAAGAAATTCACGAAAAAAATCTGGGAGAACTTCCCAAATCAGTAATGAAATTAAGTGAAGCTTGGGACAGTCAAACAAAGGAAACACTTCTTAGAAAAGCATGTGGACTAATTTCCGGAGATTTTATCAATCTATATCCGCCGGGAATTCCACTGATCGTACCCGGAGAGCAATTTTCAGAGGAACTCATAGAGGAAATATCAGGATATTTAGAAGAGGAACTAAATGTCCGGGGCGTAGTATTTAAGGCTGAGGACCGGGAATATTACGTAAAAACTATATAATATGGCGAATAAAGTAAAATCGGATTTTGGAAAGGAAATGTATGCGCAGAACTAAGATAATCTGTACAATCGGACCATCAAGTGAAGATGAGGAAAAATTACGCGAGATAATGCTCGCCGGAATGAACGTGGCACGTTTTAATTTTTCTCATGGTTCACATGAAGAACATAAGAGGAAGTATGACAGAATAAAGAAACTTCGTGAGGAGCTTGCTCTTCCTGTTGCCGTTATGCTTGATACAAAAGGACCTGAGATAAGACTTAAAGATTTTGCAAACGGAAAAGAGGAACTTACAGCCGGTCAGAAATTCACACTAACAGCAAGAGAAGTGCAGGGAACTAAGGATGAAGTTTCTATCACATACAAGGAGCTCACAAATGATTGCGAAAAAGGAATGACCATTCTTCTTGATGATGGACTTATTGAGCTCAAGGTTGAGGAAGTTACCAAAGAAGATATAATCTGCACCGTAGTAAACGGCGGACCTATATCTGATAAAAAAGGTGTGAACGTACCCGGAGCAAAGCTTACAATGCCATATCTTAGTGAGCAGGACAGAAGCGACATAGAGTTTGGCTGCGAGCAGGGATTTGATTTTGTGGCTGCTTCATTCGTAAGAACCAAAGAAGATGTCCTTGATATCAGAAAAATTTTAGAAGAAAAGAACAGCAACATAAAAATAATAGCTAAGATTGAAAGCACACAGGGAATAAACAATCTTGAAGAGATACTGGATACCGCAGACGGAATCATGGTTGCCAGAGGGGACATGGGCGTTGAAGTACCTTTTGAAGATGTGCCTGTGATACAGAAAGAAATGATAAAACTTGCCGAAGCAAAAGGTAAATATGTTATTACCGCAACACAGATGCTTGATTCCATGATTCATCATCCAAGACCGACAAGAGCTGAAGTTACGGATGTTGCAAATGCTATTTACGACGGAACAACAGCGATAATGCTTTCAGGTGAGACAGCTTCGGGAGATTATCCTGTAGAAGCTGTAAAAACAATGGCTAGAATTGCGGAACGTACCGAGCAGGATATAGACTTCATCGGAAGACTTCGCAAAAAAGACTATGCACCCACAGATTCCACAACGGCGATTTCTCACGCAACATGTAATATTGCGGCAGAAGTGGGCGCAGACGCGATCCTTACAGTTACAATGTCAGGATTTACAGCTGCAATGGTATCAAGATATAAACCCAGCTGCAGAATAATCGCATGCACAACAAAGCCTACGGTTTGCAGACAGTGCAATCTCATGTGGGGAGTAACACCTCTTCATATCAGACAGGAAGATACAACTGATGAGTTATTCAAGGAAGCGATCAATTCCGCAAAGAACGCAGGCTATCTCAAAGAAGGAGATAAAGTAGTATTGACTGCGGGTGTACCACTCGGAATACCCGGAAGAACCAATATGATACGTGTAGAGGAGCTCTGATGGGGAAAATATTTCTTTTAATGGGGAAAAGCTCGTCGGGAAAAGATTCTATCTACCGCGAAGTCATAAAAAAAGAAAATCTCGCACTTAAAAAAGTTGTGCCTTATACGACCAGGCCCATGCGAGACGGCGAAAAAGACGGCGTGCAGTATCTTTTCAAGACCGAAGAAGAGTACATTCGCTTTAAGGATGATAAAAAGATAATCGAAGAGAGAACTTATCATACCAACTATGGCCCGTGGAGATATTTTACAGTCGATGACGGACAGATCGATCTGGAATCCGGTAATTATCTCGTGATAGGAACTTTGGAATCCTATTGCTATATAAGGGATTATTTTGGAAAAGACAATGTGATACCGCTCTATATTGATACAGACGCGAGAACAAGGCTTCAGCGTGCCATGAACAGAGAGGATAAGCAGGAACATCCGAGATATGATGAGATGTGCAGAAGATTCCTTGCAGATGAAGAGGATTTCAGTGAAGATAAGCTCTCTGAGGCGCAGATAGACGTACGCTTTGAGAATAACGGCAAAATTGAAGACTGTATTGAGGAAATTACTGAATACATAGCGCAGAAAATACGATAAAATATATGTAGTAGTAGTTAGATTAAGAGGGCGCGGCATGGATATTAAGGTAAACAATATCAGTCAGACAACTCAGATTCCCGGGCAGGAGCAGATCCGGGACGCAAACGGTGATTTTAAGTTTGTGCTTACTTCCAAGCTCGAAGATACGGGGCTTGCGGAGAGGCTTAATTTGATGTTGCAGGATATTGTTCAGCAGGGCGAGAGAATTTCAAAGCGCAATGACATTAAGGACATGCAGCGTTACAGAATTCTGATAAAAGATTTTTTGAATGAAGTAGTGACAAGATCACATGCTTTTTCGAGAGAGAATTTTCTGGACAAAAAAGGACGCCATCGAGTGTACGGAATAATCCGACAGGTAGATGACGAACTGGATGCACTTGCAAAAGAGCTTGTTAAGGACGAGAAGGACAACATAGGAATACTTGCGAAAATAGGCCAGATACAGGGCCTGTTGCTTGATATATTTACTTAAAGAAGGAGTTGAAATGGCGGATTTTTCCGACATCATAGATCAGAGTCAGTTAAAAGACCACATGCAGAACGCTCTTTTGACTGATAAAATATCTCATGCGTATATAATATCCGGAGAATCCGGTTCGGGAAAAGAATTTGTGGCAAGAATATTCGCCAAGGCACTTCAGTGCGAGAGTAGGGAAGAAAGGGGCGGATATACCGAGGCGTGCAACACGTGCCCTTCATGCGTAAAAGCCTTAAATGACAGCCATCCCGATATAATAACCATCACTCATGAGAAACCCGGAAGCATAGGTGTAGACGATATCAGACAGAAACTTCGAGACGATGTTGTTATAAAACCCTATGAGAGTAAATATAAGATTTACATCATTCCGGAAGGTGAAAAGATGACACCGGCAGCCCAGAACGCGCTTCTTAAGACGCTTGAGGAGCCGCCGTCATATATAGTCATAATCATTCTTACAAGCAATATCAATGCTTTTCTTCCGACAATCATAAGCAGATGTATAGTTCTTCCGATGAAACCCGCACAGGATGACGCCATAAGAAAATATCTTATGGAAGAGTGTCAAGTAGTGGATTACAAGGCGATGCTCTGTGCTTCTTTTGCGAGAGGAAATGTCGGAAAGGCGCTTGAGCTTGCTTCAAACGAGCGATTTGAAAATCTCAAGAACATGACGATCGAGCTTATAGCAAAACTTGAGCGACTTGAGATTCACGACATTATGGATAGACTCCACGCACTTCTTGCTCCTTCGGAAGGGGAGGAGAAATCTGCCAAAAAAGGAATCGATCCAAAGAACCTTGAAGATTTTATGGATATCCTGATCTTTTTATTCAGGGATATGCTTGTTTACAAGGCAACAGAGAATCCCGAACACTTGATTTTCTCTGATAAAATGTCGTATATTAGAAGTGTTACTGTTAACATTTCATATGAAGAATTGAACGAAATAATAAAAACAATGGAGCAGGCTAAAAGCCGTATAGACTCCAATGTTAACATAGATCTTGCACTTGAGCTTATGCTCATTGCAATTAAGGGGTACATTTATGACAAGAGTAATCGGCGTTAGATTCAGAACTGCCGGAAAGATATATTTCTTTTCACCCGGGAAGTACGTGATCAAAAAAGGAGATCATGTAATTGTAGAAACAGCCAGAGGCGTTGAGTACGGAACGGTAGTCGGCGAACCGAAGGAAGTGGAAGACAGCGAAGTTATCAAGCCGCTTAAATCGGTGCTCAGAACTGCAAGTACCAAAGATGACGAGCAGGAGAAGGCTAACAGAGAAAAAGAGAAAGAGGCGTTCAAGATCTGCCTTGAGAAGATCAAGAAACACAATCTTGAGATGAAACTCATTGATGCGGAGTACACCTTTGACAACAATAAGATTCTCTTCTACTTTACGGCGGACGGAAGAATTGACTTCAGAGAGCTGGTAAAAGATCTTGCGGCGGTATTTAAGACCAGGATCGAGCTCAGGCAGATCGGTGTAAGAGATGAGACCAAGATTATCGGTGGATACGGCATTTGCGGAAGACCGTTATGCTGTCACTCATATCTTTCCGATTTCGTGCCCGTTTCTATTAAGATGGCGAAAGAACAGAGCCTTTCACTCAATCCCACAAAGATTTCGGGAGTATGCGGAAGACTTATGTGCTGTCTTAAGAACGAAGAAGACGTATATGAAGAACTCAATCGTATGATGCCCGGAGTCGGAGACTTCTGTAAGGCTAAGGACGGATATGAAGGAGAAGTATCAAGCGTTAATATCCTTCGTCAGACGATCAAGCTTCTTGTTGACGTGGACGATGAGAAAGAAGTACATGAGTACAAGCTTGATGAGATAGAGTATACCAAGAAGAGACAGAAGAAAAAGAACAATGTAAAGAAAGATTCCCACGAAGATGCGGAGATGAAAGAGCTTGAAAAGCTTGAACGCATAGAGAAACAGGAAGGAAAGTCAAAACTTGGGGACAATTAATCTTAAACCCGGAGAAAGACTGGATGATCTTCAGAGGAACGGCTATAAGATAATACAGGATCCCGAAAGATTCTGCTTCGGAATGGACGCGGTGCTTTTATCGGGATTTGCAGATGCACCTGAAAACGGCAGAGTACTGGATCTGGGAACAGGAACAGGCATAATACCGATATTGATGGCAGCCAAGACAAAGGCAAGTGAACTTATAGGACTGGAAATTCAACCCGAAAGCGCCGAGATGGCGGATCGAAGCGTTGAATTAAACGACCTCCGGGATCGGGTAAAAATAATTCAAGGTGACATTAAAGAGGCAGGTCAGACATTCGGAGCTGCCTCTTTTGATGTGGTTACAAGCAATCCGCCGTATATGATAGGCGGACATGGGCTTCAAAATCCCGACGGACCAAAGGCGATTGCAAGGCATGAAGTATTGTGTGAGTTAAAAGACGTTGTGGCTTCCGCGGCAAAATGCTTAAAGCCCGGAGGAAAATTTTACATGGTGCACAGACCTTTCAGACTGGCAGAAATAATGGTCACCATGCATGAATACAAACTTGAACCCAAAAGAATGCAGCTTGTACATCCCTTTGTGGATAAAGAACCCAGTATGGTTCTGATCGAGGGAGTAAGAGGCGGAAGATCCAGAATAAAAGTGGAAAAACCTCTCATAATCTACGAAGAGCAGGGCAAATATACAAGGGAAATCTACGACATCTATGGTTATTAATACCGAGTACACATAAAGGAAATACAGATGAGCGGAACACTATATCTGTGTGCGACACCCATAGGAAATCTTGACGATATGACTTTCAGGGTTTTGGACACACTTAAGCAGGTCGATCTCATAGCGGCTGAGGATACGAGAAACAGTATTAAACTCTTGAATCACTTCGACATACACACTGAGATGACCAGTTATCACGAATACAACAAATATGACAAAGCACAATATCTGATCGGACAGATGCAGCAGGGAAAAGATGTTGCGCTTATAACTGATGCGGGAACACCGGCAATATCAGATCCGGGTGAAGTGTTGGTTGCAGAGTGTCACAAGGCGGGTGTTCATGTAACTTCGCTTCCGGGACCTGCGGCGTGCATAACAGCGCTTACACTTTCGGGACTAAGTACACGAAGATTTTGTTTTGAAGGATTTTTGCCGTCATCGGATGATAAAAAAGCAAGAAAAAGAATTCTTGAAGATTTGAAAAACGAGAGTAGGACAATCATATTGTATGAGGCCCCGCATCATTTAAGGGCGGTACTTGCCGATTTGTACGAAACTCTGGGAGACAGAAAGGTAAGCATCTGCAGAGAGCTTACAAAAAAGTTTGAAGAAGTTAACGTGACGACACTTGTCCGGGCAATTTCTTTTTACAAAGATAACGAGCCGAGAGGCGAGTACGTACTTGTTCTTGAAGGTAAAAGTCTTGAGGAGCAGGAAGAAGAACGCAGACAGAGCTGGCAGGAAATGAGCATCGAAGATCATATGAAATATTATGAAGATGAGGGATTTTCTCATAAAGATGCGATGAAAAAAGTTGCTGCGGACAGAGGCGTCGGTAAACGCGAGATATATCAAGCTCTTTTAGAAAACAACGGAAAATAATTCATAGCATTTTTTGAGCGACTTTGTTTTTTTTGTGCTAAATTCTTGTTAAAAGATAGACTTTGTAGTATAAAAGAAGTATCGGTCATAATTTGTTTTCTTTTCATGAGATGATTGAAAAGAGAGTACAATTTATTACATAAGAACAAAAATAAAAGAAGAGAGGTCAATCAGATGGCAGAGATTAATTTAAGTCAGTATGGTATCACTGGAACTACTGAGATAGTTCATAACCCTTCATTCGAGACATTGTATGAAGAGGAGATGAAGCCTGAGCTTACAGGTTACGAGAAAGGTCAGGACACAGAGCTTGGAGCTGTCAACGTAATGACAGGTATTTACACAGGACGTTCTCCTAAAGATAAATATATTGTTATGGATGATAATTCTAAGGACACTGTATGGTGGACAACAGAAGAGTATCCTAACGACAACCACCCTATGACAGAAGAGACATGGGCTAAGGTTAAAGAAATCGCAAAGAACGAGCTTTGCAACAAGAGACTTTTTGTTGTTGACGCATTCTGCGGAGCAAACAAGGATTCTCGTATGGCAGTTCGTTTCATCGTTGAGGTTGCTTGGCAGGCTCACTTTATTAAGAACATGTTTATTCAGCCTACAGATGCAGAGCTTGCAGATTTCAAGCCTGATTTCGTAGTATACAACGCTTCACTTGCTAAGGTTGAGGATTACAAGGCACTTGGACTCAACTCTGAGACATGTGTAGCATTCAATATCACAAGCCGTGAGCAGGTTATCATCAACA
>JAGAAO010000073.1 GCA_017615275.1 Butyrivibrio sp.
CATATATAATTTATATATTATAATAATATTTAATTATCATAATATTTAATTATTTAGCAATTTGGGTTGTGCTTCTGCCCTTTCGTTATATCATATATGTCAACTTACAGTTTAATTTGCCAACTAAATCCCAATATTTGGCAAGTTGTTGGCAAAAATTTCGTAACCTATTAATATGCAGAAAACCGGATTATGTATCCATTTATCTCTTTATCATTATCCGTTATCATTTTAAGTTCGCTTATACTATCTAAATACCGTTCACACTTCTTATCCTTAAGCACGACAGCATCATGGTTACCCAATACCAGATGCTTATGTCCGTTAAGCTGGGCAAGGTACCAGTGAGGCGGTTTGGAATTCCTGCAACAGACATCTCCGACTATAAAAACATCATCATCCGGATTTACTTTGATGTTCCACAACTCTATCATCTTGAAATCCATCTCGTCCAGACTGCTGAATGGACGGTTATCAAATCTTATAATGTTCTTGTGCCCAAAATGCAGGTCGCTAATATATAATTTCATATTTGTCATCTCCAATTTCTATCTATGCTTTAAGACATCCTATGTGCTTTCCCCAGCCCTTTATAATATCTGTGCCTGCATGGAACAATATTATTATTTGTCCTTATATAATTCTTACTAATAGAATCACTTACATGGTTTCAGCACGTTTCTTCCAAACTTGTATGAAGGTCTTCCGTATCATATATGGCTTTGATGGCGTCATATATCTGCTTGGCCTTAATGTCGCCGTATGTGTTAGCATCCTTCTCTATGACTTGGTTGGTATAACCAGCCAAATCTTCGTCCCCATTTATGTAGTGACTCAACTCGTATTGATACTGCTTGATATTCTCAAAACCTTCCATATCAAGGACTTCATCTGGAAGAGCCGTAAGCCTGTACTCGAAACAATGAAACATTTCATGAGCTATAGTAGAAATCATACGCAATCCCTGATTTCCACCTTCACCTTCGTAATTATCCGAATAAAGTCTTAACTCATTTATATAAACGGTTTTATCTTCATCTACATAACAAGCACTGACCGTACTGAAGTACCCCATAAAGACTGTACTTAACTGGATATTTTCATTAAGCCTTAACTCTTTTTCTATGATATCAAGCAGTATCTCAAGTGCGTCCATTCTTGCATTGTAATCAGCTTGATCCCATTCCTCGTACATTAGAATCTTTAACTTATCGTAATTATCCTCAATTACTCTTTCTAAAGAGTACTCCTCAGCGTCTTCTTGAAGATTTTTATCAGACTCTACAAAAGAATAGCTATTTACGGAACTGCTTTGACAATCCTCATCCCCTCGCATTTCTAAAGTTATAGTGGTATCTGTCTGTGATGATATTGGTATTTCCCCACTAAAAATATTCACTGCAAGAACGATGATCAAAGCGATTGAAGCTATACTGGTATTGAATCTTGAACTCTGTCTGGTCTTCCTCCAGAAGGCATGTTTATACTGTCTCCATCTACATAAATATTTTCTGTTATGGAAAGCAAAAATGATCATATATATAATAGTAGAAACAGCTCCTGCTAAGACTGACATCAGTATGATCTTTTGAGCTTCATTGAAAAAAATAATTCCTGAAAGTATACCGTATGAAATAGCAGTATTATAAAAAATGGATGCTCCGGTTCGATTATCAAGATTCATACAAATGTTTATAAAGACTATAAATAACAAGCCTAAGAGACTAAACAAAAAGAAAATCGGCGATTCATAATGTAGCAATAGAAGAGGCTCGTAAAAAAAGAAAGTAGCCCCTGCCAGTTCTAGGTTCCCGTTAATGTATGACAATTTACCTATTTTATTCTTTCTCTTCATGACCTTATCCTCATTTCTTATAGGGATTGCCCCATTGCATCTTAGCCAACACGGATATACATGTTTTAGCCACAATCTTTTAGCCAAATATTTCATCTTCTGGTAACTCATCCTCTAGCACCACATCAACATCCCCGTACTGAAACTGGTCATCTATATATCCGAGATCAAAACCTTCAGTATCTTGCAGATCATCATCATATGGCTTCCATCCCTTTTCATTCCACCCCTAAAGCCTTAAACACCGCATCCTCCGCACTCTGGTAGAATATCAGGTTAAAACTGCTCATAAGATCGGGTGGCACTGTTCCAAGGTCAACTGCCGATATCTGAGGCAACAAAACTTTCCTTGCTCCGCTGTCAAGGCATACCTGTAAAGTATCTGCAAGGTTCTCAACCTTCAGCATAGTGCCGCTGATACTAATCTCACCTAAAACCGCCATAGAACTCAAAACAGGTTTCCCAAGCGATATCGAACTAAGGGCTATCAATGTAGGAAGTGCCAGTGAGCCAGTCATGCCAATTCCTTGAAGATCCTGGTAGTTAACAACATAATCCTTACTGTTCACTACCAAAGATCCGCTAATGTGTTTCCCATTAGCCTTTAAGAAACTGTAGGCGGTATTTGTAGCTTCCTTGCAATCCCTGTCAGTCCCCAGACCGGTACGGTCAAACTTTCCATTTCCGGGAAGCATCTGAGATTCAAGCCTGAATACACCGATCATTCCGGACTTTCCATGTGCAACAGTATATACCTGTCCGGGATTCATCATGCCTTCAGGTATCAGCTTGCCACCTCCCTGTTCAGGCACTGACACATACCGCTCTTCAAAAGTCTCATTATCTATATATGAGAAGTTTACATCATAGAACTCCATACCGCCTAACTTCTTAAGCTGTTCCTTGACACGCCTTCTCATCTCAAGGGAAATCTTAAGTATCTCTTCCAAATCTCCCTTTTCAAACTCCCCATCTGGATATATAAGTTTCAAGAGTCCGCCTACCATCTTGCGGACTGCTATAGTATCACGCTGGTTCAGGTTCTTGCCTAACCTGAAGTACTTATCAAGGGCATCCCCGTACTGCTCTTTCCTAAGCTCCCTGATAAACTCTGCAAGATAATCCGTGATAAAGCCATAGTCATTTGTAAAATGCTCCGGACGAAACTTCGGTATCTCCCATCCCGGAAGATAGCAATGTATCCTGTCCAAGAACGCCGTATCCGTTCCCATCTCCGGAGGAAACGGAGCAAAAAGGCTGGATGTCTTAAGTAGCACATCCACACTCTGGTTGATGTTCCCGACAAATACCATAGAAGCTGATGCTGCCTTCTCTTCCTTGCCCCTGGCAAACGACCCGGATGCCATGTAATCCTTCATTATCTGGACACCATCCTTGTCCTTGAACTTTATACCTGCAACCTCGTCAAAAGCAACACAGTCCCACAAGCCAACAAGACCTATGGCATGAAGCCCCATATTATAGAACAGGTTTGCCACCGTAGTCTGTCCGCCTGAAACAAGAATACTATTTGGAGAAATTTCCTTGTAGAGATGAGATTTTCCTGTGCTTCTCGGTCCAAGTTCACAGAGATTGAAGTTGTTTTCTACTAGCGGTACCATTCTCAATAGCAGAAGCCACTTCTCCCTTTCCGTCAGCCTGTCCGGCTCCATCCCGATGGAGCGGAGCATAACAGAAATCCATTCTTCCTTGTCAAATGCCTTTCTTCCTTCCTTCAAATCCCTGATATCTATATGCGGCATCTGTATAGGGGTCAGTTTCCTGATGCTTATCAGATTCGGTTTTTTCTTTTTTCCTTTAGGCTTTGAAAGTTTTGAATTGAACCCCATAGTAGGGGCATCATCTTCCTCTTCCGTATCCCTATTGTATTCCAGCTGGACTATACACCAGATACCGCCGCAAAGAAGCCGGTCATATTCCTCAACATAAGTTTCCGATATCGGCACATCCAATATCCCAAGATTAGAGAATTCAGCCATATATTCGTCATATTTAAGATCAAGGGATACCGTCACCCTGTCTATAATGGTATACGAGCCATTCTGTCTGAGTTTAGACAACACCTTCTCAGCCTCATCCGGACGGACGAAGTTGTCGGCAAGTATTCTCTTGACATTTTCAACACCTTCATTGATCAGTTCTTCATCGTCAGAACTGCAGTACTGTCCAAGCAGGAACTCAAGAACATATACAGGAACGTTTGCACCTTCCTTAATTTTCTTTGTAAGATCCTTACGGACTATCTTCCCATCAAAATACTTACGCAGCTTCTGTTTTATCTCATCATTTCTGTTTTCAACCATCTGAGTATCCAAAGCCATCCTCACCTTTCACTGAACTTATCAGAATCCAAAATTATCCGTAAACGGCAGGTCTATTATGACCTGTTTCTCCATCAGAACACTATTACGTTTATCATCTATCACATGCAGGAAGTATTTCTTATCCTGACGGTACGCCTTACGCTTTATGTCAAAGCGGAGTCTAAACATGCGGTCTCTTGGATCCTCTGCCTTGCTGTCCGCCTTATAAAGTACCTCATTTGATATGATCTCTCCGTCTTCAGCTTCAAAACGGATGCGAGCATTCAGCGGCTTAACTGTATCACTTACAGCCTCTTCCTGAAGGAAATCAAGATTAACCATAAGGTTTGTAACCTTGTTCACTGCCGATACCAACATAAGCCCGACTTCTTTTGTTTCCACAATACCCTTCTGTGCATGAACCGATATACAGGGGATGATCATCTCCTGAGGGGACGCACCGCCATGAACATAATTCATACCACCTCCGGTCTTGAATACACTGACACCCTTCGGAAGCATTATAAATCTGTTGTCTGAACTTCCCAGGGAGTCACCAAGCCTGACCGCATAAACGCCATCCCTCGAATAGTCTTCGCTTGTTATGAGGAAACGCCTGTCAGAAAAGGTTCCCTGTTTCTCAGCTTCCTTTTCAAGTTTTCCGCTCGGAGGCACTTCCCTTCTCGTATATGAGAAACCATGGTCGGCTGTAATGATAAAGTTGTATACATTTCCCCTCTTGGAAAACTTGTCTATGATGTCATACACTTCACTGACCGCCGTCTGAACACCCTCAAATACTTTGTCTTCTGTCGGACCGCCCTCACCTGTAATATCAATAGCATTATGATAAATGTATATCACTTCCAATCCAGATGTTAGTGCCCTAAGCTCATTGCTGCTCATATGTCCCCTCAAATCGTCCGAGTAGCTTAATGCCAAAGACGCCGAATTCGCTGATTTCAGTATTTTCCCACGCTGATCCTTTGAAGCACAAGAACTTCCATCAAGCAGGACGGTATAATCATCCTTCATTGTCATCTCGTCATGCGGAAGTAGTGAAGCCATTCCAACAGGTGTAAATGACGGAAGCGTTGCCATCATACAGTCCACAGAAACCGTAAGGTTCTGGTTTTTATTCATAAGATCAACAAGATCCATGGCTGCCTCATACCTGAAGGCATCACTGATAATGACTGCCACCTTGTTCTTCATCTTACCAATCTTTTCCCCGTAGAAATCCCTCTGAAGGGGTATAACCTTACGAAGCCCGTTCTCCATGATAGATGCGTTCCAAGCATACATTATCTTTTCAAGGTATTCCGTCTGATATATGCTCTCCATGCGTTCTTTTAAGGTATAGAAGTCATCCGCATCCTTCATCTTGTCTATAGAAGTAATAAACCTTCTGTATGCCCTGTCATATTCATAGTCTTCATTTATATACTGCTGGGTTATCTCATCGATACCATCCTTGGCAGTATAATGAGCAGCAAACAGCAGCTTATATCCTGCTTCCAAGGCGTTATATTCATTTTCATACTTCTTCCCATAATGCATCCTTCTCCTATAATCACAGATTTCAGGAATGCCCTTCCCGGAAAGCTTCGCAGAGGTATCCTCCCCCTCTTCCCTTTCTATCAACCATGAAACAATCAGCTTATCAGCTTCGTCCACATCCGAAATATTTAATATCTTATCAACTCCGACACTTGCAAGTGCATTTTGGACATCAAGTGCCTTCGATATCTCATCCGATATCCTGTCGAAGGATTCCTGATAGATCACGCTGTTCTTCATGTTGTCAAGAAGAACGCAGGCATTAGAAGTCTTCTGAAGCTTATACTGTTCCCATTTTGAAGGCATATCATCTTCCATGTCCCTAAAGATTGCCGTAGCAAAAAGCGACATGGCAAACCTTAACAATGAAGGCTTCGGTTCATAATATGAAAACCTGACTTCTACCATCTTCCAGAACGCATCCTTCAAGTTAAACTTATCAAACTCTTTTATGATCTCCTCTTCTTCCAGGCTGCCATATTCCAGAACAGAGTATATAAGGTCATCCACGGTAATGTTCCTTGCACCCGAAACAACACACATAGCTATCAGCGGAATATCCTCCTCATCAGCTCCGGCCAGATCCACCCCTGCCGCCGCCTCAATGAAGGCATTTGTCCTTCTGATAGCCTCTTTACTGATCTTTGAGCCCAGGCCAAAGAATGGAGCTATCTCCTTCAATACCCCATGGAACCTGTCAGGCAGACCGATATCCGCTGATATCAGAGAAAGCCTGTCCGCAAAGAACTCCCTTGAGTATCTCAAGGTATCTTCCAAATGATTCCTGTCCACCTTCGGTTTAGCAAATGGAGCATATATCAGGAACTTGTCCTCCGGTCTGTCATGTTCGACCAACAGCTTGGTCCTGAAACTGTTGTTATCAGAGAGATGATGTATTGTCACATCCGGAAGATTCAGCTCATCTACCTGGCTTTCAAACGACCCATCCTCGTCATACCAGAATACTATTCTCTGCCCCGACATAAACTCAGTGTTCAATTTGTTCTCAATCTCTGTTAAGTTTAATTCGTCCATTATATGCTCCTAGATTTGCTATGTTATGTAGCATATTTATATGTCTTTTTCTCACCCGTTATTTAATTGGTGCAAGTATGTTATATTTCTTTCCGGTATGATCCGTCTGCACCTTTTCATAGTTAACCTTTACACCGTCATCCAGGTCTATATCGATATGCTCGTTTGCAATATGGTCAAGTATTTCATCATATTCCTTAACCTCTGCAATCTGCTTTTTGAGCTTTTCCTTACGCTTCTCTTCCTTGGCTATCAGACGGTTATCTGTCATATGCGATATCATGGTATCGATAGCCTTGACCTCGTTCTCATATTTCTCCTGCACCTTATGTAGATACATAGCACGAACCCTTGCCTCTGTATCAGGATTCCAGCGATGCATATATACAAGTGCCTTAAAACCGTTCTGCTTTCCTGAATCAAAGAGCCAATAAATCGGTCTCTTACCGGATCCGGTTACCGAATATGTCGAGCAGTGATCCTTAAAGAAATCATTCAAGAAATACGCTCTTATTGTTTCCCTAGCATCAACACTCTTCTCGTCCAGAGCCTTGGCAATATACGTAAGGTTTGCTTCCAATGAATCCTCTCCAAAGACTATACACAGGAACTCCTCAATACGCTTTACGATATCATCTTCAAAGTATGCCGTATCCAGGATTGGGATAATGTTGTCCGGATCAGGTTCAAATTTTCCGTATCCGGAACCGGTCCACTCTCCACCTGCATAAGCCAAACCCTCTTTTGCCAGAGAATAACGCCCAAACATGCAACCAATGGCATATGAAAGGAATGAACGGATATCCCTGCCAAGATCTGCCTTGCGAACGGTTACATCTTTATCCTCGACTTCAGGTGTAAGCTCATCCTGCAATCCATATATCTCAATGAAAATCCGGTTCAGTTCTTCCTCATTTTCTTTCAACTTCTTAAACCGTTCATTGCATTCACCCTGCCAAAGCATATAACAAAGTTCAATAGGGCAGCTTACCTCAGGATGTCCACCATAGTAATAATGCATCGAAGCTCCAACAGCCGTTGCATCCCATAGACCTTTAGATAAATCAACAAGAGGATGATTTTCAAAACCCCATGAGGTTTCAAATGTGTTCCAATCTGACTTTGCTAAATCTATACTTTTTGAAACTAATTCCTTCACATCCCCATATTCATCAGGCTTGATTACTGGGAGATTTCCAATGTCTCCAATCTGTACATTTAATGTTGGATTAAGGATTTTCAAAACTCTCTGACAAATATGTGAGTTCAAAAAGCCACACACATAAAGTAACAAATCCTTATCACTGTGGTGGCATATAGCCGCTGCATCATCAAATAGAAACCCACCTTCACAAAACCTTGCACTAAAAATAGACGATGTAATTTTAGACCACGTTAAGGCTTGTCTGTAATTATATTGTGTGTTTTGCGGACGTGATAATAACTTCCCATTATCGTCTTTGAAGTTTCTTATTTCATATCCATCATTCTTCCAGTTAATTACAAAACTTCTATTTCCATACCATCTTTTAAATTCTCCTCCCTTATTAATGGGATACCATTTCTCATTTCTTGTTTTAGATTCCTCGTTTGATTCACAATCAAATCCTATATTGTCAAAGGAAACCTCATACCATAGTCTTAAAAACCGATTATTGTCTGATGTAGCTAACCCTTTTCTCGTTTCACAAACTTTTGAAAGGCATATGGACTTTTCAAAATCTGCTATGATTGACCTTCCTGCCCAATAGGCCAAAGGGCTCCCTGGAATTCGCCCTAAATCTCCCATTGAAGACTCATAATAATTCATATTTTTATCTCTAATTGCACTTATTGCTGCTTTATCCTTATCTTCTTCTCCAGAATAATCAACAAGCCTTACAAAACACCCATTATAACTCGAATTACTTTGACACCTATAGACAAAGCTTGTAGTTTGTACCACCTCACCCGATATTTCATCAAAAGCTCTCGCACCAAGGTGTAGCATACTTACTATTTCCTGGTTTTTATAATTATTCCTAAGCTTCTCAAAGCTTGATAAAAACATCCATCCATGCTGAGTAATCATTGCATAAAAATCACTAGAAAAAAGTCGACATTTTTCAATAAATACAGCAAACAAATCTGTTCTACTGTCCGAATAATGATCTCTCACATATGTTGATAGCTTAGAACTCATTCCCCCTGCACTCATATATGGAGGATTCGTAACCACCGCATCAAACTTACTTGCAAGTACTTCACCTATATCAATAAGTCTTCTGATCAATCCTTCAGACTTAGCTGCATCTGCGAAATCAAGAGTCATCTGCCCTTCAAAATCTGTTCTAGAAACAAACTCTCGAAGTAATGCCCAGTCATAATTGTCCACATTAAGAATAGATCCATATTCCTTTGCATCCTTCATAACATCAAGAAGTCCTGTCATCTGATTGACAGCATTATTCCTTGATAACTCATCCATACCTGTTCCGTAATATGCAAGATAACTGGTTTTGATCAGATTACTCTCCTCTATAGCATATACTTTAGGTCTGACTATAACACGTTTCCCGTCATCATCTCTTCTGCCACTCAGGAACCTATGATTATACTGCATTCCCTTCATCATTACAGCAAAATAAGCAAGCTGATAAGCCCTGACATCAATATCAAGACCATGAAGGTTATTCTCAACTATCTCAAAAGCAGCCTCCCTATCCTCATAGCCTTCGCTCCGGTAAATATCCATGAGCACATCAAACATAGCCACAAGAATGTGACCACTTCCCATACAGGGATCTATACATTTGATATCTTCAGGCTTTAATGAGGCGTATGATTTACGTATCTCAACAAGCTGCTGTGCAACATCCGGCTCCTGTTCTGCTTCGGGGAGATAATACTTCCAGCTAAATCTCTCCGCTGTCTGCTTCTCATCCGTCTCGGGCTTTATGGCACGAAGATGTTCTATCCATATACGGCCAACGGAATTCTCAACCATGTAACGGACAATCCAATCAGGCGTAAACAGCTGTGTAGCAGCCGGTATACGCTCCTTGGTAATCTTTATATTCTTCTTTAACTTTGCAAAAGTATCGTCTTTCAGCTCTGTGTTATAATACTGATATAGCCATCCGATGATTTCGACCTGACCACCGACAGAAACATTAAAGTCTTCCTCAGATATGTCATGAACGAGATGATAGATTACGCCATCGGTATCAATGACAGACAGACGCATAAGGAATTCCGTGGCATCACCCTTATCTTCAAACAGCCCAGGTAATGCCTTATGTAACTGATGGCATCTTTTAAAGAACAGCATTCGGAATATCCTGTCTGTTTCATTATTTAATTTTGCATGGACAATCTCTTCATGTTCTGCATCCGTAAACTCAAGGTCAGAATCAAATGGAGAAGAAACTATATCAGGATCCTGCTTTCCGCTTTCCTCGGATGAAAGCATACGGATACCATCAGAGAGATAACCGTTTACCTCCATGAACCGGATGGCTATCAACCTGTTGAACCACGCTGAGGCAGTATTCTCCACAAGACTTTCAAAGGCGGTCTTATAGTTGCCGATTCTTGACTCCTGCTCAAGCTGTTCTGCAAGCTTTCTCCTCGAGATAATATCTTCTCCTGTTATTGAAAGCGGCTCTCTTCCGGCACTTGCAAAGTACTGGATATCTCTTGTAGACGATTCAAGCGGTGTAGCTACCCCATCTTCTGTGATACCGACAAATCCAAGTCTTGTCTTTATATCCGACATCAGCTTCTTTCTTGCCCATATAGCAAAATTCTTAATGGCTGTTTTATTCATCAGCGTTCTCCTTAGAATGTTACGTTTATCCTATATTCTGCATCCATTTGGGACATTATCTGTTTCTTCAATTCTCCAAGACACTTATCGAGTTCCTCTTCTGTCTCAATAATCCAATCAGATGTTATAGTTCTAGCCAGTATTGTCTTTGTTTTTTTGCTTTTCTTGGTTCCAGATGTACCTTTATCAGGATCGTCTCCTTCTCTTACAATAGATATCTCAGGTTCATCTTTCTGTTCAGCAGCTTCCCTTTGGGAAATCTGGGTAAGCCATGTGACACATTTCGAATCCGCCTTGTCCTTAAATCCAAGCATGTCTGAAATATCATTTGTATCTTCAGCCCTGGTAGTTAGATCCATAAAATCCTGTATAACCGCAGTTTTGAGCTCACTTTCAAAACTCTTGCCGGTAAGCCTGTCAAGTACCTTCTGTTTATCCTGATCGATAATCTGCTTAACTGGAACAAACTTTTCGTTAAGGATTGCAGTGTATATCTCCATAAACTTTGAATAAAGTTCAGGCAGGTCTTTTATCCTCTTATACGGTTTCTTATCCTTTACTATTGACCGAATGCTTTCAACCGTCTTTTCAAGATTTGCATCAACGATATGCTCCTTGCTGTTATCATAATATTTTAACGCCCTCAGACCCGAATCACAGAATATGGTCTTCTGGGAATCCGAACCATAGAATGTCTTAACCGGATGTAACTCTTCAGCAAGAGAGATGAGGTTATCCTTAGACTCTGAAATCTTATTAAAGAAAACCACTGTGTCCTTTATTGCCACTAAAGCCGTCAGTTCCTTTACGGCATCATTCAAAACTTTCTCGCCGGGGAACCCGTAATCAGGATACTGTACGGCTATCTTATCGTGCTCCGTGATCATATCCCTGCAGTTTTCCAAAAGAGTTGAAGCTTTGTCGATAAAATTATACATCAGCTTCTCTGCATCATCCGTGGACTCCGTAACAAGAAACAGTTCATGTATGACATCCTTACAGGCTTTAATCTTCGCTTTAGGAATAACATCCTTTACCATAAGGAGCATTTTTTCAAAATACTTCCTGTTTGTAAAATACAGCCCCAGGTCATCTGCGGAACGGTTAAACATGGTTATGGGTTCTTTATCTACGGTAACGCTTAGATCCCCATCCTTGAACAGTTTGGCTATTAGGTATCTTACATCAGACTCGGTATATCCATATGGACTCTTCATGAACATATCTATTATGCTCTTTACAGATATCATATTGTGAGCGCCGGTGCTTAAAGAAATAACTTCCTTAACCTCTTTTAATGCGAGCGCGTTAGGCTCGCCATCTTCACCAAGCTGAAGCTTTACCTGGTTATCCTTTTTGAACAGTTCCCTGATATCCACATCATCTTTGGGAGCCTGCATATACTGAAGTTTGTAATAGTAATTGTCTACCAGCCTTCCCAATGCTTCATTCATACGTATTGATGCATCATGCGCCGTAATATCTGTAATCTTATTACCATTTACGAATATAGACGCTTCGCCGATGGCCTCCCTTAATGAGCTAAGAGCCGTTTCCTTAGCCTGAGCCGCTTCCTGTATCTTTGTGGAACGGATGGTCGTTGACTTTCCCTTCTTGGGATCAGCGACATTCCGGATATAGTCTTCAATCTTAAGTGCATTACGAAGGTTTTTGATATAGTTCATCTTATCATCAGGTAGAACGAATATCGCTTCATGATTCTGGACAGACAATACCGACATTCCTCCATCATCAACCTTAACACCACTCACACCCATATAGATCGGAGATATCAGCCTTATACCTATTTCGCTGTTCTGGACGCTCTTTTTTGGCCTGTTATCTACCGCCTGATTGAACGGAAATGTATATCTTCCGCCATGCTTTGGAACTTTATATCTGGTGACATTATAAATACGGTCATATACCATATCCGTTACGGCTGCTATGACATCAGAATTCTGGATATTACGCTCTTCTATCCTGCGGTTGATATCCTGTTCCTCGTCAGTCAGAAACTCATAAGTGTCCTGTATCTGCTGCACAAGGAGTTCCTTCATGAGGAGACGCAAAGCCTCATCGATCCTGTTCTTCAGGTCAGCCTTCTTTTCCCTGATATTGGTTGTCATAAGCGCTTGGATATTGTTCAGGGTAAGCGGCACTCCATCCACATATTTGAGCAGGAACAGAGTCTTCAGTACATTTATAACAAAGCAGTCATTCTCACGTGCCGGGTTAAGCCTGTCATTTTCCTGTGCCTTCTGGATAACGCTTGCATGAGTATGATCCAGATGCTTTACCAAGTCATCATAGAAGCGATAGAATGGTACAAGAACTCCGTCCTCTTCGTCCTTAATGCTCTTAGCTGCTTCCTTATAAGCTCCGAGCATGGAACGTTCGCCTTCAGAAAGGTTCTTTCCGGATGCACTGTTCAGGCGGATAGCGTTAAGAACCGAGCCCAGCAAATTAAACTGATATGGCAGGAAAGGATAAACAGCTGCAAACTCATCAGGGGTATTGGCTTTCTTAAGCTCTATGGTGCCTTTGAAGTCCACTACATTATGTATATCTGTTTCATTTGCTACATACAGTGCTTTCAGCGTTTTTGTAGCAACTTCATTTTTCTTTAGTATTCTTTCACGGATTACTTCATCAACATTTACAGAAGAAAGTGACAATCTGGTTCCGAAACGACCCTGTATCTTTGAAAAATCGTTACGGGTTTCTTTCATATCTTCCGTCATTGAATCTAAATCTTCCTGTGCAGTAACGATAACCCAGACTTTTCCTTTACAGCGTGTGCCAAGTTCTTCCGTCATCGTCTGGAGGTTAAGCATAAGCTGCGAATCACCGCTTATGAACTGCCCTATCTCATCTACAAGGAATACTACCCTCTCTCCTGTCTTTTCAACATACTCCTGAACCCTAGCCGCAAAATCCTCAATGGCTATACTGTAATTTGCTGTAGATTCCTGGATCCACGCTTTAGCAGCCTCTTCACTCATATATCCAATCTTTACAAGAGCCTTTTGTACCTTATCCCTGATAATACGGAACTTATGCCGTGAATCAAGCCATGACTGCCCATATATCTCCCAAAAAGCTTTCTTGAATTCTTCAAACCTTCCTTCGGCATCAAGCTCTCTTTCAAGATCTGCTAGTGCCGGGATTGCTCCACAGTATCCAAGCTTTTCATTAAATACCCTATTGAACACAAGCACGATTGCATTACTGTCTGATTTTCCGGTAGCTGTAGCCTTGGAATCAACATTGAAAAGAATTGCCTGCGTCTTTGTCCTTGCTGCAAGTGCTATATTCCCCATGGTTATCCCGTCAGAAGAAATCGTATCCTTATCTTCAAAATATGCCGCGGCATTCTTTCCGCCAACCTCGACATTATCAAGGATATATGATAAAACCTTTAGGAAATGTGATTTACCGCTTCCAAAGAAGCCGGAGATCCACACGCCCATCTCATCCGTAGGATTCTGTATACTGGCGGTGTAGTTTGAAAAGAAAGTCCTGAAATGTCTGGAAAGCTCCCTTGTAACAACGTACTCTTTTAGTTCTTCCTCTTTATTCTTTTCCTCGATCTGACCTACCTTTATAACTCCCGTAATCGGACGGTTTATATCTTTCGCAAACATTTTCTCTATACGCATGGCTGATCTCCTTTTCACATTTTATTCCGTATGGTACATGGTACGATTTCTCAAAATCCTATCTCTCTACGATTGGGAATGCCCTGTAATAATTATCATCTTTAAGTTCGCCGAATATCCTCAGCTGGTTCCAGTCATATCTGCCCGGGAAAAACATGATCACAGGGCAATGATCCATCACCTGATGCAGATTGTTGAGTATCTTGTGAGAACGGATGATGGGGAAACATTTTCCAACACCCGTCAGCAGTACCACCGAGTCATCTGGAGTATGCTTCTTATCCGAGATGTAATTAACTATAAGGCTGTCCTTATCGTCGAACTTCAAGATATCCGATATGGTGTCAAACACATACTGCGTACCATCTGTATCCTCAAGTTCCAGGAGCTCATCAAAAGCATCCTCTTCTTTTAAAAGCTGGATCATAAGCTCATATATGTCATATACAATAAGCTTATACCCGAATTTCATCTGCGTATCTGTAGTTTTTAACTGTTCTATCCTTTTTCTTACTTCAAGCTCTTCCTCTGGTTCGTAGTCAAAAACATAATATCCGACTTCATTTCCCAGTCCTTTGTTCTCCCGGAAGTTTTCAGAACGCATCTTCTCTTCCAGGATATCCAATCTTTCATGTATAGTCTTCATTATCTTTCTCCGGTCAGAATTTTTTTAATCGGCTCAAGTCCATGTCTTTCAAGATATTGTCCTGTTTCCTCTGTAAGTATTGGTTTTAATATCTGTCTATCATTCCCTGTTGCCGAAATAAGGCCGCCGTCACGCAGGATGCTCTTAAAGTTGTCCCTCATCTTCTTTATCCCAGCATCAGTCCATGCGGCTGCCTTATCATCCCTTGACTGAAGGTTATGTATGAAGGCTATAAGGTCATCCTTGTATAAGGTGTTCTCCCCGTTTATGAGCTTCTCTTTATAGACCTCGTCCATGAAGGTGTAAAAGGATCTGTCTTCAAGCATTACCGTGATCAGTGCCAGCAGCTTCTGCATCTCAACCGTCTCGGATATAAAGATGCCAAAGAAATCCCCATCCACCTTAACAAGCCGGCGTTTTATGATATTATAGATTTCTTTTGCCCGGCTTTTCGAAGCAGCACTAAACAGGTTCTCTTCCTCGCTCAACTTTTCAATTTCCGCCCAGGTTTTCCCATTATAGATTTGCTCAATGGCAATCTTCATTTCTTGAAAGCGTAGTGTATCTTTCGTCCTGCACCTGAAAGGCTGTTCCAGAATATCAAACTTCATCCTTCACCTCCAGAATTTCCGATTCAGAATCCGGTATGATTTCGAGTATATCATCCACAGTACAGCCGAACAAAGCACAAATCTTACCAACACTCTCCATTGATACAGGCTCTTCCTTTCCCATTTTTGCCACAACATTAGAACTTATCTGTGCTTTGGTGATAAGGTCTGTTCTCTTCATCTTCTTGTCAATGAGTAACTTCCACAATCTGTCATAATTAACTTTCATTTTTGCCTCTTGTCCGTAAAATAAATGTGCTGTTAATGGTACTTTGACCATATATCAAAACTATTATGTTATTATATCATAATGATCAATAAAAATCCAGATAAATTAATGTTTTGTCAACATAAAATCACATTTTCGTGATGTATTTAACATCAAATTAAAATTATAAAAATAATGACCAAAATAATGACTGAATTGTCCGACTGAATTGGCGCTAAACATGGAATTAGACTGCTGAGTTAGAGCCGAATTGAATCAAAAAAACACCATCCTTTTCCCAGATGGTGTTATATCGTATTATACCTGTATTTTATTTGGTCATCTCCAAAATCTTTTTATATATGTCATTCGCTGCAATGTCTTTTTCAATTAGGGAAACAATATAACTGCTGACATTGCCTTTAAAAACAATGCTTGCAGCGATATTAAGAAGTTCCATATCTTCTTCAGGAACGTTTACTGTTACCTTTACTGCAGGTCTTCCTTTAGGCCGGCCTGCTCTCGGAGTTTCTGTACTCTCATTTTTCAATGCTGGTTCTTCCGCTTTCTTGATTTCTTTTACATGTGCTTCCTGTTCTTTTGGAGCAATCTTGCTTTCTGCTTTTTCCTCTTTACCATTTGAAGGTTTTTTCTCTTTTTTCGGTACCTTATTCTCTTCGCATGATACAGGTTTTGATAGGATTAGAGATTCAGCTGCCGTCTGCGGAGCATCGATGCCCTTAAGTTTCTTTTTCTTAGCAAGTTCTTCCTTTGTCATTTCTTAACCTCCTTAAGTAATTCTTTAATAAAGCTGTTATAGTCTTCAAGTACTCCTGTGTTTTTTATATCAAATAGGGAGCTTTCAAGGTACTGGCTCTCCCTAATGGCTACACCTTGACGTATGCGTGATTTGAAAATTTTTGTTCCTAGTTCTTTTGCCGCGTCATTTATATCATCATTAATCATTGAAGACAGGTTGGTCCTGTCGCATCTTGTGAGAAGAAGTCCATTTATTTTTATCATTGGATTGTTCAAATATTTCTTGGTGACATCTACAGTCTCCTGGAACTGCTTTAATCCCTTTGTAGAAAAATAATCAGGCGTCATTACTACCACCAGGTAATCAGTTGCTGCAAGTGCATTCAAGCTCATTACTCCAAGTGCAGGCGGAGTATCGACTACTACATAATCATAGTCATCTTCCACCTCTTTCAATGCTTCTTTAAACTTGTACTCATCCCCGGTTGCTGAAAACTTTCTGTCTGCTCCACTCAGCATCAGAGATCCCACTAAAAGATCTACTCCGGCTTCTGTTCTAACGATGGCATCCCTTATATCGCATTTTCCTGTAAATAGCTCGTTAATCGATACCAAATCTCCGTCTGGGTCTATCCCGAGTACAGATGTCAGATTTGCCTGTGGATCCAGGTCACATGCAAGCACCTTTAAGCCTTTTTTTGCAAGCCCGATGGCTACGATGTGAGCCGTCGTTGTCTTACCTACACCGCCTTTCTGATTAGCAAAAGTTATAACTTTAGCCATTTTAACCTCCTGAAATATCATAAATAATTTTGAGACTTATGAATAATATTATCATATTATATTATAATTATTATTAAATTATATATGTTAAAAATATTGTATTTAAATAATTATTTATTTATTAATTTTAAATAAGTGCCTTGCGTTTTCGACATATATTATACATTTGTTTTTGTAATATTATCATATTTTATTTTTATATTATATACTTAATATATATTAAATCCGGTGAATTGTCAAGATTTTTTACAAAAAA
>JAGAAO010000074.1 GCA_017615275.1 Butyrivibrio sp.
GTAATATAAAAAAGTAGATGTCATCTTGTCCACTTGATACAGGAATCTTGTCCGGATATTAGTAGATACTTTGTCCGGATAATTGCGGAACTGGCGTCCGAGTATTACAAGATACTTGTACCAAATAGACAAGAATCATCACCTTCCATAAATACCACATCAAAAAGACCTTCGAATTTACTCATATTAATTTCCATTATGTCACAAACTTCGTATCCAATCTCAACACCTGCGGCTTTTGCAGTTTCGATTGCATATTTCTTATTTGCTTCAGAAATATCAAAAACTGTGACATCAGATCCCAGAAGTGCCAGCGGAATTGCCTTTTTTCCACAAGATCCACATATATTTGCAATCTTAACTCCTTCATAGGAATCAAAATAGTCTGCATATTGCTTGAGCATTTCTTTCGGATTCTCTTTATCCTTTGCTGCTGTTTCTTCAGGTATTCCTACAGTTCTTACCCAAAAATCATATGCGTCAAACTCCCATGCTTTCTTATGTTGTAAACTATACTCTTCCAAATTCATCACCTCGCTTTTATGGAATTATGAAAATCAAAAAAGTGAAAAAAAAGAGAAGCCATTCAAATGCTTCTCTTAATTAATGTTCGCGATGCGATTCGAACGCACGACCTTCCGCTTAGGAGGCGGACGCTCTATCCAGCTGAGCTACGCAAACATGACCTTTGTATCTTAGCATAATCTGAAGAACAATTCAAGGGAAACGCATAACAAAGCGCTTCCCTTGAAATCTTGTTTTTATCAAAGCTGGATTGCTGTCTTAAGTGCAATCTCCATCATGTCGGTAAATCCTGTCTCTCTTTCTTTTGCAGTAAGCTCTCCTGTCTTGAAAAGATGATCTGATACTGTAAGAATTGTGAGCGCGTTCTTCTTTGCTTCTGCAGCATTCATGTAAAGAGCTACAGTCTCCATCTCAACTGCAAGTGCTCCCATGTTTTTGTAGAGCTCACTCTCGTTACACTTTTTATAGAACGCATCTGAAGAAAGTACGTTACCTACATGGAATTTGACATTCTTCTCTCTTGCTATGTTTACAGCTTTCTCCAATATCTCATAGCTTGCTGTCGGGCAGAATGTTCCGGGAAGTCCGAACTGGAATCCGTAGTTGGAATCTGTATGAGCACCCATCGCAAAGATGATGTCCATTACGTTGACATCCTCCTTTAATCCACCGGCGCTTCCAACTCTAATGATGTTATCCACATCATAGAAGTTATAAAGTTCATAAGTGTAGATTCCTATTGAAGGGATTCCCATTCCGTGTCCCATTACAGACACTTCTTTTCCCTGATATTTTCCTGTGAATCCGAGCATTCCTCTTACTTCGTTAAAGCACTTAACATCTGTAAGGAAATTCTCTGCAATAAATTTTGCTCTAAGTGGATCTCCGGGCATGAGCACTGTCTTAGCGATATCACCTTTTTCTGCGCTATTATGTGGTGTTGCCATATCTATTTTCTCCTTTTCTTATTTTGTTCCGGGAAAATTGATATATCCCTGCATCCAAATATTACCCTTAAATCTTCTTCCGACTGCCGGTTCTCCAAGCAGGTCGGCGTCGTTGATACACAGATCAAACTCCAAGCCGTTACAACTTATCCTCAATATGTGTATAACTTCTTTTGTCAGATAGTTTTCTGTCTTATCAACTCGAACTATCTCGCCAAGCACGGAGTAATGATCGCACTCTACTCCATATGGCATAAAGTATGTATCAACAAGACTATACACATCCTGCTTTCTGATTTTCTTGGAAAGAGTTGTGTATATGTCCATGTCGTCAAGAGTCAGTGATTCTATTGCTGCCTCATCACCTCGTCTTGCATTGTCTATAAGTTTGTTTCTATAATTGGTTTTCTTTTTTGCTACTTCTTTTTGCTTCTCTGTCTTTGCTATCGGCATCATTATCTGACCCTTTATTGACAGAGCGGAAAGACTTAGTGTTGTTCCTCTGATTGGGAAATGATCCTCATTCTCATACTTGATATATGGGATCATGTTCTGAAGGTAAAAGATAAGTGTAACGCCCACTCTGTTCTCATTGCAGATTCCTGCATATGAGTACTGCGCCGCGTGGCGTTCTATTGTTAAATCTTCCTCCGTACTTACCTGTGAAGGAATCAGATACGGATAGTAATATTCATAAGTAAACTTATCTTGTTCATCAAATTCCCCGCACACTGCAATTCCCATTCTTCCATCTGCATAGTCATGCATGAACTCTGCAAGAATAAAATCTTCGGTCGTCGAAACATAACCTCTTCTTGTAGACTTCTGAATAGAATCGGTAATTAATCCTGTCAATGTCTTTCTGTCTTTTATTTTAGAAAACCCGACTGCTCTCAAAAATTTATGCAAGGAATTGTTCCCCTCTTTCCGGCAAACTTATTATCCCTTCTTATTGGGAATAAGTGCCTCTTTGCCTCCCATGTAAGGACGAAGAACTTCAGGAATTCTAACACTTCCGTCAGCCTGAAGATTGTTCTCAAGGAAAGCGATAAGCATTCTCGGAGGAGCAACTACCGTGTTGTTAAGTGTGTGTGCAAGATAGTTTCCATCCTTACCTTTAATTCTTATCTTAAGTCTTCTTGCCTGAGCATCTCCTAAGTTAGAACAGCTTCCAACTTCAAAGTACTTCTTCTGTCTGGGTGACCATGCTTCTACGTCGCATGACTTGCACTTAAGATCTGCAAGATCTCCTGAACAACACTCAAGTGTACGTACAGGAATATCCAATGATCTGAAAAGATCTACTGTATTCTTCCAAAGTTTGTCATACCATTCTTTGGACTCTTCAGGTTTACAGATTACAACCATCTCCTGTTTTTCAAACTGGTGAATTCTGTAAACACCTCTCTCCTCAATTCCATGTGCACCTTTCTCTTTTCTGAAGCAAGGTGAATAACTTGTAAGAGGCATGGGGAGTTCTTCCTCAGGAATGATCTGATCAATAAACTTACCGATCATTGAATGCTCACTTGTTCCGATGAGGTAAAGATCTTCTCCTTCAATCTTGTACATCATTGCTTCCATCTCAGGGAAACTCATAACACCGGCTACTACATTTCCATGAATCATGAAAGGTGGAACGCAATATGTAAATCCTCTGTCAATCATGAAGTCTCTTGCATAAGAGATAACTGCCGAGTGAAGTCTTGCAATATCTCCAAGGAGATAATAGAATCCGTTACCTGCAACTCTTCTTGCTGCATCAAGATCGATACCGCAGAAGCTCTCCATGATATCTGTGTGATAAGGTATTTCAAAATCGGGAACAACGGGTTCACCGAACTTTTCTATTTCTACATTTTCTGAATCGTCTTTTCCGATAGGAACAGACTTGTCGATGATCTGAGGAATGATCATCATTTTATTTGTCACTTCTTCATCGAGCTTTTTCTGTTTTTCTTCAAGCTCTTCGAGACGCTTTGCTTCTTTTGCAACTTCATCCTTAAGTGCCATTGCTTCTTCTTTTTTGCCCTGAGCCATGAGTGCTCCGATTTCCTTAGAAATCTTATTTCTATGTGCACGGATTTCATCGGCTTCCTGCTGATTGGTTCTTCTGTCTTCGTCGAGCTTAATTATCTCATCAACAAGAGGAAGCTTCTCATCCTGAAATTTATTTTTAATGTTCTCTTTTACCACATCAGGGTTTTCACGCAAAAATTTAATGTCGATCATTTTGATCTCCTCCAAGTATGTTATTGTTCTTATGATAATTTAATAAGATCTGATTTATCTTGATAAACTGGAAAGTGCGCTGTCCAAAGCTTTCTTTTCCTCTGCACCAAGTTCAACATCTGCTATTCCGCCATTGATTGCTTTCGAGTATGAATAGTTAAGTCCGTCTGTACTGTGGACTGAATTTATAATAAATCCGTTGTCGTTCTCATCAAGAAGGCAAAGTGCAAAACTAAGTGCGCCTCCCATCTGATTGAACGCATCATACTTTTCAAGTCCAATCTTCTGGAATGTTTTCTGCATTCTCTTGTTAATGTCCTGAATGTCTCTGTGATTTTTTTCGTTCTCGGCTCTGATCCTTTTGTTGTCATTGAAGAGTTCAACTATTTCTTCTTCAAGAGATTTTGCTTCTTTGCCATTCATGAATTTGTTGTATCTCTTTACAACTTTACTTATCTTACATGATTGTGCGATCACAATTATCAAAAGGATAAGTATCAATGCCATCGGTGCCAAAAGTAAAATTGCAGGGTCGATATTACTAAGACCCAAAAGGTTTAATATGTTGCTTTCCATGTCGTCTCTTTTCTCCGCTTATTCTGTACAAAGTCTTTTTATAATTTTTTCGAGATCATCGTTGTTATAGAATTCAATCTCAATCTTTCCTTTTCCTTCACCCTTGGATGTGATGTCAACCTTTGTTCCGATTGCCTGTTTACACTTCTCGGAAAGATTTGTATATATTGCTTCCAAACTTGCGTTGGTCTCTACTTTTTTCTTAGGCTTAACTACCTTGCCAAGATTCTTAACCAGCTTTTCTGTTTCTCTAACACTAAGCTTTTCATCGAAAACTTTCTGTGCAAGGCTGATCTGTTCTTCTTCGTTTTCAACAGAGATAAGTGCTCTCGCATGACCTGTTGTAAGAAGTCCTTCGCTAACCATCTGTCTGACTTTTTCACAAAGCTTCAAAAGACGAAGAGAGTTTGTAATTGTTACTCTGCTCTTTGATACTTTATCAGCTACAACATCCTGAGTGTAACCAAACTCATCGATGAGTCTCTTATATGCAAGAGCTTCTTCAATAGGATTGATATCTTCTCTCTGAATGTTATCGATAAGTGCGATCTCTGCAATTTCATGATCAGTGAGATCTTTTATGATTACGGGTACTTCCTTGAGGCCGGCTTTCTTCGCTGCCCTCCATCTTCTCTCACCACCGACTATTTCATAGTAATCTGTTCTGTCAGTTACGATGAGAGGATTGATTACTCCGTACTGTTTAATTGATTCTGCTAATTCTAAAAGACTGTCTTCATCAAATGTTTTTCTGGGCTGGTTTCTGTTGGGCTCAACTTTTGTGATGTTCACCTCAACAACCTGTCCGTCTATATGTTGATCACCTATTTTCACTACTTCTCTTTCTTTTAAAGTGGGAGACACTACCTTTGCAGGTATGATAGAATCTAACCCCTTTCCTAAACCTCTTTTCATCGCCATATTTACAAGCCCCTCCTATCCGTCAAAACTTTCTGTCTATAACTTCGTTTGCAAGTAATCTATATGCTTCCGCTCCGGCAGACTTGGGTTCATATACACTTATAGGTAAACCGTAACTGGGTGCTTCAGCAAGTCGAATGTTTCTGGGAATAATTGTTTTATAAACATTCTCTTTGATGTGTTCTTTTACATTCTCTACAACCTGGAGGGACAGATTGGTACGTGAATCAAACATTGTAAAGACAACACCTTCCATCTCAAGATCCGGATTAAGTCTGTCCTTTACAAGATTAACTGTATGAACCAACTGGCTAAGTCCTTCAAGCGCATAGTACTCACACTGAATAGGAACCAAAACTGTATTTGCTGTAGTCATCGCATTGACTGTCAGCATACTAAGTGATGGCGGACAATCTATAATAATAAAATCATAGTATTCTCTTATGCCACCGATTGCATCTCTTAATATGTATTCTTTCTGTTCAGCATCTATAAGCTCGATCTCAACAGCAGCAAGATTTACATTTGAAGGAATGATATCAACTCCATCGATTCCCTCGACAATGTTTTTGGTTATTACCTGATCGATGCTACACTCTCCGATCATCAGCTCATATATTGTTTTTTTGAGTTCATTCTTGTCGAGACCAAATCCACTGGTAGTATTGCCCTGAGGATCTGTGTCTATTACCAACACTTTCTTTCCTTTTTCTGCTAATGCAGCAGCAAGATTGATTGATGTGGTAGTCTTTCCGACTCCGCCTTTTTGGTTTGCGATTGCTATTATTCTTCCCATTGCGCCTCCATTATCATGAACACTAATCTGATTTTACCACATCTTCTAAGTTATAGGAATTCAGAAGATGTGATATTATTTTATAGATTACGTCTTGATTACTATATATAGTGCATAACAAATTATGTAATTTTTTATGTTTCACGCAAATTACAATATTTTGTATCTTAATGTTTCACGTGAAACAATCAGTTGTGTTTTGGAATTTTTACTTTGGATATGTTTCACGTGAAACATCTATATCTATTATAAAGGGCTCTTAGATGGTGTGCCCGCCTTACGAGGATACTGTTTTGAAGTGTGTTCTTTCTTATCTACAATGCAAATCGTTCTGGCTATATCTGTTCCCGGCAAAAAGAAATCATTACATTCTTTAAGCTTTCCTCCAAGAAGATGTATCGCACCTTTCGCTGCTTCTACTTCTTCAGATCCTTTATCACCTTTAAAAGCAATAAACTCTCCGCCGACTTTTACATATGGAAGACAGTATTCAGAAAGAGTAGACATATTAGCAACTGCTCTTGAAACAGCAAAATCAAATTGCTCTCTGAGCGTACCGTTCTTTCCGGATGAAAAATCTTCTGCCCTTCCATGTAATGTCTTAATACTTCCGGATTCATTAAGTCCGAGTGTGTCAATCACTTCATTAAGAAAATTGATTCTCTTATTAAGTGAATCAAGTAATGTTACATGTAAATCAGGGAATACAATCTTGAGTGGAATACCGGGGAAGCCTGCCCCGGTACCAATATCAATTATAGAATATTCTTTATTTTTGAAATCAACAAATGGAATACATGAAATACTATCTACAAAGTGAAGCTTACATACATCATCAAAATCTGTTATTGCTGTAAGATTCATAACCTCATTAACACGAACAAGGATATTGAAGTATTGATCAAATTGTTCCAGTTGTCTGTCGGTGAGTTCTACTCCGTATGACCGGAAGTCCTCAATCATTTTATTGTACTTATTCCTCATTCTGTTTTCCTCTATTCATAGAATCAAGATAAATTATCAGTACGGAAATATCAGCGGGATTTACTCCTCCGATTCGAGATGCCTGTCCGATATTTACAGGTCTGAACTTTTCAAGTTTCTGTCGTGCCTCTAATCTCAAACTGCTGACATCATCATAATTGATATCTGCAGGAATCAGTTTTCTCTCCAGTTTCTTGAACTGTTCAACTTGTCTTTCCTGTCTGTTTATATATCCCTCATATCTGATTGTGATCTCAACCTGCTCAATAACATCTTTTGGAAGAGTCGGTCTTTCGGGATCAATCTCTGCAATCATGTCATAGGTCATCTCGGGACGACATAATAATTCAGCAAGAGAAACAGCAGTCTTTAATGGTGTACTTCCACATCTTGTAAGGAAATCCTGAATCTTGGAATTGGCACCTATGTTTATACTCTTTAATCTATCAACTTCATTCTTGGTCTGTTCGATTTTCTTAAGCAGCTTATTATATCTCTCATCATCAATCAGACCAACTTCATGTCCTTTTCCTCTAAGTCTGATATCTGCATTATCCTGTCTGAGTAACAATCTGTACTCTGCTCTCGAAGTCATCATTCTGTATGGTTCAAGATTTTCTTTTGTAACAAGATCATCCACAAGAACTCCGATGTACCCTTCGGATCTGTCTATTGAAAGATACGGTTTATTCTTTATCTGCATCACAGCATTAATGCCTGCGTACAAACCTTGCGCCGCAGCTTCTTCATATCCACTGCTTCCGTTAAACTGTCCTGCAGAAAAAAGTCCTCTGATATTTTTGATCTCAAGAGTAGGATGAAGCTGTCCGGGACATAAGCAATCATACTCGATCGCATATGCATTTTTTACGATGCGACAATTTTCAAGTCCGGGTACTGTTCTGTACATTGCAATCTGAACATCTTCAGGAAGGGAAGAAGACATTCCGTCAATATACATTTCGTTGGTAAATGTTCCTTCGGGTTCAACAAAGACCTGATGTCTTTCATGATCCGGAAACTTAACAACCTTATCTTCTATTGAAGGACAATATCTTGGACCGACTCCTTCAATGATTCCTGCATAAATTGGTGAACGGTCTATATTATTCTTTATTATTTCATGTGTTTTTTCATTGGTATATGTCAGCCAACATGAAACCTGTGGTCTTTGCACATCAGCAGGATCGGTATCAAATGAAAATGGAATTACGGGAGTATCACCAAACTGTTCTGTCATTTTAGAATAGTCAATTGTGTTGCCGTCCATTCTAGCAGGAGTTCCGGTCTTAAATCTTCTAAGTTCTATTCCTGCATCAAGAAGTGATTGGGATAAAAGATTGGAAGGCTGAAGTCCGTTAGGTCCGCTGTAAGTAATTGCTTCACCTGTAAGACAGCGACTCTTTAAATAAGTACCTGTACACAAGATAACTGCTTTGGCTTCATAAGTAATTCCGGAAAAGATCTTTACTCCGGTGATAATATGTTTATAACCTTCTGCCTTTAATTCATCGGAAGGTTCTTCATAGATAAGTTCAGAAACCTCTGCCTGTTTAATCGTGAGATGTTCCTGATGTTCAAGTACTTCTTTCATCTTCTTGGAGTATTCCATTTTATCTGCCTGACATCTGAGTGAATGAACAGCAGGTCCCTTAGAAGTATTGAGCATCTTGGATTGCAAAAAAGTCTTATCAATATTTTTTCCCATCTCTCCACCAAGAGCATCTATCTCACGAACTAGGTGTCCCTTTGATGATCCTCCGATATGTGGATTACATGGCATGAATGCAATGTTGTCAGCACTCATTGTGAATATAATAGTTTCAAGACCAAGTCTGCTACAAGCAAGTGCAGCTTCACATCCTGCATGTCCTGCACCTATTATTATCACATCATATTTTTCAGTAAAAACGTTCATAAATCATTTACCCATACAAAATTTTGAAAAAATTTCTTCTACCAGATCATCACCAACTTCTTCGCCAATGATTTCTCCGAGATAAGCATAAGCATTAGAAAGATCCACAGTATAAAAATCTTCCGAAAGATTTTTCTCTATACTGTCATCAACAAGCTTTAAACTCTCGAATGTTTTCTGCAGAAGTTCTTTATGTCTTAAGTTAGTAATATATACTTCCTGCTTCGGTGTAATATCACCGTTAAAGAAAAGCAGAGATAAAGCATCTTTTAATTCATCAATACCGTTTCCTTTCAGCATCGATGTTTTAATAACAGGAATCTTATCTTCTCTGTTGAAATACTCAAGGACGTTTTCTTCACTGATCTTTATATCATCAGAAAGATCATTCTTATTAAGAAGTACTACTGTCTTCTTGTCCTTACACAATTCTATTATTTCTTTATCTTCATCATCGATATCTCTTGTCGAATCAAGGATATACAAAACAAGGTCTGCCTCTTCTATTTTACTCTTCGCCTTATCCACACCCATCTTCTCTATGATATCATCGGTAGTTCTGATTCCCGCAGTATCGATAAGATGAAGAACGATATCTCCGAGTCTTACTGTCTCTTCTATTATATCTCTTGTTGTTCCTGCAATGTCAGTAACGATTGCTCTTTCATCTCCGATAAGAGTATTCAAAAGAGATGATTTTCCTGCATTAGGTTTTCCGACAATAACAGTCTTGATACCATCTTTTCTTATCTGACCTTCATCAGCTGTATCGAGTAGTTTTTCAATTTCAGTTATCATGGTGGAAACTTTTGTTTTGAGTTTTTCGGGATATCCGTTAAGATCGTAGTTCTCAGGATCATCAAGAGCAGACTCAATAAAAGCCATCTCATAAATGATCTGTTCTCTCAATTTTTTTACTTTATCATAGATGCTTCCGCGAAGCTGATTTCTTGAACTTTCCAAAGCGAAATTATTCTGAGCACTTATTATATCCATAATAGCTTCAGCTTTGGTCAGATCAATTCTTCCATTTAGAAAAGCCCTTTTTGTAAATTCACCCGGATCCGCAAGTCGGCATCCATTCTTAAGAAGGAGTTCGATGATCTGATTCATTATAAGCATCCCGCCGTGAGTATTGATTTCCACAACGTCCTCTCTTGTAAAACTGTGAGGTGCTTTCATGAATGAGATCATAACCTCATCGACAACTTTTTCTCCATCACAAATATATCCGAACTTTATTGTATTCGGATTGTGACTTCTCAAGGTCTGTTCCATTTTTGCAGAACGATAGATTTTGTCACAAATTGCAACCGCTTCTTTTCCACTAACTCTTATGACACCAATTCCGGCATCGGACATCGCGGTTGCAACAGCACATATAGTATCGTCGTTAAAATTATTAAAAACGCCTGACATATATTGCCTCGCTTTTTCTTTACGGATCATACGGTTCGAAAGGACCGAACCAAGTGATTACTTAAATAAACCCCTCAAAGTAACAACTTCGAGGGGCATCGTTTATTATTTCTTTAATGTAACAACTACTCTTCTGAATGGTTCTTCACCTTCACTGTGAGTAGTAACATATCTGTCTCCCTGAAGAGCTGAATGAATAATTCTTCTCTCATAAGGATTCATAGGCTCTAAAGCAACTGACTGTCTGGACTTTCTAACCTTATAAGAAATATTTTTTGCAAGATTTTCAAGAGTTGCTTTTCTTCTCTCTCTGTAATTCTCTGTATCAACCTTAACGTGAATGTAATCGGAATAGTCTCTGTTAACTACAAGAGAAACAAGGTACTGAATAGAATCAAGTGTCTGTCCTCTCTTACCGATGAGTACTCCCATCTCAGCTCCGCTAAGCTCGATGTCGAGAATATTATCAACAGAATTGAAAGTTGTTTTTACTACAACTTCCATCTTCATTGCATCAAAAACTTCTTCTAAGAATTTATTAGCTTTTTCACAAACATCATCAGCGTTTATATCTGAAGCAGCTGTCTTAACTACTTCTTTTACTTTATCTTTTTCTTTCTTGTTTTTAACTTCAGTCTTGGTAACTTTGGTATCAACAAGTTTTATATCATCAAGATTGATATCGTCTTTCTTTTCTTCTTTTACTCTTGCCTTGATGATCGCAGGCTTAGAGTTTATTCCCAAAAATCCGGCTGAACCGTTTGATACTACTTCATAATCAAGCTTATCACTGGTAACACATAAGCTTTCGCAAGCTTCTGTAATGGCATCGTCAACATTTTTTGCAGTAAACTCTTTATACTCCATTTTTATCCTCCCAAATAAAGCTTCTTACTTATTGTTCTTCTCATTAAATTCTTTTACCATATTTGCTTTAGCAAGCAGAGAGTCTTTACGAATCTCTTTGTTGGCATAAGTATCTCTTACTTTCTGAAGCTGAGCTTCTCTCTCTTCCATAGAAACAGATGAGAAAGCACTGCTGCTGTTTGAACTTGAATCGATGTTTCTTGTAGACATGTTGGCATATCTGTTCATCTGAGGAGTACTCTTAAGCTTCTCCTGCTTTTCTTTGTACTTTTCAATGTTCTTCTCAATCTGAGCATCGATATCTGTTCTGTCGATATGCTTGTTTATGAGAACCTGCTGAACTGATCTGATAACAGCACCGATAATCCAGTAGATACCCATACCTGAAGGCAGTGACAGACAGAAAACTGCTGACATCATAGGCATCATCACGTTCATAGTCTTCATAGACTGCTGCATCTGAGCTGTAGGATCGTCGGGATCAATCTTCTTATCAGAAGGAGCTTGCTGAGGCATAAGCTTAGTGTTAACCCACTGAGTAAATGCTGCAAGTACCGGAATCAACACACCGCCCAAAAGAAGAAGGAAATGCTTATCTGTAAACGCCGTCTTCATCATATAAAGCGGAGTATCACTCATGTTTATTCCAAGGAAATTATTATATCTTGCAAGCAAGTCATGTGCAGAAGTAACCGAATCCGCCAAACCTTTGAAATTAGAGGAAAGGTTGTTCCAATCAGCACTTGATGCCTTGTTCATAACATCAATCAAAGTATTCTCAATATACTGAGTATCGCCGCTTGTAAAAAGAGGATTCTCAAACTGACGTGAAAACTGCTTGGCACTTGAAATATTCTCTCTGATAAAATCAATGCCGCCCGGTGTTGTACTTATCTGATTAACAAGGGGATAAAACGCTTGCTTTACAGTATTAACATACGCAGGAATGGCATTAATTACACGAAATAACGCTATAAGGATAGGCATCTGTATGATCAAAGGAAGGCAACTACCTGCCTGTGAAACGCCGTACTTAGCGTAAACTTCTTTAGTCTCCTGCTGCATAGCAAGCATGGAGTCATTGTCTTTCTTTCCCTTGTACTTATCCTGAATAGCCTTAAGTTCCGGGCTCATTCTGGATTGAAGTTTAGCAAACTTCTGCTGCTTGTAAGTTAAAGGAAGAAGTGCAATATAAATAAACAATGTCAATATTATAATTGCCAGACCTATATTAGGTATACCAATTGAATCAAGGCAATTAAATATAAAATTCATGATGTAACCAAGTAACTTGGCAAAGGGACCTACAATTTTTCCCTGATTCTGGGTGAAAAGTGCTAGTATCAAAACCAACCTCCTAATTATTTATGGAACGGGATCGTATCCACCGCTTGAGAAAGGATTACATCTAAGTATCCTCCAAATAGCCAAAAGACCACCCTTTATCGCTCCATATTTTTCTATAGCTTCGAGCCCGTATTCCGAACATGTCGGAATGTACGGACATTTTGTTCTCTTTAAAGGAGAAATGTACTTCCTATACAATTTTATCAAAAAGATCAGTATCTTTTTCATAATTCACCGCCATTTTTTCTTATGCGGGCCTTTCCTGCCAGGCTTAAAAAAGAATCTTCTATTTCATGATAGTTAGCCTCTTTTGCACAGGCTCTGGCAACGACTACTATATCCAAACCACTATTGAATACATTTTCATGTAGTCGGTAAACTTCTCGAACAAGTCTTGCAAATCTGTGCCTTACAACACTGTTCCCAATTTTCTTACTGCATGAGATCCCAAGTTTATTAGAAGAACCGCCGTTTTTCCACACATAAACAACCAGAAACTTATCAGCGTAACTTTTGCCGTTCTTATAAACATTACGGAAATCATTTGTCTTTTTCATTGAATCTGAAAAAAGCATATTGTTGTCCTTTTTTAAATTCGGAAAGATGAAAAAAGGTCACATCGATGTGACCTTTAATATCAAGCAGATAATCTCTTTCTTCCCTTTGCTCTTCTGGCTGCAAGTACTTTTCTGCCGCCCTTAGTAGCCATTCTTGCTCTGAAGCCGTGAACTCTGGCTCTCTGAAGCTTATGAGGCTGGAATGTCATCTTCATATCGTAAACACCTCCTTCTCCTATACTAAATCATATAACGTAATTGCATCGAACAATTACAAATCATATCAGTGTGGAAAAAATCTTTATAATTATAATAAATAAAAACACCGCAGTCAAGCCAAAAAAGCACAGAATTTATGCGGATTTCTTTGATAAATATATTTAAAAATTATTTTGCCTACATATTGTGTTATCCACACTTATCCACAGCAAAATGTTGATTTTGTGGATAATATGTTGATTAATTGTATTCCCTCAAAATTATCCACATTTTTATGAAATTTTGTGGAAAAACCGGAGCATAATTTTGTGGTTATTAATCAAGAATCGCTCAACCATGCGGTATATAACGGTAGATAGCTTAAAGTGGAAAAAAGACGATTTATCCACAGTGTAAAAATATAATTTTATTTGAAATTTATTTTCAGCGAGTTATCCACAAAATCCCTCTGTTTGAAATTTGAGGTCTTTTAAGATAAAATAATAAAAGTCTATAAATTGCGTTATTGGGGAGTTTTTCATGCATTCATCAAAAGAAATCACAGAAAAATTAAAAAGCAACTGGGAGTCTATTAAACACACAATAAAGATAGAATCCGGAATCACAGAAATCTCCTATAAGACATGGATTGATCCGTTAAGTGTCTATAGTTTTGATGGAGAAACTGTCAAAATTCTGATTCCATCTGACAATTCAATGGCGCTTCAATATATTATCAACCATTACATGGACTTTATTAAAGTTACCATATCAGAATTTTTAGAGACAATGGTTGATGTGTCTTTCATCTTAAAAAAAGACACTATTAATAATGAAGAAACTCTTTTAAATAATAATGAAAGTTCTTCTGAAGGCAGCTATTCAGCTAACAATAACTATGAACATTCAAATCTCAATCCAAAATACAGATTTGATACTTTCGTAGTAGGAAGTAACAACAAGTTTGCGCACTCCGCTTCTCTTGCTGTAGCTGAATCACCGGGAATATCATACAACCCTCTTTTCTTATACGGAGGACCCGGACTTGGTAAGACTCACCTTATGCATTCGATCGGTCACTTCATTATGGAACATAACAGAATGGCTAAAGTTCTTTATGTTACTTCTGAGCAGTTCACCAATGAAGTTATCGAATCAATTCGAAGCGGTAAGACTGAGAGTATGTCTAAGCTTCGTGACAAATACAGAACCGTTGATGTTCTTATGGTCGATGACGTTCAATTCATTATAGGAAAGGAATCAACTCAGGAAGAGTTTTTCCACACTTTCAACGAACTCCACCAGGCAGGTAAACAGATTATTCTTTCATCTGATAAACCACCTAAGGAAATGGAAACACTCGAAGAAAGATTCAGATCAAGATTCGAGATGGGACTTATTGCTGATATCCAGTCTCCTGACTACGAGACAAGGATGGCAATCCTGAGAAAGAATTCCGAGAACTACGGCAAAAGCATCGACGACGAAGTTATCAACTACATTGCTACAAATATTAAGTCCAACATCAGAGAACTTGAGGGCGCTTACAACAAGATCATTGCTTACTCAAGGCTTAATAATGTTGACGTTACTCTTGAAAATGCAATGGAAGCTTTAAAAGATATCATCTATCCCGATAAGTCTAAGGTTATAACACCGCAGCTTATCATTGATACTGTATGCGAACAGTACGGAGCGAAGAAAGATGACATCATCTCTAAAAAGAGACAAGCTGAGATTGTTCTTCCAAGACAGATAATCATGTATCTTTGCAGAGAATATACCGAGGCTTCTCTTGAAGAAATCGGAAAGCTTCTGGGTAAAAAAGATCACACAACAGTAATAAGCGGAATCAATAAGATCAAGAAGCTTACTACCATTGATGAAGATCTCAACAAGAATATGGATATAATAATGAAGAAACTAAATCCTTCATTATAATTTGTGGATATCTTTGTATAAAACATGTTATTTCAGTGTTATTTAAATGTGATTAGATGTTGATTGAGGGTGGATAAATTTTTTATGCCTGATTTGCTAAAATTTCAGCCGTTTATAACTTTTATCTTTTCAACACCGATTTTTTTGTTTTCAACACCTAAAAATTTGTAAAAAAGCCGCACAGAATGTATAATAGAATAGGTTTTACACTTTTCAACAGCTATTATTAATTCTTTTATTATTATTTTATATTTATTTTATACTTTTTCGTTTTGAAGGGAGTCTGTGTATAAATGAAGTTCGTTTGCTCAAAATCAAATCTTATCAGTGGATTACAAATTGTCTCGAAGGCAGTACCATCTAAAACCACTATGTCGATTCTTGAATGTATACTGATAGATGCAACAGAAGGAATCATCAAATTCATTGCCAACGATATGGAGTTGGGTATTCAGACAATAGTTGAAGGTGATATTTTAGAAAGAGGTTTCATAGCTATAGAGGCAAAGCTTTTTGTAGATATTGTAAGAAAGCTTCCCGATAACGAAGTAACAATAGAATCAGATAGTTCAAACAAAGTAATAATCAGTTGTGAAAAAGCAAAATTCAATCTTGTAGGAAGAAAAGGTGATGACTTCACTTATCTTCCATCAATCGAAAAAGTGGACGGAGTTGTAGTTTCTCAGTTTACTCTTAGAAGTGTAATTCAACAGACAATCTTTTCCATTTCGGAAAATGACGCAAATAAAATGATGAGCGGTGAGCTCTTTGAAGTCGACGGAGATAATTTGAAACTTGTATCTCTTGACGGACACAGAATTTCTATCAGAAAAGTAAAGCTTTCCGGAAGTTATCCTTACAAGAAAGTCATTGTTCCCGGAAAGACACTTGGTGAGATCAGTAAGATTCTCGGTGACAGCACAGAAAAAATGGTAAATATCTATTTTACCGACAAGCATATTCTCTTTGAGTTTGAAAATACAGTAGTTGTTTCAAGACTTATTGAAGGTGAATACTTCAGTATCGATCAGATGCTTTCAAGTGATTATGAGACAAAGATGAGCATCAACAGAAAAGAGTTTCTTGATTGTATAGACAGAGCAACTCTTCTTGTAAAAGAAGGTGACAAGAAGCCTGTTATTATTTCTGTTCTTGACAGTACTATGGAACTTAAGATCAATTCCGCTATCGGAAGTATGGATGAGGAAATTGATATTGAGAAACAGGGTAAAGATCTGAAGATCGGATTCAATCCCAAATTCCTTATCGATGCACTCAGAGCTATCGAAGATGAAACAGTTGATATATATCTTGTAAATCCTAAGGCTCCTTGCTTTATAAGAGATAAGGATTCAACTTACACATATTTGGTATTACCTGTTAATTTCACGACAGTTGATTAATATATTTCTAAAGGACCTACAATGGAAACAGTTAAGTTAAGAGAACAAGACGAATTTATAAAACTCGGGCAGGCTTTGAAAAAAGCCGGTCTCGAGGGTTCAGGTGTCGATGCCAAAATGGATATACAGGCAGGACTTGTTAAAGTGAACGGAGAAGTTGAGACAAGACGTGGCCGTAAACTTTATTCGGGTGACAGTTTTGAATACGATGGCATACAGGTAAAGATAGAAAAATGATAATAAAATCATTGGAATTGGCTGATTTCAGAAACTACGAGAATGTAAAAATAGATTTCAGTAGTGGAACTAACATACTGTATGGTGACAATGCGCAGGGGAAGACCAACATTTTGGAGGCAATATTTATTTCCGCGACAACAAAGTCACACAAAGGCAGTAAAGACAAAGAAATTATCAGATTCGGTAAAGAAGAAGCACATATAAGAACCATCTTGGAAAAAGATAACGCGGAGTACCGCGTTGATATGCATCTTAGAAAAAATAAGTCCAAGGGAATTGCTATTGACGGGCAAAAAATCAAGAGAGCATCAGATCTTATCGGGAGGTTGAATGTAGTTTTTTTCTCGCCGGAAGATCTTAGCATAATAAAAAACGGTCCTTCGGAAAGACGCAGATTTATGGATATGGAACTGTGCCAGCTGGACCAAATATATCTTAACAGTCTTTCTAAGTATAACAAACTGGTAATCGAAAGAAATAAGGTTCTTAAGGATCTTTTTGAGCACCCGGAAAACAGCGTGCTTCTTGATGTTCAGGATAAGCAATTATTTGAATACGGATCCGTCATAATAAAAACAAGAGAAAAATTCATCAAAGATCTTAATGAAATAATAAGACCTATTCATGAAAAGCTAACGGGAGAGAAAGAACTCCTGTCGGTTTACTATGAGCCAAATGTAACACTTGATGAGTTTGAAAAGAAATTAAAGCAGTCCAGACAGAGGGATATGTATACAAAGCAGACAACTGTCGGACCTCACAAGGACGATTTTTCTTTTGTGATAAAAAAAGTAAATGCGGAAGAAGCGATAGACATCAGGAAGTTTGGATCTCAAGGTCAGCAAAGAACCGCATCTTTATCACTTAAGCTCTCAGAAATAGAGATAGTAAAAAAGGCAAAGAAAGAAAATCCGGTTCTTTTGCTTGATGATGTTTTGTCAGAACTTGACAGTAACAGACAGAATTATCTTTTGAACACAATAGGAAATATTCAAACGATAATAACCTGTACCGGACTTGATGAATTTGTTAATAACAGATTTGAAATAGATAAACTGTTCAAAGTAACAGAAGGAACAGTAAGTAGTGAAAACTAAGAAACGGGGTAAAGAATGAGTAACGAAGAAGTACAGTATGGCGCTGACCAAATTCAGATTTTGGAAGGTCTTGAAGCAGTCAGAAAAAGGCCTGGTATGTATATCGGAACTACTGCAAGCAGAGGTTTACACCATCTTGTTTATGAGATTGTGGATAACTCTGTTGATGAAGCACTTGCAGGATTTTGTGATCATATCGAAGTAACAATTAACGAAGACAACACCATTATTGTAAAAGATAACGGAAGAGGTATTCCTGTTGACGTTAACAGCAAATCAGGTCTTACCGGAGTTGAGGTTGTATTTACAATACTCCACGCAGGCGGAAAGTTTGGCGGTGGAGGATACAAGGTATCCGGCGGACTTCACGGAGTAGGTGCTTCTGTAGTTAACGCTCTTTCTGAGTGGCTTGAAGTTCAGGTAACAAGAGACGGAAAGGTTTACCAGCAAAGATATGAGAGAGGAAAAGTTTGTTATCCTCTTAAGGTAGTCGGCGATGCTCCCGAAGGTGCTTCTGGAACAAGAGTATACTTTAAGCCTGATGCTCTTATTTTCAAAGAGACAACAATATACGATTACAACATTTTGAAACAGAGACTCAGAGAGATGGCATTCCTTACAAAAGGACTTAAGATCACTCTCACCGACCTTAGAACAGAAGAAGGTGAAGAGCCTGTAGTTCAGACTTTCCACTATGAAGGCGGAATAAAGGAATTTGTTGAATACCTGAATAAGAGTAAGACAGCTCTCTATGAAGATATCATGTACTTTGAAGGAAACAAGAATAACGTACAGGTAGAAGTTTCTCTTCAGCACAATGATTCATACACAGAGAGTATCTATACATTCGTAAATAATATCAATACACCTGAAGGTGGTACACATCTTGAAGGATTTAAGGCAGCTCTTACAAAGACATTCAATGACTATGCAAGAGCAAACAAGATGCTTAAGGACAGCGAGGATAACCTTACAGGTGAAGATATCAGAGAAGGTCTTACAGCTATCATAAGTGTTAAGATCGAAGATCCTCAGTTTGAGGGACAGACCAAGCAGAAACTTGGAAATTCGGAAGCAAGAGGAGCTGTTGCCGGAATCGTTGGAGAACAGCTTACATACTTCCTTGAGCAGAATCCGAATGTTGCAAAGCAGATTCTTGAAAAAGCTATCCTTGCTCAGCGAGCAAGAGATGCTGCAAGAAAAGCTAGAGATCTTACAAGACGTAAATCAGCACTTGACGGACTCGGACTTCCCGGAAAGCTTGCAGACTGCTCGGATAAAGATCCAAAGAACTGTGAGATCTTTATCGTTGAGGGAGACTCTGCCGGCGGTTCCGCAAAGACTGCTCGAAGCAGAGCAACACAGGCTATTCTTCCTCTCAGAGGAAAAATCCTTAACGTAGAAAAAGCAAGAGTTGACAGAATATACGGAAATGCAGAGATCAAGGCAATGATCACAGCTTTCGGTACAGGTATTCATGAAGATTTTGATATCAGCAAACTCAGATACAACAAGATCATTATCATGACCGATGCCGACGTAGACGGTGCTCATATTGCCACACTTATGCTCACATTCCTTTACAGATTTATGCCTGAGCTGATCAAAGAGGGTCATGTTTATCTTGCTCAGCCGCCTCTTTATAAGCTTGAGAAGAACAAAAAAGTTTGGTACGCGTACAGCGATGAAGAACTCAATAAAATATTGCTCGATGTAGGAAGAGATCAGAACAACAAGATTCAGCGTTACAAGGGTCTTGGAGAGATGGATCCCGAGCAGCTTTGGGAGACAACAATGGATCCCGAGAGAAGAGTTCTTTTAAGAGTAAACATGGATGAAGAATCTGAATCTGATATAGATGTTACTTTTACAACTCTTATGGGAGACAAGGTTGAACCCAGAAGAGAGTTTATCGAAAAGAACGCGAAGTTTGTAAAGAATTTGGACATTTAAGAAACAAAAAGGAAAAGAAATGGCTGAAAATAACAACAATAACAACAACGGATTGTCAGATGACGTTTTTGAAAAAGTCACCACTGACAGAATAAAAGAAGTTGACCTTCAGAAGACGATGGAAGCTGACTACATCGATTATGCAATGAGTGTAATCGCATCTCGTGCACTTCCTGATGTCAGAGACGGTCTTAAGCCGGTACAGAGAAGAATTCTGTATTCAATGATCGAGCTCAACAATGGTCCCGACAAGCCACATCGTAAATGTGCGCGTATCGTCGGAGATACAATGGGTAAATTTCACCCTCATGGTGACAGTTCTATCTACGGCGCATTGGTAAACATGGCACAGCCATGGTCAATGAGATATTGTCTTGTTGACGGACACGGAAACTTCGGATCTGTCGACGGAGACGGCGCTGCGGCTATGCGATATACCGAGGCACGTCTTACAAAAATCTCTATGGAGATGACTGCTGACATCGGAAAAGATACGGTAGATTTTGCTCCTAACTTTGACGAAACAGAAAAAGAGCCGGTTGTTCTCCCGAGCAGATATCCCAATCTTCTTGTTAACGGAACAACAGGTATTGCGGTAGGAATGGCAACAAACATTCCTCCTCACAATTTAAGAGAAATAATCGGTGCGGTTGTTAAGATGATCGACAACCGTGTACTTGAGGATAGAGAGACAGATATCGAAGAACTTCTGTCTATTGTAAAAGCACCCGATTTCCCTACAGGTGGTATTATCCTGGGAACAAAGGGAGCAGAGGAAGCTTACAGAACAGGTAGAGGAAAAGTAATAGTAAGAGCCGTGACTGATATCGAGCCCATGCAAAACGGCAAGAACAGAATCGTCGTTACGGAACTTCCTTACCTCGTTAATAAAGCAAATATGATCTCAAAGATCGCCGAGCTCGTAAAGATGAAAAAGCTCGACGGAATCACAGCACTCAGAGATGAGTCCGATAGAGAAGGTATGCGTGTTGTTATCGAGCTTAGAAACGATGTTAATCCTAACATCATGCTCAATAAGCTCTACAAGCATACACAGATGCAGGATTCCTTCGGAATAATCATGCTTGCGCTTGTAAACAATCAGCCCAAGATCATGAACATCAAAGAGATGCTTGGGCATTACATCGCGCATCAGGAAGATGTAGTAACCAGAAGAACAAAATATGATCTCAACAAAGCTGAAGAGCGAGATCATATCTTACAGGGATTGCTGATAGCACTTGATAATATTGATGAAGTTATCAAGATCATAAGAGGCAGTAAGACTGTAGCAATAGCTAAAGAACAACTCATGGCACGCTTTGGTCTTACAGATGTTCAGGCTCAGGCTATTGTTGATATGAGACTTCGTACTCTCACAGGTTTGGAGAGAGACAAGCTTGAACAGGAACATGCTGAACTCCTTAAGAGAATCGAGGAATTGAAGGCTATTCTTGCAGACAGAAAAATACTTCTCGGAGTTATCAAAAAAGAGATAACAGAGATTTCAGATAAGTTCGGTGATGACAGAAAATCACAGATAGGTCATGATGATTCCGATATCGATATGGAAGATCTTATTCCTAACGTGAATACTGTAATTGCAATGACAAATCTCGGATACATTAAGAGGATGTCAATTGATAACTTTAAAGCTCAGAACCGCGGAGGTAAGGGAATTAAGGGAATTACCACAATCGATAACGATTTTGTGGAAGATATCCTTATGACAACAACACATAACTATGTGATGTTCTTTACCAATACGGGAAGAGTATACAGACTTAAGGTTTATCAGATTCCGGAAGCTTCAAGAACATCAAGAGGAATGGCGATTGTCAATCTCTTGCAGCTTGCTCCCGGAGAAAAGATAACTGCGATGATTCCTGTTAAGGACTTTGAAGATGAGGAAAAGAGCTTATTTATGGTAACCAAGAAAGGTACTGTAAAGAAAACTCCGATTACCGATTTCGTAAATGTCAGAAAGACAGGACTTGCAGCAATCAATCTTAGAGATGATGATGAACTTATTGAGGTTAAGACTGTTCAGAAGGGTGCAGAAGTATTCCTTGTAACAAAGAACGGAATGTGTATCCACTTTGATGAGGAAGATGTAAGAGCAACCGGAAGATCTTCAATGGGTGTAAGAGGAATGACTCTCGACGATACCGATGAGATTGTCGGAATGCAGCTTAATACTCAGGGTGATTCACTTCTTATAGTTTCTGAAAAAGGATATGGAAAGAGAACCGTTTTAAGTGAGTTCAACAACCAGTTCAGAGGCGGTAAAGGTGTTAAGTGCTATAAGATAACAGAAAAGACAGGAGCTGTTATCGGTGTTAAGGCAGTTAATGATGATAATGAGATCATGATGATAACGAACGCCGGAATCATAATACAGCTTCGTATGGATGAAATTACCATCCATGGAAGAGTAACATCCGGAGTTAAGATGATAAATCTCAACAAGGGAGTTACTGTTGCTAAAATTGCCAAGGTCAGAGAAAAAGTATCTGACGGTGAAAAGGAACTCGATAATATCGATGAAGTAAATGAAGGTGCTGAGAGCACTGAAAATACTGATGATAATGTAGACGCTTAAGATATCAGCGGGGTAGAGTAGCATGAAGATCGGACTGGTAATCTCTGAACTTGAAGACAACGAAGTAAAGAGAATCTGCATAGGAGCAAATAAGGCGGCAAAGGACAAGGGTGTAACCCTTGTCATGTTGCCGGGAAAATATCTTGTAAACAATGATGACATTGATCAGGATAACCCATACAAATATCAGAGCACAGCTCTTTTTGATTATGCATCGAAGCTTGAATTCGATGCGCTTGTTGTCGACATTGAACGAATAGGCAGAGATGTTGCCATTTTGAAGAAAGAATCTCTTTTAAAGAATTTTACCGACATTCCTTTCCTGACTCTTACAGAGCAGGAAGGATATGTATCTTCAAAGAAAATACTGTCCGATCATGAACAGCTTGAAAGACAGGGATATCAGGCAATCTGTGATGCAATATCATATGCGAAAACAGGGGAACTTTCCAATGAGGAACCTCCCCATGTTTTTTCTTTCATAGAGGAGTCTGACGAGAAGGCTCTTAATGTCGTTTCTCAAATATGCACACGACTGTTTAACAGAAAGTTTGAAGAGGATGCTCTTTATAAAAAAATGGGCAGAATAAATCTTGAACTTGGAGTGCAGAATTGGGGTATTTTTCTCTATGACAGGAAGATAAGAAATACATTTAAGCTTCCTTGGGAATTTCCTGAAAACATAAATATAAAGAGCGCCGTTGTAAACGGAAGCGAGATAGTAGATGGCAAGAAAACAGTGATAGAAACAAGCAAGATATTGTCTGTTTTTGATAAAGAAGCTCCGAAAGTTTTTGTTGCCGGAAATATCTTTATAGGTGAATATCAGCTTGGACTTATGATAACTGAATTTGATCCTAAGATACTTGTGGATAACTATTTTGAAAGTCTTGTAAGTATCGCTACGGCAGGATCAAGAGTTTCATATCTCGAGACTGAGCTTGATAAGACAAGAGAAGCATTGTATGAAGTTCAGGAAGAACTTGCAAAAGATGATTCTGTTCTCGATCATATCGGAGGTGAGGATTATCTCACAGGCGGTCTTAACAGAAGAGGATTTTTTGCAAAGGCATATGACTATCTGAAAGAGAATTTCGAACCCGGATGCTATGCGGTCGTTGCATACATAAGAATGGATTCGCTTAAGAAGATAAATGATGTGTACGGCCATGAAGAAGGTGACCGCGCGGTAAAAGAAGTATCTATGATACTTGAAGAAGTGTTTAAAGACAGCGTATACGGAAGAATACGCGGTGATGAATTTGCAGCTATTGAGATAGTGTCGGAAGAAGGTAAAGCAGAGGCTTTGAGACAGGAGATGTCATCTCAGAACGCAGATCTTCTTGCAAGATCAAACAGATATATCAACTATCTTCAGTACGCAATATGTGAATTCAGCTACGAAGAAAATCTTTCACTCAGAGAGATGCTTAAAGAAACAGACGAAGGTCTGAAAAACGTAAAGGGAAGTTTCTAACATGGGATTAAAGCTTGTATCATGGAATGTCAACGGACTAAGAGCATGCGTATCAAAAGGATGCTTTCAGGAATTTATGGATAAAGAAAATCCTGATGTTATCTGCCTTCAGGAGACAAAGCTTCAGGAAGGACAGATTAAAATGGACCTTCCGGGATACGAAAAATATTGGAACTATGCAGAGAAAAAGGGCTATTCGGGAACTGCTATCTTTACAAAAGAAAAGCCTGTTTCCGTTACTTACGGACTTGGAATAGAAGAACATGATCACGAAGGAAGAGTAATTACCGCTGAGTACAACGACTATTACCTTGTTACTGTTTATGTTCCGAATGCAAAAGAGGATCTTTCAAGACTTGAATACAGACAGGTCTGGGAAGATGATTTTCTTAAGTATATTAAAAAGCTTGAAGAAACAAAGCCTGTAATATATTGTGGCGATCTCAACGTTGCTCATAAAGAAATAGATCTTAAGAATCCAAAGAGCAACAGAGGACATGCGGGGTTTACAGATGAAGAGAGAGCAAAGTTTGATAATGTTGTTTCATCAAATCTTGTGGATACATTCAGATATTTTTATCCCGATCTCGAAGGAGCATATTCATGGTGGTCATATAGATTCCATGCAAGAGAGAAGAATGCGGGATGGCGTATCGACTACTTTGTCGTATCGCAGTCGCTCATGCCTTCAATAGAAGACGCCAAGATTTACAGTGAGGCTCTGGGCTCAGATCATTGTCCGGTTGGACTTATATTGAAATAAGGGACAGTAAAATAAACAATGAATAATCTGATATTTAGTTTAAATGCAACACTTCCCGTTTTTCTTTTGATGATCTTTGGGTATTTGCTAAATAAAATAGGTTACATTGATGATAAAGCAGCTGCGTGGATGGACAAATTTGTGTTCAAGATTGCTCTTCCCGCGCTGCTTTTTGTGGACCTTGCGGATCAGGATTTTAAAGGAACCTGGAACGGAAAATTTGTGTTGTTCTGTTTTCTTGTAACAATAATAAGCATAGGTGTCATATCAGTTTTCTCTGTGATATGTGTAAAAGAAAAAGGTAAAAGAGGAGAGTTTATTCAGGGAGCATACAGAAGCAGTGCAGCTCTTCTGGGACTTGCCTTTATTCACAGTATCTACGGAGACGCAAGTTCAGGAATGGGACCGCTTATGATACTTGGAAGTGTCCCACTTTACAATATCTTTGCCGTAATAATACTTATGGTCACTGCAGAGAATGATTGTGAGAATGCAAATAAAAAAGAGCTGATAAAAAATACAGCTCTGGGAATCTTAAAGAACCCTATCATCATAGGAATAGTGGTAGGGCTCTTGTGGTCGTTGTTAAGAATACCGAAGCCCGTGGTATTAACAGGTTTTATGAATAATATAGCTAAGCTCGCGACACCACTTGGACTTATGTCTATGGGTGCATCTTTTGACATAAAAAAAGCGCTCAATGAAATCAAACCGGCGCTTATTGCATCATTTATAAAGTTATTTGTTCTTGCGGGAATATTTCTGCCTATAGCTGTGAGTCTGGGATTTGCAGGAGAACAGATAGTTGCGATACTTATAATGCTTGGTTCAGCAACTACCGTCAGCTGCTATATCATGGCTAAAAGCATGGGACATGAGGGAGTTTTGAGCAGCAGCATTGTTATGATGACTACTTTCGGATGCTCGTTTTCCCTCACATTCTGGCTTTTTATCTTACGTACTTTCGGAATAATATAATATCAGCTTTTCTCAGAAATCAACTTTTTTGAGGAAAGCACCGATCTTACCCCAGTAATTATCAGGATCAATGACAACTCCACGAACATGTTCAGATCCAAGTATCATGCAGTACATCTTTTTGCACTTGGCAGCCTCGTAGAGACGTGAGCACATCTGAGGATCGATAAGTGTATCCTCGTCTCCGTGCATAAAGAGTGTGGGAGTCTTTGATTTGCTGACTGCGTCGATAGGACTCACATCATTAATATCAAATCCCGAGCGAATATAAATAATGATCCTTGCAAGGAAGAGCGCAACAGGTACAGGAATTATAGCGCCTTTCATAGTCTTGTAGATCTTTGCAAATTGCTCTTTTAATGTAGTGTAGGAGCTGTCTGCTATAGCAGCTTTTACATTTTCGGGAAGATGTTCGCCTGTTGTCATAAGAACTGTAGCGGCACCCATGGACATTCCATGAATAAGAATGTTTGCATCGGGATCTCTTTTGATTATCCAATAGATCCACTCCATTATGTCAAGCCTGTCATCCAGACCATATCCTACATATTTGCCTTCGCTTTTTCCAAATCCGCGAAGATCGGGAAGGAGACAGTTTATATTTTCTGAGAGGTAATGCTTGGCGAAAATGCCGTTACCTTCGTGATTATCACCTATTCCGTGAACAAGAATCACATATCTGTGTGAGTTTTCTTTTGCGGGAATGTAGGTCGCATGAAGCTTGAGTTCATCGATACTGTTTATATACATATCCTGCTTATCGGGATGATTTCTGACAAACATTCTACCTTCAGTGACAGATATGTCATGATCGGGTTTTTCATCGGTATGCTGAACCGGAACCGAAGAAATTTTATAAATATAATTTGTGAAAGCATACATTCCGCCGAGAAATGCAGAGAAAATGCCAAGTTTCAGAATTGAATTCTTTTTGCTCATTAGAACACCTCTTGTAAAAAGATTAAAGGCACTATATTTAAGCACCTCTCTATATATACTACCATTTTTTTCAAAATAATTGCATTTTTCCGGTTGCTTTTTTTAAAGAATAGAATATTATATTTATATAAATATAAAATATTTTAGGAGAAGGTAAAATGAAGAAGGAAAATAAAGTTCAATTGTGCATAGATAAAGATTTTACCGTGGGGAAAGTGGACAAGAGAATATACGGATCTTTTATCGAGCACTTGGGAAGAGCTGTATACGAGGGAATATACCAGCCTGAAAGCAAATTCGCAGATAAGGATGGCTTTAGAGAAGACGTTATTAAGCTGGTAAAAGAAATCGGGGTTCCGATAGTAAGATATCCCGGAGGAAACTTTGTATCGGCATTTAATTGGGAAGACAGCGTAGGTCCCGTAGATGAGAGACCTGCAAGACTTGAGCCTGCGTGGGGAGTAATTGAGAGCAACAGATTTGGACTCGACGAGTTCATGAACTGGTGCAAAAAAGTAGGCACAGAGCCTATGTATGCTATAAACCTCGGAACAAGAGGAATCGAAGATGCTAAGAATGTAGTTGAATACTGCAATATAGAAAAGGGAACTTATTACAGTGACCTTAGAATCAAGCACGGAGTCAAGGATCCTTACAAGATCAAGCTCTGGTGTCTTGGAAATGAAATGGACGGACCGTGGCAGATAGGCCACATGACGGCTGAAGAGTACGGACTTAAGGCAGGACGTGCAGGCCACCTTATGAAGCTTATAGATCCTGATATAGAGACCGTAGTATGCGGATCTTCGGGAATCGGAATGCCTAAATTCGGCGAGTGGGAAAGAGTCGTTCTTGAGAACAGTTATGACAACGTCGATTATATCTCACTTCATACTTACTATGACAACGAAGAAAATGATACACCGAACTTCCTTGCAAGCAGTGTTTCAATGGATAAGTTCATACAGAGCGTTGTCAGCATATGCGACTGCGTAAAAGCTACGAAGAGATCCGATAAGACAATAAATCTTTCATTTGATGAGTGGAATGTATGGTATCACTCAAAGAAAAAAGATGCAGAGCTCGAGAAGTGGGTAGAGCATCCGCACCAGCTTGAAGAAGATTATAACCTTGAAGATGCGCTCCTTGTTGGATCGATGATGATAACACTTTTAAGACATGCCGACAGAGTTAAGATTGCTTGTCTTGCACAGCTTGTAAATGTTCTTGCTCCCATAACAACAACAGATGACGGAGTATTTAAACAGACAATCTTCTATCCTTTCATGCAGTCAAGCATTTACGGAAGAGGAGAAGTATTAAACACTGTAGTTAAGGTTCCTACATACGAGTCAAAGCACGGTGATGCGCCTTACGTTGATTCTGTAGTTGTAAATGATGAGGAAAACGGTGCTCTTACAGTATTTGCGGTTAACAAGAATCTTGAAGATGATTTCGAGCTGTCTTGTGATCTCAGACAGTTTGCGGATTACAAAATTGCAGAGCACAGTGTGCTTACACACAAAGATGTAAAAGCAGGAAATACAGCAGATAACCCGAACAACGTTGAGCTTTCAGATAACACGAAAGCCGCATCGGTAGCTGACGGAACGCTTAAGACAACACTTCCTGCAAGAAGCTGGAACGTGATCAGACTTATCAAAAAATAAAAACAAAATACGTAAATTAACTTTTACTCCAAATTCTTGTGGCATAAAACCTAAGGATTTGGAGTAAAGTTTAATTAAAAGTTATAAATTTCTTTTACAATATGATATACTCTCTATGATGTATAAAAACGGAGAGTAATAATGGGTTTCAATTCATTTGCATTCATATTGGTATTTCTTCCAATATTATTGATAGGCTGGTATATACTCAATAGATCACAGAAATACAAAGTGGCAGATGCTTTCTTGGTAGTGATGTCACTGTATTTTTATTATACTTTCGGACTGACTTTCCTTGTAATTCTGACAGTAAGCCTGGGGGTAAACTATGGTCTGAGTGCTCTCATTCTCGTAATCGATTCGAGAGATACGGGAGAAAACGGTTTATACAAAAAAATCATAAAGGTAGTCGGAGTGCTTTTTAATCTTGGACTCCTGTTCTATTTCAAATATCTTGGTTTTTTCACCGAAAATTTCAATGCTGTTTTCAAAACGGGATTTACAGTTGATAATATAATAATGCCCATTGGTATCAGCTTTTTTACCTTTGGACAGATTTCGTATATCGTTGATAGGGCAAATAATGAGGCTTCACACTATGATTTTTTGGAATATGCGCTTTACACAGTGTATTTTCCAAAATTGATACAGGGGCCTATCGCTCTGCACAAAGAGATGATTGATCAGTTCAGGGATAAATCGCTTAGGACATATGATTCCGTGAGATTTGCCGGCGGACTGATGTCTTTTGTAATAGGACTCTCTAAAAAAGTACTGCTTGCGGATGTGCTTTCAAGAGTTGTAAATTACGGCTTTGAGCAGACATATTATCTGGATACATTGACGGTCACAGCGGTCATGCTTGCCTATACATTCCAGATTTATTTCGATTTTTCCGGATATTGCGATATGGCAAACGGAGTGAGCATTATGTTGGGATACAAGCTTCCAACAAACTTTAATTCTCCTTACAAAGCAGCTTCCGCAAAAGAGCTGTGGCAGAGATGGCATATGACTTTGTCGCGCTTTTTTATAAAATATGTTTATATTCCTCTTGGAGGAAGCAGAAAAGGAAAATACCGCACAATAGCCAATGTTCTCATAGTCTTCATCCTGAGCGGATTGTGGCACGGAGCCGGTTGGACATATATATGCTGGGGACTTATGCAGGGACTTTTGGTAGTTTGGGACGATCTCGGAATAGTAAGTGTTGAAAAAGAAGGCAAATTCCTTTTTAGAAAAGAGCCTCTTTTAATAATTCCGAAAGCACTCGGAAGAGCTATGACGTTTATCGCATTTGTGGCATCACTTGTATTTTTCAGGTCGGAGTCTGTGGAAAAAGCATTGGTAATGTTCAGAAGATTTTTCTTTTTTACATATCCGGGATTTTTTACAAGAACAGCAGCGAATCTCGATATTGCAGAGAACTACATCTTTAGGCAATTCCTGTCACAGATAGGCGGAGACGACACAATTGTTTACATGATCACACTTGTGATATATCTTGTTGTAAGCGGATTTATCATCACAAGAAAGAATACAGAAGAAATAGTAAGTACAACGAATTTTGACAGAAAGACACTTGTGGGGATCACGGTTCTTTTCCTGTGGTCATTCATATCACTGTCAGCTGTTAGCACATTTATATATTTTCAATTTTAAGAACGATAATGGAAAGAGAAAACATAGCCAAAAACTTCATAAAGAAATTTCTTACAGCAGTACTTGTGGTAGCAATACTTTTCTCGGGTACAGTTATCTTTTTTGATCCCTTTTATCACTATCACAAACCGTGGTGTGGATTGAAGGAAGTACTAAATGACAAGGAATATCAGTGTATAGGAACACTTAGAAATTTTGATTACAATGCGCTTATTGTCGGATCTTCCGTGATGGAAAACAACAACAATGCCTGGTACGACGAAGCTTACGGCGTTAAGTCGATAAAGGCGATAAGATCTTACGGCGCAACGGCAGACCTTTGTTACCTTGTTGATGCTGCGTACGAAGAGCATGACATTGATTATATTTTTTACAATATAGATCCGTCATCGCTTATCGCAGACGCAGAGACAACTTATGAAGCGTCGGGATGCCCGATGTATCTGTATGACAAAAACCCTATAAATGACGTGAAATACCTGTTTAACAAGGACGTCTTGTTTGAAAAGATACCGTATCAGGTGGCGAATTCATTTATGGGCGACTACGACGAAGGGCTGTCCTATAACTGGGCAAAGTGGAAAGAGTTTAGCGCTGATATGACACTTGGGCTTTACTACAGGAAAAAGAATGTAGTGCCCATGATGGAAAAAAATGTATACGAAGATAAGGTTCAGAAAAACATCGAGCTTTTGACTAAGGAAGTAAAAGAGCATCCTGATACAAAGTTCATTTTCTTCTATCCGGCATATTCAATGTTATGGTGGGACGGAGTTTACAGGACAGGGGAAAGAGATGCGTTCATAAACAGTGAGATCATGATGACCAAGGAACTTCTTAAGTACGACAATGTGAGAGTTTTCTGTTTTCAGAACGAAGAAGATGTAGTTACAAACCTTGATAATTATATGGATTCGATACATTTTTCACCTGAAATAAATAAGCTTATGCTTGAAAAAATGTTGCAGGGTCAAAATGAACTTACAACCGAAAACTATGTTAACAAGCTCAATGAGGTAAAAGATTTTTCTGATAAGGTGGTAAAAACAATTATGCCGACTTATGAGGAAAAAGGGCTTTTTATCTATGATCTGACTGAATAATTGAGCATGAGATTATGACCGATATGTAGTTAAATATGTAAAAAAATGGTATACTAACTGCACATGGGTAAGGATTTTTTATGGGAGAAAGATAATTGTGAGTGAGTCTGTTTCAAAAACTATAGTATTGACAGGAGGCGGAAGCGCAGGACATGTTACACCCAATATTGCGCTTATACCTGCCTTAAAAAAAGCCGGATATGATATTTATTATATCGGCTCATATAACGGTATCGAAAAGAAACTTATTGAGGACTACAATATACCATATTTTGGCATAGCAACAGGAAAGCTCAGAAGATATTTCGATCCAAAGAATTTCACCGATCCTTTCAGAGTATTAAAAGGATTTTCTGAAGCAAAAAAGATTTTGAAAAAGATCAAGCCGGACATTGTTTTTTCTAAGGGCGGCTTTGTAAGTGTGCCTGTAGTAAGAGCTGCGGGAGCACTTAAAATTCCCTATATTGTTCATGAATCTGATATGACACCGGGACTTGCCAATAAGCTTAGCATGGCAGGTGCCAATAAAATATGCTGTAATTTCCCGGAGACAATGACACATCTTCCTGCGGAAAAGGCAGTTCTTACAGGAACACCCATAAGAGAAGAACTCGGAATGGGTGATGCCGCTGAAGGTAAGAAAGTATGCGGATTTACAGATGATAAGCCTGTACTTATGGTAATAGGCGGAAGTCTTGGCGCGCAGTCTGTAAATGAGACTGTAAGATTTGCACTTCCCAGATTGTTGCCCAACTTTAATGTGGTTCATATCTGCGGAAAAGAGAAAATGGACAATTTAAGACTTACTGTTCCCGGATACAAGCAGTTTGAATATGTAAAGAACGAACTCAAGGATATCTTTGCAATGGCGGATATCGTTGTTTCAAGGGCAGGTGCTAACTCTATCTGCGAGCTTCTCGCGCTGAAAAAGCCCAATATACTTATACCTCTTTCAACCAAATCAAGCAGAGGAGACCAGATGCTTAACGCAAGATCATTCGAGCATCAGGGATTTTCGCTTGTTATCGACAATGACGATCTTGATGAAGATATTCTCGTTGAAACAATAGAAGATCTCTATGAGAATCGAGAAAAGTTCATAGAGAAGATGAGCGACAGTAATCTTCACAGTGCAACTGACACAATAGTCAGTCTTATAGACGATGAATTAAAAATTCATTGATTGAAATAATTTATCAAATCTTAATAAGCTATTTATATGTATTTTTATCATAAGAGTTATCATTAATATGTAGTCGTAATTTTCGAGTCGAGGTACGAGAATGTTAGATATTACGTCTTATGCTAACGGATACAGCCCTGTCGGCGATGTCCTTACCGTCACAGTGGTAATAGTTTTAGCAGTCCTGATTCATTCTGCTTATGTTAAGCAGAGTAATGAATTCAGGATGTATAAGGCGATTTTGTTATGCACATTAATAGCAGCTGTTTCAAACGTTTTTTTCCGTACAAACATTGGTAGAGTCGAGGAATTTTCCCACTACATTCTTTATTTTTTGAGATATACAACTCATTTTTCTGTTTTTTCTACGCTTGCGCTATATATCCTTTATATTAAGAGCCAGATGAAGCTCGCAGAGGGTATTGGGCGTAGGTTTGATTATGTTACGATAGGTCTTTTTTTAATTTTCGCAGCAGTAGATCTTCTTGGAATGGTATTCAAGTTTGGTTTTTGTATATATGACAATGAGAATATCCAGCCGGGACATTTCATTTCAGGAACAGGATATGTTGTTTTTGCACTGATAATACTGTATATATTGGTCCGCTACGGAAAGAATATATACAGACCTGTAGTAATAGCTCTTTATGCGACTTTATGCATTTCTTTGATAGTCGTCTATATAGAAATAAGATATAGTCAGAAATCATATGCTATCGCGACTCTGATTTTTCCAGCAATATCTGTAATGTATCTCATGCATTCCAATCCGTACGATCTTCAGACAGGATCGCTTAATGCGGATTCTTTTGAGGAGAACCTCAATAATTCATTAAAGAAAAACGACAATCTTCTTATTTTTTGCCTTCATCTTCTTGATGTGGATCGAAAAGATCAGAAATATCCGAAAGGAATCAGAGATAAGGTAAGAGAGGTCAGTACATACGCGTTCAGGGGAGCAAAGTTATTCCTTGTTTCAAGAGGAAAAATGATACTTACCGCAAGACTTGCACTTAACTCGGATTACGAGAATAAAATTGAACGCATTCTGGAAACTTTCCATCAACAATATGCAATATATAAGCAGGATTACAAGCTGATCATACTAAGGACAGACAGTCTTATCGATAACGGTGAGGATTATGTCAAACTCCTCGAGTATACAGAAAACAGAATGCTAAAGAATGAAATACATTTTGTGACCGATGAGGATGTAGAGAAATATAAGAGCCACAGATATATAATCGATCAGCTCGCAGATATTAACAACAGAAGAGATCTTCGAGATCCGCGTGTACTTGTTTACTGTCAGCCTGTATATAACTTGGAAACCGGAAAGTTTGATACGGCGGAAGCTCTTATGAGACTCAGGCTTGATAATATCGGAATGGTATTTCCAGACAGGTTTATTCCGATAGCGGAGAAATATAATTACATGCATATGTTGAGTCTTATAATTCTTTCAAAGACATGTAATGAGATCAGGCACCTATTGGATGAAGGTTATGTCATCAACAGAATTTCAGTGAATTTCTCTATGTTGGATATCAGGGAAAGGGATTTCTGCGAAAATGTAAATAAGATAGTGCAGGATTCAAAGATTCCTTTTGACAAGGTCGCAATAGAGATAACGGAAAGTCAAAATGAAAATGATTTTATCGATCTGAAAAATAAGCTTATGGAGCTTAGAGAAAGCGGAATAACATTCTATCTTGATGACTTTGGAACAGGTTACTCAAATATGGAGAGAATAATGGAGCTTCCTTTTGACATAATCAAGTTTGACCGTTCGCTTGTGATAGCCAGTGGTGCAGACAATAAGTCAAAGACAATGGTAACTCACATGGCGCACATGTTTAAGGACATGAATTATTCAGTACTGTATGAAGGCGTCGAGGATGAACAGGATCAGAACAGGTGTAAAGGAATGTACGCCAGATATCTTCAGGGCTATAAGTATTCCAAACCGATTCCGATCGAACAGCTTTCAGTTTTCTTGGAAAGAGAAAAAAAAGCATAAATTAGTGAAAATTTATTTCGCTACAGCACAAAATTACGATATACTTAGGTATGGTGCAATAATTATTGGAGGCAATCTGTATGAATATTGTCAGCGAGAGAATAAAAAGTTGTTACAATGCGCTTCCGTCATCTGAAAAAAAGGTGGCAGATTACATTCTCGAGAGAAAGGATGATCTTTTCCAATATCCTATCAAAGATTTGGCGCGCATGTCAGGAACAACGCAGGCAGCTTGGACACGTTTTGCACAGGCTATAGGTTATGACGGTCTTAAGGATTTAAAGAACGCGTACTATACCGAAGCAAATTCTTCCCTTACAGTTGCTGACAAAGGTCCGAAGATTTCATTTAAAGATGTAAATGAGTATACATCATTGCAGTCGATAGCAGATAACATCTGCGCTACAAGTGTACAGGCTATACAGACTACTTACAGGCTTTTTGATGCAGGTACATTTAATGATGCAATCGATAAGATCATAAATGCTAAGCAGATACAGATATTTGGTGTAGGAACAGCGGGAGTCGCTGCTTTCGATCTATATTGTAAACTTCTTAGGATTCATTATAATGTTGTCTTCAATCAGGATCAGCATATAAGCCTGATGACCGTATCGCAGATTGGACCTGCGGATGTTGCAATATTTTTTAGTGATAATGCCAGAAACAAGCAGATCATGCAGCTGTTTTCCGCCGCAAAGGACGCCGGTGCGACGACTATTGCAGTTACAAAGCTCGGAAATAATGCATTAACGACCAGATGTGACTATGTTCTTTTTGCCACATCTCCCGAGATTGATAAAAAGAGCGGAATCACAAGTTCAAGATTTGCTCAGCTATTTCTGGTAGATACTTTATATACTGCGATCGCAAATCGCGATTTCGAAAAAATTGAAAAATATCTTATAATGTCATATGAGATATTTAATGAACCACAATGGGAGTGAGGACATAACGAAATGGAGAAAATTGCTAGTTTTACAGTTAATCACCTTGACCTCGAACCGGGGATCTATGTTTCAAGAAAGGACAAGGTTGGACAGGAGACAATAACAACATTCGATCTGAGAATGACTGCACCCAACAAAGAGCCTGTTATGAATACAGCAGAGATTCATACTATGGAGCATTTGGGAGCAACATTTTTAAGAAACGATGAATAGTACAAAGATAAGACAATCTATTTTGGACCTATGGGATGCAGAACAGGATTCTATATTGTTCTTGCAGGAGACCATGATTCAAAGGACATAGTACCTCTTATTACAAGAATGTATGAGTTCATCAGAGACTTTAAGGGAGAAGTTCCCGGAGCAAGCCCCAGAGATTGCGGAAACTATCTTGATATGAATCTTGGTATGGCAAACTTCCTTGCAAAGAGATATCTTGATAATACCCTTTATAACATCACGGATAAGCATCTTGTTTATCCCGAATAAAAGACAGAAAGAGAAGAGATAAAGAATGAAGATCGGAATTATAGGTGCCATGGAAGTGGAAGTTGCAACCTTAAAGAGCAACATGACAGTAAAGAACACTGTAAAAAAGGCTTCTATGGAATTTTTTGAAGGAACTATAGGTAATACAGAAGTAGTTGTAGTAAGAAGCGGAATCGGTAAAGTTAATGCAGGTATCTGTGTTCAGATACTTATCGATTTGTTTAATGTAACACACATTATAAACACAGGAATTGCCGGATCGCTCAATGCAGATATAAATATCGGTGACATTGTTCTTTCTACAGATGCATGCTATCACGATGTTGATATCACAGTATTCGGATATAAGAAAGGTGAGATTCCTCAGATCGGAGCTGCGGAGTTTAAAGCAGATGAGGAGCTCAGAGAAAAGGCAAAGGCTTCTATCAAGAAGGCAGCACCCGATATCGGAGTTTTCGAAGGAAGGGTTTGCAGCGGAGATCAGTTCATCAGCAGCAGCGAAGTTAAGGATGCAATAGTCAGAGATCACGGCGGACTTTGCACAGAGATGGAAGGTGCAGCGATTGCGCAGGCAAGCTATCTTAACAACACTCCTTTCCTTATCATCAGAGCAATATCAGATAAGGCAGATGGAGGAGCGGAAGTAGATTATCCTACATTCGAGGCTAAGGCAGCAAAGGATTGTGCAGCAATCGTAATGGAGATAATTGCAGAGCTTTGATCAAAACAATAAAGCATGGGTAAATCATAGTGAGTTTACCCATGCTCTTTTTTTTGTGTAGAGCAGTTAGCGAGGTTTTTTCGAGCTTACTGCGAACCATACAGATTCACTTGGCGAGGTTTTGACGAGCCTAGTGAATCTGTAGTGTTTATCCGATATTCTTTAAGAGATTTACCATTTCTATTGCGCCTTGAGCACATTCAAATCCCTTGTTTCCGGCTTTTGTTCCGGCTCTTTCTATTGCCTGTTCAATTGTGTCCGTTGTAAGGATACCGAACATTACGGGAATATCGCTGTTTAAGCTGACTTGTGCAACACCCTTTGATACTTCTGCACAAACGTAGTCGTAGTGTGAAGTAGCGCCTCTTATAACAGCACCGAGGCAGATAACAGCATCGTATTTCTTGCTGTTTGCCATTTTCTTGGCGATAAGAGGAATCTCAAATGCACCGGGAACCCATGCTACATCAATAGCGTCTTCCGAAACATTTTCTCTCTTTAGTCCGTCGATCGCACCACCCAAGAGTTTGGATGTGATAAATTCATTAAATCTTGAAACGACAATACCTACTTTAATACCTTCTGCAACTAAATTTCCCTCTAAAATATTCACTTTATATAGCCCTCCTTATTATGAAATGGTCAGGATATGACCCATTCTTTTTTTCTTGGTCTGAAGATAGAATGCATCAAAAAGATTTGCTTCTATTTCGATGGGAACACGCTGTGTTACCTTAACTCCGTAATTTAAAAGCTGCTGAACTTTGTCAGGATTGTTGGTCATAAGTTCAACAGATCTGATGCCGAGATCATGAAGAATCTGTGCACCTGTATAGTATTCCCTCATATCTGCGGGGAAGCCGAGTGCTATGTTTGCATCCAGTGTATCGGCGCCTTCATCCTGAAGTGTATAAGCTCTTATCTTATTAACAAGACCGATTCCTCTGCCTTCCTGACGCATATACAGTAAGACGCCTCTTCCGTTATTGGCAATCATGCGCATAGCTTTATCAAGCTGCTGGCCGCAATCACAGCGCATGGACCCAAAGACATCTCCTGTAAGACATTCGGAGTGAAGTCTGCAAAGAACATCGTTCCCGTCGGAAATATCACCCATAACGAGAGCAACGTGATGCTCACCGTTAAGCTTATTTATGTAGCAATGAATCTTGAATTTACCGTATCTTGTAGGCATATCAGCAACTGAAATACACTCTACGAGCTTATCGTACAGCTTTCTGTACTTAACAAGATCTGAAACGGTAATGAAAGTAAGATCGTTATCTTTTGCAAATTTCTTGAGATCTTCGCCGCGCATCATCGTGCCGTCTTCTTTCATTATCTCGCAGCAAAGACCACATTCTTTGAGACCTGCCAGTTTTAACAGATCTACAGTAGCTTCTGTATGTCCCTGTCTTTTTATGACACCGCCTTTTCTTGCAACAAGAGGGAAAAGATGTCCGGGTCTTCTAAAGTCACTTGGCAGGCAATCATCAGAAGCGCACATCCTTGCCGTAGTAGCTCTTTCATCAGCTGATATTCCCGTAGTGGTGCTTACGTGATCGATAGAAACAGTAAATGCGGTTTCATGATTGTCGGTATTCTGCTTGACCATGGGTTTAAGACCAAGCTTATCAGCGATAGCGATGCTTACGGGCATGCATATCAGACCGCGCGCGTACTTCGCCATGAAGTTCACTGTTTCGCCTGTTACATTTTCACATGCACAGACAAGATCGCCTTCATTTTCCCTGTTTTCGTCATCTGCAATAACAACTAACTTTCCTTCCTTAAGATCGGAAAGGGCTTTTTGAATAAGTTGTTTGTCCATTTTTGATCCTCCTTAGCAAAATCCGTTCTGTATAAGAAATTCCATTGATATATCGCTGTCCTTTTTATTTTGTGCAAAAAACTTTTTTATATATTTTCCGATGATATCCGTTTCGAGATTGACTTTGTCACCAACTTTTTTTGTACTCAAGACGGTTTCTTTTAAAGTATGAGGTATGACGGAGACGCTGAAAGAATGTGCATCTGCTTTTGCAACGGTAAGACTTATGCCGTCTATTGCTACAGAACCTTTTTCGACAATACCGTCAAGCAGGTTCTGATCGGCGGTTATCTCAAACCAAACGGCGTTACCGTCATTCTTTATTGATGTGATCTTGCCGGTTCCGTCTATATGTCCTGTTACCATGTGGCCTCCGAATCTTCCGTTTGCGGCCATTGCTCTTTCAAGATTTACAAAGCTTTGAGAGTTAAGGCTCAAAAGATTTGATCTTGCAAAAGTTTCATTCATGACGTCGCAGGTAAAAGAATCTTTTGTAAATTCCACGACAGTAAGACATATGCCGTTTACGGCAATGCTGTCGCCTATCTTTACATCTTCAAGAATTTTGCTGCATGAGATAGACAACGTGCTCTTTTCAGGGCCTTTTGATATTTTTTTTACGTATCCTTTTTCTTCGATTATGCCTGTGAACATTAGTATTTAACCTCACTTTTTATGAGTAGGTCGTCTCCGATCTTTGATATATCAAAGGGAGATAGGGTTATAGCTTCACTTGGATCGTCGATACCGATTCCGGAGACAGGGCTTTTTCCTGAACCGCCGAAAATCTTAGGAGCGATGAAGGTGTGAACTTCATCGACTATACGGGATTTTAAGGCGCTGTTGTTGAGTGTTCCGCCACCTTCAAGAAGTATTCCGTCGATTCCGAAATCACCAAGTTTTTCCATAAGAATGTTTAAATCTATTCCTTCAGTTTTTCGCGGAACGGTTATTATCTTGCAACCTTTATTCTCATATTCTGAAAGCTTGTTTTTTTCTTCCGATGAAGTAGCGATAATGGTCGGAATGGTACCTGCTGTCTGAACAAGTTTGGAATACAGTGGGGTTCTTAAATTGGTATCGCAGATTATTCTCACAGGATTTCTGTGAGGAGTATCAAGCCTGCAATCTAGCATCGGATCATCCGCGATAACAGTTGAAACACCGACCATTATTCCCATGAGTTCATTTCGAAGCACATGGACAGCTTTTATTGATTCTTCGCATGTTATCCATTTTGATTTCCCTGAGTCTGTTGCAATCTTGCCGTCTGATGTCATGGCGTATTTCATAACAACATATGGGCGCTTTTTCAAAATGAATTTATTAAAAACTCTGTTTAAAGAAGTGCACTCATCTTTGAGAATCCCTGTTTCAACTTCGATGCCGTTATCACGCAAGATCTGGACGCCTTTTCCCGCGACCAGAGGATTGACATCAAGGGATCCGATAACAACTTTCTTTATGCCGTTTTCTATAATTGCTTCCGTGCAGGGCGGTGTCTTACCGTGATGACAGCATGGTTCGAGAGTTACGTAGATTGTCGCTCCTTTTGGAGATTCGGTGCAGTTTTTTATAGCATTTCTTTCTGCGTGAAGTTCGCCATATTTCTCGTGATAGCCTTCACCTATGATGACACCGTCTTTTACGATGACTGCTCCCACAAGGGGATTTGGATTTACAAAGCCGGCACCTTTTTTGGCAAGCTCAATAGCTCGTTTCATGTAAAATTCGTTGTGCATATGTACCTCTTGAGAAATGAAAAAGCCCTGAACAATATATTTGTTCAGGGCATGAATAAACGCGTAGTGTACTTTAAAAATAAAAGCTCTGAGATATGAAATCTCAGAGCTTGGTTTTAAAGATTGGTTGCTGTAGATTACCTACTATTGCTGGAGTAATTGCTTAGCTCATTGACAATGAGGTTCTGCTCTCGGCATAAATGCCTCGCCAGAACTAAGTTCTCACAGCTCTTCTTTCATCCAGACTATACTGTCGGCATCGGAATCACACCGATTCTGCCTTGCGGCTCGTGGGCTTTACCACCGGTAGGGACTTTCACCCTGCCCTGAAGATCTTATTAAATTACTGCTATTGTAAGCAGATTGTTTCGTAATGTCAACAATCAAATATTGAGGAGCTTAGCATATTCTGTAAGAGCACCTTCTGTCTCGTGAGCAAGAACTCTCTTTGCAAGAACTTTACCAAGCTGAACACCTTCCTGATCAAAGCTGTTGATGTTCCATACAAATCCCTGGAACATAACTTTGTTTTCGAAGTGAGCAAGAAGAGCACCAAGTGACTTGGGATTGAGCTCGTCTCCAACGATGATACTTGAAGGACGACCGCCCTTGAAGTTCTTGTTGAGGTTATCATCTTTCTTGCCGCAAGCAAATGCAACGATCTGAGCTGCTACGTTAGCGCAGAGCTTCTGCTGGCTTGAGCTTCCCTGAATATCAACATCATTCTGAAGCTGGCTGTTCTTAAAGCCGATGAACTGAAGAGGAATGATGTCTGTTCCCTGGTGAAGGAGCTGGTAGAATGAATGCTGTCCGTTTGTTCCGGGTTCACCGAAGATGATAGGACCTGTTACATAATTAATAGGTTCACCGAAACGGTTTACACTCTTACCGTTTGACTCCATATCAAGCTGCTGAAGGTGAGCGGGGAAACGGCTGAGTCCCTGTGAATAAGGAAGGACTGCTGTGCTGCCGTAACCAAGTACGTTGCGCTCGTAAACTCCGATAAGCGCATCGAGCATAGCGGGATTTTTCTTAAGGTCAGCGTTTGCTGAAAGCTTATCTTCTTCTGCAGCACCATCGAGGAACTGTGCGAATACATCGGGACCGAAAGCAAGTGAAAGAACTGCTCCGCCTACACCTGATGTAGATGAGTAACGTCCTCCGATATAGTCATCCATGAAGAAAGCTTCAAGATAATTATCACTCTTTGCAAGAGGTGAAGTCTCTGATGTAACTGCAATCATATGCTTTGAAGGATCGAGACCTGCCTTCTTAAGAGCGTCTGTAACGAATGATTCGTTTGTAAGTGTTTCAAGTGTTGTACCTGATTTAGATACAAGGATAAAGATTGAATGAGCAACATCGATGCTGTTTAAAACACAGGAGGCGTCGTCCGGATCTACGTTGCTGATAAATTTTGCTGCCATCTTGAAATTACCTGTTCTGTAAGCCCAGTTTTCAAGAGCAAGGTACATGGCACGAGGACCAAGATCGCTTCCGCCGATACCAATCTGTACGACAGTGGTGAACTTCTCACCTTTTGCATTTGCAATCTCACCTGAGTGAACTTTGTTTGCAAAGTCAGCGATTCTTTTCTGTTCTTTTAAATAGAATTCTCTTTTATCCACTCCGTCAGCTTCTACCTTGTTTCCAAGCTGTCCTCTTGTAAGCTGGTGGAGAACCATTCTCTTTTCACCGGTGTTGATAACTTCACCGTTATAGAGAGCTTCAAATTTGTCGATAAGCTGTGTCTCTTTTGCAAGTGCATCAAGTTTAGCGATGATATCGTCATCAACTTCTTTTGCTGCATAATTGTATGAGAGACCGGCTGCCATAGGTACAGAGTATTCTTTTACTCTTTTTGCGCCGTTTTCGCCCGACATAATTTCTGCCAAGTTAACGTGCTTGATACTTTCAAGTTCGCCAAAAGATTTAAGTGTATCAAGATTATTCCAATTAACCATTATAAAATCCTCCTGTTTGGCGGTGAAATATGAAATCCGCCGTTCGTTTAAAGTTTATCAAAGATATTTTTTCTAATCAAGAACAATATGAGTTATTACCTCAAATATAGCCAACTTTAAAAAAAATATGATATACTGAAAAAGAGTAGGGGGATATTATGCGATTCCGTACAAAACTCATCATTACATCGTTGGCAATAGTAGTAATTCCGCTGATTCTGGCACTCGGCACATTTCTTTTGGTCGGTAAATATATCATATACGAGCAAAAGATGCGCGAGTATCCGGGCTCTGTTGACTACGGCATGGTATCGGATCCAAACGGTACTTTTGCAAGAATTACAGAAGAATATATAATGAAAATAAATGTTGCAAGACAGATAGATCAGTTTGTACTTGAAGAAGAAGATTTTCTTGAAGTCTTGGACAAAGATCTGGCATCTATATATTCATATACGATAGTAATAAAAGGCGACAAGATCTATCACGTCGCAGACAAAGAAAGAGCTAAGGAAGTTATAGATGAACTTCCAAGCTTTGGAACAGATTTTCAAGGAGTATATTCTACAAGCTCAGGACATCTTGTAAGGCAGTATGATTTCTTTTTTTCGACAGGAGAACCGGGAAGCCTGTATATCATTTCAGGAATCAGAACGGTGGTCACCACATCTCTTGTCTTGTACATGACGGTAGCAATAATTATCATTCTTCTTCTGACGAGTATTTTGCTGACGACATGGATAGGAAGAAGCTTCTTTAAACCTATTGATGAGCTGAACATTGCGATGCAGCACATCAAGGACGGTAACTTTGATTATATGCTTCCGACGGATATTAAGGAAAAGGGCGAGATAGGCGCTATCTACAGAAACTATGAGGACATGCGCTTAAGGCTCAAAGAATCCGCAGAAGAAAAGATTGAAAGAGAGAGGCAGAACAGAGAGCTTATAAGCAATATTTCTCACGATCTTAAGACTCCCATAACTGCCATAAAAGGATATTCACAGGGACTTTTGGAAGGTGTTGCCGCCAATCCCGAGAAACAGCGCAAGTATGTAAAGATTATTTATAACAAGGCAAACGATATGAATAATCTTATCAACGAACTTACACTGTATTCCAGCATAGACAACAACAGAATTCCATATAACTTTGTAAAGCTTAATATTTCCGAATACTTCGGAGATTGTATAGAAGAGATCGGTGCAGATCTTGAGAGTAAGTCCATAAAGCTGAATTATTCAAATCTTACAGGACCCGATACGCAGATAGTTGCGGATCCCGAGCAGATAAAGCGTGTTGTAAACAACATAGTGAGCAACAGTGTCAAATATCTTGACAGGGATGACGGAACGGGACAGATTGACATAAGGATATTGGATGAAGTCGATTCTATCCGCGTAGAGCTTGAAGATAACGGAAAGGGCATAGCCCAAAAAGATATTCCGAATATCTTTGACAGATTCTACAGAACGGATGCTTCCAGAAATTCAAAGCAGGGTGGAAGTGGAATAGGCTTATCTATTGTAAAAAAGATAATAGAAGATCATGGCGGATATATATGGGCAACAAGCCATGAGGGAGAGGGGACATGCATGCATTTCGTGCTCAGGAAATACATCGAATATGCGGGCGGTTCCGAAACAGTTACAGTTGACCACAATACATAAAACAAAGAAAGGCAGAAGAGTGTATGAGCAGAATACTTATTGTAGAGGATGAAGAAGCGATTGCTGACCTTGAGAAAGACTACTTAGAGCTTAGTGACTTTGAAGTCGCCATTGAAAACTCGGGAGATGCCGGACTTAAAACAGCGCTTGCCGAGGAATTCGATCTGATCATCTTAGATCTCATGCTTCCCGGGATGGACGGATTTGAAGTATGCAAGCACATAAGGGAAAAGAAGGATGTGCCGATCCTTATGGTTTCTGCTAAGAAGGATGATATCGACAAGATCAGAGGTCTTGGACTTGGCGCAGATGATTACATAACAAAGCCCTTCAGTCCTTCTGAGCTGGTGGCTCGTGTTAAAGCGCACATGGCAAGATATTCAAGACTTGTGGGTTCGGGACATGAGACCAATGACTTTGTTGAGATAAGAGGTCTTAAGATCGACAAGACTGCAAGAAGAGTATATGTAGATGATGAGGAAAAGAGCTTTACAACAAAAGAGTTCGATCTTCTCACATTCCTTGCAGAAAATCCGAATCACGTATTTACCAAGGAAGAACTTTTCAGAAAAATCTGGAATATGGATTCCATTGGTGATATTGCGACGGTTACGGTTCATATCAAAAAGATCCGTGAAAAGATTGAATATGATACATCAAATCCTCAGTATATAGAAACAATCTGGGGCGTAGGATACAGATTTAAGGTATAAATATTTCACAAAAATCATAAAAACCTAGTAAAATAGCGACTTTTAGACTTCCTTTAATCACTGTTAAGAGCTACAATGTGGACAGAAATGTGGACACACAAAAAAGCTGTACAGAAAAATGATTAAAGGAGGTTTTTTTATGGGTAAGAAAAAAGCCAGTAATGACTATGGTTTTGAGATAAAAGTTGAAAATGATGTTTTTCCTGAACTGGAAGAAAAAATGGTAGTTTTACCCCACGTTTTTGAAGGTATTGATGTAAATGATGAAAGAATAGAGACGATAGGTGTTAGGGAGATATAGAGTAAATTATGAACACTTTTCCGAAAAAAGATTTAAATATAACAGGAAACAACATGAAAAAGAGAATAATGATAATGCTGTTATTTGCTGTTGTGACAAGCACCGTCGGCTGCGCAAAAAAAGCTGATGATGTATCAAACAGTGTTATTGAGAGTACAAGTGAAATTGCAGCAACAAGTAACGCAAGTGACAAAGGTAATCTATTGGTCACTGCAGAAGAAA
>JAGAAO010000075.1 GCA_017615275.1 Butyrivibrio sp.
CTTGATATCATTCTGAATAAACTGTAATATACTGTTGTACATAAAAGCACCACCTTCACGTAGATTATTTTTTGCCAAAATCTAATCCTAACATGAAGATGGTGCCTCTTTTTATTTTTCCGAATCTTTCTTTACCCTACTTGCATTACTGTCTGTGTTAAGCATGGCACAACACGTTCAAACGTGCAAAATATAAATTTTCAGCCTTGTCAAAAGCTATTTGCGATTGTATAATCATTTTTGTGCGAAAATTATGAAGCACAAATGCTGGAATGGCGCAGTTGGTAGCGCAACTGATTCGTAATCAGTAGGTCGAGGGTTCGAGTCCCTTTTCCAGCTCTAATTCAAAAAAGCAACCACGCGAGCGATTATCTCACCGCCGCATGGTTGCTTTTTTATCCTATTTTGTGCACTGCCCACACTTCATATTTATTTTGCGCTTTTTTTCGTCGATTTTCTGCGTCTCTTTGGCTTCCCTGAGATGCTCTTTATCGCTTCTTTCGAGACGATATCAAAGATTCGCTCTTCTTCAATCTTCTCGTACTTCTCTTCTATAGCCTTTTCCTGTTCGGCAAGCTCTTTTTCATACTTGAGCTTAAGCTCGCTGATAAGTCTCTGCTCCTCTTCGTTCTGCTTCTCTTTCAGAGCTTCGAGCTTCTCCTTGCGCTCTTCTTCCTTCTTTATCTCCTGTTCCTCTTTGATCGCTCGAATCTTTTTCTCCTGCTCAGAGTAAGGAACATAGCTGTAAATCGCAAGTGTAGCCGCAGCAAGATGTAGCTTAAGCGAATAATCCCTGCCGTCAACCTCTTTTCTGACAGCTTCAAGTCTTCCTTCGTTTAGAAGTCCGCTTCCGCCATAACTTACTTCATCGCTGTTGAAGATCTCAGTATACCTTCCGTCTGCAGGAACACCGACTTCGATCTCGCGCTCAATTCCCGCCATATTCACAACAACAATAAGCATCTCTTTTTCATCAGAACTCTTTCTGGCAAAAGAGATCATGCACTCATCGGCTGCCATATTGTTGATCCATTCAAAACCATCATCGGAACTGTCTGCCTCATGAAGCGCAGCCTTGCTCTTATAAAGATCATTGAGCTTCTTAAGCAGATTTTCAACAAACACAGCCTGATCGACCGTGAGTGCGTCAGGTTCCATATAAATGTGCTTCCTTCCTGGATGAACCATCATATAGCTCAGAGCCAGGCGAAGGTTAGCCATCTTCTGGTATGAATCACCGGGCATCATATAATAGAGACCTTCCAGTCCCTTTTCAAGTTCCTCATGGGTATAAGCAAGAACAAAGCGCTCCGTGTAACAATAGATCATGCTAAACGTAAGCTCATCGTGATGCCCCGATCTAAACAAAGGATCGTTCTTCATATAAGAAAGGAAATCTCTCGTCCAACCGTTATTCCACTTATAGTCAAATCCAAGCCCGCCGTTTTCAGCCGTATCGGTAACCTGTGGCCAGCAAGCCGTTTCCTTGGTTATCATAAGCACACCGGGATTATCCTTGTGCACATTCTCCGTAAGCTGTTTCAGGAACTCAAGTGCCTCAAGATTCTCGTTACCGCCGTAAATATTCGGCATCCACTCACCGGGCTTTCTGTCATAGTCAAGATAAAGAATCCTTGAAATATCAGATGTCCTGAGTCCGTCCACATGATATCTCTCAATCCAGAAAAGCGCATTGGAAATAAGGAAGTTCGTTACTTCCTTTCTTCCGTAATCAAAGATCAGGTCGCCCGACATAGGACGAATTCCGATCCTGGGATCTTCATACTCATACAGAGGCTTTCCGTCGAAATCGCTAAGTCCGCACGAAGCCTTTGGGAAAAATGTGGGAACCCAATCGAGAATAACCCTGATTCCCTCATTATGCATCGTATTTACAAAGTTCATGAAATCCTCAGCAGTTCCGTTTGATTCATCAAGAGCATAGAAATTCAGAATATGATAAAAATGCTCCGGAACGTGCTTCATTACAGGCATAAGCTCAACGGTATCAAAGCCGTGATTCTTGACATATTCAAGAATATCAGCCGTGATCTCTTTAAATCCCGTCTTGCCATTGTGTCTGTCTGCAAACGCCTCAATAGAAATCTCACAGATAGAAAGAGCACTTGCATCCTTGTCGAACTTCTTGCGCTGAGTGATCCACTTCTGATCTGTCCAGACAATAGACTTCTGCTTATTTATAACGGAAACAATTCCGTTCTCGCCTTTTGATTCGGTTGCATAGGGATCGGGCCTCTTGAATACAACGCCGCTTCTTGTCTTTATCTCAAACTGATAGCCGTCGTTTTCTTTTGCCCCGGGAATAAATATATCAAAGATACCGATAGGATCGAGTCTGCGCATCTGGCACAGACGACCGTCCCAATTATTGAAATCTCCAATAACACTCACCCTCGCCGCAGAAGGCGCCCAAACAGCAAACTGCGTGCCGCTTACACCTCCGCGTCTCATGGGATGAGCTCCGAGTTTCTCATAAATATGGTAATGGATTCCGCTTCCAAACTTGATAAAATCTTCTCTCTCAAGAAGCGGATCGAATGAATAGGGATCGACGACCATTGTTTCTTTGCCGTCGGTTCCCTTAATGACAAATTTGTATTTCAGTTTATCAACATACGGAACAATCGCAGCGTAGAATCCCGCCTCATCAGCAAGCTCCATCTCATATGTCTTTTCCTGATTCTCGACATATACGCTAACAGATACTGCATCCGGATAAAACGCCTGAACAAGATAATTGGAGCCAACCTTATGCGCTCCAAGTATTCTGTGGGGGTTATCTCCGTCGGAATAAATAATTTCCTCAATTTCGGGCCAATTCATCATCTTGTACAATTTAGCGTTCAATGTTGATATCCTCCAAAATTCAATTTGAAATTTATCGTTATTCAGTATTCGCTTAGTTAATTGTACCATTAATACTATGTATAAATAAACCACTTAAAAGTTTGGGTTCAAACCAGGTTGACTTGGGAGGCATGAGTCTGCCTGCATCCGCAACGTCAAAGAGCTCTGAAATCGAAGTCGGATACATGGAAAATGCCAGCTTCATATCCTTGTGACATCTATCCTCAAGTTCCTTCAGTCCCCTTATTCCTCCAACAAAATCAATTCTCTTATCTGTCCTCGGATCGCCGATTCCAAGTATAGGAGAAAGAACCTCATTCTGAAGAATAGAAACATCAAGTCCCTCAACCGCGTCACTATTCTTAATATGCTCTTTTGCATTAAGTTTATACCAGTTATCTTCAAGGAAAAGACCAAACTCACCCTTGTGCGCCGGCTTAACTGCTGATGTAGCCTTCTCAACCTCAAACATCTCACCGAGCTTATCAATGAATTCTCCCGCCGTAAGACCGTTAAGATCCTTGACCACTCTGTTGTAGTCCATGATCATAAGCTCGCTGTCAGGGAAAAGAACTGAGAGAAAATAATCAGACTGAAGCTTTCCACGCACTTTTCCTGCAGCTTCTTCTCTCTTTTTAAGTCCAACCTTTACAGCCGAAGCGCATCTGTGATGACCGTCTGCGATATAGATATCACTAATTGTAGTAAATACTCTGCAAACAGTCTCCGTCTCTTCAAGATCGGAAATAATCCATATTCTGTTCTTAACGCCATCTTCCGAAGTAAAATCATAGACAGGCTCATCAACTTCCTTGATCTTGGCGATAAGGTCACTAAGAAGTTTATTGTTTCTGTAGCACAAAAAGATAGGACCTGTCTGCGCCTCACATGTATATACATGCTTTATCCTGTCTTCTTCTTTCTCAGCCCTGGTATTCTCGTGCTTCTTGATGACATTATTAAGATAGTCATCAATTGATGCGCAGGCAACAATACCTGTCTGAGTTCTGCCATTCATTGTCTGCTCATAAATGTAATAGCAATTTGTTTCATCCTGGTCGAAAACACCCTCTTCAATCTGTCCCCAGAGCATATCATGCGCCTTCTGATAAACTTCAGGTGCGTACATGTCATAATCCTCAGGGAACTGAGTTTCGGGTCTGTCAATAGCAAGGAAAGACGCAGGATTCTCTTTTACCTTCTCATATGCCTCTTTTCTGCTAAAAACATCATAGGGAAGAGCCGAAACTCTTCCCACATTACCCTTTGTTGGTCTGTATGCTTTAAAAGGTTTGATGTCTGCCATAATTATGCTTCCTTCTTAACAACTCTGACTCTCATAACACCGTCAATCTTAGTAAGTTTCTTAACAAGATCATCTGAAATGTTGTCTTCAAGGTCAATAAGAGTATAAGCAAAATCACCCTTTGACTTGTTTGTCATATCTGAAATATTATAACCAGCCTCGCCGAGTACTGTTGTAAATTGGCTGATCATATTAGCTACATTCTTATGGAAAATAGCAATTCTGGGACTTGTGGCAATTCCCATATCACATCCGGGATAATTCACGGAGTTGTTGATATTTCCGTTCTCAAGGTAATCCTTAAGTTCGAGAACAGCCTTAACTGCACAGTTGTCTTCCGACTCCTCTGTTGATGCACCAAGGTGAGGAATTACGATACATCCGTCGTGACCTGCTGTTGTAGGGTTCGGGAAATCTGTCACATACTTGCGGATCTTACCTGAGTTAATTCCTGCAAGTACATCAACTTCGTTGCAGAGGATATCTCTTGCAAGATTGATGATGATAACACCCTTCTTCATCTTAGCGATCGCATCAGCATTGATCATACCCTTTGTTGAATCAAGCGCAGGTACATGAACTGTGATGATGTCGCACTTTGAATATATATCATCAACATTTGTAACATGCTTAACGTCTGAAGAAAGTCTCCAAGCCGCATCGATTGAAAGATAAGGATCATATCCGTAAACATCCATACCGAGCTGTCTTGCTGCGTTTGCAACTCTGACACCGATAGCACCAAGTCCGATGATACCGAGCTTCTTACCGAAGATCTCAGTACCTGCGAACTTCTTCTTTGACTTCTCTGTGAGCTTAGCAATATCAGGATCACCTGCATTTGCCTTAACCCACTCTGTTCCTCCGATGATATCTCTTGAAGCAATAAGCATTGCTGCAAGAACCATCTCTTTTACACCGTTTGCATTAGCTCCGGGAGTGTTGAATACAACGATTCCCTGCTGTGCACACTTATCAAGAGGAATATTGTTGACTCCGGCACCTGCTCTTGCGATTGCAAGAAGGTTGTCAGAGAACTCCATCTCAAGCATGTTAGCACTTCTTACGAGGATGCCATCAGCATCATCAACGTTATCAACTGCCTGATATTCTTTAGTGAAATTATTAAGACCGATCTTTGCAATCGGATTCATGCATTTATACTTGTACATTAAGCGTTCTCCTTCTCAAATTTTTCCATGAACTCAACGAGCTTCTTAACACCTTCGATAGGCATTGCGTTGTAAATACTTGCTCTCATACCGCCTACTGTTCTGTGTCCCTTAAGGCTTACGAAACCTGCAGCTGTTGCCTCTTTGATGAACTTGGCGTTGAGCTCTTCGCTGTCTGTTACGAAAGGTACATTCATAAGTGAACGATCCTCAGGTCTTACAGTACCCTTGAACATCTTGCTCTGATCGAGATAATCGTAAAGAATCTTAGCCTTAGCTTCGTTTCTCTTCTTCATCTCTTCAAGTCCACCCTGCTCCTTGAGCCACTTGAATACGAGTCCGCACATGTAGATGCTCCAGCAGTTAGGTGTGTTGTAAAGAGATCCGTTATCAGCCTGAGTCTTCCACTTAAGCATTGTAGGTGTGTAAGCAGGAACATCATCAGTGATGAGATCCTCTCTGATAATTGCGATAACAAGACCTGCAGGTCCAACGTTCTTCTGAACACCGCCGTAGATAACGCCGTACTTTGTTACATCAACAGGCTCTGAAAGGAAGCATGAAGATACATCAGATACAAGAATATGTCCCTTTGTGTTGGGAAGAGTCTTGAACTTTGTTCCGTAAATTGTATTATTCTCGCAGATATATACGTAATCTACATCATCGGGAATATCAAGATCCGAGCAATCAGGAATATAGGAGAAAGTCTTATCTGCACTTGAAGCTACTTCAATAGCCTCACCGTACTTCTGAGCTTCCTGATAAGCCTTCTTAGCCCACTGACCTGTTACGATATATGCAGCCTTGCCGTTCTTCATAAGGTTGAGAGGAACTGCAGCGAACTGCTGGCTTGCGCCACCCTGCAAAAAGAGAACCTTGTAATTGTCAGGGATGTTCATAAGATCCCTTATGTCCTGCTCAGCAGTCTGAATAACTTCGTCAAAAGTCTTAGATCTGTGGCTCATCTCGTTGATAGACATTCCACATCCGTTGTAATCAAGCATCTCAGCAGCTGCCTTCTTAAGTACTTCCTCGGGAAGAACCGCGGGACCGGCAGAAAAATTATAAACTCTAGACATTTCTTTTGTCCTCCTATAGACATATAAACGTTTTAATGATTTAATACACTAAATTCAATTGTATACCCAATAAAAAAAATGTCAATAACGCTATTCAATAATTAATGTTATTTTATTTTTTCTGAAGAATCAAATATAATCATTTTTATCATCTAAAATTGCATCAAAGTATGATGATTACTGCATTCTTTGATAGATATTACGATAATAGTTCTCTGTTTTTACAAAAACGAGCAATAAAAAAATCCGCAAAAAATCTTGGATTTTCTCCAGAATTTTTTGGGATTTTTTATTTTTTTCGCAGGATTATTTTAAAATTTTTAATAATACATTATAACCGGTGTTCCGTTTGTAACTTTCTTCCACAGCTGACTAACTTCATTGAGCGGGCTGTTAACGCATCCGTGTGATCCGTCTGTCTTATATATTTCTCCGCCAAAACTCGATCTCCACTTAGCGTCATGGATTCCGACACCCTTATAAATTCTAAGCCAGTAATCAACAGGTGTTGAGTAATCTTCACCTTTCAGAACCTTAGGTGACATTCTCTCACATATCTTGAAGTATCCTGCTGGAGTAGCCCTGTCTGCTATACTCATGTTTCCGGTTACTACCGGAAACTGCATATCAAGCCTTCCGTCCACATAGTAGGACAACTGCTGTTCTGCAATATTAACTTCAATATATGTTCCGCCAAGGTCTTTCTCGCCGTCAACAATCGCAACCGTTTCGGGATCTACAAGCTGTCTGACACCTTCTGATCCATTTGCGTTTGACATGAAGACTCCCTTTAAATACTGGAATTCGTCATTAACATTAAACAGATCTTCTCTGTAGAGCTTCTTACTTATGATGATCTGACAATTCTCTCCGTTCTTATATCTTTCAAGACAAGACGTAAGCTCGTGATCGTCTGCTATCTTCTTTATAAACGAATATAGCTTTGATTCACAGATAATAGGATTGCCGTTCTGATCAAGCACAAATCCGTCACTCGTGGTTGTATTGTTCAAACCACGGAACTCAACGCCGTTTGAAATATAAACGTCATCGCCCGGATTATACTCAGGCTCGTCATCGACGCAATCATACTCGTCATATTCATCATCGTAATAATCGTCCCTTGCAGGAGCCGGTTGCTGTTCCTCGTCCGTGGTAAGCAAGAATGAACATGCCACCTTTCCGTCAATAGGAAACTTCTCATTTCCAAGTTCATATACCAAATTGCACTTGGAGATATCTTCAATCTTTGAATACAGGTCAACTGTCTTTTGCTGTTTCTCGTTGAGCGGCATCTGTTTATAGCAATATGCGTATTGCTCAGATCCGAGATCCACCTCGGTCTCAAGATTCAAAAGTGAATCGTGAACAGCCTTTATGACATCCTCTCTTTCGGGATAATCTGTAAGTTCGTTTACAAGTGTATAACCGTCTTCAGTTTTCTGTATGTAAACATCCAAAGCTTCGTTCAGATCAAAAATTTCCCAATCAGAAATCTTAGCGTCAAGCTTTTCCGTGTCAACGCTGAGCTTAGGCTCAATCTTACGATTCATGTTTTCAAATGCATTAATCCCCCATGCAAAAACATTCTGATTGGCAATAAACTCATCAAGCGCATCTGTATAATCGGCTTTAAATCCGATTTCTCCGGCACTTATCGTGAGCGTCGCTCCGTCTTTGTCCTTAATTTTCAGTCCGTCATACATAAACTTATTGCTAAGCTCTGCATTAACTTCTGCCACACTTTTTCCCGTGCAGTACACACCATTGATCCAGGTACAACAAGGAAATCCCCCCCTGTAATACAGCCCTATAATAATATACAATGCTGTAAGCGCTATCAAAAATGTTAGCAACATATGTATGATGTGTTTAGCTCTCTTATTCATATTCCTCCATTAAGTAAAACAAGAAAAAATAATTATTTTACTTTTTCTTTGCAAGATCCTTTGCATCAAAGGCCTCGCTAATGGATGCTCCTGCGGGAACCATCGGGAATACTTTATCATCTTCTTCAATGATACAGTCAAGAACAACAGGAACTTTTGAACTAAGAGCTTTTTTAAGAGCCGGTTCAACTTCCTCCTTCTTTGTAATCCTTATGGCTTCGCATCCAAGTGCTTTAGCCACCATGCAATAATCAACCTTGTCTTCGAATACAGTCTGAGAATAATGTTTGTCGTAAAAAAGTGTCTGCCATTGCCTTACCATTCCCAAAACTCTATTATTTATAATAATTTCTATAATAGGAAGCCCATAGCCTGAAGCTGTTGCAAGCTCTTGCATGTTCATCCTAAAGCATCCGTCGCCGGTAACATTGACACACACTTTATCGGGATTGCCTACTTTAGCACCTATACAAGCGCCAAGTCCGTATCCCATGGTGCCAAGACCACCGGATGTAAGGAATGTTCTGGGCTTTCTAAACTTATAATACTGGGCAGTCCACATCTGATGCTGTCCGACATCAGTTGAAATAATGGCATCGCCCTTTGTGAGTTTGTAAAGTTCCTCAATGATATACGGGCATGTAAGTTTGTCCGTCTCATAATTAAGCGGGAACTTCTCCTTGTATTCATCAATTTTACTTTTCCATTCAGTATGATCCATCTGCTCAAGTTTTGCATTGATTTCTGTTAAGACAGCTTTCAGATCACCTACAATGGAATAGTTTGTCCTAATATTTTTATTTATCTCAGCCGCATCTATATCGATCTGAAGAATCTTTGCTTTTGAAGCGAAAGTCTTGGTATTACCGGTTACTCTGTCAGAGAATCTGGCACCCAATGTAACAAGAAGATCGCACTCACTTACGCCAAAGTTTGAAGCCTTTGTTCCGTGCATACCGATCATTCCCGTATAAAGAGGATCTGTTCCGTCAAAAGCGCCTTTACCCATAAGAGTATCACATACAGGACAGTCAAACTTCTTTGCAAATTCAAGAAGTTCTTTGGAAGCACCTGAAATAACGGCACCACCGCCCACATAGATGAAAGGTCTCTTTGACGCCTTGATCATCTTAAGCGCAGTAAGGATATTCTCCTCTGTATATGTCTTCTCTTCCTTCTTTTCCTCTTCGTTCTTTAAAGCCTTAAACTCGCAGCTCTTAGCTGTCACATCTTTGGTGATGTCTACGATAACAGGTCCGGGACGTCCGGTACTTGCGATCTTAAAAGCCTTCCTGATCGTGGGAGCAAGTTCTTTTACATCCTTAACAATATATCCGTGTTTTGTGATAGGCATTGTAATGCCGGCAATATCAGCCTCCTGGAAAGTATCTTTTCCCAAAAGAGGAAGATTTACATTACATGTGATGGCAACCATAGGAACCGAATCCATGTAAGCCGTAGCAATTCCCGTTACAAGGTTTGTTGCGCCGGGACCGCTGGTAGCAAAACAAACACCGACTTTTCCGGTAGATCTTGCATATCCGTCGGCTGCATGCGCCGCACCCTGCTCATGGGATGTTCTGATATGAAGAAAGTCATTGCTCTGTTTGTAAAGTTCATCGTATATATTAAGAATACTTCCACCGGGATAACCGAATATGGTATCAACTCCCTGCTCTTTAAGACATTCCAAAACTATTTGCGAACCATTAAGCTGCATTTTATACATACCGTCCTATATTTAATCTATTACTTCGAAGTACCGGGAATCTCAAGGATTGCTCCTCTGTTTCCACTGGTAACAAGTTCCCTGTATCTGGCAAGATAGCCTGTTGTAACCTTAGGCTCTCTGGGCTGCCATTTCTCTTTTCTCTTCTTGAGTTCTTCATCAGAAACTTTTACATTAAGAGAATTATTCGGGATATCTATGCTAATGATATCACCTTCTTCAATAAGCGCAATAGGTCCTCCGACAGCCGCCTCGGGTGAAACGTGTCCGATAGACGCTCCTCTGCTGGCTCCCGAGAATCTTCCGTCTGTTATAAGAGCTACGGAAGAACCAAGTCCCATTCCCGCAATAGCTGATGTGGGATTGAGCATCTCTCTCATTCCGGGGCCTCCCTTAGGTCCCTCATATCTGATAACAACTACGTCTCCTGCTACAATCTTGCCGCCAAGAATAGCTGAGATCGCATCTTCTTCGCAATCAAATACTCTTGCAGGTCCTTCATGTACCATCATCTCAGGCACAACAGCTGACTTCTTAACGATACCTGTATCGGGAGCGATATTTCCCTTAAGTACGGCAATACCGCCTGACTGCATGTAAGGATTTTCAATAGGTCTGATAACTTCGGGATTGAGATTTCTTACACCTTCAAGATTCTCTTTAATTGTCTTACCTGTAACTGTTATGAGGTCTGTATTGATAAGCCCCTTCTTAACAAGCTCAGACATAACCGCGCGAACACCGCCCGCCTCATTGAGGTCTTCCATATATGTGGGACCTGCAGGTGCAAGGTGACAAAGGTTAGGTGTTCTGCTTGATACTTCATTTGCGATCTCCATATCAAGTTCAACGCCTGCTTCATGTGCAATAGCAGGAAGATGAAGCATTGTATTTGTAGAGCATCCCAGAGCCATATCCATAGCCATGGCATTCATGAATGCTTCTTTTGTCATAATATCCTTAGGTCTGATATTGTTCTTTATAAGGTTCATTACTGCGTAGCCCGCATGCTTTGCAAGGCGGATACGTGCAGAATATACGGCAGGAATTGTTCCGTTTCCGGGAAGCCCCATACCGATTGCCTCTGTAAGGCAGTTCATAGAGTTTGCTGTGTACATACCCGAGCATGAACCGCAGGTAGGACAAGCCTTCTCCTCATATTCACAGAGCTTCTCGTTTGTCATCTTGCCTGCTGATACACTTCCGACAGCCTCAAACATAGAAGAAAGTGAAGTCTTATGTCCGTCTACTCTTCCTGCCATCATCGGGCCACCTGATACGAACACTGTAGGAATGTTCACTCTTGCAGCCGCCATAAGAAGTCCGGGAACGTTCTTATCACAGTTGGGAATGCAAACCATTCCGTCAAAAGCATGTGCCTTAGCAAGACACTCTGTACTGTCGGCAATAAGGTCTCTTGTTACAAGAGAATACTTCATTCCGATATGTCCCATAGCTATACCGTCGCAAACAGCAATGGCAGGAACAACGACAGGCATTCCGCCCGCTTCCGCAACCGCAAGCTTAACAGCTTCCGTAATCTTATCAAGGTTCATATGACCGGGAACTATCTCATTAAATGAGCTGACAATTCCGATAAGCGGTCTTTTTCTTTCTTCCTCGGTGAAACCGAGCGCATTAAACAGGCTTCTGTGAGGTGCCTGCTGGATACCTTCCATAACTCTGTCACTGTTCATAGCCATAATATTTCTCCTCTAAATTATTTAATATACAAAACAAGATTATCGTTTTCATACAGAACATGCATCGAATTGAGATAATTCCAATCAATCGTCTCGTACGTCTGGTAGAATTTCCAGAAATCCTCCCCGGTATACTCGGGAACAAACATGTTCTTATCAAGCAACACGCAATCCGCTCCTTCAATATCAGTCTTCTGGCAATCAATGTCCCAGCCGAACTTAAGAAGATACTGCTGATCACAATCAAGCACTGCGATATTGTGTCGTTTTGTCACTTCAGCGATATAAAGCGTATTGAATATATCATTTTCCCTGGAAGCAATCTGATAACTGAATCCGGGATCAAAAAATCTGAATCCAAAAAAGATAACAATGCATATGATGGGCAGATATGTGGCAAATCCCGCATACCACCTGTCATCCTTTGCCATAGTCTCAAATTCTTTACTGGTCTTTGAGACATTTATACCTTTATCGATCAGCTTTTTCTGATTATATAATCTAATGCACAGATTTATCAACCTCTCAAGAGCCGTACATACACACAGAACTATAACAAACGCTCCGTGGGTAAAAACTCTGAGATAAGGGAGCTTGTGCTCCAAACATATCATTGCAACAAAGAAAAAAATGTTTACTATAACAACAAGATTAACTACTGTTCTGCTGTATTCAAAATGCTTTACGCACTCATATACAAGGCATCCCAGACTTACAAGCATAATAACCAATAATAAAACACTGAATCCGGGAACATAATAGTTCAGAAGACTCATAAACCATGGGAATACTCTGTTCCAGAAATTTTCATGTGTCATTCCCTGGATATAAGGCATCGAAAGCATGTAATCTATTCCGGTCCACATAGACTTGAACGTAGCCTTGATTATCGTGCTCACATGAGAAGCTCCGAAAAACAGTGAGTTCTCATCTTTTACAAGTAAGTTTGAACCGATGGCAAGCCAGATTATCATATACAAAAATACAACAATCCCGGCAGATATAACACCGGTATACAAAAGCTTTCGCAGCTTTTTGTAATATATGTTTTCATAAAAAGTCTCATATACATCCTTACTTCTCACAGCATTGATCAGTAAGAATATAACGCCCGAAGCGCCCACGGGAATAACCCAGTAAACGCTGCTGGGAACGATGTAAAGCCCCATCACAAAGGCAGCGCCGAGAAAATAATAATATGATTTCTTATCGGCTCCAAGCCTGCATATGCATCCGATATAATAAATAGCGCAAAGAAAACATGTAGTTGCGAGTGTATATCCTCTTCCCTGAACGCTGTAATCATTTACGATCTGCATAGATGCGTAAAGAACAACAGCTCCGAACGGAATCGCATGCGAATAATATCTTTTACTTATCACATAGACAAGATAAAGATTCAATACTGCCGCAATGTACGATACACCTCTAAGTCCTATATATGAGTTTCCAAAGAGATTGAATATCGCGGATATTACAGAATATCCGACGTGATTGTTTGGAAGTGGCCAGTGAATGGCGGAATAAATAGGACCTCTGCTTATAAAATTATAATAAGTATAGAGTTCGTCATAATGAGGCGTGATCGCAAACATTCTCCAAATGTAATATGCACCCATGGCAATGATAAAAAGCGTAACAGCCATTGTCTCGGGTCTGCTTGGAAGAAAGTCATATATTCTTTTTTCGTTTTTAACCCTTGATGATTCGCTCACCCAACAAGTCTCCCATCTTCTGACATCCGACAAGTGTAAACTTGTCCTCCTGTCCCTTGGGCATGAGATCGATCGTTCTGTAACCGTCCTCAAGCACCTTGCGAACAGCATTCTCGATAGCATCTGCTTCCTTATCAAGATTGAAAGAATATCTAAGCATCATTGCTGCAGAAAGAACCGTAGCAATGGGATTTGCAATATCTTTTCCGGCAATGTCCGGAGCACTTCCGTGACTCGGCTCATAGAGACCAAAGCTTGTATCATTAAGTGAAGCACTCGGAAGCATTCCGATCGATCCTGTGATCATACTTGCCTCGTCGGAAAGAATGTCTCCAAACATGTTCTCTGTAAGAACAACATCAAACTGTGTAGGCTCTTTTACAAGCTGCATAGCACAGTTGTCTACAAGCATATGCTCAAGCGTAACATCGGGATAATCCTTCTTTACTTCCTCAACGACCTTTCTCCAAAGTCTTGAAGAATCAAGAACATTTGCCTTATCTACACTTATAACGCTCTTTCTGCGCTTTCTTGCCACATCAAATGCGCGGATCGCAATTCTTCTTATCTCACTCTCTTTGTAAACAAGAGTATCTGTGGCAACCTGCTCGCCGCCTTCTTCCTTCGTCCATCTGTCGCCGAAGTAAAGGCCGCCTGTGAGTTCTCTCATAATGAGCATATCAAAGCCCTTATCTGCAACAGCCTCTTTTAAAGGACATGCGTCCTTAAGCTGCGGATATAGATATGCAGGTCTGAGATTTGCAAAAAGATTAAGAGCCTTTCTGAGTTTCAAAAGACCTGCTTCAGGTCTCAATGAAGGCTCAAGTTTATACCAAGGAGATGTTGATGTGTTTCCGCCGATTGATCCCATAAGTACGGCGTCGGCTGCCTTAGCATCCGCAATAGCTTCATCTGTAAGCGGAACGCCGTGAACGTCTATGGAGCAGCCTCCCATCAGGATGTCTTTGTACTCAATTGAATGTCCGAATTCGGATGCGACCTTATTAAGTACCTTCTTAGCTTCGGCGACAATCTCAGGTCCGATTCCGTCTCCGGGAATGCATGTAATATTAAGTTTCATTTCCCATTCTCTCTTTTCTGTAAAAATTTATACAACAAAGCCCGATTGGCTGGACCAATCAGGCTAAACAATAATCAAACACTAATTATTTTTTCTTCTTGGAATCCTTAGCGCTCTCAGATGTTGCTGAGCTAAGTGCATCCTCAGGTTTTTCAACTTCAACGATAGCTTCCTTAACCATAGGAATACGACAATTCTTGTTATTACCAAACTCTACAATAACCATATCATCGTTGATATCGATAACAGTGCCGATAAAGCCACTTGTAGTTCTAACGCTGTCACCTACAGCCAAAGCAGCCATAATCTGTGCTTTCTTCTTCTGTTCTTTTTTGTTGGGGTGAACAAGAAGAAAATAAAGCAGAACAAAAAACGCTGCATAAATAATCATGGTTGTGGCAAATGCGGGACCTCCTGCTACAGTATCTGCTGTTTCAGTAAAAAATAATAACATAACAACCTCCAAAAGTATTGTTTTTTAATTATCACCAAACAATAATACTAGAAAGAAACGTCAAATTCAAGTATTACGATTTTAACCTTTACGCCAATTTCGGGCAATATTATATGATGCGTTTGAGGCCGCCGAATCAAACTCTGCCATCCCTTCCAGAGTCTTCTTTTTATAAGCCTGATAATTGCCGTTTCTTATGGCTTCTCTGATTTCTTTTACCAGATTATTATAAAAATACAGATTATGAAGAACACACAGTCTCATTCCTAGCATCTCGCCTGCCTTGAGAAGGTGTCTTATATACGCCTTGGAATAGCTCTTGCATGCAGGGCATCCGCACCCCTCTTCGATAGGCGTATCATCGAGCTCGTATCTGGCATTGAGAATATTGATGTGTCCTCTCTTTGTATAAAGATGTCCGTGTCTTCCGTTTCTGCTTGGATATACACAGTCAAAGAAGTCCACTCCCCTGTCTACCGCTTCGAGAATATTCGCAGGTGTTCCGACACCCATAAGATATGTCGGCTTATCTTCGGGAAGGAAAGGAACAACCTTTTCAAGAACATGGTACATCTCCTCGTGGCTCTCACCTACAGCAAGTCCGCCGACTGCATATCCGTCCAGGTCCATCTCACTTATTCTCTTCGCGTGTTCTATCCTGATGTCATCAAATATTGCACCCTGATTTATTCCAAAGAGCATCTGATGAGGGTTCACGGTATACTGCAGGCCGTTCAGCCTATCCATCTCTTTTTTGCATCGCTCAAGCCATCTTGTCGTTCTGTCGACAGACATCTTTACATATTCATGCTCTGCCTTTGCGGAAGGACATTCATCAAATGCCATCGCAATCGTGGATCCCAAGTGTGACTGGATTCTCATACTCTCCTCAGGTCCCATAAAGAGCTTGTGTCCGTCTATATGAGAATGGAAGTACACACCTTCCTCTTTGATCTTCCTCGTCTTTGCAAGAGAAAAGACCTGGAATCCGCCTGAATCTGTAAGAATGGGCTTATTACATGACATGAATTTATGAAGCCCGCCCATTCGGTATATCAGATCATCTCCCGGTCTTAAATGCAGATGATAAGTGTTTGAAAGGACAACCTGAGTATCAATTTCCTCAAGATCCCTCGTGGAAACACCTCCCTTTATCGCTGCCACCGTCGCCACATTCATAAATACAGGAGTCTGTATCTCTCCGTGAACGGTGGAAAAAGTCGCACTCTTGGCGTTTCCGTCTTTTCTTATTATTTTGTACATAAACTTCCTCTAATTAACATAAGTATTCCAGAATTCTTCCAGACAGATACCATTTTCGTGTATAACGGTTGCCGCGTCAACCCCCACATATCTAAAATGCCAGGGTTCGTATTCGATACTTGTGATATTCTCTTTGCCGGCAGGGTATCTTAGGATAAATCCGTACTTATAACTGTTCTCGGCAAGCCATTTTCCGGCTGCGGTATTGCCAAATCCCTCGTCAAGACTAGAATATCCGTCAGTAATGATATCTATGGCAAGACCTATCTGATGTTCGGAAGATCCGGGAACCGTAACCGCCTGAGACGCCAGATTATACGCATCCATATAATTCATGCCGCCTGACATATATCTCTCGACCTTATTTTCAAAAAGCATTGTCTGCCTGTCTCTGTCCCTGTAAGGCGAACAGATAATAAGACCGACACCGTCTTTATTTGCAGCTCTCATCATTTCAAGAAGAGGCGCGATTATTCTCTCATCGCATCTCATAGTTCCGCTGATGGTTCCGAGAGGAAACTCGTACTCATCGGGAATGGGATGCTGCTTATTTATAAGTATTATCTTCCAATCATCACTGCCAAAAGTCGTTACCCCCTGCGCGGAAGGCTCATCTGTCTGTTCTTCCGAAACGCCTGCCACACCGCCTGTTGCCTCAAGAATCTGAGAAAGAGAAACCTGCTTCTCGGGATCCAAGTGCTCAGCCTCTGCAACATCCGGGTTCACGCTCTCCATCGCCTCTTCGATAATAGCCGTATCGACATCCTGACTTACCGCAAGCTCAGCATCAGACTCCGCAACCTCTTCACTTGAAAGAGCTTCTTCCGTATCGGATGAGTACCCCTCAATACTTACATCCGTTGCAAAGCTTATATTCAGTGACATTGCGGGATAAGAAAAGCTGCTGCTTGAAACAAAAAACAGCAATATACACAATAAACAAATAAACCTTTTTGAATTCCTGTAAAAATAAAAAAGCATATTGTAAAGTGTTATTGCCGCAAATGCATAAGCCATCCCCAAAAAGGCCAGCGATTTATGTTTTCTGTTAAATTTTTTAACCCGATCGAAAATCTTACTTTTATAAGTAAGCTGTATTTGTAAGTTACCGGCGTTCATATCGGAAATCCCCTCTCATTTCGGATACTTAGCTTGTAATCTAAAATTACATATATTATATTATATAACATATTTACTTATATTTCACCTTTTAAACACAATATATAGTAAAAAAATCTTTGTAAAAATATTCTCATATATCAAAGAAAGGACACCTATGTCAGGTTCAACACTCGGTAAAAATATAGTCATTTCAACATGGGGAGAATCCCACGGAAGCGCACTCGGAGTCGTTGTTGACGGATTTCCCGCAGGACTCGAGCTCTCGCAGGAAGATATCCAGAAATTCCTCGACAGAAGAAAGCCCGGCACATCTTCCGCTACAACATCAAGGAAGGAAGACGACGAAGTCCACATTCTTTCAGGTATCTTCGAAGGTAAGACCACAGGAACCCCAATATCTATGATGGTAAACAACACTTCCCAGAGATCTGCAGACTACAGCGAGATTGCAAGCTACTACCGCCCCGGACACGCTGACTACTGCTTCGATGAGAAGTACGGCTTCAGAGATTACAGAGGCGGCGGACGTTCATCGGGAAGAGAGACAATCGGCAGAGTTGCCGCAGGCGCCCTTTGCCAGAAGATGCTGACTCAAATGGGAATCGACGTATTTGCTTATACACGTTCGATCGGTGATGTTGAGATAAACGATGACAACTTCGACAGAAACACGATCTATACGACTCCCACATCAATGCCTGACGCAGAGGCCGACAAAAAGGCAATGGATCTGATTATGAAGTGCCGCGAAAATACAGATTCAGTCGGCGGTGTAATTGAATGCAGAATAACAGGCGTCCCCGCAGGAATCGGCGAACCTGTTTTTGATAAGCTTGACGCTCTCCTTGCAAGAGCCGTGATGAGCATAGGTGCCGTAAAGGCAGTCGAGATCGGATGCGGAACAAAGGCAGCACGCCTCTTTGGCTCAGAGAACAACGATGAATTCGTTTATACAAACGATGAACTTTCCAAAAAGACAAACAACGCAGGCGGAATCCTCGGCGGAATGTCTGACGGAAGCGAAATCGTGATCAGAGCCTTCGTAAAACCGACACCGAGCATTGCAAAAGATCAGTACACCGTAAACAAAAACGGTGAGAACATTAAGATAAACATCAAAGGTCGCCACGACCCCGTTGTGGTTCCGAGAGCCGTCGTAGTCGTAGAGAGCATGTGCGCTCTTACCCTACTAGACCTCATGATCTCAAACATGTCAGCAAAAGCTGAGAACATCATAAACTTCTATAAATTATAACAAGCATGAAAAATGGACTGTTCGCAAAGCGTACAGTCCATTTCTAATATCTTATCCTTCAATCTTATGAAATACAATGCAGTTAGGTCTGTTTACAGGAATTTCCGGTCCGTTCATTACAAGTGTGCCCGCTTCAACATCAACCTTGAAGAATGTAAGTGAATCCGACTCATGATTGAGTGAAACAAGATGCTTGTTATCAGGGAAAAGAGCTGCATCCTTAGGATACTCTCCCGCGATCGGAAGCTGAATCTTCTTTGTAAGAAGACCTGTCTTCTTATCTGCCTTGTAGATGATAACGTTGTTCTCTCCCGCTGTTGAGCTAACAAGATAATTGTAATCCTCGGAGAATGTAAGCGCACTGCTTGCAACACCGATTGAATCAGCCTCATCAGAATTAGACAAAGACTGGATCTTGTTGAAATCAGGATCTCCGTTATTATCTACATACTCATATACATCAATTCCGCATTTCTGCTCAAGACATACATAAAGGAATCTTCCATCCTGAGAGAACTGCATATGTCTTGGTGACGATTCCTGATCGCAGTGGATCACGTCAACCTCTTTTATCTTACCCGATTCAATATCGAGTTTATATACGTTTACTCTGTCCATACCAAGATCGGCAGCAAGAAGATACTTGTTATCCTTGGAAACCTTAATGCACTGTACATGAGGTACATGGTTTCTTCCGGCTGCAGTACCGAGTCCCTTGTGGTATCTCTCATCAGTGATCTCACCGATGCTGCCATCCTTGTTAAGCTTTAATATTGTGACTTTTCCGTCATGATAACCGGCTGTAAGAAGATAATTATCCTCCTGGTCCATGTTAAGATAACATCCACGCATTCCGTTAATTGATGCCTCGTTCAAAAATTCAAGATTTCCGTCGGGCAGAATGTGATATGCCTCAACTCCCGCGTCAGTTATGGAGTAAAGAGTCTTCTTGTTGTGAGATATTCCTATATAAGATGAATTGGTAATCTCAACCTCTTGTTTCTCCGTAAATCTGCCGTTCTTCATATCAACGTCATAAATTTTGATTCCGTATTTGGAACCCAGTCCGGAAGTGTAGCTAGATACATACGCCACATACTTATCTTTTCCAGCCATTTTGCAACATGCCTCCTGAATGATTTATAAAATCCTCTATCTGCCTCATTCTATCACAATAAAAGTAAACTTTAAATAGAACATCAAGGCCACTGTTTGAACTCACCGTTCACGCATACGCCCGCAAATCCGTTAGCTTTCATAACAGCTTTGTCAGACTCTGAGATAACGGGAGCTGAATTTGTAGCGGAAACTACATCGAAATAATTAGAGCCGTCTTTGTTTGCAACGCCCTTAATCTCAAGGCTTGCCATCTGTCCGTTTCCGTTTGTAAGTGAGAAAGAAGCCATTGCAACATCCTTATCATTGTAAAGCATTGCAATGTTTCCTGTCTTTGTAATCTTACCGATCTTCTTCTTTGCAAGCTGAACCTGCACAGAATTAGAAACAGATGCGGCGTTCTGAACATAAACCTCTACATTGTCATGAGTATCATCTGACTGAACTTCCTCATCATCAACATAGAAATGGAACATAACATTTTTAACCTGCTCATCGGCACCGATGTGGAAGATAACATCCTGAGTTCCGCTCTTGAAAGAACACTCAAGGTATGTTCCCTTACTTGTGTGCGGTCCGATGTGGTAAGTATAGTTGTAATTTGCTCTCATAGACATTTTCTTACTGCCGCCTGCGTCAATCGACATAACAGTATCCTGAAAGTCAAAGTACATAGGAAGATCACTGTGCGCATAAGACTTAACAGAAAAAGCTGTTGATGCTAATAATGCCGAAATGATTGTTGAAACAAAAAATCTTTTAATGCTCATAAATAGTACCTCCATTACATATATTCAATTTTTAAATTATTGGTATCAGCCGAAACCTTAGCCTCAGCCCCCATGATAACAGGGAGCATGGGATCGATATGTCCTATATCCGCATCAAAGATCATGGGAACGCCAAGTTCCTGCAACAGATCCGTAACTGCGTTATACTTATCAACTCCCATCAGGTCTCCGTCAAAACAGCCGTTGGATCTACCGATAATGAATCCACTCGCGTTTTCAAACCATCCCGATTCTTTAAGGTTCCAGATCGCTCTTCTGTAGCTCATGGGATTGAGCTCGCAATTCTCAAGCACCCAGATAATGCCTTCTTCATGAGTTTTTGCAAACTCAGAAACCTTATCAAACCTCGTACCCACCATATTGGCAAGTACATCGATACAGCCTCCGAGTAAGATTCCCTGCATTTTGACCTCTCCATCTGTTTTTTCGGCTTTTTTCGATGAGCAGTCAAAATTTGTAAGAATCTTTTTGGTATCGCATTTGTAAAAAAGAGGTTTTGAATAATCCATCTCCTCTTTCTCTTCTGTGGGTTTTACAAACTTCTCATATCCGCTGAATATCTTCTTGGTTCCTTCAAGAAGTGCAAAAGCATCATTTTCCGTACCTTCCCACTCCTTGCCATATCCCGATATACACGGACCGTATATCCCACATGTGTTTGCGATCGTTACAAGAGGAAGCAAAAAACTTGTATTGTCGGAATAGCCCACAAACCACTTGGGCTCAGAATTTTTGATAACATCAAAATCCACATTTGCAATGGTCTCAACCATGAGCTCACCGCCACCGGCAGAAATAATGGCATCAATATCATCTCTTTTGTAAAACTCGGTAAGCTCAGCGCCGGTAACCTTAGGATCGGTGCTTATTCCAAGTCCGTCACCCATTCTCGCGGTCTTACCCTCAATGATATTATAACCTCTGTCCTTTATCTTCTTCTCTGCTATATCAATAAGGATACTGTATGGTTCTATTGCCGCGCCGAATGCCGGAGCCGTAATACCTATAGTATCGCCTGATTTTATATTTTTCGGTTTTCTTATCATATTAGTCCCAAACATCAGATGCCAACTTAGCATATGATTTTCTGTAATATCTGTTCATTTTCATACAATCCATAATCGAAAGCGGATGGCTTTCACCGTGACGAAGAGCCGCAAGATAAGCAATACATCCCTTATCCAGTACGATCGATGCGGCAACCGCATCCTCAAGAGTCTCTCCAACACAATAAGCGCCGTCATTCAATGAGAAAACAGCGTTTGAATTCTTATGGATATTATGATAGCTGTGACCGTCTTTTCCGTGTTCATTGGAAGGAATCTTAACATCATATCCGATGATCTCCGCAAAATCAAACAAAAGAGGTCGTAGTTGTGTTGCGGTTCGTGACACCGTCATAACCGCTTCCGATTTATTATGTACAATATATCTTACGTCGGGTCTTCTCTCGTAAATCTCTCTGTGAATGTGTTTGACACGCTCGGGAGTATCGGGAATATCGTAGATTATCTGGTCGCCCTTTATGTGGCTTCCGTAACCCTCTTCCACTCCGTGATACATATCCGTTTTGCATACATCGACAAGGAAATTGTCGCATGCTATCTCTGTGGTCTCAATCTCATCCAAGACCACATCCGAATCTGCGCCAACAAATAAAGCACCGTGATTTGATAGTATAAAACTATTGTAATCCTTGTACTTCTTAATAGTAGCAAAAACATTACCCTCTAACTTGGTGCTACCGGGATAAGCATACGGTACACAAGGAATAACAATATCCTCGTCATCCACATATGTATAAATCTTCTTAAGTCCCAATACGCCTACGCATGAAGCAAAAACCTGATGTGTAAGAACAACGAAATTTACGTCTCTTCTGGCTCTGTAACAAGCCGCGTGTACACCTCTTTCAAATGATGGAGCATATCTTCCTTTGTAATGAAGATCGTCAATTCTGACCTTAACTATCATATCCGGTGTGAGATCATCATATCTGATACCACTCGGTGTTATCAAAAATGTATCATCGTCGATTCTGCAGCTCACATTACCCCATGTGCGCAAAAGGTATCCCTGTTCATGCAAATACCTTGCCACAGCAATTATATGTTTTTTAGCTCTAAGCAATCCAGAAGCGTTAGCTTTCATCCTCTGATCTGTCCCTCTCCGATAATCTGATACTTATATGATGTAAGTTCCTTAAGTCCCATTGGTCCTCTGGCATGGAGCTTTTGAGTACTTATACCAATTTCGGCACCAAAGCCGAATTCAAAACCATCGGTGAATCTTGTAGAAGCATTTACATATACACAAGCTGAATCAACCCTGTCAAGGAATCTCTCAGCAGTATCTTTATTCTCGGTAACAATCGCATCTGAATGACCGGTATTGTACTTATTGATGTGTTCAATAGCCTCGTCAACATCTTTGACTGTTTTAACAGAAATTATGTAATCAAGGTACTCTTTGCCAAAATCCTCTTCCGTAGCAGAAACAGCACTTGCCATGAGCTTTTTGCTCTCTTCGTCGCCTCTGATCTCGACATTGTGCTCTTTCATTGCTTTTTCAAAAAGAGGAAGGAAAGTGTCCTTGATGTCCTCATGAACAACTAACGACTCTGCAGCGTTACATACGCCGATTCTCTGAGTCTTTGCGTTAATAACAATGGGAACCGCCTTATTTACATCTGCGTCCTTGTCGACGTAAATATGACAGTTACCCGTTCCCGTCTCGATAACGGGAATTGTGGAATTCTGAACTACGGCACTTATAAGTCTTGCACTTCCTCTGGGAATGAGAACATCGATGTACTCATTCATCTGCATGAACTTAGTAGTAACCGCTCTGTCTATATCTTCTATGAGCTGGATGGCATCAGGATCGATGCCGCTCTCTTCGAGAGCTTTTCTCATAACATTTGCAATCTGAATATTGCTGTCGATCGCGTCGCTTCCGCCCTTTAATACAACAGCATTTCCCGATTTAAAAGTAAGTGCAAAAGCATCTGCGGTAACATTGGGTCTTGCCTCATAAATGATACCTATAACCCCCATGGGTACTCGGACTTTTTTGATATTAAGCCCATTGGGTCTTGAAAATGTCTCGATAACCTCTCCGATAGGATCGGGAAGTGCCGCGACCTGTCTAAGTCCCTCAGCCATTGCTTCAATTCTCTTTTTATCAAGAAGAAGTCTGTCCAAAAGGCCCTGATGCATTCCGTTTGAAACGCCTCTCTCATAATCCCTGGCATTTGCCTCAATGATGCTTTCAGCTTCGGCAACGAGCTTGTCCGCTACCGCAATGAGAGCGTCATTTTTCTCTTTTGTAGTAAGGCACTGGATCTTGTACTTTACTTTCTTTGCCTTCTTACAAATCTCAATAAGTTCCATATATGTTTCTCCTTTATTTCTCGTGAATAATACTCTTTACGGGAATATCGTATTCACTTGATTTTATTTCATCAACAATCTGAACCTTATAGCAAAGTGCCACAGTATCGGCATAACTTACTTTTGGAAGAAACCTGTCGTAATAGCCTCCCTTATATCCTATTCTGTTACCTTTTTCATCAAAAGCAACTCCGGGAACAATAACGAGGGTCTTACCGACGTTCTCTCCGTCCGTTTGGCATACATTGGTCTCATTGGCATAAAAATCAGGATCGAAAATCTCGCTTTTTTCCGTAATCTCAGGTTCTCGGATGCCATAGTACCCGGGAACAAGATTCTCGGGTTCATATATCCTGACAAACTTCATGATGCCGTTATTCTTATCTGTTACTTTGGGGCAAAAAACTCTTTTGCCCAGCGCAAGCGCATCAAGTATTATCTCATCCGTCTTAACTTCACTTCTAACAGATGCATAAATGAGAATATTAGAAGCCTCGGCATACTCAGGCGTTGCCACCAGCTCCTCAAATATCTCCCTGCTCTTTATCTCAATCTTATAAACGCTCAAAGCGTCTCTTTTTTGCAAGACATCTTTTCTTAAAAAGTCTTTATCCATCGTTTCCTTTCATTGTATTGGAATCAGCGCAAAGTTTCCACTAGTTTTTTTGCAATCAGTTCTGCAATTTTAATTCCGTCCATTGCGGCAGACATGATTCCGCCTGCGTACCCCGCTCCTTCACCACATGGATAAAGGCCTTTTATACTCTCGGATTCTCCCGTATCTGTGCGGTTTATCCGTACCGGAGACGATGTCCTGGTCTCCACACCGGCAATGATGGCATCCGGTGAATTGTATCCTTTTATAATTTTTCCAAATTTCTCCATTCCTTCAACGAAAGATTCGTTAAGATCATCCGGTAATATCTCGTGAACGTTGGAGAAAGTATAAGCTCCCTTGGTATTCGGCAGACAGATATCTCTGAATCTGACACTGCACGAATCAATATCGCTTTCTTTTTTCAAAACTCCTTTTTTAAAATCCTCGTAATACTCAACGGGAATCTTGCCTTTTCCCAGCTCAAACGCCTTCTTTTCAAGCTTTCGCTGGAATTCCACTCCCGCCAAAACATCATCCGAACCAAAATCTTTTGGTTCTACTGTTATTATTATAGCAGAATTCGCATTATCTGAGTCCCTCTTACTGTAACTCATTCCGTTTACGGCAAGCATCCCCTCCTCAGACGAAGCATTTACAACAAAACCTCCGGGGCACATGCAAAAAGAATATACGCCGCGTCCCTCATCGGTATTGGTAACAAGTTTATATGATGCGACAGGAAGAGATTTCGGCTCCTCTATGCCATATTGTGATAAATTTATAAGTTTTTGCGGATGCTCAACCCTGAAGCCGACAGCAAATGGCTTTTTCTGCATAGCCACGCTTCTGTCCTTAAGCATCGAAAAAGTATCTCGTGCGCTGTGTCCTATGGCAAGTACCGCCGCATCAAAAGAAATCTCTTTTCCGTTTGCGATCAGTGCTTTCAGCGTTCCGGTTTCATCCGTGACAATATCGGTCACCTGCGTTTCGAACCTGAAATCGCCGCCAAGTGAAATAATCCGCTGTCTCATCTTCTTTACGACTTCTCTGAGCACATCTGTTCCGATATGCGGCTTCGCGTCATACATTATCTTTTCATCGGCGCCGAACTGCGTAAATAAAGACAGGGCTTTTCTGCCTCTTCCGTCTTTATCCTTTACCATGGTATTTAGCTTACCGTCCGAGAACGTTCCGGCTCCGCCTTCTCCGAACTGCACGTTTGTGCGCGTATCAAGCTCTCCGGTCTCCCAGAATTTCTCTACGATTTCCTGTCTCTTGTCGACGTCTGCTCCTCTTTCGAAAACCACAGGTTTAAAACCGTTCTCAGCAAGCATATATGCGCAAAAGAGACCTGCAGGTCCCGATCCTATTACTGCGATCTTTTTATCCGAAGCCTCTTTCGGAATATCTCCGTCTATTCCCGCCTTTTTGCAAAAATCATATATAACGGGATCTACAACCGAAACACTCTTATCTTTTGCCTTCGAAACGATTTTTTCCTCATAAGATCTGTCATGAGACTTAGTCAAATATAAGTCCGCCATGAAAACGTCATATATCTGAGGCTTTTTCCTCGCATCAACCGAGTGACGCATTATTACAAGTTCTTCAATATCTCTGTCTGCTATACGAAGGATCTTTGCAGCCTTTTTCTTCAAGATCCCGCACAGCTCATCATGGCTGTTTACTGTTTTTCCGTCATTTAAAAGTTTTATCTGATTGATTCTTATCATAAATTTCCGTAATTATTCTTTTATCTGTTCCGATGCCGCCGTTCCCGCTATACTTCCGCTGGTCCAGGCAAACTGAAGATTATATCCTCCGCATCGTCCGTCCACATCAAGAAGCTCGCCCGCGCAGTATATTCCGGGGCACCTCTTTACCGACATATCATCACCGATATCTCCAAGACTCATTCCGCCTGTTGTGACCTGCGACTGAAGATATCCGTAACTGTCCGTAAGATTGAATCGTATATCTCTATATTTCTCTAATATACATCTTACCATACTCTCGGAAATATTCTTCATATGCATGTAAGGAGAAAGTTTCATTCTCTTTATCACCATCGAATTAATATTACTGTTGGCAAATCCGAGAAGGAACTCCTCAAGCGTCCTGTCATCGCGAAGTTTCAGCATATCCGAAACAAGAGCTTCAAAATCTTTTTCATCAAATTTTGGGAAAAAATCTGCCGATGCGACCACAGGCTTTTTTTCGGTAATAAACTTAATTATATCCCTACTCGCCTGCATAACGGGAATCCCCGATATTCCGTCCTTAGATATCTGAAGTTCGCCGACTTCAGAAGTAATAAGCTCCTCACCGAGCCAAAAAGAAATCGCAGTCTCCGCTCTTACGCCTGCTTCCGGCATTGTGCCGTCATTTTCACATTTAAACCCGACAAGCGCAGGATATGTATCCTTAAAATCCATTCCAAGCTGCTTGCATATATAATAACCGTCGCCCGTGGACATCGTACTCTTCGCACCGGAAAGAGCTCCCGTGGCTATAATTATACAGTCCGCCTCGTACTTATCGTTGTTTGTAACGAGTATATACGGAGCATTTCCCTTCTCCGCCTTTTTAACGGCTTTTATCTGACTCTGCGTTATTATATTGACTTTGAGCCTGTTAAGCTCATTTACCAGGGCATCAACAACCGTAGAAGCCTGCCCCGAGATAGGATAGATATATCCGTCTTCACTCTTTACGATGACGCCGAGGGATTTAAAAAACCTTATCGTCTCCTCGGGTCCGTACAGAGAGAGCCAATCTTTCATCCTTCCCTGCGCAGCCTTATTGTAGCACTCAGGGCGCATATCAAGATTGGTAAGATTACACCTTCCGTTTCCTGTTACGGAAAGCTTCTTACCAAGCCTTGTATTCTTTTCAATAACAGTCACATCCGCGCCGTTTCTGGCAGCATAAATTGCCGAACACATTCCCGCAGCACCGCCGCCTGCAACAAACACTTTTTTACTCACATTAAATCCTCTTAAGCCTCTTCACGACCGATAATAACCGGCAGTAAAGAAAAAACATTTCCCAAGGGAACCTTCTCAAGCTCCCCGCCGTCCAAACCTCCGACCATAACTAGAGAAGCCACATATCCCGCATAATAGAAAAGAATGCAGATAATAAATGTAAGAACTTCTCCTATGGAATTTACAAGAGCCTTATTTATCAAAAATACAACAAAGCCCGCAACAGCAGATGCAATAAGCGCTCTGCCGATATTGACCAAAAGGTTGAAATTAGTCTTAAGCATCTTCATAAATACAAAGAAGCAAAGAGCTATATATGCCAAAAGCGATATCATCGTAGGCAGCATGATACCATAAATTCCGATATTACCAAAGCTTCCGAACAGAACCATCACAAAAATATGAACAAGCCAGGCAACGCACAAAGCAACAACGATAATTATCGACTTGCCCATATGATTCAACAGCCATGAAAAGAATATCGCAAACGGGATCAGCACCACCAAAAAGCATGCCGCTCTTATAAGCTCAACGCTGAAATCCTCTCCGACTCTGAATACCGCTGTATCAATAGTTGATGCAAGAGTAAGCAAAAACAGTGCCGCAGGAATCGTCATCTCTATAAAATGCTTTATGAATCTCTCGAATTTTTCTGTCGCAGCACGTGGTGTATCTTTTTCAATCCTTGCAACAATCTTGTTCCACTCCACAATAAAGGGAATGCAGCACAAAAGCGACAATATTACCACCAAAGGAATGGTTCTTCCCGAATAATAACCGTACGTTACGATAGGATTGCTCCTGCTCTTTACTATTCTGTGATGTACGTTGTAATAGATCTGATCCACCAAAAGAAGAAGTCCCGGTGAAGCGTACAAAAACAAAACAGGTCTGATACTGTACAGAACATCATTCTTGGTATCAAGAAACTGCGGAGATCCGTTCTTTACAATCTCTTTAAGTTCCTCTCTCCTTAAATAAAAGCTTATCAGTATCTGAATAAGTCCGATCACAGACGCAACAAAGATTCCTATCATCATTCCCGTAGATCCGTAAACAGCGCTCAGATCATTCAAATGGAAAAGTGCATTGACCTTAAGTCCGTACTTATACAGAATAATCGAAGCTATCGTTCCTACAACGAACGCAGAAAGCGAAATAATAATATCGGACAGAACAATAGGTCTTGTGTACCCTACTCCCTGAAGATATCCTCTGATAACGCCCTGAATGCACAAGAACAATACTGTAAAAGCAGCTAAAAGCCAGTGATAAACACCTCTGTTCGATCCAAAAAGTGTCGCAGAAAAATTAGTACCCGCCACAACAATGAGCAAAGTAATGATGACACCTGTAAGTCCGAATATCTTAAAACTTCTCTTGGCACTTGCCTCTGCATTTATAAATTGAGATTTTTTTGCCCTAACACGAGCCATCACATAGACTGCTTTCTGAACCGCAAGAACAAAAGATGCGTAAAAAACAAAGAAAAGAGTAAGCGGTCCCGCAGAATATCCGGCTCCTTTTTCTCCGTAGATCCTTACGGCAACGACTTCATACAACATTAGAATGATAATGGAACAATAAACGGCGGCAGTTAGAATATCAGGCCTGATCCTTTTATCTTCATGATACTTTTTCATACTCGTCTCCAACCAAAAAAATTATTCTCTTGTGATTCCCAATGAATTAAGGACATCACTCTGCTTCTTTTCCATCACTTCGGCTTCATCCGCCTCCATGTGATCATAACCGCACAGATGAAGCATGCTGTGCGCAATAAGAAATGCAAATTCTCTTTTGGTGCTGTGGCCGTACTCCTCAGCCTGGCTTCTGACCCTGTCTTCATTGACAACAATATCTCCGAAAACAATATTTCCCGTATCGGGATTCAATAGGTCAGGTGCCTGCTCTCCGTCCATGACGGAAAAATCCCCCGGCTCATCATATGAGACATTCGGAAAAGACAAAACATCGGTCGGCTTGTCTATCTCCCTAAACTCCCTGTTAAGCTCTTGTATTCCCTCATCGTTTGTAATAGTGAGACTGATCTCTACTTCTCTGTCGCACCCCTCGGATCTTAAGACCTCTTCCGCGACTTTTTTGGCAACTTCCTCAGCGTCAAAATCAAAGAGAGCCCCCGTCTCATTCTCAACGTAAAAAGTCATAGTAAAGCTTCTCCTTCTTCATTATCTTCTTCATAACTTCAAGCTCTCTGAAAGTAACGTCGTAATCCTTAAGTTCTCCCTCAGATACCATCTTGTCTATGACAGAATCTATAAGATTATCGTAATCGATCTTGGCATTTTTGTCCTTTTTCAAAAGATACATGATCGATGCGATGAGAACCTCTCCGAGATGAACGGTAAGTGCCTCTTTGGACTTAGCTTCGTTCTTTTTGGGTTCCATGTAATCATGTAAAAAAGCCATTGCCTCAGTCGGAAAACGATTTTCTTCGTAAATATGTTTAACGTCGTCCCATGCGGTCTTACCCTCAAGCAGACCTATCCTGTTATAATACGAACAAGTCTTTACCGCCCTGACATTTATATTAAGTCCAATAGCCATCCGCTCTGCGATATAGGCCGTATGAATAGCTCTGAAATATTCGTCCTTATTCTTTTCCTTAAGCGCAACAAGAAGCGGGAAATCCGCATCATTGATGACCATGTACATATCATTTGTCCTTCTTATTACGTAAACTCCGAAGATATTCAGAAAAATAAGAAGGATGATAAGATTAAGCATCAGATTGATTGCAGGTGATATCAGTATGTACACCGACAGAGTTCTGTTTAAGAACAAAACATTGTATGCCACTAAAAATACAGCCTGCATCATAAGAGAGATAAAGGTCGGAATACCTATCTCCGTATTTTCTTCAAGATTTCTGAACATTGCAAGAGCCACCGCTCCCGCAAGAACATACATAAATAGTTCTCCGCATCCCCCATTTTCTTCAAGCATAACGGATATTATCACAAGTCCTATGCCTGAGGTCATGCCGATCTCAATGTTTGAAAAAAGAGCCAGCATGACAAAAAGCGACATGTAAGGCCAGAAGACATTCGGCACCAGTCCGAATATGCACGCGAGTATAAGTCCTACAGCATATCCCGCGACAAATCTGCTCCTGACTTGAAGATTGTCGTATGTTAATCTGCATTTGCCTTCTGACGCGGCATCAAGGAGCATAAATACAACTGTTCCCGCAAATGCAACGGATACGATCGTATTTCTGAGTATCGCCTCATAGCTCTTCCCCATGAAATATGAAAAAGCAAAGACGACAACTCCTGTATAAATAAGCATTGCTACGTATGATAATCTGACTTTAAGGTTCGAATTATTAGCGTTTGCCATTGCCTGAACGTCTCTCCAATTTTTGTATAGACTTCTTGTTCTTCTTGTTTTCAGCCTTCTTCTCGTAGTCCTCATAAGCCTTAACAATCTTCTGAACAAGAGGATGTCTTACCACGTCACTGCTGGTAAGGGTACAAAAAGCTATATCATCTATTCCCTTTAGGACATTTCCCGCAATCTCAAGCCCCGATTTAACATCAGCCGAAAGATCCTTCTGAGAAGCATCACCTGTGATGATGACCTTTGATCCGAAACCGATTCTGGTAAGGAACATCTTCATCTGTGCCGGTGTGGTATTCTGTGCCTCATCGAGAATAATAAAAGCATTATCGAGCGTTCTTCCTCTCATGTATGCAAGAGGCGCGACTTCGATAAGCCCTTTTTCCATATTTTTGATAAAATTCTCCGTTCCCATTATCTGGTAAAGAGCGTCATAGAGAGGTCTGAGATACGGATCGACCTTACTCTGAAGATCACCCGGAAGGAAACCGAGCTTTTCTCCGGCTTCAATGGCAGGTCTTGTCAAAATGATCCTGCTGACTTCTTCTCTCTGAAATGCGGTTATCGCCATTGCCATGGCAAGATAAGTCTTACCCGTTCCCGCAGGACCGAGCCCGAATACGATCATCTTGTTTCTGATCGCATCTATGTATTTCTTTTGACCGAGAGTCTTGGGCTTGATAGGTTTGCCCGAAACAGTATGACAGATAATATCCCTGTCTATATCAACAAGGACATTATCATTTTGTACTTCGCCTTTATTTGCAGACGTATCCTCTTTTAAGGATATGGCGTAGTCTACGCTCTGCTCTTCGATATGAGAGCCTCGCCTTGATAGCTGAACAAGTTCTCTTATAATACTCGAAGCCTTGTTCGCTCCTTCTTTTTCACCTATTATGCGAAGCTCACCATTTCTGTCAATGATCTCCACATGAAGGCTTTTTTCGATCTTGCGGATATAACTGTCGTTTCCGCCAAAAATATTGCGCTCGTCTTCTGCAGTGAGCGCCAATCTAAGTTCTGTAATCTCACTCATTTATGATAGGGTTCTCCGCTAATGATTTTATAACCACGATAGATCTGTTCCAAAAGTATCACTCTCATCATCTGATGAGGAAATGTCATATCGGAAAAACTAATCGATGAATCAGCTCTCTTAAGCACGCTTTCATGGAGTCCCAGCGATCCGCCGATGACAAACTGTATATGACTTACGCCGCTCACTCCAAGTGAACTTATATATTCGGAAAAAGCTTCCGACGTATGTCTCTTGCCTTTTATTGCAAGCACACATACATGCGCTCTTTCATCGATATTCTTTAGTATTCTTTCCGCTTCTTTTTTCTTGATCTGTTCCTCAACGGACAAAGGTGCATTGTCCGGAGTCTTCTCATCGGCAACCTCGATTATATTAAGCTTGCAATACCTCGATAATCTCTTGGAATATTCCGCAATAGCATCATTCCAGTATTTCTCCTTGATCTTGCCGACACATATGATACTGATATTACCCAAAATTTATCCTCTGATCTATTTGTTGATCGGCTTGCCGCCGCTTACTATTCCGCTTATTCCGTTATCCGCAAGAGCTTCCTGTGACATATAGACATGAGTGTCCTCACTTTCAAGGAGACTCAGAACAGGAATATTCCCCTTCTTGTCCTTGGTTCCGTTAAGCACGCGTGCCCACTTTCCTTCCTTGCAGGTTCCTCTCCACTCGGTAGCATTTCCCTCGGCGTTAATGATGATTACATACATATCACCGTTATATTTGCCATCCTTAAAGCCGCCCATAGCATTCTGAAGATATACATCTTCAGGATTCATGTATTCAGCGTTATAGTCATAATGCTCCTGACCTTTTCCTGTAGGAAGATCGTTCTCCCAATTTCCGCTGAAGGTATGTTCCGTAACAACATAATGACTGTATGAGGGATAAAAATTGATCCATGATCCCTCTCCCTGTCTTACGCCGTTTACCCAATCGCCGTAGTAATAGCAACTGTTTCCGTAAACAGCAAGTCCTTTTCCTTCGGGATTGCCCGAATCATTGGTTTCACCGTAATACAAAAAGTCATTTCCATCGCCAAGCTCGTACGACATGGCTTCATATCTTTCAAGATGCGCAAGGTCTCTTACGGCAGCCATATTATTCTCTGCCCAATAACCCTGCATTTCTTTTAACTGCTCTTCTTTGTCATATTCAACGTCTTTGTAGACATCCTTTAAAACAGCTGTCTTGGTCGCATAGAAGCTGTTACCCGACACAGAACCCGGTGCCGGATCCAGGTACTCGGAATACGAAAGAACAATCTCCTCGCTCGAAGCAGCCGAAGAACTGTCATCAGCGGCGCTCCCGTTCTGCTCGGACGCCCCTGCGCCTGCATCGCCGGAAACGGAACTGACTGCATGTTCCGCTGTGTCATTACTCTGCTTTTTGTTTTTCCCGCCCTTAGTATCCGTTACAACGAGAATTCCAACAAGTAACAACAAAATAACCGAAATAATACCTGAAGTTATAGCCAATTTGATCTTTTCATCTTTATCCATATATCTTCTTAATATCCTTAATTTTCGTTAATCATTTCCAACCGGAACTCCCAAAATTCTGTTTTGGAATCCCGCCATCAAACTATCGTAATCTGTATAATTTATGTTGCATTTAAAACGGCTGTTCCAGACATTCTTAAGCGCGTCACAGATCGCCGTAGCCCTCTCTCCTTCATTCTTAAGAATCGCGGGAAAAATGTAATAAATGAGGAAATAGTTAAGGTTCATCAGATTACCCAAGCGAACCTTTCCAAACTTCTTAAACTCCTCATGTACTCCGTCGCAAAATTCTTCAGAAGCAGCCGACACATCCGCTGCCCCTACCAAATCCTTAAGATAAACATATCTCTCTGATAAGAACGTATTCATCCTGTTCTCATACTCTTTTTTGGTAGATATCTTGCTAAAAGGTTCTAACCCTTCAAAAATCTTGTTAATGTTAAATGCCATAGCAGTTTCATCTCCATAACGTAATCGGTATCATACGTAATCGGAAACATTATATCACATTATATACGCTAAATGACAGTGTCTGTACATAAAGTGGCGTAATCACTTAGTTTGAAATGTTCTTTACTTTTATTACTACTGTGTGCTAAAGTGTGAAAAAGCTTTTGACACGGGAGGGAAATGATGAAGTATAAAAATCTTTTATTCGATCTTGACGGAACGCTGACTGATTCATCGGAAGGAATCACAAAATGTGCCATATATGCATTTGAAAAGATGCATATGACTCCACCGGATATCAATGAACTTTATACATTTATCGGGCCTCCGCTCGGTTACAGTTTCACAAAACACGGAGTTGATGAAAAAGACAAAGATAAGGCAGTGGCAATTTACAGAGAGCGCTATTCAACAATCGGAAAGTTTGAAAACGCGCCTTATCCGGGAATGACAGAGCTCCTTAAAAAGCTTAAAGATGAAGGATACAAGCTGTATGTTGCGACATCGAAACTTGAGAAGCTTGCAGTGGAAGTGCTGGATCATTTCAATATGACGGAATACTTCGACGAGATTGCCGGATCAACCAAAGACGGCAGCAGGGAAAAGAAGGAAGATGTCATCCAATACCTTCTTGATAAAATAGGTGCAACCAAAGACGGAACCGTTATGATCGGCGACACAAACTTCGATGTACTCGGAGCCGCAGAACTTGGAATTCCCTGCATCGCGGTGACATGGGGATTCGGTGATAATGATGAAATGAAAAAAGCCGGCGCCGTTGCACTCGTCAGCAGTATGGACGAATTGTACAACGCCGTCAGCTGATTATAACGACATCAAATATATGCAGAGGCTGTATTAAGCGAATAGCAAGGAAAGAAGGCTCTGTTTAAAAGCCTATCTTTCTTATCTCCTCTGCCAGATTTCTTCCGTATATCTCGCATCCAAGGCAATTTGGATGAAGATTATCAAGGAAATATTCAGGAAAATGCGGAACCATTTTCATTCCGTCTATAATCTTTACATTCTTATATTGCCCGGCTATTTTTCTTACTTTTTCGCAAAAAGACATAAGTACCGGAAATCCGTCGACAGAATCCCCTCTCCAAAGAGGTGTTATACAAAGGATCGGTATCTCTTCACCATAAATTCCTATCAAAGTTTCATAGTACTCTTCCACTTTGCTCATATCACCGTCGCCATATTGATTGGTTCCGAGTGCAACTATGATCTTATCGGGAGTATATCCCTCCATTTTCATGAGCGAATTCTTATCATAGATATATCCGCCGATTCCCTGATTAATAATGTCATAATTGAGAATCCTGTTAGCGACACTCACATATGTATGGGATGATCTGAGCGGCCCGTAGCCCTGAGTGATCGAATCTCCTAGCCACAGAACTTTTTTGCCTTTAACGGCAGGCTCAACCTTGGCATCTATTGTAAAATTCCTGATCCAAACAGTGGCATCGGCAGGAAGATAGATAACCACATCCTTCTCGCCATCAGGAAGCTCCCATTCAATCGTTCCGACATCCATAATGTCTTTAATATATGTAATACCACTGATAAGCCCGTCAACCATGAGCTCAAAAGAGTCAGGTGAACCCTTCCATATAATCTTGTACTCAAACGACAGTTTATTCGCAGATGTTCTGAATTCAAGAGTCTTGGCAGTTGATGCAGTACACCTTTCATACCACATTTCAAACGCGCCTTCAAAATAATCAACCTGCTTTTTTGAATACTGGAAAGCCTGAAGATATCCCTGCTCAGTCTCCTCAAACTCATATGCCCCAAAATAGATTTTCTTTAATTCTTCATTAGTCAAAACCATCATCGTACCTCCGTCATATCCCCAATACTTCTCTATTTTTTACTTAAGCCTGAGCTTGAAATCACACAGCTCATCTCCATTTCCGATTGTCTTGGTTCTTATAAACTCAAGCCCCGGAATATTACCGTAGCTGTATATATCGTTATCACAGAACAGCTTATTTATCTCAGGACATCCAAGTTCAGTGAGGTATGTGTGGTATGGACACTGTGTTATATCCATGCAAAACTCACCTTTCTTTTTAGGATAAAAGACATTTTTAAATCCTGACGCTTCTCCGAAACTCTTACGTGCCACAGGCCCCCACATAGCAAGAAAGAATCTTGTAAATCCGGGGAACTTTGCCGTCCTTGCCAAAGATGCTCCTGCCTGCTCGCTTCTGTTTTTCATCGCAACTCTCATTACTTCGAATGCTTTATCCGAATCTTTTTCCTTCATGGAAAGATAGATCGCAGCTGAAGGAAATATTGCTCTGTCAGTGTGCGCCGCTACTCCTTTTGGAAGATTCGCATGTTCAGCCATGATCTTCTCAAGTTTTTCTGTAGCGTTTCTCCAGATCTCATCCGCATCGCTCTGTGCGAATTCTTTGTAAACCTCGCCTTTAATGAAGTCCATGCCCTTCATAGCTTTCTCTGCTGTCATCATACTTTTAGTCACTCTCCTTGATGTTATGTTTAATGTTTAGTTTATTTATTCAACGCCGCACAAAAACTGTTTATCTGTTCGTCTTTCTCAGCGCTTGGTGATGCTTTGGGATCTACAAGAATTGTTGTTGCTTCAAAGACCCTCGCTTTCTTCAATTGCCAGTTCTGCTGTCATCAAATTGATATTAACTTATTTCTTATGCTTTCGATCTGTTTCACCATATATCCGGCATAGTCTTTAGCAAGATCCCTAGCATATGATACATCTGCGCCATCAGCATATTCATTCATAGCATTGCTTATCAGGTTATGATACGTTTCAGGCAGGTTCTTAAGTGCCCATTCGCCGCCCTCTTTCTTTGACAAAACAACGCCGTCTTTCAAATACGCAAGAACTCTTGCGAGATTCAGTATCAAATACATCGGATTGTCTGCAATCTCTTCCTCAGCTTCAGAAATATCATTCCAAATTGAATCTATATAATCCTGCGCCGGAACATCTGCAAAAACTTCTTTGATCGGAGCGCCGTACAAACACTTGCCTCTATGGTTTATGATTGTAAAATGTGCCGCCAGATCTTTATCTTCGCCCTTCATTTTGGAGATATAATCAACCGGCTCACTTCTGTACCAATCAAGATGTGTAACGGAAAAATGCAGTTCAAACGGAGTCGGATAAACAAAAGGCCTGCAAACGCTTTGTTTGACAATGCTCATTTCAATTCCTTTTTCCGGTCCCTTACCGTTTAATTCCACAACCATATCCATATAGGCTCTTTTAGACGCATCCGATAGTGAATCCTTCACGACTACGATCAGATCAATATCACTCTTTGCCGGATTATAGCACCCCATAACGGCGGATCCATGCAGATATACACCTACCAGATCATCCTGCAAAATTTCTTTTGATTTTTCTACAAAACCATTTAAGACTGTATCCATTTTTCATCTACGCAGATTCGCTTCTGCTCTCCATTCATAACACTCATTTCATTATAGCGGACAGCCCGCGGGTTGTCATGCCATTATCTAAGTATAAGCCCCAGTCACCGCCAAAGTACACGTCTTGGGTAAATTGATGGTACTCTGTTTCTTCTTCATCAACAGACTTGATCACAAATGGAGGTTGAAATGGTAACTCTGATACACCAGCCTTTAACTCTCTCCATTTTGTAGCATTCATATAGGAGCACAATCCTTTATCTTGAATTATTTTGTTGATCTTTGCTTTGTATTCTTCACTTCCGGCCATTGCCCCAATCCTTTGAAAAAATCCGATTTTGCATTGCTAATATTTCTGTAATATAATATGAACTCATTCTAACATATATTTGATCAAGGAAAGAGGAACTGAGTATATGGGATTTTTTAAGAAAGAAGAGAAAGTTTTGAAGCAGGATCTGAATCAACATGACAACCATCCGGGTATGGTCTTCATGATCCATCTGCTTATGGAAGATAAGTGTGATATACCCGAAAAGGAATACATGACAAAAATCATGCAAAAACACCTTGGGGAAGTTGATTGTTTTTCACATAGCACTGAAATGGCAGGATTTGCACCCAAAAAGTATTCTGTGCATTTTGAAAAAGAAAATGTTACTCTTCCGCCTCATTTACTGATCATGGGATGCATTGATATAAAACAACCGCTATTGGATGACATTGCAAAAAGCCAGTTGTGGAATTGCGAAGAATCCGAACAGATTTTGAATTCATGCAAATATCAAGTTGTAACCAACGATATGCTTGCCGCAAGATTAGATTATAAAGATCGTGCCGAAATGCTCGTTGACTATGTAGAAGCCTTGGTTGAAATGTTTCCAACATGCAAAGCTGTCCTTTTTGAAAATTCAAAGAAAATGTTTACGAGAGATGAAATTTTAAATTGCTCAATTTCAAAAGAATCAAGATTCATATATTATGCCGTAAATGTGAGATTCTTTAATATTCAAGGCACCGATGATATGCTTGTAGACACTTTGGGAATGAGTACGCTTTTTTTGCCGGATCTTCAATACCACTTTCACGACATGGATCCCAATTCAGTCGTAAATCACGCCTACAATATGCTTTCATATATTTACAACAATGAAAACCCGATAAAATCGGGCGATACTATCGATGGTATCAAGGATGGCAAAATGGATCAGAATACTCAATGGACTGTCCAATATGAAGAAGCCCTGATCCAGCCGATAAGAGAAGTTATAGATGTAAATATGGGAGAATACGCATCAGGTACTCGATGATCCCCTATGCTACTAATGTTCTTCTCGCACCATCAAAGTTGCAACTATCAAAAGTATTGCAACAGAAATCCAAATAGTCCTTATTCCCAACATACCTGATATCACGCCGCCAAAGCCTGCACCGACAGCAAATATCAGTATGATGCCGAAGAAATGAAGCGACTTATATAGAGATTCCTTGTTTTTGGTCCTCAAATATTGTGAAAGGCTCTCTGTTCCGCTTCTCAGATTGCCTATACACATCGTACTTGCATATCCGTATCCGTGAACTTTCTTGAATGTCTGCACCTGCATTGCACATGAAAATGAAACGATCATATTAGCTATCATATTCATATTTGAAGGAAGAAATCCTGCTGCAAAAAGAGCAATCATTTCAATTATGACAATGATCTGTCTCCAATGTATCTTCTCTATGGTCTTGTATCCGTTTTCAATCCTTTCAGCAACAAATATTCCAAGTGCAAATGAAAGAAGCGGACACATATATTGAATTCCCTGAACCGGATTTCCCTGCATGAAGTTCTGACTCATCAAGACCACATTTCCGGTCTGCGCATTTGCAAAAACCTTATCTCTCACATTATATGTATACGCATCCTGCAGCCCTCCCGAAAAAGAAAGCAGTGCACTTAATCGAAAACTCTCTGATGTCTGCATTTTTCTCCTTAAATTCACTGCGACATACTAGCCGCAATCCGGTCGTAATCTTCTCCCAGAATCTTCTTTGCCATACTATCAGCAAAAATATGTACATTGTTATTTTCAAAGTGATACACTCTTGCAAAACAGCTCACTTTGGCAGTTGTATTGTCCATAGCTCATTCACCTCCTGATTCACATATTGTAATTCGGGTGGTATGAACAAGCTACCTACGGAAAGTAGAGTTGTCTGCAGATTGCAGTTCACCTACTTACATATCATCAAGTTCATCTTCAAACTCCAGCCATCCAAGGAGTCGGTCTTCCTCGCGCTCACGGCGAAGTTCACCCTGCTTGCGATCAAACTCCATGCGCTCTTTCTTACTCATGCCGTCGACAAGTTTATTGTACTGATCATCTGAAAGCCTTACATCCTTATCTCTTTTTCCAAAAAACATATAGATTACCTCCACTTTCCAGGGCTGCAAAGACTCTCCCTTTGCTCTCGCGATCTACATTTATAATACTGAGAACATTTTATCAATAATTCAACCATAAAAGAAGTTTATTTAGCAATCGAGTAGGAGGAATTTCTCTTAATTGAGAAATTCCGACCTCTCTCACCACCGTGCGTACCGTTCGGTACACGGCGGTTCAATCAACTTAACAAGTAACACACCTTTCGGTGTAGTAATCTAACATAGAGATTAGTCC
>JAGAAO010000076.1 GCA_017615275.1 Butyrivibrio sp.
CTTGATATCATTCTGAATAAACTGTAATATACTGTTGTACATAAAAGCACCACCTTCACGTAGATTATTTTTTGCCAAAATCTAATCCTAACATGAAGATGGTGCCTCTTTTTATTTTTCCGAATCTTTCTTTACCCTACTGGCAATTTCCTTGTGATATGATAAAGAGTCGCTCGCGACTCTTTCGCGCGCGAGCGGTATTGCGAAGCAATTATATACCATTCCGCGAGCTGTGCATCCATAGTGGAGCGTTTTTTATTTGATAGGAATTTCGGAGAAATTTCCTCGTATTCAAATAAAAAAACACAGATAAAAACGCCTCCTTGGCATATTTTATCTGTGTTCATCGTAGATTTTCTCTCAAATTTTTATATAATTCCAGATTAAATATATCATTTCCAACGTTTTTATCTGGGATTTTCACAACTTCTCTCTCAAAACCATCACAAAAATCCAGATAAAACATACCATTTTCAGCATTCTTATCTGTGTTTTTCACAGTTCTTCTCTCAGAATCAGCATAAAATCCCAGATAAACAAGACATTTTGCCACACTATAATCTGGGAGAGATTGCATTCACTTCACATATACAGTGCGGAGCATTTTTTATATTATGATATATACTTACCTGCCCATGCTTTGAGCTCATCGGCTGTAGCGCCGACGCTTATCTTCTTGCCACCGTCGAAGCGTACCCTTGTATATGTGTTCTGCAAGTCTTTTACACTTTTATCAATATCGGTTCCTCCCGATGTTGCAAAAAGAACCACATGTTTGCCAACAAAATCATATGATTCAATGAAACTGTTTATAATATGGGGCGCAGTGTACCACCAAATCGGAAAACCTATAAAAACAACGTCCGCTCCGTCCACATTAGCCGAGTGATCTGCTATTTCAGGGCGCGATACCGCATCTTTCATCTCTATACTGCTGCGTGACTTGTCATTCTGCCAATTGAGATCTTCCGCTGTATATTTCTCCTTAGGTACTATCTCGTAACTATCAGCGTTTATTGATGAAGCAAGCTCTTTTGCAACCTTAGCAGTAACTCCGCTTGCAGAAAAGTATGCTACCAATGCTTTTTTACTCATAGAAATCCTCCTAACTGTCAGACCGGTGTGATCACCAGTTTTTGTGGCTCAACGTGTCTTGATTCCCCTTTCCTTCCGCGGCATACGATTCCCTGCTCGATATTTATCATATCGGCATGTTCTTTCATGGCACTCATTATCTGCTTTACGGCACGCTCGTATTCATCGGGCTCCATCGGAATTACATAGTCGTGGTTCAGATGTTCCGTGGAAATTACAGCAGATCTGTACCTCGTGTCATATCTTATCCCGTAAAAAGTACATATCTCGGTATTGAGAGTCCCGTTACTGTCGCTGCATTGCATCGCTATATACATACTGTATCCCTCCGGGCAGAACACCAAAAACAATAAATTTATGTACATTTTTATGATAATATATTTAAGCAAATTATTCTACTTTTTTTCGTTAATCGCATCCTCTCATAGCGCTTTTTTGACAGAAAATCCGAAAAAAGTTCCAATAAAACAAAAAAACGCCGACATAGCTGTCGACGTCTCGTAATAATCTATTTATTTCCCATAGATGCAATCAACGCATCAATCTCAGCTTGACTGAGCATTTTGCCACTGTCTGCAGACGGAACAGGTGATGCCCCCGCCGCTCCTGCCGGTGCTGACGGATTAAACCCACCGCCTCCTGCCTGTGACGATTTACCCATTATACTGGCTAGTAAAGCCTGCTGTTCAGCACTAAGTCCGTTTGTATCCATATACAGACCCTTTTCCCTTCGTTTTTCTCTAATTGCAAAAACAAATAAACGAGCACAAACTTTCTAGATTAAGGTTATTTTAAATAAACATAAATCATACGTCAAATAACTTTTTTATAAACTTTCTATAGTAAATATTTCTGTCTAAACAGTTGGCTATAGTTCTCTTATACTTCCGTTTTCATACGCTTCAAGCAGATCTTTCAGATCCTCTATCCGCTTGATAAGCGTCTTCCCGATGTCTGTATCCTTTACAAGTATTCGCTTCTTGGTCGTTTCCGTGATCTGAATGGCCGGAGTGTTCTCCTTTCCTTTAACAAACGGTTTGTGAGCCGCAAGTGCAAGGTGATTGGAGTTATATATAAGAGTATATCCCGCGATTCCGGTCTGCTCATGATATGCTTTGGAAAGACCGCCGTCTATTATGTAAAGCTTGCCGTTTGCCTTTACCGGACTCTCTCCTTTTGTGGTCTTAACGGGTACATGTCCGTTAATTATATGCGCCCACTCGGGATCAAGCCCAAACTCTTTCAGAATCTTACCTGCGTAAGCTTCTTCCGCCGAATATCTGTAATATGAATTGTACTTTTCCTCGCATAGCTCAGCATTTCCCTTTAGAAAAAGATGTTCAAACGTCGTCATCTTATCTTTTCCAAAAAGAGGTGATCTCGGCCCGCACCACAGATACCACATTAAATCCACTGCGTCCTGTTTTTTCTCCCTGTCATCCCTTATATCAAGGAAAAAAGCGTCATGAATCTTGCCGTTAAGGTAATCCATAAGTTCTTTGCCGCAAAAGTCCCCATCCGCTGTCGTCATGCAGGCAAACTCTCCCTTTTCATCCATCGGAATGCATCCGTGAAAAAGAAGGTTATTGTTTATTGTTCTGTACATAGCCCCATGCGAATAAAGAAACTGCACATGCCTTCTAAGGAGCTTGGAATGCATAAAGCTGAGCTGCAATGTGTGCATAAGCTCTTCCTCACCTGCCGAAAGCTCATAAGGTGCCTTAGGGTTTATTGTCGGGAAGTTCGTATCGGAAAGCTCGTATTTTTTTCCCGCTATCTCAATCTCGCCCTTTTCATAGTCAATCCCGTGAAGAAGAAGTCTGTCTTCAAGGCCGTATTCGGGATGTCTTTGTATCAGTTTTCCCTCAAGCTTAAGCTGAATTATGCTGATTGCCTTACACATCTTGGCAGCAAGCTCAGGATTCACGGAATCGTACTTGCTTTCATCGAGAAGATGCGGAAGGAAATTCTCACACGGATCGTCTCTGTATACTTCAGCAGCAAACATGGAAAGTGGTCTTAAGTTTATCCCGTAGCCGTCCTCAAGAACATCAAATGAATTGTAGCTCATTCCGATTCTGAGGACATTTGCTATACAAGCTGTATTTCCGCACGCCGCGCCCATCCAGTCAATATCATGATTTCCCCACTGTATGTCCACATCATGAAAATTCATGATCTCTTCCATTACAAGGTCGGGTCTGGGTCCTCTGTCAAAAATATCTCCTATAATATGAAGCGAATCGATCGTAAGATTCTGAATAAGCTCGCAAAGTGCGATTATGAACTCATCCGCAAAGTCTATCTCTATAATTCCGGTTATTATTTCATTATAATAAGCTTTTTTGTTAAGGTCGTTCATATCAAGGTGCAAAAGCTCGTCAATTGCATACGCATAGTCCGCAGGCATCTTCTTTCTCACCTTGGATCTCGTATACTTGGAGCTGACCACCTTACATATTGCAATAAGCCTGTTTATGGCAATCTTCTGCCCATCATGGATCTGTTTTATCGTAAGTGTCTCATCACGTCTCTTTTTCTCAATTGTCTCATTCGGATAATATATAAGATTGGCAAGCTCAAGCTGATCTTCTTCGGACATCATGTTGCCGAAGGTCTCTTCGATCTTCACCCTTATAATACCCGATGAACTCCGCAGCAGATGTGAAAAACTCTCATACTCCCCGTGAATATCCGAAAAGAAATATTCCGTCCCCTTTGGGAGTGCGCAGATTGCGCGTAAATTAATAATCTCAGCACCGGCTTTCCTTGATGTAGGAAACTCCTTGCTGAGAAGTCGCAGATATTCGATATCTCTCATTCTCTCTCCTTTAGATATAATACGTATATTAATCCGTAATTAATCTATCACAATACAAGAAGAGAGAACTTTGAGCATAATCAAAAAGATGATATCAGATTTTTTTACCTGTCTTGCAGATATCTTTGAGACAGCAATTTGCACAATCAGGTCTTCTTGCAACACATACCGCTCTTCCGTGCAACACAAACCTATGGCATAGATCGTTCCCTTCTTCAGGCGGAATGATCTTCCACAGCTCTTTTTCCACCTTGCCCGGTTCCTTGATGCCGTCAACAAGCCCTATGAGATTACATAGTCTTATGCAGTGGGTATCGGTAACAATCGCCGGTTTCCCGAAAACATCGCCGAGGATAAGATTGGCGCTCTTTCTTCCGACTCCGGGAAGTGCCAGAAGTTCTTTCATATTATCGGGAACATTTCCGTTGTATTTGTCATTGATAACCTTCATGCACGCGGAAATATCCCTTGCTTTGGAATTGCCAAGTCCGCAGGGACGCACTATCTCTTCAATTTCTTCGACAGGTGCATTTGCAAGAGCTTCCACGGTCGGAAACTTCTCATACAATATCGGTGTGATCATATCAACTCTTGCGTCGGTACACTGAGCCGCAAGCCGCACACTCACAAGGAGTTGCCACGCCTTATCATACGCAAGTGTACATTTTGCGCCGGGATATTCTTTTTTTAACCTCTCAATAACCTCAAGAGCAAGCTTCTTCTTCGTCATAATTTACTTATTATCATTCTTTTCTTGTTTTTTTTCAAGACATATATTATTCTATTATGGTTAAATAGTAATTAATATTCAAAGGATTTTATTAAACTATGAGTGTACATTATA
>JAGAAO010000077.1 GCA_017615275.1 Butyrivibrio sp.
GACCAGAGATTTGCTTACAGCTTCCTTCAGATTCCACCTCACGATGGACACCCTTGCTGTTCGGCTATACACTTCCCACTATCTGGGCGTGTTCGGGACTTGCACCCGTTAGAGCGCGCCCATGGCGCGCAAACCAAAAAATCTCCCAACGACAATCCATCGCTGGGAGGTTCTAAAAGTCAACTTATCAGTTCACTTGCTTTATTCGATTGTGTGGATCCAGCCCTCGGGAGCTTCGATGCTTCCCATCTGGATTCCTGTAAGTGTATCGTAGATCTTCTTGATAACAGGTCCCATCTCTTCCATTCCGCTTGTAAAGCAGATCTCTTTGCCGTGGTCGTTGATCTTGCCTACAGGGCTGATAACAGCTGCAGTTCCGCAAAGTCCCATCTCAACAAAGTTCTCAACTTCAGAAAGCTTAACAGGTCTCTCTTCAACGTTAAGTCCAAGAATCTCTCTTGCAACATAAACGATTGATCTTCTTGTGATAGAAGGAAGGATTGAATCAGTGTGTGACTGAGGAACTACAAGTCCGCCTTCTTTGGTAACGAAGATGATGTTTGCTCCGCCTGTCTCCTCGATGTAAGTTCTGCTCTCAGCATCAAGATATACATTCTCTGCAAAGCCTTCCTCGTGAGCCTTAACGATAGCATGTAAGCTCATTGCATAGTTAAGTCCTGCCTTTATGTTTCCTGTTCCGTGCGGAGCCGCTCTGTCAAAATCACTGATCTTAACAACGATAGGCTTAGCACCACCTTTAAAGTAAGGTCCTACGGGAGTTACGAAAATTCTGAACTGATACTCATCAGCAGGCTTTACTCCGATAACATTTCCTGTAGCGAACATTACAGGTCTGATATAAAGTGTTGCGCCGCTTCCGTACGGAGGAACCCAATCCTTATTGGCTGCAACAACCTTCTCTACCGCATCAATAAATCTGTCTTCGGGGAAAGCAGGCATCTCAAGTCTTGTAGCTGAGTCTACCATTCTCTTAGCGTTTAAGTCAGGTCTGAAAGTTACGATCCTGCCATCCTCTGTTTCATATGCCTTAAGTCCCTCAAAACACTCCTGCGCATAATGAAGAACACCTGCATCCTCACTCATCATGATCATATTGTCATCTGTAATGACACCGTCATCCCATTTGCCGTCTTTATAGTTGGAGACATATCTCTTATCAGCAACCATATAATTAAATCCAATATTTGCCCAATCTAAATTCTTCTTGCTCATATAAATCCTTTCATCCCCTTCCGAACTTTAATACGTCAAAGCGCTAATATTTAAATTATAGTCCAATTTTATATTACGTCAAGTAATGAACAACAATAATTGTTCTTACTTTTTCTCATCTTTCTTCTCTGTTTCCTCCGGATGATCTGTTTTCCTGAGACCCTTGTTCTTGCTGTTGGAATCAAGCTTAAACAGCCTCTTGATAGTTCCGGTCTCAGAATGTGCGTTATACTTCACGTTGTGCTCATCACTGAGTGTCTTAAACTCTTTATTTTCAATATATGCAAGATCATTGTAGTCAGTTGTACGAGTACTCAGTCCCTTCTTGTGCAGCAGGATATTCGTAAGCCTTGAAACAAATGCGTATATTACCGCAAAAATCGGCACGCCCACAAGCCATCCTACTATTCCCCATATTCCGCCAAAGAATGTGATTGCAAAGAGTACCCAGAAACTTGAAAGACCGGTTGAATCTCCAAGAATCCTCGGTCCCAAGATATTACCGTCAAACTGCTGCAGAATAATTACAAATACAAGGAATATAAGAGCCTTCACGGGACTTATGAGTACGAGGAGAAGTGCGCCCGCGCCGCCTCCGATATAAGGTCCGAAGAAAGGAATTATATTTGTAACTCCGACAATAACCGAAATAAGCACCGGATAATTGATCTTCATCACAACGCATCCGATATAGCAGATAACACCGATGATAAGCGAATCAACAAGCTTTCCGCCGACAAATGCCTCAAAGGTATTACCGATAAATCTGAATCCACCTACGATCTCGTTTGCCACTTCTTCTCTAAAGAGCGCATAAGCAAGCTTCTTTCCGCCTGTAGAGAATTTCTCCTTGGATGCAAGCACGTTTATCGCAACAATTATTCCGACTATGATATCCAGGAACACATTAAAGAATGAAAACAGACTCTGTGAAGCCACTTTTACAATAGTATCAACTTCAGGCACAAGAGGCATAAGCTTCTGTGACAGGAAAATACTGAGTGACTCCGCAGAAGCTCCGATCTGCTGCATTATGGATTCAACATCCTTTGATACGTTTGCGGTATACCAACTCTCGGTATAAGTATCGATATTATCAAGATATATCGGGAAGTTTCTTACAATTTCCCTGACACTGTTTATGAGCTGGGGAATGATGACTCGGAACAGCCCGTAAATAGCCAGAAGAAAGATGATCATTGTAAGAGAAACAGAGATTTTTCTGACCTGTTTTCTCTTTTTCTCATTGGCATGTATTGAACGTGATACATCTATGCCTCTCTTTTTGTAAATAGGAATAAGGATCTTGGTCTCAATCCCATCAAGCAAAGGCACAAGCAAGAAGGCTATAACCAATCCGATGATTATACCCGAGAGCGAATCAACTATTCTCGATAGTGTGCTAAGGAACGATTTGCTGTTGAATATCGTGCTGTATGCAAGCATAATGGCAATACTCAAAAAGAAAATCGTCACAGCCCATGTTATTTGATTTTTCTCAGGTTTCATCTGCATGGTTAAAATCTCCCAATACTATTACTCATTCATTCCCTTAAGTATATACTTCAAGCTGTCAAGATAATCCTCGTTTATATCCTCGACTTTGCCCTTGTCGCAAAGAGCCGAAATAGCAGGATCAAGCGGTATTCTTCCAAGAATACTGATTCCCTTGGAAGCCGCATAGCTTTCAATTCCACTCTCACCGAATATATTTATAGGCTTTCCGCAGTGAGGGCAATTCATGTAGCTCATATTTTCAACTATACCAAGTACAGGTATATTCATCATCTCAGCCATGTTCACAGCCTTCTCGACGATCATTCCGACAAGCTCCTGAGGAGTTGCCACAACGATTATTCCGTCAACCGGAAGCGACTGGAAAACAGTAAGAGGAACGTCTCCCGTTCCGGGTGGCATGTCAACAAACATATAATCGACATCGCCCCAGTTTACATCGGACCAAAACTGCTTAACGATTCCTGCAATAACAGGTCCTCTCCAGATAACGGGATCCGTCTCGTTATCCATGAGCATATTAAGTGACATTATTTTGGTTCCTTTTTCTGACAATGCAGGTAAAAGACCTGTCTCATCAGCGTTCTTTGCCTGTCCTATTCCAAACATTTTAGGAATTGAAGGTCCCGTGATATCCGCATCAAGAACTGCCGTCTTGAATCCTTCACGTGCCATATATACAGCGGAAAGCCCTGTTACAAGGCTCTTTCCTACGCCGCCTTTTCCACTTACTATTCCTATGACCTTCTTAACATGTGTGTGCTCTCCGGGAGCGACTTTAAAATTGTCCTCCATCTGCTTCTTGAAGTCTTCCGGCTTCTTGCCGTGTCCGTTAGCCATTTTCAATCTCCGTTTCAGTATAGTATTTATGCCTTTTAACGCTTATAAGCGTATTCTGAAATTTCTTCGTCCTCTTCATCGCCTATATAGGACTCAATGATAAATCTCGGTCTGCTCTTTGTCTCAAGATAGATCTTACCGATGTACTCTCCGATTATTCCTATAGACATCATTGTAAGTCCGCCGATAGCCCAAACAGACCAAACTATAGTTGTCCAGCCATCAACGGTAGCTCCTGTAAGGTGTCTTATCAGTGAATAAATAAAGACCAAAATACTTGCAAAAAATATTGTAAATCCAAGCCCTGTGATCATCTTAATCGGCTTGGTACTAAGGCTCGTAATACCCTCTACAGCAAAGCTGAGCATCTTCTTAAGAGGATACTTGCTCTCTCCGGCAAATCTCTCGGCTCTTTCATAGTACACAACTTCCTGATTAAATCCAATCATTGGAACTATGCCTCTGAGGAAAAGATTAACCTCTCCAAATTCCGAAAGAGCGAAAAGAGCTCGTCTGCTCATAAGTCTGTAATCGGCATGATTGTAGACAGTGTGAGCTCCCATTGCATTGACGATCTTGTAATAACTCTCCGCTGTAAATCTCTTAAAGAAAGTATCCGTAGTACGCTTTGATCTTACACCGTAAACGATATCCGCGCCTTCGTTAAACTTCTCTACCATGGCGTCGATCGCATTTATATCATCCTGAAGATCGGCATCCAGAGAAATTGCCATATCGCATAACTCTTTTGCAGTCATAAGACCTGCCAAAAGAGCATTCTGATGTCCCATATTCTTTGATAGATTGATTCCCTGGAAAACCTCATCTTCTTCATGAAGTTTTTTGATCATATTCCATGTATCATCCTTTGAGCCGTCATTAACAAGGAGAATCCTGCTATCGGGAGCGATCAGATTTCTGTTTACGAGATCCGATATCTTCTCCTTAAGTCTCTTTGATGTCTCCGGTAAAACTTCCTGCTCGTTGTAACAAGGAATCACGCAGAAAAGCCTGTTCATTTATTTTCCCTCCGATGAGTTTATGTAATTGATAAGCCCCTCTGAGTCGATTATCTTTTGCATAAATTCAGGGAACGCCTGACCGCGGAATTTCTCTCCCGTTGTCTCATCTGTGATGATACCGGAATCAAAATCAACGCTTACAACGTCTCCGTTCTTGATCGCATCTGCAGCTTCCTCACACTCGATGATGGGAAGACCGATGTTAATGCTGTTTCTGTAAAAGATTCTCGCAAAGCTCTTTGCTATTACGCAGCTTACGCCTGCACACTTGATTGAAAGAGGTGCATGCTCTCTTGAGGATCCGCATCCGAAATTTTTCTCGGCAACGATGATATCGCCTGCCTTTACATTCTTTGTAAAATCCTTATCTATATCTTCCATGCAATGCTTGGCAAGTTCCTCACCTGTTGTACTGTTGAGATAACGAGCGGGAATAATTACGTCTGTATCTACATTGTCGCCATATTTAAAAACTGTACCTTTTGCAGCTTTCATTTCTGTTATTCTCCTTGTTAATTATTATAATCCAATATCTGCAGGTTGTGATATCTTACCTGTAATTGCACTTGCTGCGGCTACTGCCGGTGACGCAAGATAGATCTCTGAATCGATAGCGCCCATTCTTCCTACAAAGTTTCTGTTTGTGGTTGAAACGCATCTTTCTTTTGATGCAAGAACGCCCATATATCCGCCAAGACAAGGTCCGCATGTAGGTGTTGATACGATCGCACCCGCTTCAACAAAGCTCTTTATAAGACCTTCTTCCATAGCCTGTAAATAAATCTTCTGTGTTGCGGGAATAATGATACATCTGATTCCCGATGCAACCTTTCTTCCATTTATGATCTCAGCAGCTGTTCTGAGGTCATCTATTCTTCCGTTTGTACATGATCCGATGACAACCTGATCGATTTTAGTATCAGCGATATCATCAAAAGTATGTGTATTCTCAGGCAGATGAGGGAATGCAACCGTTGACTTAAGTGTGCTGAGGTCTATAGTGTACTCCTCGTCATACTCTGCATCCGCATCAGCCTCATAAATTGTATATTTCTTACCGGGAGCATGCTCCTTGAGGTACTCGATCGCTATATCATCAACAGGGAAAATACCGTTCTTTCCGCCTGCTTCGATAGCCATATTCGCAATTGTAAATCTGTCATCCATTGTAAGGTTCTTGATTCCTTCGCCGACAAACTCCATTGACTTATAAAGAGCGCCGTCAACACCGATCATACCGATGATATGAAGGATAACATCCTTACCGCTAACCCATTTTGAAGGCTTTCCTACTATGTTGAACTTAATAGCACCGGGAACTTTGAACCAACCCTTACCTGTTGCCATTCCTGCAGCCATATCGGTTGAGCCGATACCTGTTGAGAAAGCACCGAGTGCTCCGTATGTACATGTATGTGAATCTGCACCGATAATAAGGTCTCCGGGTACCGTAAGTCCCTGCTCGGGAAGAAGCGCATGCTCAATTCCCATCTGACCTACTTCAAAGTAATTTGTAATCTCATTTCTTCTTGCAAATTCTCTTACACACTTGCAGTTCTCTGCTGATTTGATGTCCTTATTGGGAGTGAAGTGATCGGGAACAAGAGCGATCTTGTCTTTATCGAACACGCCATCCTTTGTAAATTTACTCATCTCGTTAATAGCAACGGGACTGGTAATGTCATTGCCAAGAACAAGATCAAGATTAGCCTCAATAAGCTGTCCTGCCGTCACTTTCTCAAGTCCGGCATGGGCTGCCAATATTTTCTGGCTCATAGTCATTCCGCTCATAATGTAATCTCCTTCACCAATTACTTAATTATAATCAAAAATATAATAGTAAATATAACATATTGGCTCGCCATAAAAAACATGACAAATTTAATCGTTTTTCTTGATCTTATTTAATGTAATAACCATATATCCCGCAATAATCAGTATTCCTATGACGCTCATTATTGTACCAAGCATCATTCCTTCGGGAGTATATGTAACTTTTATTTCGTGAATACCTGCATTTACAGGAATCGCCATAAGGCCGTAATCAGCCTTTATTATCTCGGTATCATATCCGTCGACGGTACACTTAAAGCCTTCTGTAGCGGGAACCGAGAAAAATACAAGTGTATCACTCTTAAGTCTTGCAGTCGTAGCAGTGAATCCATAGGTACTTGTTTCAAAAGACGTACAAGAAGTCTGAGCTCTCTTATGACACTCATCGCAAAATTCCTTGTAAGTAAGAGGATTTGCAGTAAGTTCCTCCGCCTTTATCTCTTCCATAGCTGTATTATCAGCGTACTCAAGAGCATCTTCATCTGAGATGATCAGTACTCTTGAAAGATCATAATCATACTCTGCAGCCTCTATATCTCCCCACTCCTTTTCCGTTATGTAGTAGTCATACGTAAAGCCCATGGGGATGAAATTGGTATTTTCAAAAATATCAAATCCATTATGATTATCGATGAATTCGTATCCTTCTGTTCCGTCGCCTTCATAGAAGCTTCTGTTTTTGCTTATCTCCGCGTTCTCCATATAGTATCTCGCAGATAAAATGGCACGCATTCCAACTCTATTGATCGGAATACTGGTCTCAACCGTTCTTGTTATTCCTGCTGTTCCCGCAAGGAAATCAAAGATCTCCGAAGGAACGGTACTAAGGAAGCAGTGAACAGACGGAATCTCCCATACCATATCGTAGTTGGTCGATGTACTGTCAACCTCACCTCTGCAGAAATCAGTCTGATCTACATTGACTTTATGAAAGAGCATCTGCTCCTGCCACATCTGCTTTCCTCTGTCACTGATAATGGAACTTCCGTTAAGTATAGGAATCATCGTAGACATGATGCAGCTCACAATAACTGTTGCAAGAACAATCTTATCTCTGAAACTGATATTTGACTTTTTCTTCTTTTCCTCATAAGGCTTTTCAAACTTAAAGCGCTTTGGAACAGCAAAAACAACACCCAAAAGCATAAGCGAGAGAATCGCTGAACCCTTGAGGTCTCTTAAGAAGATGCGCTCATTGTCAGTCATATTAAAGAATACGATATCACCCGCATCATTCTTGGAAGGAAGCAGGAATACGACCACAAAGAAAAGGAATAAAATTACCGCAATGATGGTACCCTCTTTAAGCTGCTGGGACTTTCCTCTCTCAGCTGCCATCGCAGTCATAAGACACATGATGAGAATGGGCATATAGAACCATCTTGCATAGTAATTACTGTTAAACATCGAAAATGCAGCGTTAAACACAGGTACAACGGCAATTATCGCGCATACTATGATAAGAGTCTTCTGCCAACTCTTTTTCTTTTTGTGCTGCATGAAGAATGCGATAACGCCGGAAATACCGAACAAAGGAATATAAGCTGCAAGTGATGCATTCTTAACCGTTCCTGTATAGAAAAGTGTTCCCTTACCGATAATGTCAGGAAGCATCGAAACACTCTTTACTATATCAAAAAGGAGCTTCTCGCTTGGATATACAAGCATGTCATAACCGTTTACAAAGTTACTGAGTCTGCTGTTTCCCTGCACACCGATAAACGCCTGCATCAGGAAAAAACCCGCAAAAAGAACACCTGTCACGCCTCCGAAAAGAGCTCTTACAAACCTTATTCCGGTCTCAAACTTATCTTTCAGATTAAAATATCTGATCAAGTAATACATAACAATAAAAATGACTTGTCCGAAGAAAAAGTAATAATTTATTACGGACATAAGCGCAGTCATAAAAGCAAACTGCATAAGCGGCTTGCCCGCAAGTTTAAGCTTGCCGTCCTCATCTCTTACAGGTACGCTCATAAGATTGTCAAATGCAAGAAGAAACAGAGGGAAAAACGCAACCGAATCCGTAAAATGGTTGAACACTATGTTGCAGGCATTGAAACCTGAAAATGCATAGAGATATCCGCCTATCATGGCATAAGTATATTTGTGCACATACTTTCTGATATAGAGGTATGCACATGTTGCGGCAACCGCATATTTAAGTGCCATAAGGAAAGGCATCATATATGGAATCGCACTTTCTGGAAAAGGGATTGTAAGCCAAAAGAATGGACTTCCCCAAAGATAAAAAGAAAAATCTCCAAACATTGTTCCGCCGAGATCGATATTCCAATTCCAGAAAAACTGTCCTCTTCTAACCGCTCTGTGCGCAACTATGTAGAAAGGGATCTGCTGAACATTGTAATCACCGTAATAGAAAAACGGCAATCCTCTATCGATAAAAACAGGCAGTGCTGAAATTATGTACATAAGAAATGCACTCATGAACATGATCACAGACACGTACCAACTCTTTACTTTTATTTCGGTTTTCAGACTTTTTTCCAAGTTTATTTATACTCCTCATCAATAATATTCTTCCCAAGCCAAAGCATGAAAAAAGAGTGTCATTATTAATTAAACGACACTCTTTCTATATTATCCCTATTTCAGAACAATTTCAAATATATACGGAAAAATGATTAGTTATTGATGAGCTTATCTGACTCGTTGTTCCAGCTGTAAAGCTTTCTGATCTCCTCACCGATCTTCTCAGCGGGATGCTCTGAAGCAAGCTTTCTCATAGCCTTGAAGTGAACCTGACCACCTGCCTCTGACATATCAAGAAGGAATTCCTTAGCAAAGCTTCCATCCTGGATGTCCTTAAGGATCTGCTTCATAGCCTTCTTTGTCTCAGCTGTGATAACCTTAGGTCCTGTGATGTAATCACCGTACTCAGCTGTATTTGAGATTGAATATCTCATTCCTGCAAAACCTGACTGATAGATGAGGTCTACGATGAGCTTCATCTCGTGGATACACTCAAAGTATGCATTTCTGGGATCGTATCCTGCCTCAACAAGTGTCTCGAAACCACACTGCATAAGTGCGCAAACACCACCGCAAAGTACAGCCTGCTCACCGAAGAGGTCAGTCTCTGTCTCTGTTCTGAAGTTAGTCTCAAGAAGACCTGCTCTTGCTCCACCGATTCCTGCACCGTAAGCAAGTGCAAGATCAAGAGCCTTACCTGTAGCATCCTGCTCAACAGCAACAAGACAAGGTGTTCCCTTTCCTGCCTGATACTCTGAACGAACTGTGTGTCCGGGAGCCTTAGGCGCGATCATAGCTACGTCTACATCCTTAGGAGCCTTGATAAGTCCGAAATGCACGTTGAAACCATGTGCAAACATAAGCATATTTCCGGGCTGAAGGTTGGGCTCGATGTCCTCTTTGTACATCTTAGCCTGCTTCTCATCGTTGATAAGGATCATGATGATATCAGCCATCTTAGCAGCTTCTGCTGTGTTGTAAACTTTAAGTCCCTGAGCCTCAGCCTTAGCCTTGCTCTTTGATCCCTCGTAGAGACCGATGATTACGTTGCATCCTGAATCCTTAAGGTTGAGTGCGTGTGCATGTCCCTGTGATCCATAACCTATAATTGCAATAGTCTTACCCTCTAATAATGAAAGGTTACAATCTTCCTGATAAAAAATACGTGCATCCTGTGACATCTTTTTTTCCTCCGTTTTTCCTTTTAAAATTTTAAAAGTTTATATATATTTTGAAAGATCAAAATCATATAATCCGCTCGATCAGTCATCCAGATAGATGACCTTGTCAGTACCTCTTCCGAGTCCCGCGATACCTGTTCTCGCAAGTTCAAGGATCTCATAACCCTCAAGGAGCTTTAAGAACGCATCAATCTTGGACTGGTTACCGGTAATCTCTACGATAAGTGAGTCAACACTTACATCGATAATGTTGCCTCTGAATACATTGGCCGTTGCCAGAATACTCTGTCTCTGATCCGCGGAAGCCTTAACCTTAACAAGTGCGAGTTCTCTGTAAACACTGTCTGTAGGCATAAGCTCGTGAATATCTCTTACATCCACCAATTTGGCAACCTGTTTCTCAATCTGATCAAGTATAACATCGTCTCCGGAAGCAACTATCGTAATTCTGGTATATCTTGCATCCGCCGTTACACCTGCCGTAATACTTTCGATATTATATCCTCTTCTTGAAAACAGTCCGGAAATTCTGGAAAGAACACCGGGGTTATTGTCTACGAGAAGCTGAAATACTTTTTTCTGCATTTTATTATTTGCTCCTTTGATTATTTCAGGACAAGTTTTACACCCTGTTTTTAACCAATTATATGAATTGTAGCACTTGAAACTGACATGTTCAACAAGTTTTTCTTTTTTGCTTTAAACTTTCACCGATTCAACTCAATAAAGTGCCGTATATACGGTAAAAAGAGTTATTGCTCTTTGCATTTCGTGAGCGCGACGGTTCCGGTACGGGCAATCTCAACAATACTCACACATCTGAGCATTTCGATAAACAGTTCTATCCTCTCGGATGTATCACAGATCTGGATAACCATCATGTTTTTGGACATATCAACGATCTGTGCGTTCATGATCTCACAATTCTCCATGATGTCTCTTCTGTTTTCTTTGTTGTACTTGACCTTAATGAGCATAAGCTCTCTGTTTATGCTAAGGCTCTCCTTGAAAGTCTTAACCTTTATGACGTCGATCTTCTTGTTGAGCTGTTTTTCTATCTGCTCGATCGTGCGTTCATCTCCCGATGAAACAATAGTCATACAGGATACGCTCTTATCTGCAGTCTCACCTACAACAAGTGAATCGATATTAAAATTTCTTCTCGAAAACAGTCCCGATACCTTGGAAAGTACACCCGCTCTGTTTTCTACAAGAACAGAATAAATACGCTTCATATCAAACTCCTCATCTAATATCTAATGCGACAGCGATCATCATTTCTCTGTCGTAAGTTCCATAGGATCCACACAAACTTCCATAAGCGCGGAGCTGTCATCTTTTAAGAACTTTGCAATTTCCGCATCTATATCGCTGCTTCCGTCCACCTTTGCATATCCCATGCCATAGGCTGCTGCGATAAGAGAAAGATCGGGATCGCCCTGAAGTTCTACCATGGAATAATTATCATTGTAAGCGTAATGCTGATGTTCCCTTACCATGCCGAGGAACCCGTTCTTCATAACGACTATCTTTACTTTTATTCCGTACTGTCTCATTGTTGCAAGTTCCATCATGGACATCTGGAAAGCTCCGTCACCTGTAACCGCGATAACCTGCTTGTTCTTGCCCGCGATCCTGGCACCCATGGCTGCCGGGATTGAATATCCCATTGTACCCATACCGCCTGAAGTTATGAATCTTCCGTTCTTAACAATATGATATGCGCATGACCACATCTGATTCTGACCTACGTCAGCTACATATACGGCGTCATCCTTCATCTGTTCGGAGAGCTTTGTGATAAACTCCTTGGGCTTTACGTACTTACTCTTTTTTGCCTTGGAAGGCTTCTTAGCCGCTTCTTTATATCCGTTTAAAATCTCTATCCATTCATCATGATCGTCTGCGTGCTCATCCTGTTCGAGGAAATCCGCAAAAATGTGCTTGATATCACCTACGAGAGGAATCGTAGGGCCGACATTCTTACCGATTTCGGCGGGATCGACATCTATATGTACCATGACCTTGTTCTCTGTGATAAGATCAGGTCTGTTGACCGCTCTGTCTGCAACTCTCGCTCCGACCATAAGAAGGAGATCGGATTCATTCATCGCTCTGTTTGCATAGCTCTGACCGTTGTTTCCGACCATTCCGAAATAAAGAGGATGCTCTGTGGGCATAACACCAATACCCATCATTGTAGAAACAACAGGAACTTTATTGAGTTCCGCAAACTTTCTTATCTCTGCTGTGGCCTTACTCAGATGTACACCGCCGCCTACGCAGATGATCGGCTTCTTAGCCTTTTCAACTTCTTTTATTACTTTCTTTATCTGAACAATATTTCCCTTAACAGTGGGCTTATATGTTCTCATCGAAATAGTATCGGGATAAGTAAATTTACCCTCAAACTCCGCATTCTGTACGTCAAAAGGAATATCGATAAGAACAGGGCCTCTTCTTCCAGTTCCAGCAAGATAAAAAGCTTCTTTGAAGATTCTGGGTATATCGTTTACATCTCTTACAAGATAGCTGTATTTTACAAAAGACTCCACAGCTCCGGTGATATCTGCCTCCTGGAAAACATCGCTTCCGATCATATCACTGTTTACCTGACCTGTGATTGCTACAAGAGGTATACTGTCGGCATAAGCCGTTGCAATACCCGTTATAAGATTAGTGGCGCCGGGGCCGGAAGTGACGGCACAGACTCCTACTTTGCCGCTGATCCTCGCATATCCGCTTGCGCAATGCGCAGCATTCTGCTCGGTTCTTATCAAAACTCTCTTGATGTCTGTATCGAGAATCTTGTTCCAAAAAGGATCAATGGCAACTCCCGAGTAACCGAATACAACTTCCGTTTTCTCTTTTTCAAGGCATTTTACTATAGCCTCAGCTCCTATCATGTCCTTCCTCCTAAATATCAATCTATATTAAGTATCTGCTTAACAAGTCTCACTGCATCGGCAGCGTCGGATGAATAACCGTCCGCTCCGATCTCTTCGGCATAATCGGGAGTAACAACCGCTCCGCCGATTATTATCTTGGAATCGAGATTTTCTTCGTGAGCAAGATCCACAACGTTCCTCATTTCCTTCATTGTTGTGGTCATGAGTGCAGAAAGAGCTATAACGCTTGCGTTGTTTTCTTTTGCAGCCTTAACTATCTCTTCCTTGGGAACATCTTTTCCGAGGTCGATGACATTAAAGCCGTAATTCTTAAGCATAAGTGCTACGAGATTCTTACCGATATCGTGAATATCACCGTGAACAGTCGCTATGACGACAGACGGAAGCTTCTCCCCGTCGTCCGCGCTTCCTTTCAGTAAAGGCTCAAGATAAGCGATAGAAAGCTTCATTGCCTCCGCACCCGCAATAAGCTGCGGAAGGAAATATTTGCCCTTATCGAATAAGTCACCCACTTCATTGATCGCAGGCATAAGAACCGTATCGAGGATTACTCTCGGATCGATTCCCATATTCACGGCTTTTTCCGTATTCTTTACGATGCTTCGCTTAGAGCCCGTGAGCACATCTTTTTTTATTATATCAAGAATATCATCATTAGAGTTAGTGGTGATTTTAACCTCTTTTCCCGCAGGGGCACCACTCTCGTTCTTAATTTCGTAACGTTGCATCCTCTGAATGTAGCGAAGATCTGCGCCTTCCTTCTTCTTAAGAAGGTCTGATGCAAACGCAGCATTTACCAGCATTTCCTGAGACGGATTGGCAATCGCCATAGAAAGTCCCTTTTCAATCGCCATGGTCAAAAACGCTGTATTTACATTACTTCTCTGAGGAAGTCCGAAAGAAATATTGGAAAGTCCGCATATTGTGGCAAATCCGTTATCATGACAGTATTCAATAGTTTCAAGCGTATTGAGCGCAGCCGCAGGATCTGCTCCGACAGTCGCAACAAGTCCGTCCACGACAATATCCTCTTGGGTCATGCCCATCTCGTATGCCATTTCGGAGAGCTTAAGTATATTGGAGATTTTCTCCTCGGCATTCTTGGGAAGCCCCTCAGGATTAAGCGGAAGGAGAATAAACATAGCTCCGTACTTCTTTGCAAGAGGAAGGAACACTTCGGCTTTACCCTTTTCAAGCGAGATTGAGTTCATAAGCGCTCTTCCGGGATATCTTCTCAGAACCGCCTCCATTACTTCAGCACTACTGGTATCAAGGCACAGCGGAAGGTCTGTTATCGAAGTAACCTCTTCCATAACCGTAAGCATCATTGCTTTCTCGTCGATTCCGCTCATACCTACGTTGATATCGAGGATCGAAGCTCCGTCTTCTTCCTGCTTTTCCGCAAAATCTATGACCATGTCAAGATTTCCTTCGCGCAGCTGCTCCTGAAGCTTCTTTTTACCTGTAGGATTGATTCTCTCGCCGACTATCATAAACAGATCGTCCATACCAAAAGAAAGACTGCTTCTCTCAGATGAAAGATATCTTCTTCCGACAATCTTTCTGGGAATGGGCGCACCTTCTTCATCTCGTATCTGAGAAGGTCTGACATCTTTATATTTATTCTTAAGACCTCTTATAAAATCGGGAGTGGTTCCGCAGCATCCGCCCAGAACAGAAGCTCCCGCATTTATAAGCTTCTCCATCTCGACAACAAAAGTCTCACAGTCCATGTCGTACTCTGTGTTTCCGTTCTCATCAACAGAGGGAAGTCCGGCATTGGGCTTAGCGATAATAGGAGTATTTGTAACAGAAGCCATGTTTCCGATGATCTCAACCATCTTGTCGGGACCTGTCGAACAATTCGCACCTATAGCACAAGCGCCAAGTGCTTCCAGAGTAATGGCGCTTGCCGATGCATCCGATCCAAACAGCGTCCTTCCGTCAGCTTCAAACGTAAGCGTCACCATGACCGCAAGGTTCGATACCTCTTTGGCTGCAATAAGGGCAGCTCTGCATTCCTGAAGACTCATCATCGTCTCGACAACAAGCAGGTCGCATCCCGCCTTTTCAAGTATGCGTATCTGCTCCTTGTAGACTTCAATAAGTTCCTCAAAATCAAGGTCGCCTATAGGCTTTAGCTGCTTGCCCGTCATAGTCAGGTCACCTGCGACAAGTGCTTTTCCATCGACTGCTTCTTTCGAAAGTTTGACCAGCTCAGAATTGATCTCCTCTATCTTTCCGTCAAGCCCGTAATCTGCGAGCTTGATCCTGTTTCCCGTAAAAGTGGGCGCATAGACGATATCAGAGCCCGCCTCTGCATATGCGCTCTGAAGATCCTTCATAACCTGCTTGTGCTCGAGTATCCATTCCTCAGGACACACACCCACAGGCATTCCCGCTTTGATAAGATTCGATCCCGTTGCTCCGTCAAGGAATATTACCCTGTCTTCGCAATACTTCAAAAATTCTTCTCTGGTCATCAATTATTTTCCTTTTTAACTAATAATGGTGTGAAATAAAACAAAATCAAACATATGGCTGCTACCAAAAAGAACTTGAGCCACATCGGAGGGTATGGAATCACCCCGCTATATGATAATCTATCAAGCACCGCTATAACAAGTACATGATAATAGTAAATTACGTTAGAACTCTTTTTTCCGATCTTATAGAGATATTTACCGGAATATACATTGCATTCGGACAAAAGAAATATTCCGATAACTGCGATCAGCGAACCTATATACACTTCTTTTTTGTCAAATATAAAAATCTCAGCAACGGACATTGCAAGTCCGACTGCGATCATAAATATGAACTTAGGCTTTTGCCCCGTCATCACATCGACATAAGAATCTTTGTACTCTTCCCTCTTTTTCCTGAATATATCGGACAAAAGAATGCCGAGAAGCACGAACGGAACTCCGACAAAGAGCCAGTTTCTCATAACATACCACGTCGTGATGCTGATGTCGAATGGGCGGATCGGATAAAATGTCTGAAGTGCCTCTCCAAAATACAAACCAAAAAGAAGCAATCCTATAAGCCACTTATACCACTTTCTGAGAACTCCGGCAAAAATATATATGAGCACCATCACATAGATAAGTGCAAATAAAAACCACATATGATCAAATACAAATACCGAATCATACACATAGGTTCCCGAATTAAACAGAATGAACCACAGTCCTTCTTTCAGAGAATACTTGGAAACCAGCCACTCTTTTATCGAATCACCAAGATACACATGTACTATAAGAGAAAATACAAAATACACTGCGTATACAATCCCTGTTATCTTCAATATCTTAACGAGATATTTTCCGCTCTTTGTTCTTATCTTCTCTGTGCTGTCGTCTCCGTCCCTCAGAAGATATCTTCCCGCCAGAGTAAAGAAAAACGGAACCGCGATTCTGCTCACGGCATCCATTGCAAGTCCGAAGTTTCCGGGGAATCTCGTATGAATCACTATGACAAGCATACATGCTATGAAATTTATAAGGTATAAAAACCTGTTCTCCTTCATAACTGTGACCTTTTCTAATTTATTCCATAGGAAAAGCACTGATATTACTCAGTGCTTGAATCTATAGTTGCTAAATCATATGCTTCCGCTGTTTCTACGGAAATTCCTTCACCTGAAGGAACTTCGCCGTGAAGAACCTGAAGCATTATAAAAGCTTTCTTGTTTGCTCTTTCATAAAACTGACTCGCAGTTCCTTCGCTCTCTTCGTCAAACTCGCCGTCATATGCCATATGATAATACTCATTGGCTTTCTGCATGTCATCAGCGGCTTCCACTGCCATATCAGCTATACCCGAGAATTCATCGGGAACGGTAAGCTCGCCCATAGACTTGAAGGTTGTGTTCACTTCATCAAGATATCCGAGGAGATCTTGCTTTGCCGACTCGGAATTGGGATCTATCCCGTTTATGGAATTGTTATATTCCCCGAGTTTGTCATAGAATTCAGTCATCTGCTCCTTGTAAACAAGAAGCTCGCTGTCCCCCTTACTGCCACACCCCTGCAAAAGTGTTAATACCATAAATGTGGTCATGCAAAAAACTACATTCGTAATTTTCAATCTACTTTTTTTCTTCTCCAAAACAGTCTCCATTATCAATCACTATATTTTGACGCAGCCTTTAGTCTGGTAAGCGCTCTGGCAAGTCCCGCCTGAGATTTCTTGAATTCCTTAATGGACTGCTTTTGCTGCAGATGTTCCATCGCAAATTCATAGGCTTCTCTTGCCCTCTGCTTATCGATATCTTCCGGTTTCTCAACCGTATTGACTATAACTATACATCTATTGTTCGCAACCTGAACAGAACCAAGACTGACTACACCGTAAAGCCATTCGCCGCCGGGTTTCTTAATCTTGATAACTCCGTCAGACAGCGCAAGAATCATTTCCTCATGGTTTGCAAGAACGGCAAGTTCTCCGTCTGCACAAGGGAGAATAATTTCTTCTGCCCTATCGTCATAAAATATTCCATTTACGGAAATTACCCTCAATCCGAAGGTCATAACCTTTTCACCATTCATATTTTATGCCTCTATCTGTTTCGCCTTTTCTATTACTTCTTCAATTGTACCGACATTGAAGAATGCCGCTTCCGGATACTGATCCATTTCACCGTCAATGATAGCCTTGAATCCTTTGATCGTATCTGCAAGAGGAACGAACTTTCCTTCTATTCCCGTAAATTGCTCAGCTACATGGAAAGGCTGGGACAAAAATCTCTGTATCTTTCTTGCCCTGTGAACCGTAAGCTTATCTTCATCGCTGAGTTCCTCCATACCGAGGATTGCAATGATATCCTGAAGTTCTTTATACTTCTGAAGTATTTCCTGAACCTTGATAGCAGTCTCATAGTGCTCTTTACCGACAATGTCCTCTTCAAGAATTCTGCTCGATGACTCAAGAGGGTCAACAGCAGGATAAATACCCTGTTCCACAATCTTACGCGAAAGAACCGTAGTTGCGTCAAGATGCGCAAACGTTGTCGCAGGCGCAGGATCAGTCAAGTCATCCGCAGGCACATATACGGCCTGAACAGACGTTACCGAACCAAGTCTTGTCGATGTGATCCTCTCCTGAAGCATACCCAGATCTGTTGCAAGTGTAGGCTGATAACCTACGGCTGAAGGCATTCTTCCAAGAAGTGATGAAACTTCCGATCCTGCCTGAACAAATCTGAAAATGTTATCTATGAAAAGAAGCACGTCCTGATGCTTAACATCTCTGAAATACTCAGCCATTGTAAGCCCTGTCTCGGCAACACGCATTCTTGCTCCCGGGGGCTCATTCATCTGTCCGAAGACAAGCGCCGTCTTATTGATAACCCCGGACTCGGTCATTTCAAGCCAAAGGTCGTTACCTTCTCTCGATCTCTCTCCGACTCCCGTGAAAATGGAATATCCGCCGTGCTCTGTCGCAATATTCTGGATAAGCTCCTGAATAAGGACAGTCTTACCTACACCGGCACCTCCGAAAAGTCCGATCTTACCACCCTTTGCATAAGGTGCAAGAAGATCGATAACCTTGATTCCGGTCTCCAATATCTCAACAACGGGACTCTGATCCACAAGCCTTGGCGGCTCTCTGTGAATGTCCCATTTCTCCAATGTCTTTACTTCACCTTTATTATCGATTGCATCTCCGAGGACATTAAAAAGTCTTCCAAGAACTTCGTCTCCTACGGGAACACTTATAGCTCCGCCTGTAAGAAATACCTCCATATCCTTACTGAGTCCCTCACTTGGAGATAACATGATGCATCTTGCAACATTATCACCGATATGCTGGGCAACTTCCATAACGCGCTTTTGGTCTTCGACCATAACATACAACGCGTCATTGATGTAAGGAAGATCATTGTCCTCAAATTTTACATCTACAACAGGTCCCATGACCTGTAAAATCTTACCGTTCCTCAACTGTACTTCCTCGTTTTCTACTTATCTTTTTTTCCTTGGCCATCTTAGCATTCTTAAGAGCTTTTGCTCCACTGACAACCTCTGTTATTTCCTGAGTTATCATAGCCTGTCTCTGCCTGTTGTAAGTTCTCTGAAGATCGGCTATCATCTTCTCGGCATTTTTATTTGCCGAATCCATAGCCATCATTCTCGCACTCTGTACACTGCAGAAAGCCTCTACCAATGCACCGTATATAAATCCCGTAACGTAATTGGGAACTATATTATCCAAAATTGCCGAAGGACTGGGTTCCATAAGAAACTCTTCCAGCAAAGTTCCTTCGATCGGCTTCTCTCTCTTGATATCGGTAATGATCTCAAGCGGAAGAAGTTTCTCAAATCTCGTCTCAATCTTGGCACCGTGAACGGTAGTATAAATAATATAGAATTCGTCTATCTTTCTTCTGTAGTAATAATCAAGAATCTCTGCCGCTATCTTCCTGGCTCTGTGAAGAGTGGGATTCTGCGACGTAAACATAAATGATTCTTCAATATCTACATTCTTCGAAAGAAAATGGAATCTGCCGACTTCGCCTATTACAAAAAGCTTCCATTCACCTTTGTCCTTAGCTATCTTCTCTTCAGCAAGTTTTATAACATTGTGATTATAAGAACCGGCAAGTCCCTTGTCGTCAGTGAAGATGATGTACCCTCTTCTCCTCTCGTCCTCCGGAATTTCAAGCCTTGTCTCCAAAAAGATATTGTCAACTCCCTCAGGCAGATGTCTTACCATACGGGATATCATAGCCTGAGTGGCAAAAAAGAACGGCTCGGTATCCATGAGCATTTTTTTCGCCCTGCGAAGCTTTGTAGAAGATATCAGATACATCGCATTTGTAATTTTTCGGGTATCGTTGACACTGCTTATTCGATCCCTGATTTCTTTAATGGTTGCCACTTTCCAATTCTTCCTTAAGTTTCTTGTTCTCACTGTCGTTGAAGGCATCAACGGCATCGAGAATCCTCTTCTTTAACTGTTCCGACATATCTCCGCTCTTCTCGAGCTCTTCACAGATGTCACCCTGCTCCGCAGCAAAATATTCAAGAAGCTTTTCTTTATATTCTTTGACTCTCTTGACGGGGAGCATATCAAGTCTGCCCGCACCGACAGCAACCAGAATGATTACCTGCTCATACATGGCAAGAGGATGCTCAAGAGGCTGCTTAAGCAGCTCCATAAGTACATTACCGTGAGCGAGCTGATTCTTGGTCGTCTCATCAAGATCGGAACTAAACTGTGTGAACACTGCCATTTCTCGGTACTGCGCAAGATCTACTCTTATACTTCCCGCAGCTTTCTTCATAGCTTTGGTCTGAGCTGCGCTACCTACACGGGATACAGAAAGACCAACGTTTACGGCAGGTCTCATTCCCTCAAAGAACAGATCGCTCTCAAGGAATATCTGTCCGTCCGTGATTGAAATGACATTGGTGGGAATATATGAAGATACATCTCCCGCCTGCGTCTCGATAATGGGAAGGGCTGTTATAGAGCCGCCTCCAAGTTCCGATGAAAGCTTACTTGATCTCTCAAGAAGTCTTGAATGCAGATAAAATACATCTCCGGGATATGCTTCTCTTCCCGGTGATCTCTCAAGAAGAAGTGAAAGCGCTCTGTATGCAACTGCATGCTTGGAAAGATCGTCATAAACAATAAGGCAATCCTTACCCTGATGCATAAAATACTCAGCCATTGCAGTACCTGAATAAGGTGCAATGTACTGAAGAGGCGCCATATCCGAAGCAGTGGAACTTACAACTATCGTGTAATCCAATGCTCCCGTCTTCTTAAGTGTCTGTATGATCTTTGCGACGGTAGATGCCTTCTGTCCGATCGCAACATATATGCATATTACATTTTTGCCCTTCTGATTGATAATGGTATCAAGGGCAATCGATGTCTTACCGGTCTGTCTGTCGCCGATAATAAGTTCTCTCTGTCCGCGTCCTATAGGGAACATGGTATCGATAGAAAGAATACCCGTTTCCATCGGTTCATTGACAGATTGTCTTTCAATAATACCGGGTGCAGGCTGCTCGACAGGTCTGTAACCGGATTCTTTGATATCTCCGAGCCCGTCAACAGGAGTTCCGAGAGCATCTATTACTCTTCCAATAAATGCTTCTCCGACAGGTATCCCGGCTTCTTTATAAGTTCTGACAGCCCTTGTTCCCTGTCTGATTCCCGTATCGTTTCCGAAAAGGATACAACCGATATGGTCATCTCTAATATCCTGAGCCATTCCTCTGGTTCCGCCCTCGAACTCGATGATCTCTCCGTAGAAAGCATGCTCGATTCCGTCGATATTGGCGATTCCGTCTCCTACCCAGGTTACAGTTCCGACCTCTCTGTCACCAATGGCAAGATCAAAACTCTCAACTTTGTTGCTGAGCATGCTTATGATCTTACCGGTTTCACTCTCTCCGGTCTTTCTGCTTATGTTATTTAATTCCGCGCGAAGTTGCCTTGCTCTGCCAGCGTCGGACCAATCGTATTCAAAGTTCTTACAAGATACGATAAATCCGCCACCTATAGAGGTATCCTGAACAAGTTCAAGGTCTATTTCAGAAACCCCAAACTTCTTAAGGAGAATAGCTTTAATCTTGGAAAGCTGTTCATCACTGGGAGCAACGCCCGCATAGCGCAGTTTTGCTTTCAAAATCTCACTCATTATTTGCTCCGGCTTCATTTATAAACTTTTCATATAATTCCATGTCATCGGCAGCACTGTGCTTGGTAGCCGCAATCTTGGATGCGGCATCAATAACCATATCGGTAAGCTGAGCAGCATATACCTCTTTGGCACGCTCATTCTCAACTTCCGCATTATGCTTTGCCTCGACAATGATCTGATCGCCTTTTTTTCTGGCTTCACTGACAATACGCTCATATTCCGCATATCCCTGCTTCTTGATATCGGCAAGGATCTGCTCTTTTTCTTCATCAACATGAGCTATCTTGTCTTCATATTCTTTCTTTGTATTTAAAGCTTCCTGCTCAGCCGTTTCAGCTGCTTTTGTAGCGCTTTCGACTTCCTCTCTTCTCTGAACGAGGACAGCATCAACCCTGCCAAAAAGAAATTTTTTAGCAACAAAATACAAGATCAAAAGATTTAATATGGTCAAACCTATGTTTAATAGACTTACTTCTAACACGTTGTAACCCCTCTCTGCATTATTACCTTAATTATGAGAAAAGAATGATCATAATAGCTACTACGAAACCATAGATGGCTGTAGCCTCTGCAAGTGCACATCCCAAAAGAAGAAGCTTCATTATCTTACCGTCAGCCTCAGGCTGTCTTGCAACCGCATCTGTAGCCTTTGCAGTAGCCAAACCGATTCCGATACCTGCTCCGATTCCGGTAAATGCAGCGATAGCTGCTCCTATTGCTGTTAAACTCATTTTAAATTCCTCCTTATGCCGTAATTATTCAACGGCTTCTTTAATGTATAATGACGTCAAAAAGACAAAGACATATGCCTGGATTGCTCCGTCAAATATGTCAAAATACAGGCTAAACAGCGCCGGAAAAAATACCGGCATAACAAATTTAATAAGCTCCATGATAACGGTGGCTCCAAGAATATTACCGAACAGTCGCATGCAAAGAGACAAAGGTCTGATCACAAGTTCCAGAACATTCATAGGTGCGATTACCGCCATGGGCTGTGCAAAGCCTTTTAACCAGTTCTTAACCCCTCTCTTCTTAATACCTGCGGCTTCAACCAAAATGATGCTCATGATTGAAAGTGCTATCGTAACATTCAGATCCATCGTCGCGGGCGTAAACCCGAACAATCCGACCATATTGGAAAAAGCTATAAAGATAAGCACGGTACCTATATAATCAGCGTACCTTATTGCTTCTTCTCCAAGCATTCCACCTGTCACGCCCCTGATCCAGAGGACAAAACTTTCAACCGCAGCCTGGCGCTTTGAAATATTATGCACCGTAAAGCCACGCGTAAGGAACAAGATAAGGATAAACAAGAACGCAATAACGATCCATGTCATGACAACGGATTTGTAAATCTCCAAATATCCGCTCCCAAAAGGAACTTTTAAAAAGGTTTTGTCTTCCATTAAAAGTTCATTCAGTAATTCCTTCATATTGTTTACCTTCCCTAAAAATATAACTATTATTATAGGAAATTTGTCTGAATATTGCAACGTTCCTCGCATGGTTACTGAAAGTTTCAACGAAAACAAAAAGAGTTTTGAACTCATAAATGTAACCAAGTTCAAAACTCTTTTATGTAAAAGAAGACCATTATCAGTTATTTTTCTTTACTTTTATTGCAATTCTCTCTTTATGCCTCTTATACATTTTTTCTCCGGCCTTTCCAAAAACTGCAAATATAAGCAACCACCACCAGTTAAGTGACTCCGGAATGAGTTTTTCTGCATCTGCGGGTGCGTCAGCTAAAGGAATCTGCATATCATCGATGATATATACATCCGCATCATCAGTATCATCGGTGAAATCAGCATCGGAAGGATTTGTTGTATCCGTTCCGTTTCCAAGATCATCTGTTCCTGCCCCGTCACCGCCGCGGTTAAGACCTCTGAGTGCTCCGAGCACCGCTCCGTCTCTTCCGGGTGTTCTTGTATTGTTTGCTCCGTCGGAAACCGCTTCACCGGCTGCATCTCCTGCATCATCTGTGTTGTCGTTTCCACCGGGAACCACTGCTGCAACATTAAATGCATTTGAAGCAGGCTGTGTCACATTCAAAATGTTATTATCAGAGCCGGATCCTGCGCCTGAAGCTCCGGAATCAGAATCATCATCATCTGATGTATTTCCAACGTTTCCTGTGCTTTCAGCAGTATTCTGTGCTTTTGCCTGAAGCTCTTTTAATGCGCTCTTAACTTCATCAAGCTTATTTTCAAGATCTCCGACACGCTCCTCACCTGCCTTGATCTTTTCATTTGTCTCTTCCAAAAGCTTATCGAGATATTTTATCGCCTGGTTAAGAGACATATTGTTAAGCTTTTCAGCATCATCTTCAGTCACTTCAATTCCGAGATATGTTGCAACATCCTCAACTCCAAGAACTTCAGCGGCGCTAAGAATCTTATTTGTTCTGTTTCTTGAAAGATTATCAATGGCTTCGCTTAAGCTGATTGCCTCATCTCTTGCCTTATCTACAGCATCCTTTGCCTCGCCAAGCTCCTCGCTGTAAGCATTGAACTTCTCAACATTAACCTTTGTGTTTTCAATATACGCAAGAATCGCATCTTTTTCGACCTTTGTGTTTACAATGATGTTATTTTCTTTGAGCATTGCATTGCGATTCTGAATAACTTCATGTATCTCATTTCCGTCTACATATGTAACGCCGTCAATTGTCTTTATTTCTCTTGTATCTGCCTTTCTGCCCTCAAGCTGAGCCCTGGCAATATACTTTGTCTCGCCGTTTTCCACATATGCATATACCTTATATTCACCATTCTTTGTATTATTCTGAAGTGTCGAACCGGAACTGAGCTCGCCTTTAAGTTCTGCGGCATACAGCTTCTTAAGGTAAGTATCTGCGCCTATCTCTTCCGCACTCTTTTCAAAAGCGGCTATATCTTTTGAACTGCCCAATGTAGCATAGGGATTGTCATTTTTCTGCTTGTCCACTCTGTCATAGTTAAAGTATCTTGTTACCTGATTTCCGTTATTATCAATATATGTAACGGGATAATAATTGTAATCCTGTTTGTCAAAACCTCTTACCCTTGTTCCGACCTTGATGGAAGAAATATTCTCAACTCCTTCAACCAAAGGAAGATAATAATTTGCGACATAAGCACCAAGAAGTTTACCCTGATTATCCCAGTTAAGCGCGTTATCAACATTTTCAAAAGCTTTGGAAAGATTGCTCATAAGCTGCTGCTCAACAACAAGCTCTCCTTCCGCCTCTTCCAATGCGCTCTCAAGCTGTTCAACCTTTTCTTTTGCATCCGCAAGATTAGCCAAAGCTTCTCTTGTATCGGCGCCCGCTTCACCATATGCCTTATCGATATCTTTCTCAGCCTGTTCAAGCACCTTTACAGCTTCATCATATTTATCTTTGACAAGATTGTAATATTCAACTTTAGCAGAAATATCTGCTTTGGTATCATTAACAACTTTCTCAAGTTCGTCGGCAGTCTTCTTTGCTTCTTCAAGATTACCCGCATTGTTGAATTTATCCTGAAGCTCCTGCGTCTTTTCAGCTGCTTCATTAACTGACTGCTCTATATTATCAGAAATGTTCTGTGCCTCAGCAACATCTGAAAGTACTTCTACAGCGGCTTCATCTGCGACCTTATTGGCAGCGTCGGCATTCTGAAGATCTTTCTTCACATTATCTATACATATTTCAGCATTCTCAAGATTTGCGTCAGCGCTCAATTCTTCTGCTTTTTCAACAGTTGTTTCAACGCCTTCACTTGCAATAGAACCAACGGTCTCAACCTCAACCTTGTTATCATTGTCAAGGATATCATCGGTTACTTCACTGACTTCTTCCTGTGCGCTTTCTATTGCTTCTGAAGTATCCTCTGCCTGCTCTTCAGCTTCCTGTGTAGAGCTTTCACTTGTTTCTTCTGTGTTCTCACTTACAGCTGCAGGCTCCTGCGGTTCTTCGCCTTCACCTTCATTTGCATACGCATTAACGGTAGGCATAGCAGCAAGTGCCGATATACCGATCAAAAGAGCTGAAATAATCTTTTTGTTTGTGAGTTCGTTCTTCTTCATATTCTCCACCTCAACCCGCGAAAAAAATTTTCATCATCAATATTCTTTTCGACAAAAAAATTTTTTTCTTTAATCTTCGGATCCGATGCGTTCGAATAAATATTGAAGTACATCGGGAGTAAAATTTCTGGCTTTTAAAGCCACAATTCGCTCTCCATCTGACTCTTCCTCTTCTCTTACAACGTCAGCGTACATTATAAGCGTCTCCGCGACTATTATCACATCTCTATTTAAAAGACTCGGAACATTGGAACTAACTGAAAGGGCCACTCCCAACGGGCTTATATTCTTGACTTTGCAATAATATTTTTCCAAAGAGTCCCTATCTACAAGGATACTGTCTACTTTGTAATCCACACGTGTTATTTTTCTGCGTTCTTCCATGTCCATGCCCCTTTCTTTTTTTCTTAATATTAATTTTATTCTAAGTTTGTCCAAATGTATTACTTGCCAACAAGAATTTATCGTAATTTAATAACTGCTTAATCTCGAAATTATAAAATTCCAAGATTAAGCAGTAAAATTTAATATTTCAAATACCGATCAGGAAATCTCTATGGCGTCTCGTTCTTCATTTGCTTTGATCACAAGTTTGCCGTATGCGCGCTTGTCATTATCTATTCTCATGACCATTCCGTCTATGACAAATACGCTTCCCGCATAAGCAGTTTCTGTAATTGTTGCTCTTGCCTCACTTCCCTTATCAATCTCAGTCTGAATCTTTTTCTTTTTCTCATTGAGATCTCTAATCTTGCCTTCTTTCATGCCTATGGCGGCATTGACTTTGATCTTCCATTGCATCCTCTGCCTGTCAGCGGACGCATCCTCAGAAAGCCTGTCTCTTTGCACGATAAGACTGTTGAGTTCTTCCTGTTCTCTGCTTATTGCCTTGTTTACATTACTCATCTCGCCCAAAATAGAGCTGTTCACGCCAAGTGTGACTATCGTCTTTGCCCCCGCCTTGTTTCCGACAGACGCTGTTTCGATTCCAATTAGGCTCTGGCAACTTCCTCCATATATGGTACCGACTCTTCCGTATGTCCTTATAAGTCCGTTTGCATTAACATTGCAATTGATAAAATAGTTGGCGGAGATATTCTTTCCCGTAATCTCAACACCTTCAAAGAATTTGGCTGAAATATCTCCTTTGGCTTCTATAGATCCTCTGATCGGACAAGTTGCGCCACCTTTTATGATAACGTTCCTTCCGCTCACTATTTCGGAACTCTCCATATGACCGCCGATTATGACATCACCCGTAGCATTGATATTACTTCCGGAATTCACATCACCCGTCACATAAATTACGCCGTCGTAAACGATCTTATTATCGGTTATTTTAACTTCGGGAACTATCATTATCTTCTCTATATTGATAAGCCCGTCAACCATGCTGATAGCGCCGGTATACTTCGCAACATAAGTCACCTTGTCACTGAGTATCATAAATCCCTCGCCCTTTAGGATTGGGATTTCCTTGCCGTTCTTAGCCCTCAGTGCTTCTCCGTACACGTTGTAACCGTCTTCACCTTTTTTAGCCTTATGATATATTGCAATCTTATCGCCTGCCTTTATCTGTTTGATGGCGTCAATATTGGAAAGATCGGCGGTTCCGTCTTTTAATATGACAGGTTCCTGCTCAGTCTCCAGATCAACGAGAAATTCATAATATCCGTCAACTCCGTCAACAGCCTGTTTTCCGGCAGCAACCACATATTTTTCATCGGGAACAAGATTACTTAACATCTGAGTTATCGCATCCTTCTTGATTCCAGCCATTATTCGGCACTGAACAAGAAAGCTCATGATAAGTTCTTCCGTATATACAGCACCATCTTTTCTGAGCGGAAGCTGTATCCAACAGATCATTTCATCAGACGTAAACGAAAGGAACTCATCCCTGTTCTCAAGCATGTAATTAAGAAGAGCTGTTTCGTTTGGAACACCGCCTGTCCTGTCAAGCGCTGCCTCGTCACGATTTTTGGCACCGATAAATCCGTACCCTTCGCCCATTATGCGTTCTCTGATGCGCCGCATGTCTCGCGCAGTGTACATCATAGACGAATATGTGCTTATATCAAGCCCTTCTTCAATTCCGAGCCTCAGCTCTCGCATCTGATCCGCCTGATAAAGAGGATTGCAATACGGTGTAATGTCTATCTGATGCTCAAGTCCGATGCGCATCTCATACATCTGTTGCCAGCCATACTGAGGATTTGAGTATCTTTTGACCTCTACGCCGTTTTCAAGTCCTATTCTTATCTCCTTAATGGCATCACTGCGCATTTCGGGCGTAATATAATCATCTATTGATATTTTCTCTTTTAAGCATATCCTTATCTGCTCAATCTGTTCCGCTTCGTAGCGCTCTTTTACATATCTGTTAATATCAACATTATCCTTATACGCCTCATGTAATTGTTCAAGTATACTCGCATTGTAATTTCTTATCTGTGAATCATCAAAGAACAGACCGTCCTCAGCACTCTTTCTGATCGCGCGCATCTTCATGTAAGGAATATCGACAGCGGCATAGTTTGAGATATCAATACCTGCCTCAAGGCCTTTTCTGATTTCCCTCATCTGAAGGCTGTCAAAGGCAGGATCCTGATAAAATATGATGGGAACACCTTCTCCTCTGGACAGCCCAATCCTGATCTCCCTCATCTGGTCGGCAAAGTATTCCCTTTTTGCATATACTGATACATCTATCCCCGCAGCTATTCCCTTTCTTATCTGAGAAAGCTGCTGTATATCAAATCCTTGCTCCCTGTATGAGCTCATATCTATATTCTGGCTCATCTCAAGGCGCAGCTCTTCCATTTCAGTCCAGGATTTTCTGGGATCCATGTATTTGGCGACATCAACCTTCTCTTTGATTCCTTTACTAATCTCGGAAAGTTGCAACGCATTAAAATTCAGAGCTCTCAGTTTCTCAACATCGGCTCCTAATTTCCCACATATTTCAAGCTCTCTCTCCAATGCATTTTTGTTCAGCGAAGAGAGACCGGAATAAGACATCGCTTCATTTTCAAGATCGAGTTCCTGAGTATCCATAGATGCAAATTCTCCCAATCAATTATAGTAATTAACAATATCTTATTTTAATTTTATCATTATTACATTTATTGCTCAACATTTGTCATGTATCGCATTAAATACTACATTTACGATAAATAATAGCATTATTAATCAAAATATGCTAGAATAACAATGTTTTTCAGAAAGTGAGAATTTGGGAGGAAGATTTAATGAAAAAGAGATTGCTCGTTACTATGTTATCTATGGTGGTTGCTTTAGGCGCCGTAGGATGTTCACAAGCACCGCTCGAGCCCGCCAAGAACATAAGCGAAGCTGAGGAAGCTCCTGAGAAGGAACCTGAATCAAAAGAAATTGAAGATACTGATGAAGAAGCAACCGAAGAGACTTCGAAGGCTAAAGACGACAGTGCTTCAGGAGAATTTACTTCAGGTGTGATCAAAGGAAACTCATACGAGAATGACTTCTTCAATATAAAGGTAACTTTGGATGACAACTTCACATTTGCTTCAGACGAAGAACTCAAAGATCTGAACGGTTCTTTGGGCGATATGGACTCCATCAAGGATAATGAGATGGCAAAAAAAGCTGTCGATGACGGTGCTGTAATGGCTGTTGCATTTGCAACAGATTTGTCCAACGGTTCAACGTTTAACGTAACCATCCAAAGTGTTGGCTCAATTGTCGGTGCACTGGTAGATGAAAAGACAGTTCTCGAACAAGGCAAACAAAGCGCAATTGATGCACTTGAAGCTCAGGGCTTTACGGATGTTACAGCCGAAATTGAAAACTTCACTTTCTTAGGCGAAGAACATCCCACAATTGTTATGAAAGGCAGCGTTCAGGGAATTCCTGTTCACGAAAGATCTGTTTGTCTCATCAAAGGCGGATACATTTCACTTTACTCCGTACTTGGTCTTGATGCCGACAGCTCAGATGCCATTCTTACAAATGCAGAGAAATTAAACTGATAAAATTTATTATTATTTACAACACGGGAACAGACTTCTATGCAACATCCGAAGCCTGTTCCTATTTTTTACAGGAGATTTGTTATGAAAAGGAAATTACTTATTGTCATGTTGTCTATGACAATTGCTTTGGTTTCTGTCGGATGCGAAGGCATGGTTTTGCCCAACGATCCTATCATGAATTTATACACAGATAAAGATAACAAGGAAGCCGAAGAAATCGAAAAACTTACTTCCAACGAAGATACAGAGGAAGAAGATTCTGAGAAAGATTCAGAAAAAGAAGACGAAGAAAAGGATTCAAAAAAGAAAGACAAAGAAGAAACCACCGAAAAAGAAGATTCCAAAGAAGATAAAGATGAAGAAAAAGATGACAAGGATTCTTCCAATAAGATTGACGATGCCAAAGTGAAAGAACTCGCAAAAGGAAAAATTGACGGACAAACCTACGAAAACGAGTATTTCAATTTTAAATTGACTTTAGGAAAGAGCTACGAAGTTTCAAGTGAAGCCGAACTTGCAGAGGATAACGATCCTGACGATGATAGCGTTCTGAGTGTTTTTTATGCAATGAACAATAACACATTTACATCCATACACATGACTCTTTTGAAGCTTAACGCAAACACAGACGAAGATCCAAATGAGCATCTTGTAATTATGGGATTGATGCCTCATGCAGGTGAATCTCTTGAAGAAGAGGGATTTACCGATGTAAAAAAAGAACTTGACACTGTCACTTACCTAGGCGATGAGCATCCATCAATTTCCATCTCAGCCAAATACAAAACAATGACTTATTACCAAAAAACCACATGTATTACCGAACCGGGATATGTTATGATAATCAATTCTGCTACACTTGATGATAAAACAGCAATCGATAACTTGTTATCAAAGATGGAAGAACTCAACTAATAGTAAAAAGGAACTGTGCACTCCTCCAATATGTGCACAGTTCCTTTTCTATTTTTATATCGATTACTCTCCTTCAATTACAGCTAGAGCAAGGATACCTGCAATAACCATAAACAAGAACAAGTATTGCAGCTTAGCAAGTCGCTCTTTAAGAACAACTCTTGAGAGTAAAAGAGAAACAACGCATACCGAGGAAATAATGGGTGCTGCTATCGCACCGTTTCCGCTCATGGCATATACATATGTAAACTGTCCCGCAGTCTCACACAATCCGGCAAGTATCTTATCTCTCTGTTTCGGAAGTTCAAATTTAACGCCCTTGATCATCATAAATATCATTATTGCAATCGCGCAGAAGAAAAAAGTAAGCTCGTACGAAGTATTTGCCACCTCTTCTATCGTTTCCTCTGTAATACCGGCAAGAGGACTTGTCTCCATCTCCAGATAATATATATCGAGAAAACTTCCCAAAGCGTCAAGAATCGCATAACAGAACGGCATTGAAAAAGCAATAATTGCCATTTTCTTTCCAAGTTTCTTCTTTCTATCAGTATCTCCGCTGTTATCAAGAAAACCAACTCCCAAAATACCTATAACTATGACGATTATAGCTACAACAGACAAAGCACCTATGCTCTCTCCCATAAAAAGAACACACATAAGTGAGCACAGTGCTCCCGAAGTGTTCTCAATGGGATCCGAAATAGACTCCTCTATAAATCTCATTCCAAAAAATGAAAATGCCATCGAAACAATATAGCAAAGTGAAACCGGCATGTATCTGATAAGATTTGCAAAATCATATCCGATATCCTTGGTCAGAAGTGTAAAAACGGCGTGGATGCCCATTATTACACCGACACATACACATATCTTCAAATGAGCATATTTCTCATCAGGTCTTGCTCCTTTCTTGTAAAATAGTTCAGCAAGTCCCCATATAAATGTTGTTGCCAGTGTAAAAAACAGCCACATATTGTTATTCTCCTTTATATTTTAAAGGAGCTGCCAATTTGGCAGCTCCCCATAAAACTAAATCAATAATTCTGTAAATGTATCGATATTAGTTCTTCTTGTTGCTATTGTATACTTTCTTAGCTTCCTCAAGTCCAGCCTTAAGTCCTGCAAGTCCTGCCTTAGCAACCTCTGCTGATGTCTCAGCAAGATCCTTTGCAATAACAGCAGCCTTCTCAGCAGCATCCTTAAGCTTTTCCTTTGTCTCATCATCTACGATGTTCTTTGAACCGCAGCATGCGCTCTTCTCAGCGATTGCAGCCTGTGCAGCAGCAAGTCTTGCAACAGGTACACGGAAAGGTGAGCATGATACATAGTCAAGACCAATCTTGTGGCAGAACTCAACAGATGAAGGATCACCGCCGTGCTCACCGCAGATACCAACGTGAAGGCTGGGATTTACGGGCTTGCCGAGCTTAAGTGACATCTCCATGAGCTTACCAACGCCTGTCTGATCAAGCTTAGCGAAAGGATCGTTCTCGAAGATCTTTGTATCATAGTAAGCATCAAGGAACTTACCTGCATCATCACGAGAGAATCCGAATGTCATCTGTGTAAGGTCGTTTGTACCGAAGCAGAAGAAATCAGCTTCCTTAGCGATCTCATCAGCTGTAAGAGCAGCTCTGGGGATCTCGATCATTGTACCAACTTCGTACTCAAGCTTAGCGCCTGCAGCAGCGATCTCAGCATCAGCTGTCTCAACAACGATCTTCTTAACATACTTAAGCTCTTTGATCTCACAAACAAGAGGGATCATGATCTCAGGCTTAACGTTCCAGTCAGCGTGTGCCTTCTGAACTTCAAGAGCTGCACGGATAACAGCCTTAGTCTGCATCTTAGCAATTTCAGGATATGTAACTGCAAGACGGCATCCTCTGTGACCCATCATAGGGTTGAACTCGTGAAGAGAATTGATGATAGCCTTGATCTCTTCTACGCTCTTATTCTTTGCATCAGCGAGCTTCTTGATCTCGTCCTCAGTTGTAGGAACGAACTCGTGAAGCGGAGGATCAAGGAATCTGATTGTAACAGGGCATCCCTCAAGAGCCTCATAAAGAGCCTTGAAGTCGTTCTGCTGATAAGGAAGAATCTTATCAAGTGCAGCTTCTCTCTCCTCTACTGTATCTGAACAGATCATCTCACGGAATGCAGCAATTCTGTCTTCCTCGAAGAACATGTGCTCTGTACGGCAAAGTCCGATACCCTCAGCACCAAGCTCTCTAGCCTTCTTAGCATCAGCAGGTGTATCAGCGTTTGTACGAACCTTGAGCTTTCTGAACTCATCAGCCCATGCCATGATACGTCCGAACTCGCCGGCGATCTGAGCATCAACTGTTGCAATCTGTCCGTCATAGATGTTACCTGTTGTTCCATCGATTGAAATGAAGTCTCCCTCATGGAACTCTTTTCCACCAAGAGTGAACTTCTTGTTATCTTCGTCCATGTTGATGTCGCCACAACCTGATACGCAACACTCACCCATTCCACGAGCAACTACGGCAGCGTGTGATGTCATACCACCACGAACTGTAAGGATACCCTGAGCAGCCTTCATACCTGTAATATCTTCAGGTGATGTCTCAAGACGAACAAGTACAACCTTCTCGCCTCTCTCAGCCCAAGCTACAGCATCATCAGCTGTGAATACAACCTTACCGCAAGCAGCTCCGGGTGAAGCACCAAGACCTTTTCCGATAGGTGTTGCAGCCTTAAGAGCAGCAGCATCAAACTGAGGGTGAAGAAGTGTATCAAGGTTACGAGGATCGATCATTGCTACAGCTTCTTCAGGAGTCTTGTGTCCCTCATCAACGAGGTCGCAAGCGATCTTAAGAGCAGCAGGAGCTGTTCTCTTACCGTTACGGCACTGAAGCATGTAAAGCTTCTTGTTCTCAACTGTGAACTCCATATCCTGCATGTCATGGTAGTGATTCTCAAGAGTCTCACAAACCTTGATGAACTCAGCATATGCCTCAGGGAATTCCTTCTCCATCTGAGCGATAGGCATAGGTGTACGAACACCTGCAACTACGTCCTCACCCTGAGCATTGATAAGGAACTCACCCATAAGTTTATTCTCACCTGTAGCAGGGTCACGAGTGAATGCAACACCTGTACCGGATTCATTGTTAAGGTTACCGAATACCATAGGCATTACGTTAACAGCAGTTCCCCATGAATAAGGGATGTCGTTGTCACGACGATATACGTTGGCACGAGGGTTGTCCCATGAACGGAATACAGCCTCGATAGCAAGCTTAAGCTGCTCAACAGGATCTGAAGGGAAGTCTTTGCCGAGCTGTTTCTTGTACTCAGCCTTGAACTGCTCTGCAAGTTCCTTAAGGTCTGCAGCTGTAAGATCTACGTCAAATTTAACGCCCTTTTCTTCCTTCATCTTGTCAATGAGCTGTTCGAAGTACTTCTTACCTACTTCCATAACAACGTCAGAGAACATCTGGATGAAACGACGATATGAATCATATACGAAACGCTCGAATGCAGGATCAGGATTTCCCTTGATCATTGCTGCAACTACTTCGTCGTTAAGGCCAAGGTTGAGGATTGTATCCATCATACCGGGCATAGATGCACGTGCACCTGAACGAACTGATACAAGAAGAGGATTGTTAAGATCACCGAATTTCTTACCGTTGATCTCTTCCATCTTCTTAACGCCGTCCATAGCCTGTGCCATGATCTCATCATTAATTTTTCTTCCATCCTCATAGTACTGAGTACATGCTTCAGTTGTGATTGTGAAGCCCTGAGGAACAGGAAGTCCGATTTTGGTCATCTCAGCAAGGTTAGCACCCTTACCACCAAGAAGCTCACGCATGGTTGCGTTACCTTCGTTGAACATATAAACCCACTTGTTCGCCATTTTTTGTCTTACCTTTCTTACCGGCCCTCTAATGCAACCGGTACCTTTCATGTATTTCATTATTTATTTATAACTACCGCGGATAACACCTGACCGTGATAAAACGCGGATAATTATCAACTTTATAAAACCTTCTGTACTTCCGGGCCATTTTCCGGAATAAAACTATCAAATATGTAGATATCAAAACAATCCTTCGCCTGCTTAAGCTCCTCTTCGCTCTTGAGCGTCCAAGCCGCAGTCGTAATCTTGTATAGATGTCTGCACAGCCACAATGACAGATTGCCCGGATATTTGTGGTTAAACGCAATAAAATCCGGTCTTGTTAAAAAATTAAGCAATAAATTTGTAAGCGTAAAATAAAGTACACCGCTGAATTCCGAAGGTGATTCTCTGTGAAACTCATCAGAGAGCTGTCCACGCATGATCTCAGGTCTGTATTTTCTGTACCACAGTACACCGAGAGGATTAAAGGACTCTATGCAATAAACTCCTTTATATTTAGAAAGAAGCTTATCTGCTTTCGGACAAACCGAATAGTTTTTGAACTCAATCTTCAGTTCTATGATAAGCGGTACTTTACCGTCTACAAGCGCCAAAAAATCTTCGAATTTGGGGATTTTTTCCTCAGAGTCAAGAATATGAAACTTTTGGAGTTCTTCAAATGTATAGTCACTTACCTTGCCCGCTACTCCGAGGCTTCCGTCCTTGTTCCTGACTGCATTCTCGGGAATCTGTCCCTCTACGTATCGCGCCACTCTGCAAAGAGTGAAGTCGTGAAATATAACAGGAATACCATCCTTGGTAAGCTGAACATCACACTCAATTCCGTATCCGGCATCCACTGCTTTCTTGAAAGCCGCCATCGTGTTCTCCGGAGCTTCGGAAGCATTATCGTGAAGTCCTCTGTGCGCATAAAGCACACTTGTGTGGGGTGAAACGGAAGGTCTGTGTACGATTCTGGGCATGATCACCAACAGATAAAGGATGACCAATATCGGTAAACATATGCACAAGACCTTAATAAAATCCATCAAAACCACTTCCTACTGATAATTTTTTAACGCGTCCGCTAAATATTTTACTGCCTTATTGTATAATTCGCAACAATTAAATGAACTAAACGTGATAATTTCATAAAATTTTAATTACCCGGGCCCATTTCCTTTTCTTTTCCCCGGCATATACTTAATCATCCACATCAAAATTTTCCAATAATTTCCCCTTCATATCAGGCCTTGTATCTCCGTGCTTAACCATAAGCATTGTAAAAAATGCAAGTCCCGAGAATATAAACGCATACGGAAACAGCGTCCTGTAAGATATATGCTCAAGCAGATATCCCGAAAATACCGGCGTAAAGACCTGTGCTGCCATCGAGAACGTGTAGTATGTGCCGGTATACTTTCCTATCTCACCTGTTTTGCACATCTCAACGACCATCGGATACGAGTTTACGTTTATCGCAGCCCAGCCCACTCCCACAAGAGCGAAAAAGATATTTATAGAAGCCGAAAAGTGCGGATAGAATCCGGTTATCACATAGCTTGCCGCCATAAGCGCTATTCCCGCAAGAATTGTCTTCTTTCTTCCGATCTTACCCGAAATAAACGCAATCGGAATATAACTTAGCGTAGCCGCCACTGTTGCTACAAGAAGACAGGTTGCATATTCATTGTTGTGAAGATCCCAAACTTCTCCAACAAAGCGTGAAAACGCAGTTGTTATCGCATTGTACGCCGTATACCAGAAAAAAACGGATAACAGAAGGAACAAAAGGCTTCTTTTTACATCCGAAGGAATTGCAGCCGCAGCATCTCCTGCCTCTTTATGCTCTTCTTCTAATTCTTCTCCGAGAGAATTAAGGCCTCCTAATTCTTCTATTTCTTTCCTTAATTTATTCTCTTTTACAGTCTTATAAAGTATGCCGATCGAAATGACCATACATATGATGATACTTGTAACAAAAGGCATATAATCTGTATCCGCAGGATTCTCAGCCTCTTTTAACAAAACCTTGGTCATCACAAGGACAAATATGCCGCCAAGTGTTCCCATCAGGTTTATAATGGCATTTCCCGAGCTTCGAAGCGGCGCGGGTGTAAGATCCGGCATAAGAGATACCGCAGGCGATCTGTAAATCCCCATAGATACAAGTAGCAAAAGAAGAATCCCGATAAACAGCGGCAGACTTCCGCTATTTCCCGCAACAGCTATAAGAATGTACAAAAGAGAAACAGACAGAGCCGTTCCTATAATAATGTAGGGCATTCTTTTTCCTAGTTTGCTCTCGGTCTTATCGGAAAGATTTCCGAAAAAGGGTAAAAGGAAAAGAGCAAACACATTATCAAGTGCCATTATCGCCCCGGTAGCCGTCTCCCCCAGATTAAATCTGTATTTAAGGATTTTAGGAATCTCATTGTCGTAAAACTGCCAAAATGCGCAAATTGAAAGAAATGCAAATCCGATCAGTATAGTTCTCTTGTAGTTAAGCTTCATTATTCATGTCTCCGTATATATTTTGTTCATTATATTATATATGAAGAATCCTTAACATAAAACAGAGACTGCCACAATGAGACAGTCCCTGCATATATGCTGTATTTAGATCATCATCTTATAAATCTTGGTGCAATCATCTTCATTAAGAGTCACAAAACCGCTTATGCTTCCGGGTCTTCCGTCTCCTCTGCAAAGAACCTCAACGAGTTTGGGAATATCTTCCTCTTTCGCGCCAAGCTCCGCGAAATTCTTAGGCATTCCGATTGAAATAAGAAAGTTTCTGAGTGCTTCGATTCCCTCTTTTGCCGTAACTTCGGGATGGTCAAAATCCATCTGACAGCCCCATACTCTTGTAGCAACCTTGGCAAATCTCATAACGTCATGATTCATAACATAACTGAATACCGCAGGCATTGTAACCGCAAGTCCGGCGCCATGTGCACAATCATACACCGCAGAAAGCTCATGCTCGATATTATGACTGTTCCAATCCTGACTTCTTCCTACACCGCAGGAATTGTTATGCGCCATCATACCTGCCCACATGATATTTGCTCTTGCCTCGTAGTTATCGGGATTTTCGATTACTCTCGGTGTCTCGTGCTTCATTGTAAGAAGAAGCGCCTCGATCATTCTGTCGGTAACTTCAACTTCCTTGGTATTGGTAAGATATCTCTCATAGAGATGTGCAATTATATCGGTAGCTCCCGCAGCTGTCTGATAAGCCGGAAGTGTCTGCGTAAGTGCGGGATTCAAGATGCTGAACTTGGGGCGAAGTGCATCGGAGCCCACACCTCTCTTAAACATTCCCTCTTCTTTGGTTATAACGGAATCAGGACTTCCTTCGCTTCCCGCTGCGGCGATTGTCAGGATTGTTCCAACAGGAAGAGCCTTTTCAATAGGCTTTTTTCCCTGATAGAAATCCCAGAAATCTCCGTCATACAGAGTTCCTGCAGCGATAGCCTTTGATGAATCAATCGTACTTCCACCGCCGACAGCAAGAATAAAATCGATCTGTTCCTTCTTGCAAAGCTCTATTCCTTCATAAACAAGTCCGCTTCTCGGGTTTGGCTTTACACCGCCAAGTTCCGTATAAGAAACTCCCTCTTTTTCAAGAGATTTTTTTACCCTGTCCAAGAGCCCGCTTCTTACAACGCTTCCTCCACCGTAATGAATGAGAACTTTGTTTCCTCCGAACTTTTTTACGTACTCTCCTGCCGTATTCTCAGTATCTTTTCCAAAAACAAAATAGGTTGGCGAATAAAAAGTGAAATTATCCATTTTTGTCCTTCCCTTTCTTTATATTATTCATATAAAATTGTTTATAGTTTCATTTATTAAAAAACGGAGGTATAACATGGATCTCAGCAGATATGAGCCATTTCCTTTTCAGGATACCCACGCATTTAATCTGGCTACCGGCTCCGATAAAAGATCTTTTCCATCGCACTGGCACTCTTTCGGAGAAATAATACTGGTAGGTCCCGGTAAAAAAAATATATATAAGATCGGTCAAAAGGTTTATAACCTCGTTGAAGGCGATATCGTTCTAATCTGGCCTATGGAAATGCACGAAATTGTCGACGCTGACAGAACATGTTCGATCATTCTCCAGTTCAGCAGCGGTATTGCGGATGCTGTGTTCGACTTCAAAAGGATCATCCACTACTATCACAATCTCCATGTAGTATGCATAAACACTCACAGAAAACTTGCTCTTAAACTGGGTGATATCGCACGCAAAATGCGCGATACTTTTAGGTCAAACAACAGCAACAAAGAAATGCTGTGTACCATGCTCCTCTTTGAATTCATGCTCACATTGGACGAACACAAACAAGAGCTGAGCGGTGAACTCACACAGAGTCCGTCTGCCGTTACAAGCGAGCTCTTTTTCAAGATGATTGCCGTAACGGACTATATAAAAAATAATCTCACAAATGACATGCTCACACAAGCAGAAATGGCAAAAAGAGCCGGCATAAGCAAAGACTATTTTTCCCGAATATTCAAAGAGATAACGGGCCTTAATTACAACAAATGGCTGAACCTTATCCGCGTAGAAAAAGCCGTTGAACTCATGGCAAACGTCAATATTTCTCTCACAGAGATAGCCATGCTTTCGGGATTTCAGAGCATTTCTTCTTTTAATAGGGTTTTCAAAGAACAGAAAAATATGTCACCAAGTGAGTACCGTGCGGGCTTTTCTATATAAGCCCGACATTAGTACGTAATAGGTTATCATCAGCATTACAAATGCTCCGAGCCATGCGGACACTTCGGCGTAAGCCACGCCTCTGAAGCTCTGCCTTGCAAAGACAAGTCCAACTCCCACTCTCATCGCCACTTCCAAAAAGCCTGATGTCATGGGAACAAAGGTATTGCCAAGTCCCTGCACCGAATATCTGTAAACAAAGAGCCATCCAAGCCCATACAGGCAGATTCCCAATATAGGCAGAAACTCCTTACAATAGCCGATATACTCGGGAGAATTAAGGATAAGTCCAGTAAGCTGCTCAGGTGCAAATATCATAAGACTTGAAAGCGGCAGATTTACAATTGTCGCAAGAATAAGTCCGCTGTTTACGCCTTTTTTAATCCTATCTATCTTACCCGCACCAAAGTTCTGGCCCACGAAAGTCAGAACCGAGAGTCCTACGGATACACCTATCTGTTCAAAGAGCCCTGCGAACTTCATACAAACGGAATATGCGGCTATATATCCGCTCTCCATCTGATTTACAAAATACTGCAGTATCATTGCTCCTATCGCAGTCACCGAATTCATGAATCCCACAGGAAATCCCATTTTCAAAAGATCCATATAATAGGATCTGTCCGTCCCATCAGGCGTCTTAATTCCAAAAGCTCCTTTAAGTTCAGGAATGTTCATCGCAGCTCCGGCACAGTACAGGAAAGAAACCACCTGCGCCAGCACTGTTGCAATCGATGCTCCCGCAACTCCCATCTTCAGCACTATAATAAAGAAAAGATCCAGCCCTATATTTGTAACCGATGAAATTATCATAGCTATCAGCGGTCTTCTACTGTCTCCCAGTGACTGCAAGATTGTCAGCATAAGATTGTTCATTACAGTGACAGATATTCCGAGAAGTATCACAACATAATAGTTATATGTATCAGCGAAGATATCTCCCGGCGTCTTCACAAGATAAAGAACAGGTTTAATAAAGGTAACGCAAAGTATTGTTATTGCGACGCTTATTCCAAGGCAAAGCCTTACTGCAGATGCCACGTACCTTGCGAGGCCTTCATAATCTTTTTTCCCAAAGGACTGTGAAAACAATATTCCATAGCCCTTAGTCATTCCTATTACAAATCCCAGGATAAAAAAGTTAAAAGAACCTGTCAGCCCAACTGCAGCGATTGCCTTATCTCCCAATATCTTTCCTACGATCAGACTGTCAACCACGCTGTAGAACTGCTGAAAAAGATTTCCCATTACAAGAGGCAGAAAAAATAGCACGAGATGTCTCATGCTTCTGCCCTGTGTCATATCATTTGTTTTTGATTTTGATCTTGAAGTAAACATATTTCGACTATACTCCATAAAATCGAGATTAACTCCTTAAATTTTGACACGAGGGCTTCTCATTTTTTGTTCATATTGCATTTTACGGTAGATTCTCATATAATACGAACTGTTGCAAAGATTATTTCTATATAATAAGTGAGGCTATATTTAATGATAAGTGCTAATAACGTAACACTGAGAGTAGGTAAAAAAGCTCTGTTTGAAGACGTAAATATCAAGTTCACCGAGGGAAACTGCTACGGTATCATCGGTGCAAACGGAGCCGGAAAGTCAACTTTTTTGAAAATATTGTCGGGACAGATTGAGACCACAAACGGTGATGTTGTAATTACCGACGGACAGCGTCTCTCTTTCCTTGAACAGGATCACTTCAAATATGACGACAAGGTTGTTCTTGATACTGTTATTTCAGGAAACGCCCGTCTCTTTGAGATCAAGAATGAAAAAGACGCAATATATGCAAAAGAAGATTTCACAGACGAAGACGGAATCCGTGCAAGTGAGCTCGAGGCTGAATTCGCCGAGATGAACGGATGGGAAGCTGAATCCGATGCAGAAAGCCTTTTGAACGGACTTGGTATAGAAACCGAGAACCACTACAAGCTTATGAAAGAACTTGACGGTAATCAGAAGGTCAAGGTTCTTCTTGCAAGAGCTCTTTTCGGTAACCCCGATATCCTTCTTCTGGACGAGCCTACCAACCACTTGGATCTCGACGCCATTGCCTGGCTCGAGGAGTTCCTCATCAACTTTGAGAACACGGTTATCGTGGTATCCCATGACCGTTACTTCCTTAATAAAGTCTGCACTTATATCGCTGATATAGATTACGGCAAGATTCAGCTCTATGCCGGTAACTACGACTTCTGGTACGAATCATCACAGCTTATGATCCGTCAGATGAAGGAAGCCAACAAGAAAAAAGAGGAACAGATCAAGGAACTTAAAGAGTTCATTGCCCGCTTCTCTGCTAACGCAAGTAAATCAAAGCAGGCTACTTCAAGAAAGAAAGCCCTTGAAAAGATCGAGCTTGATACCATCAAGCCTTCAAGCAGAAAATATCCATATATTGATTTCAGACCCGATCGTGAGATCGGAAATGAGGTTCTTACCGTTTCAGGAATCTCTAAGACAATAAACGGCGAGAAAATACTCGATAACATCTCATTCGTTGTGCAGCATGATGACAAGATTGCTTTTGTAGGCGGAAACGAGCTTGCAAAGACAACATTGTTCCAGATCCTCACAGGTGAACTTGAGCCTGACGAAGGAACATACAAATGGGGCGTAACTACTTCACAGGCTTACTTCCCCAAGGACAACACAAAAGAGTTTGACAACGATTACAACATTACAGAGTGGCTTACAGGCTATTCAGAGATAAAGGATGCAACTTACGTAAGAGGATTCCTCGGACGTATGCTCTTCGCCGGTGAAGACGGTGTTAAGAAGGTCAAAGTTCTCTCAGGAGGTGAGAAAGTTCGCTGTCTCCTCTCCAAGATGATGATTAGCGGTGCAAACTGTCTTATCTTCGATGAGCCCACAAACCACCTTGATATGGAATCCATCTCCGCTCTCAACGACGGAATGATCAAATTCCCCGGCGTAGAACTTTTCGCTTGCCGTGACCATCAGGTTGTTCAGACAACAGCAAACAGAATAATGGAAATCCTTCCCGATGGTTCACTTGTCGACAAGCGTTCCACCTACGATGAATATCTCGAAAGTGATGAGATGGCCAGAAAACGTACAGTTTATAATACAGTTGCCGAAGAGGAAGAAGACGACTGATTTATATCAATCATTTCTATATATTTAAGGAGGAGCATAAGCATGCAGACATTTAGTCCCGTAAAAGAAGGAAAAGTAAGAGAAATCTACGATATCGGAGAAAACCTTATCATGGTTGCAACTGACAGAATCTCCGCTTTCGACGTAATTCTCAAGAACAAAGTTACAAAAAAAGGTGCCGTATTGACTCAGATGTCAAAATTCTGGTTTGACTACACCAAAGACATCGTAAAGAACCACATGGTAAGCGTTGATACAAATGATATGCCTGAATTCTTCAGAACTGAGGAGTTCACAGGAAACAGCATGCTTTGCAAAAAGCTCACTATGGTTCCCGTTGAATGTATCGTTCGCGGATACATCACAGGAAGCGGTTGGAACAGCTACAAGGAAAACGGTACCGTATGCGGAATCAAACTTCCTGAAGGACTTAAAGAGTGCGACAAGCTCCCTGAACCCATATATACTCCCAGCACAAAGGCTGAGATTGGTGATCACGACGAAAACATCGACTTTGACCGCAGTGTTGAAGTTCTTGAGAAAGCTTTCCCCGGAAAGGGTCTTGAGTATGCAACAAAGATCAAAGATTACACAATCGCTCTTTACAAGAAGTGCGCAGACTACGCTCTCACTCGCGGTATCATAATCGCAGATACAAAGTTTGAGTTCGGTATCGACGAAAACGGAAACGTTGTACTTGCCGATGAGATGCTCACACCCGACAGCTCTCGTTTCTGGCCTGTTGAAGGCTATGAGCCCGGACACGGTCAGCCTTCTTTCGACAAGCAGTTCGTTCGTGACTACTTAAAGGCTAATCCTGAGTGCGATTACAATCTTCCTCAGGACGTAATCGACAAGACTATCGCAAAATACCTTGAAGCTTACAAGCTCCTTACAGGTTCAGAATTGAACGTTTAATATCACACTAATATATAAGATAAAGCCCCCGCTACTGATTTCAGTAGCGGGGATTATTACTCTCATACAATGAGTCGCCGGCACGACAACTGAGATATTTATGTGAAAGGATTTGAAATTTGATAGAACCTTTGCACTTCTACCCCGGCGTAAAAAAGAAAAATACCTAAGGGAATCTTTTTCATGCCACTGAGGCATTCATTTTGTCACATCAGCATTTCACACACGAGATTCGTTTGCCTAAGGTGATGGTTTTCGCGTTTCTGAGGCATTCACCTGTATTTTAAATCTATGATTTCTTTGAAAATGAATACCTAAAAGAAACATTTTGCATATGTTTAGGCATGTTACTATTATTTCCCCTTAATAACATGACCGTATACATAGTATTTCATATGCTTCCAATCATCGGAAAAAATCACCACTACGTTTGGTACTTCTTCATAATAGGCTCCACGATATAATCTATCGCCCCTTTCTAGTTTTGTAACAAAAATTGCTCCGGTTTCCTCATCAAGCTTATAAAACTCACCTGACGGAGCAATAAAATATATATCTTTGGTTAACGGATCATTTCGCAAAGACTCACGTTTAAAGTCCTCTTTCTCTGCAGTCAGTATCGTTTTCTCAATTCCGTTTTTGCGCATCACAAGCTTATCCTTATATGCAATCCATAAAGTTTTACAATCATCACTCACCGCATAGTCACGCAAATTTCCTTCCACAGTACACATCTCTTTAATATTGCATTCTTCGGATTCATATGATGCCAATGAGATTTTATCATTATCATAAAGAAACAGTTTAAAGTCACCATCATAGAATCTGTAATCAGAATGTTTTGCAATATGTACCGGTTCCATATTCTTATCCAGCCAAAATATATCATCATTGAGTTCTATAATCACACCGTCAAGTGATTGTTCATCCGGAAAGTATTCTGTCCCCAAACTCTCTAATCGTTTCCCTTTATAGTAAATATCGCTAATATGTTTTTTTATATCTTTTTTATCTTCCAAAGTATTTGAATCAAAATAATTCAGACATACAAAGCTCTCTTCCAAACTATAATCTGTATAAAGTATCTTGGTGCAATCTGAATTTACTGCAACAAACCATATCTCAGTCGTGTCTATATCTATTATTTGTCCATCTTTCCAGCATCTGAGATCACCCTCAAGATCAGCAAAAAAAACCACTTTCCTGTCATTCGATACCGAATAAACATGAAATCCACCACCGGAAACAAATGTTTCTTTTCCGCTTAACTCGATCATTCCAACCTTCAAAGTGCTTGAATATAAAACTGTTTTTCCATCCGGAGAAGCTACAAGCCTAACGATATAAATATCATCTTTAAGTAGTCTTAATTCCCTATTCCTTACATCATATGCAAGCAATCCCCTACCATACTCAGAATCGACATCGGTAGCAATATATATGTATTCGCCGGTAACATTCATGCACATCTCATGGGCTTTCTCAGCAATTAGTGTTTCACTTAGATCAGAATTTACAAGATATACCTTTCCGTTTTCCAGGATAAAAGCACCGATCTTACCATCAGTATCGGTATACAGATCAAACTCCTGCCCCATAAACTTGTAGTTTATCGCACCCTCGTTATTGCAAATAACGCCACTGACAGCAACCATACCGCTGCCATTTGCAAATACATTCTTTTCTGAAATAGATCTTTTATAACTCAGCGAAGCGATACCTATAACCATAAAGATTACAGCCACAACACAGAAGACTCCAACTGCTTTCTTGGGCGATACTTTTATTCCCGGTTTAACCTTATTCTTAGGCGATACTTTCGTTCCCGGTTTAACCTCATTTTTCTTATTGGAGACAGACTCTTTTGCTGATGAGCTCTTCTCAAACAATTCTTTTTCCAACTGCGGAAATTTATCGTTTTGGGCAAGCTCTGCTGCTATTTTCTCTTCGATTTCTTTCTCATTTATCGCATTTTCTTCAAATGCTATCTCTTTTTTTAGCGGAGCTCCGCAATTATCGCAAAATCCGGATTCCTTATTCACTTCACAACCGCAGTTCGGACATCTCATCTCGTTAATCCTCTATATGGTACAACATTGAAACATCATATTTGTCGGGAACAATTATCCATTTCCCTCTTTTCTCTTCAATATACCAGTGCCCATCCACCGAATCATATTCCATCCAGCCATAATCGCCATAATCGCCGGATATAGGCTCATACCAGTATTGATACTGCTTAACTTTGTCATTATACCAGACATAAAAATCAAGCTCGGTGTCGTGATAATTTTCTCCGTCCCATACAAGTGTCTTATCGGGAGAAGATGATTTTGTACATACATACCGATTATTTCCGACATTTTTCAAACGTAAGCCGGATGATTTGGTAGACTCCTGTGTTATCTGTTTTTCACTAAAAAAGGGAATATCCGGAATATCACCCAAACTACCAATAAGAATTACTGCAATAATAACAAAAAATAATAAATACAGTTTAAGTCCGCCAAAATACTCTTTGCCAGCAGAAGTAAGAGCATTTCTTTCGGCTTCTTTTTCAAACGCAACATTCATAAGATAACGGCAATTCGGACACTCTTACTGCGTTATGTTATGATCATATATACTTATAGTACTTCTCTGCTTGCATTTTCCGCATATGCACGCAGCACCCGTAGAGTTATCATAAGTTGCACCGTCATACCTGTTATTGCGTTCATCATACCATCCCGCATTATGCTCTACGCCTCTTTTATCTTTCCAATCCGATTCAAAAAATCTGTAATCATGCTTTTTACCGCAAACACACCGAAATGAATAATATCCTTTTGCCGGTCTGCTGGCTCTGATCCTTGGTTTACTCCTGCGCACAGTCGTAAACATGTCCTCAGTGGGAAGCATACTCCCTCCGGCATAATACATATCATTATCTGAACCCGAATATGAACCGCCTCCTGAAAAAAAGCCACCACCTGAATCACTGCTATGGCTTGAACTTGAATGATCGCTTGCCATATCTTTCCTCTCTATCCTAACTAATCTATCCTAGTTATAAACAATATATCAAAAAAATATAAACCTATTAAGTCCCCTGTATTTATTCCGATATATCTATCAAAGATACATAACTTGCTAAATACCCTCCCTTTAAATAAGCCATAAAAAGTACCGTCACTGAGGTATAACCCGGTGGCGGTACTTTTTGCACTTACTCATTTTTTAGTCTGTATCCTCGTAAGAATACCCATTATCCTTAGCTGAGCTTTTTTTGGACAGTATCTGAATTAGAAGTCTCACGATTCCGATAAGAACAAGGTAACTGCCGACCGTAAGTGACTTTACAGAGGTAAGGCGCTGCGGCGTGGCAAGTGAAATAATACCAATGTTCAGGTTTACAACAGCGATAAGAATCATCCAGAAGCTTCCCGCCCGCTTTATTGTCTTTTTATGCTTGATCACATATTGAACGCTGGCTACAGCCATGGTAAAAAAGACAATTGAAATAAATACGTTCGTCCACTTCGGAATACGCTCGATATTAGATACAATGAACACCATAAAGCACATCACGATTATATGAAAAAGCATTCTGCCTCTTTTTATAAATGCCTTTTCGTCTCTGGTTCCCGCCTTAAGTATCCTCGTAGCACTAAAAAGCGCGCAAGTAAGCGCAACCGCACCGCCTATCATGTTATAAATAGCTTTCGGAATAGCAAGAAAGACTATTCCCAGAAGGATAAGGAAAGCATCAATTATTCCCTGCTGGGTCTTAAGTGCCTCCGTTACCCTTATCTTCTCAAATTCGCGCCAAAGCGAACCGAAAAATTTACCAATGATTATCTTGGTCTTACTCTCCGATTGTGCCGCTGACAAAAGAATTGTTCCGAAATCGTGGAAACCGCCCTTTGAGATATCATCCAAAGAAGACGCACCACCTGCTTTCATCGCATCAAAAACATCTCTGGTGAACGCTTCCCTTTGCTCCATTGTCGCGTTTCCTATCCAATCATCAATTACTCTGTTAAGATCGGAACTTTCCTTCGACAGATGCTTTCTGGTTACAAAATGATCGCCTTCGATCTTCCACGTCATTCCGGAGTGCTGAAGCATCCTCTTTGCATCACTTGCCACGATCTTATGAGGAACATCAAGCTCAAACAACATTCCGACGATACTGTATGTCGGCACAATATGCGTAAGCTTCCATCTTGCATTTTCAAACTTACTCTCATCAAGAAGTTCCGGACATATCCCAGGCCCGTCATAACTATATATGTGCTTTATCCTTCCCTGAACTATACCGGGAACATGCATTGCGGAATAAAGAGCAAGATTACCGCCCTTAGAGTGACCGCCTATATAAACATCTCCGGCATATTTTGCCAAAATATACCTAAGATAGCTCACCGCCTGCTTCTGAGCCATGATTTCCTCAAAACTGATCTTGAAATCAAGTCTCCAATCGTCAATATCCATTGTTGTTCCGCGAAAAGCGACAAATAGACTACCATCCGGCAAATGAATCGTCATAGCGGTGAACAGCATATCTTTATCCGCATTATTTATATCAAGATAGTCGGAAAGCGTTATGTCCGCGAATCTCTTATATTTCGACATGTACAACAGAACCCAGTCAAAATCTCCTCTCGAGAGCCCCTCTTTTGAATGAGTAGTAAAATACATGTCGGCTGCGTTTTTTATCGTAATCTCACCGCCGGTCTCGCCATCCGACACAATCCCATATAAGTCATTGTATATCAAAAGTGAAAAGGCCAGGCCATCCACTTCGTTGAACGGGGCTTTTTCAAAATCCAGATCCCCGCGCCATTTTATATAATTTATAATATTTGCCATATGAAACCACCCTCTCTTAATTAATATTAGTCCTAATCCCGAATTTGTCCAACAAAACATTGTTTGCAACGCTTTATTGTGTTAAAATCGTCAAGTAAAAAAGTAAATAAAATAGGAGTGAAAAGAGAAATGAATATTGTTTGTTTGGACCTTGAAGGCGTGCTCGTTCCCGAAATCTGGATCGCATTTGCAGAAGCAAGCGGAATCCCTGAACTGAAAAAGACAACAAGAGACGAGCCCGATTACGATAAACTTATGAACTGGAGAATCGGAATTCTTAAAGAACACGGTCTTGGACTCAAAGAGATCCAGGAAACCATCGCTAAGATTGATCCCCTTCCCGGAGCAAAAGAGTTCCTTGATGAGCTCAGAAAAACAACACAGGTTATCATCATCAGCGATACCTTTACACAGTTTGCTACTCCTCTTATGGAGAAACTCGGATGGCCCACAATATTCTGCAATTCTCTCGAAGTTGCAGAGAGTGGCGAGATTACAGGCTTCAAGATGAGAATTGAAAATTCTAAGCTCACAACAGTTAAAGCTCTTCAGTCAATCGGATATGAAACCATTGCAAGCGGCGACAGTTACAACGATCTTGCAATGATTCGGGCATCTCAAGCAGGATTCCTCTTCCGCTCCACTGAAAAAATTAAAGCAGATTATCCTGACTTACCGGCTTATGAGGAGTATAATGAATTATTGGAAGCAATCAAAAAAGCTCTCTAATATTCGTTTATGAAAGGAAAAAAGAATGAAAGACAATAATTGCCCTTATTGTGCGTGCGGAGAAAATCTCGCAAAATTCGGAATCAAGATTTGTGACCTTGGCGTAAGCCAACTGGTTCTCTTCAAGGAGCAAAGCCACCTTGGAAGGTGCATCGTTGCATACAAAGATCATGTCAGCGAGATGGTTGATATCTCAGATGAAGAAAGAAATGCATTCTTTGCAGATGTTACCCGTGCAGCTAAGGCTATCCACGCTGCTTTTAACCCTGATAAGGTTAACTACGGCGCATTCAGTGATACTCTTTGCCATCTTCATATGCACCTTGTTCCCAAATACAAGGACGGCTATGAATGGGGCGGCGTTTTCGCAATGAATCCTCAGGATAAATTCCTCACAGATTCAGAATATGACGAGATCATCGCCAAGATCAAAGCCAATCTCTGATAGAAATCAAAAAATCAGGGGATATCGCATCAAACGGTGTGATATCCCCTTTAACATGAACAAAACATTTATCTTAAGCGTTATGCTATTTACTCAGCAACGCGTCCCTCTTCTGTTTTTTCGCTGGTATCATCACTAGTTTCAACAACAGACATGACCGGCATAGATGCGCCAAAAAATACAAATGAAATAATAGATAATGTAACAAATCTGCTCTTAAATTCTTTACTCATTTCGGTACCTCCATGATTTCCAAAACAACTACACTACGGATTGCAACGTTTACACGGCTTATAACCTTGGTCAATCAGTTCATATTTTTTTCCTCAGGACAAGAGTGTATCATGATAACTCCGCCACTGACACAAACCTGCAATTAAGTTTGAATAAAAATAGGATGAATAAATCTAATCAATATATTATTTTTTATTACCGTTTTATATACATTAGAAAAAAAGATTTTCCCTCCGTGATAAAGAATCCTTATCGCCGGACATAAAATCAAGTGAATTTTCAGCGCCGTTGTTCGATGTTAGTATTATTCCATTCCATACGGAACAAGTATTTTTTAGAAATCAGAGGAGAAAGAAATTATGAGAAAGTTAGCAGCGACACTATTAACAGCAGGCATATTCGGAACACTTCTTACAGGATGCGCAAACACAGAAGCTAAAGCCACAGAAGCTCCGGTAGCAGAAGTGTCATCAGATAGCGCAGCTGAACAAACAAAAGAAGAATCAGGCGCAAAATCAACATATGAAATTGCAAAAGAAAATGGTTATATAACCTTTGCTACAGAAGGAACCTACGCTCCGTATTCGTTCCACGATGAAAACGACAAATTGACAGGCTTTGACATCGAAGTTGCAACCGCAGTTGCAGATAAACTCGGACTTGAAGCAAAGTTCACAGAAACACAGTGGGACGGAATCATTGCAGGACTCGACGCAGGCAAATATGATGCGATTGCAAATCAGGTTTCCATCACAGACGAAAGAAAACAGAAATATCTTTTTTCCGATCCATACACATACGTATACGGCGTTGTGATCGTAAATGAGAAGAACACAGATATTAACAGCTTTGAAGATCTTAACGGAAAAGACGTAGCACTTACCGTAACAAGTAACTGGGCAGAACTTGCAGAGAGCTACGGCGGAAAGATCGTATCAACAAATGGTTTCTCGGAATCCATCCAGCTAGTTATACAGGAACGAGCCGATGCCACAGTAAACGACAACGTTACTTTCCTTGATTTCAAGGCAAATCAGCCCGATGCAAGTGCTAAAGTCGTAGCAACATCCGATGAAGCAACAGAGTCTGCCATCCTGATCAGAAAAGATGACAGCGACCTTCAGGAAGCTATAAATTCCGCACTTGCGCAGATCCGCAATGACGGAACGCTTAAGACCATTTCAGAAAAGTACTTTGGAGAGGATATAACAGTTGCACACTGATCGTGCGAAAAACGGTGATTACTATGAGCGCAAGACTACTTGAAATAATAACAAACGCCTTACCCAATATTTTAATAGCAGGAATTACAGTAACCGTACCGCTTACGCTTGTTTCTTTTGCAATCGGAATGATACTGGCAATCATTGTTGCAGTTGTCAGAGTCCTGAACATAAGAGTATTTTCGGAGTTCTTCCGATTCTATGTCTGGGTCTTCAGAGGAACACCGCTGCTTGTACAGTTGTTTATCATCTTCTACGGCTTACCGGGTGTAGGACTGAATATTCCCGCATTTCCTTCGGCAATAATTGCATTTTCGCTAAATGTCGGAGCTTATGCGTCAGAGACCATAAGGGGAGCTATTCTATCCGTCCCCAAAAGCCAGACAGAAGGCGCCATTGCCTGCGGACTTACATCCACGCAGGCGATATACCACATAGTCTTACCTCAGGCAATAAAGGCTTGCATTCCCGCACTTTTTAACACTTTTATTTCCCTGGTAAAAGACACCTCACTTGCAGCAAACATAACGATAACAGAAATGTTTATGAAAACTCAGAGGATCGTTGCAGTAACTTACGAGCCGCTTGCACTCTACATTGAGGTTGCACTCATATACCTTCTGTTTAGTACGGGACTTACCTATCTGCAAAAATATGCAGAGAAAAAACTGAGTTATAACTCGCGTAACGCGCAGATTGCATAAGGAGAAACATACATGATAAAGCTACAAGGCTTGTACAAATCGTACGGAGCAAAAAATATATTAAACGGAATAGATCTTGAAGTGAACAAAGGCGAAACCGTAGCTATCATTGGACCTTCGGGCGCAGGGAAATCCACTGCTCTTAGGTGCATAAATCTCCTTGAAAGTCCTGATAAGGGAACTCTTACGATAGGTGAAAAAAGCTATGACCTTTCAAAGCTAACAAGCAAAGATATCCTCGAAATCAGAAAATCAACTGCAATGGTATTTCAGAATTTCAGTCTCTTTGAGAATAAAACAGCGATTCAGAACATTACTCTTCCTCTTATTAAGGCAAAAAAAATAAGCAAAGCCGAAGCGGAAAAAATAGCACTTGAGAATCTTGAACAAGTCGGTCTCAAAGATTGGAAAGATCACTATCCTTCTCAGCTTTCAGGAGGTCAACAGCAAAGAGTCGGCATTGCACGAGCACTTGCTTTAAATCCGGAGGTAATACTTTTTGATGAACCCACCAGCGCCCTCGATCCCGAGAAAGTTCAGGATGTACTTGAGATAATAAAAAGGATTTCAAAAGAACAGCACATAACTTCTGTAATAGTCACACATGAGCTTGAATTTGCACTTGATGTCGCTGATAAGATTGTGTTCCTCGCAGACGGAAATATAGTTGAAGAAGGAACCGCTAAAGAAGTACTGAAAAATCCCAAGGATGAAAGAACTATAAAATTCCTCGGGCACTTCGCAGATAAATTAGAATACGTGATATAAAAAGAATACCAACAGCGCCCCTGCGACATTCAGGATCAAGTCGTCGATATCGCATGATCCTATACAAAACGCGAATTGAGTAAACTCAATAAAAACAACGATCATAGTCGTCATGATGACGAACGGAAATATTTTTTTCATTCGCCGAAACAGCACCGGAAGGAAGAATCCAAGCGGTGCTGTTGCGGCAATATTCCCGACGATATTCACCATAACAGCTTCAAATGAAGCATTATTTTTAAACAGCCCTGCAATAGTCCTAAACGGAACAAAATTGCTGCGGTTGTCCAAATAGTCTCTTATCTTTTTACCATTTCCCAATATAAATTCGGGTTCACTTCTGAATATCCCAAATGTAAGCAGAAACAAAAAAGTCAGATAAAAAATAAATATCGCCCATAAATATATTTTTATTATTTTTCGCTCACTGCCGGGATGCTTTCTTCCATAGATTTTTACCGCAACAAAAGCAAAAATCACAACTATAAGAAACAATCCCAGAAGCTTTAAATATGCATACATATCAATACACCAATATCTCACTCAGACACGTATCATCATACTTCTCGCCTTTTTGGGCTCCCTTAATTGTTATAGTAATCGTATCCGTCATAACAGGCTCATCAAGTTCAACCGCATTATTGTTCATACCGGCAAGATATTCGGTATCAGCACCTTCAACGGCATATCCTTCCATTTCGTATTCACAGATTTTACCGCTACCGAAATCCACCTTAGCACCTGTAACCGTTCCATTTTCAGAAAACAACTTATCATTTTCAGTATATCCGTTACATATCAAAACTCCGTAAACAAGCTGCTTCTTATCAAGATGAAGCGTAACTGTCTCTCCTACGCCGGTACCCTGAACACCTTCAGCCCAAACTGTAGAATAATCACCGTCTACAAGGTTCATTCCTGTATATGTTTTATTGGCAGACGGCTGAAGCTCTGAAGAAGTCTCAACCGAAGTTACCTTGATCTTCTCGTCGCGGTATCTTCCGTACAAAAGAGTTACACCGTATCTGCTTTCAGGATTCTTTGCATACAAAATGTCCGCATACCCCAAAAATGATGTATCTCCGCTGTTGTCAGAATAGAACGCAGGTCCTGTAAAAAGATAATATCCCTCATCTTCGTAATACTTCATATGTTCAACGCTGTTCCACGGTTCACCGTCAGCAAATGAAAATGGAATGCAACCATCCTTAACCTGCTCACTTTCAAAAGGAGTAAAATTCTCTTCTCCATATACATCCTTAAACAATGCAACCGCATCTTCCACAGGAATCTTAGTTGTCACATTCTCCGCATCACTGTCTGCTGTCTTAATTGCTCCGCTAAAAGGAGTATTCCCAAGAAGAACATCATTTAAGATCATTCTGCGAATAGACGCCCTTCTATCATTCTCCATTTCAGCAAAAACCTTGCCGTTTCCATCATCAAGGATGCGTGATGCAGTTACGCAGTGAGCCATCTCACCAAGAATTTCCTCATTATCCGGTTTAACTTCCTCTGTTTGAAGAAGCTTATCAATCTCAGCCTCACACTCGGAAGCAGGGAGCTTAAGATTGCCTGCTCCATCATTTACTGCAGTCTCATTTGAGGCATTATCTGTAGCCTCTTCCTGCACTTGTACGGATTCATTTGAACTCGCATTGTCATCCGTAATCTCTATATCATTATTTTTGCTTCCGCAACCGGCCAAAAGCATAAGGCTTACGCTACCAATAATTGTTACTATCGATCTTTTTTTCATTCACTAGCCCTCTCTTGCGCTTATAAATAACGTGTTAAATCAAGTTCTATTTTAACACAATGTAATAAAGCTCTGAAGTATCGTAGTCCTCGGTAACCTCTTCCCAAACATCTTCTTCCGTTTCAATATACCACGTTCCTTCTTCACGTTTCATCAAGCCATAATCATCATAATTGCCGGATATAGGCTCATACCAATACAAAAACTCTCCAGTCTCCGTATCTCGTGTTATATAATAATCAAGCTCTTCATCATGATACTTTTGACCATCTGTAAAAAGCGATTTATCATACTCCTTTTCACGATACATATGATAGGCATTACTATCATACTCATCATACCTATATAATTTAATACTATCCGGCAATCCAGTTTCGGAAGAACCTTCTAAAGGTAACTCTTTATTAAAACCAAGAAAATCCCCTGTTTGTTCTTCCATAAACTCCCTTCTTTCTTTTTCTTCCTCTGTTTGCGGTTCATTATGCATATAATATGAGTTTTCTTTTTGGGTTCGTTCATGCTCCAATTCATCATTATTAAAATGTGAATCTACGTAAAAATATAATATAAATAAAAACACAAACACACATATCCAAATGATTTCAAAACGCTTTTTTAACTTTCGCATTTCATCATCGTCGTCAGTACCGAGGATAACTGCTCTTTGCCTATCGCTGATATCCGCTTTTTTCACCTTGCTCATATCATCATCTTCATATGAATCAACATAATTAGGAACTCGTTCTTCCTCAGCAAAAACAACGTTCACGGGAGCACCACAGTTAGGGCACTCAAATTGAGTCTGTGTATGATCGCCAATATGAAATTGCGTGGTCTTATCACAATAGCTGCAGGTACCTAAAACATATCTGTTGCCTTTTTTTGTCATTTCTTTCCTTTTCTACAATCGTTACTTGGTAACACTATTTACAAAAGTAACAGTGCGGCAACGTTGCATCCGCTGCTCCACACAACAAGCTTCTAACTGCTCTACGCAAAAAGCACCGCCTTCAACGCTGGCGGTGCTCCGAAGTAATTACCATATTCTGTATTTTCCTGACAGAGCAAGAAGTGCGAAAAGATACAGGCAGTTGTCATAGTATCTTCTCTTTCCCTGTCTGAGCGGCTGATTCCAGAACCACTCAACCCATTTTGATGCAATCTCAAAATCGCTGCCGGGTTCCTTGCTGTAAGGAACAGCAAGAGCGCTCTGCGCCATTGTCGCTATGAGTCCGACCGGATGAAGAACTGGAAGTTCAAGGTTCGTTCCGTCAACTTCATATACGCATCTTACAGCCTCAAGATCTGTTCCGAAGAACTTCATCATCTTAAGAGGAGCTGCAAGCTGACCTTCATCTTCGCCAAACCATTCAGCATCAAGTCCTATGTTTGCCGCGGTTCTGTATGCATCACTGAAGAATCTTCCGTGAATACTTCCGTCCCAAGGCATGGGATCACTCATAGGAGAACCGTCGAACTTTCCATACTCGGGATTAAGCCCGGTCTCCGGATGGCAAGCTTTTACGAGATACTTTCTGCTCTCTTTGGCTGCTGTTTCCCAGAATTCTCTGTCTTCTTCATATGCCCACTTTGCAAACAGCTCATAGAAATGAGGCAGATGATATGAAGGATCTGAGAAAGGACATCCCGGAACAAACAATATAAGGTGATTGTCTCTGTTCCACATCGGCTCGCCGACTCTTCCGTTCTCGCCCTTGTGAATGCATGCTCTGAGTATCTCTTTTGCCTCAGCTGAATAATTAAATATCCCTTCTCCGTCGCCCCACCTGTGTGAAGCAAAGAAAAGAGCCATCGCAAAGAACTCTTCTCCGTCCGGAGCAGGTCCGTATGCATTCTTCTCTCCAGTCACCTGACAGCTCCATGCAAAATATCCTTCATTTTCGCCGTCATTCATCCACATGTAGGTCTTAGCCCACTTCCAGATACGATCAAACTCCTCTTTCATATCGAGCTGAACGCACATCATCATTCCGTAGGACATGCCCTCTGTCCTTGCGTCGTGATTTCCCGTATCCTCGAGGTAACCCATATCATTCCCGACAGGATGATAGATTCTCTCCTCTTCAGAACCGTAGAAAAAGACATTAACCGCATCCTTTACCTTCTTTTCGATCTCAGCGTCTGTCTTTCCTATCTCACTGAATACATTCCTGTATTTGCCGTCAATAATTGCCACCATAAAATATTTCCCTCTGCAAAATCAAGATAAAAGATCAACCTTCGGAAGTGTAGCAAAACTCTTTGCAAGTTCCTCATCTGAAGGGATGTAATCGGTCATCTCACCGTCGTTAAACTTCTGATATGCAACCATATCGAAATATCCTGTTCCTGTAAGGCCAAAGAGAATTGTCTTTTCCTCTCCTGTCTCCTTGCACTTAAGCGCCTCATCAATAGCTGCTCTGATAGCATGGCTACTCTCGGGAGCGGGAAGAATACCCTCAACTCTTGCAAACTGCTGAGCTGCTTCAAATACAGATGTCTGCTCAACAGAAATAGCCTCCATATAACCATCATGATAAAGCTGTGAAAGAATGGGGCTCATGCCGTGATATCTAAGTCCTCCCGCATGGTTAGCTGAAGGAATAAAGTTACTTCCAAGTGTATACATCTTTGCAAGAGGACAAACCATTCCTGTGTCGCAGAAGTCATATGCAAACTTACCTCTTGTAAAGCTGGGGCAGCTTGCGGGCTCAACTGCAACTATACGATAATCCTTCTCTCCGCGGAGTTTCTCACCCATGAAAGGAGAAATAAGTCCGCCGAGGTTTGATCCGCCGCCTGCACATCCGATGATAACATCGGGAGTTATGTTGTACTTATCAAGCGCTGCTTTAGCCTCAAGACCGATAACTGTCTGATGAAGAAGTACCTGATTAAGAACAGATCCAAGAACGTATCTGTATCCTTCTGTCTTTGTGGCAACTTCTACAGCCTCGGAAATAGCACATCCAAGTGAACCTGTTGTTCCTGGATGCTCAGCGTTGATCTTGCGTCCGATCTCTGTATCCATTGAAGGAGAAGGTGTTACACTTGCTCCGTATGTACGCATGACTTCGCGTCTGAAAGGCTTCTGCTCATATGAAACCTTAACCATATAAACTTTACAATCGATTCCAAGATAAGCTGACGCCATAGAAAGAGCTGTTCCCCACTGACCTGCACCGGTCTCTGTGGTAACGCCCTTAAGTCCCTGATTCTTGGCATAATATGCCTGAACAATAGCGGAATTAAGCTTATGGCTTCCGCTTGTGTTATTTCCCTCGAATTTATAATATATCTTGGCGGGAGTTCCAAGTGCCTTCTCAAGGCAATATGCTCTCACAAGAGGTGAAGGTCTGTACATCTTATAGAAATCCTGAACCTCTTTGGGAATATCAATATAAGGTGTGGTATCATCAAGCTCCTGCTTAATGAGTTCGTCGCAGAATACAGGTCGAAGATCATCAAAAGACATGGGCTGTAATGTTCCCGGATTAAGAAGCGGAGCTGGCTTATTCTTCATATCCGCTCTGACGTTGTACCACTGCTTCGGAATCTCGTCCTCGCTAAGGTAAATCTTATAAGGTATCTTATTATTTTCGCTCATAAAATATGGCCCCCGTGTTTTCACAATTTAATTCATTAAAGCACAAAAAAGACCGCAATGTCAACCTTTTGCAGCCTTTATCGGAATCAGCAGATCTTCAGGAACAAAGAGCTTTCCGCGCCCCGTACCAAGGTCGATATCGGGTTTGTTTGCACCGTGAAAATCAGATCCTCCGCTGATAAGAAGATCGTATTTATCAGCAAGTTCTTTTATCTGTCTCTCATCTCTTGTTTCATATGTGGAATATATAGCTTCTATACCCATAAGTCCTGCATCTTTAAGCCTTCCCACAAATTCATCCAGTCTGTCATCGCTGAATCTGCATAAGATGGGATGTGCAAAAATGGGAACACCTTTAGCCTTCAGTATGCTTCTGACCGCGTCTTCAGGTGTTATCTTCTCTCTTCCGACATAGTACGGGCAGTGATCACCGATATATCTGTCAAAGACCTCCGCTCTGCTATTTACATATCCCCTGTCCACCATGAACTTGGCAAAATGCGCTCTTGTGATGACAGTATCAGGAAACTCCTCTGTAAGAGCCTCGAAAGAAATAGGAATTCCTGCTTCCTCAGAAAGTTTTTTGCACATCTTCTTGTTTCTGGTTGTCCTGGAATCGATAAAAGCGCTAAGCCCCTCTACAAATTCCTTGTCGTGATTATCGATATACAATCCCACGATATGTACTTCTCTTCCTTCTCCTTCCGTCGACAGCTCAACGCCCGGGATCACCTCGAGATCCGGATATTTGGAGGCGGCATACTCTATAGCTTCATCAACACCGTCAACCGTATCATGATCTGTCAGTGCTATCGCAGCAAGCCCCTTTTCATGAGCTCTGTCAATAAGCTCTTTTACAAAAAAAGTACCGTCGGAATACGTCGAATGTGTATGTAGATCAATTGCTCTCATGCATATCTCCTGTGCTCAATATCTATAATAAATTACTAAATAGATGTCTTTTAACTCTTACGTAATATTATCATAGATTGGATATCGTCGGAAACACACAAAGTTCACAACATCCCCTATAACAGGAATTGTATAATTAGAAAAGTGCTGATCAGATCAGTATTTTCAGATAAAGGAGTCTTCAATGAACATAGGAAATGAATATGCAGAGGATTACTGCGATTATGACGAAGAAACCGGGGCTTATATGAGCTATAAAATAGACGGCACCGAATTCGATAAACAAACTTACGATGAAACGCTGAACAATATATATGACAAAAATTCCTCTCGCCATTTAAACAATGATGATTTCCGCGAGAAAGAAGAATTAATTTCAGCCCTTAAATAATTATGGAGGTTATGTAAATGATTTATATGGGAGATGCAAATTGGTGGAACAATAGATTTAGCGCCAGATCTGATAAGCTTATGGCTCATGATTCAAAATTAGAGGCTGATATGGCAGTATTCCCCAATCATGGAACAGCTCTTGATATTGCATGCGGCGATGGAAGAAACTCTATTTTTTTGAGTAAACACGGATACTCTGTAGATGCTGTGGATTTTAGCGAAACTGCTCTGGAGAGATTACATTCTTTTGCGAACGCAGAAAAACAGATTATTCATACAAAGTTTATCGACTTGTCTAACGATAGTGCGTTTGACGAACTGAAGGAGTATGACTTAATTATTATCAATCATTTTCGATTGAATAAATCTCTTTATCCAGATCTATTAAAACACCTGAAAAAAGATGGCTATCTCTGGGTAAACGGATTCCATGAAATACCGTCAAACAATCCCAATGTTACGAATACTGATCTATTGATCGATGGAGACTTTGAAAAAATCACAAACTGCTCTTTGCAAAACAAAGAATTATATATAAATGGCGAGCACAAACTTGTTAGATATATTTGGAAAAAGAATAAAGTAGAAGGCGATCAATAACAGCCTTCTACTCTATTTTTTAATCGTCTACTTGACAGGGCTCGTTTCCTCTTGCCCTACCATGATATCTGTCACTGGTTTTTGTTTAGTATACAGAATAATCACCTGATATATTACCAGTACTGAAAATAATATCCCGGCCGCTAACTTTATTAAAGAAGTCAGCGCCAGCGGATTCGATATCAATCCCATCGAACTCTCATATACAGCATATTTAATCGTCGTGATAATGCTGCCCAGATTATTGATGCAAATGAACATTGAAATTGCAATAATAAGAACAGGGAAAACCTTTTTATCACTTTTTCTAAAAAAGTATATAAATGACAATGCAGCTCTTACCCCCATCAGAATCAGGATTATTTCTGTATATATCACCGTTTTTAATAATAGAGAATTCGTCTGATAATTATCACTGCTCCAATAGAAATGCATAATCCAAATATCATACAAAAAACAGGTAATATCATGCGCTATAATAACGCCGCCCATTCTTTGGGGAGAAAGAATTTTTCTTAACGCTTGAATAACTCCATATGAAAAAATTGCAATTATAAGTATCTTATACGCCATATCCACGAAATTGCTGAAAGTTTGAAATAAATCAGATTTTACATAGGTAATTACATATGAATTTACCATTTCCAATATTTTAGCAAGCAATATAACTGCATAAATTGCAATCATTAAGTTTGCTGATTTTTTCTCCGGAACACTGTCTCTTTCAATTATTTTCGTCATGCTTTCTCCTTAGCAAATCTTTTGCATTGCCATACATCCAATAAATTTTTTCATACAAATAAACCTCAATTCTACTACATATACAACCGGTACATATCAAAGATTTCCATATGCAAATTCCTTGATTCCGTCATAAGAGTCATATTTTATTACTTTTCTTGATGATTCTTGTCTATTTGGTACAAGTATCTTGTAATACTCGGACGCCAGTTCCGCAATTATCCGGACAAAGTATCTACTAATATCCGGACAAGATTCCTGTATCAAGTGGACAAGATGACATCTACTTTTTTATATTAC
>JAGAAO010000078.1 GCA_017615275.1 Butyrivibrio sp.
AGAGCAGTTGCTCTACGCAAAAAAGCCATGGAACTGAAAACAATCAATTCCATGACTTCTCTATATCTTCTTTTACATATTGTGACAAGCGGACTGCTCCGTTTCTGCGAAACTCCCGCAATCCTATGTATTATTCAACCGTAACAACCTTAGCAAGGTTTCTTGGCTTATCAACGTCAAAGCCCTTTGTATAAGATGTGTAGTATGCAATAAGCTGCATTACCACAGCTGCAGGGAACGGCATGAACTTGTCGTCCATCTCGGGAAGGATAAATGTATCATCCTCGGGGATGTTCATATCCTTGTAAAGCGACTCTCTTGTGATGAGGATCATGCTTGCTCCACGGGACTGAACCTCACGAATGTTTGAGTATTCCTTGGATGCAAGTGCGCTCTGTGTAACAAGGGCAACCACAGGGATTCCGTCTGTTATAAGCGCGATTGTTCCGTGCTTTAATTCTCCCGAAGCATATGCTTCAGAGTGAATGTATGAGATCTCTTTAAGTTTCAAAGATCCCTCAAGAAGAAGTGAATAATCAAGTCCTCTTCCGATCATGAATGCATTCTCGGAAAGAAGGAATTTATTGGTCATCTTCTTTACAAATTCTTTTTTCTCCAAAATCTGTTCGATAACTTCAGGTACTCTCTGAAGTTCAGCCAAGTATTCGCCTACTTCCTCTGTTGAAACAAGACCGTTAAGTCTTGCTGCATGTATTGCAAGAAGGTAGAACACTGAAATCTGGCTTGTGAACGCCTTTGTACTTGCAACAGCGATCTCCGGGCCTGCATGAGTGTAAATGCAGTAGTCACTGTTGTCTGCGATTGTCGATCCCTTTACGTTTACGATTGAAAGGACTTTGGCGCCCTTCTTCTTGGCAAACTTGATAGCTTCAAGGGTATCGATTGTCTCTCCTGACTGTGAAACCGCGATAACAAGAGTACCGGGCTTGATAACAGGATTTGTGTATGTAAATTCGGAAGCCACCGCAACATCAGTGTGGATGTTTGCAAGTGAGTGGAAAAGCTGCTGTCCGATAAGACCTGCATGCATTGCAGTTCCGCAAGCTATTACCACGATATTCTGATTTTCTCTGAAAAATGCATCCGGAATTCCCTCTTCCTCAAAAGAAGTCTTTCCGTTTATGATATGAGGCGCAATCGTATCCTTGATCGCATTGGGCTGCTCATGGATCTCTTTTTCCATGTAGAATGCGTATCCGCCCTTGCCTCCACGGCTTGTATCCCAGTCGATAGTCATGAGCTGAAGAGGAACCTCATGCTTCTTCTCGTCATGAACTACGATTCCCTTAGATGAAAGGCATGCAATATGATACTCGGGAAGGAAAGCATATTCCTTGGCATGTACGCCCAAAGCAGCAACATCTGATGCAAGCATAGCGCCGTGCTCAGTCATGGCAACAACGATAGGGCTTACATTTCTTACCGCATAGATTTTGCCCGGCTGATCTGCAAAAAGAACAGCAAAAGCAAATGTTCCTTTCAAAAGAGAAATAAGCTCTCTGAGCGCTTTCTCGGGATCTCCTTCATATAACTTATTAAGTATAGCTGCAGCTACCTCTGTATCTGTTTCGGATACAAGCTGCTCCTTGAGATCATACTCTTTTACAAGTTCCTTGTAGTTCTCAATAATTCCGTTATGTACAAGTGTCACTCTGCCACTCTGATGAGGATGCGCATTGGCATCACTTACTCCACCGTGTGTAGCCCAACGGGTATGTCCTATTCCCGCACATGCCTCGTCAGTCTGATCGACACATACCTCTCTTAATTTTGAAACTCTTCCGGCAACCTTATTTACAATAGGTCCGTTTGCCCCTTCAGGAAAAAGAGCTATTCCTGCACTGTCGTATCCTCTGTACTCCAAAAGTTCCAGAGAATCAAGCAAAATATCCTTTGTGCTCTTCTTACCAATATATCCAATAATTCCGCACATACTATCTCCAATCAATAATATATCTGATTTTCTTATTGCCAAAGAGCCCATGTATAGGCACACTTGCTCTTTGTCTATAGGTAGCATACTCGCAGAGCGAATTACAGCTAACGTCTTATTATAAAAGTTTGATTCTACTAAGTCAAATTTGACATATTGTTAAGCCTAATGTAAAATTTCTAGGAATTATGAATGGTGTTGGTATGAATAAAAAAGACTCAAAAAAGAAAAACTTAATATTGTTATCCGCCCTATTTGCAACTGCTCTTACCGTATGCGGCGCAGGTTCTGCTCCGGTTCAGGTAAGCGCAACAGATATTGAAGCCGCAGCTTCGGAAGCACTTACGGCTCCCGTTATACCGGAGGAAAGTGCTGCAGCAGCTTCATCTCAGGTAATTGTTGACCCTAATGCAGCTTCGTCTCAGGTTTCGATCGATCCGAACGTCGTAAATTACTATGAGACTCCGGAAAATCTGTTTACTACGGATACCGTAAATATCAGAACCGGTGCAGGCACAGATTATGAAAAGATTGGAAAGCTCAAATGGGGCACACCGATCACAGTTACTGGTGAAACAGGCAGCGGATGGTACGAGATCTCGTACAATGACGGAATAGGTTATATCAATTCCAAGTTTGCTTCTACAGCTCTTCCCGGAATCCCTTATCTCTTTGTAGGTGATTCGAGAACAGTGCAGATGCAGGTTGCTGTTGGCTCAACCGACAAGGCATATGTAGCCAAGATCGGTGAAGGTTACAACTGGTTTAAAAACAATGCTCTTGGCAAGATTCCTCAGTATGCTGGCAATGGCACTACTATGATAATCAACTTTGGTGTAAACGATATTGCCAATGCATCCAAGTACATCAAACTTGTAAACAACAATATTGATGCTTGGACACAGGCAGGAATCACTGTTTATTACGCAGCTGTAACTCCTGTAGGAAAATGCCAGACAGTTTCCAACGATCAGATAGAACGCTTCAATGCGAAGCTTAAAGCAGGGCTTGACCCGAGAGTTAATTGGCTCGACGGATATTCTTACTTAAAACAAAACGGATATTATACATCCGATGGTCTTCACTACAATAACGCAACTTATAAGAGTCTCTACTCTTACTACATGTCGGTTATAGGAACAACCGACGTTTAATCGGCTTTTGGTGATTGACACCGCGATATTTGGTTGCTATAATAGTCTTCGTGTCTTAGAGGACGTAAGCTGTTGTAGCACAGTCGGTAGTGCGTCGCATTGGTAGTGCGGAGGTCACGGGTTCGATTCCCGTCAGCAGCTTTTTTTATTCTTCGAATAAAAATAGCTCGGATGCGCACCTCGCGGAAATGAAAGTAATTGCTTCGCAATTCCGCTCGGGCGCGAAAGAGTCGCAAGCGACTCTTTATCCAAATTCTTTTAATAAAAAACGCAATATAATAGGCAATCATGCAGATCGCATGATTGCCTTTTCTATACTCTTTTTATCCCATAAGTTCCCGAACAAGATAGCTGTATATATCTTCATTCTTTTTCTGCCAGTTCTCGCAGATAGCAAGCGCTATCTCCTCCGTGGGAACAGGCATGGAAATATCTATTATATTCTTGCCGCCCTCTCTTGCCACAAGATGAGCCGTATACTCATTATCCCCTGTTTTAGTGTAATCTCCGAGTATCGCCGTCTCATTTCTGAGTTTCAAACTGTTGGTAGTCAGATACTCATCGATCTGCTGCCTTATTGAAGGATTGATCCTGTTGGCAAAATATTGTAACGTTTCCTCACCCTCTGCCGTAATCTCCAGAAATGTCCTGTTTGCCACCGTCTTTTCAACAATGAGCTCCGATGTAACAAGCTCTGCAAACACTTCCTGAAGAGTAAGGAATGTCGTATATTCTTTTTCCAGTATAAAGTCATATATCTGCGACTTGCTAAGAGGCACTTCACAGCGCTTTAGCATGTACAGAACGATCATTTTGTATAAAGTAAGATACCGTGAGCTCACAGTGATGCCTCCAAATTTTTCCGTAAAACCAATTGCTGCTTTTTTATTAGATGTGAGCTTTTACCGCTTCTGCGATAACATCTGCCACTCTTTCGTCAAATGCAGCAGGAAGTATATTCTCATCATTCAATTCTTCCTCGGGAATAAGTCCTGCAAGAGCCATAGCTGCCGCAAGCTTCATATCCTCTGTGATCTGCTTTGCGCCACCTTCAAGCGCACCGCGGAATATTCCGGGGAATACAAGTACGTTGTTAACCTGATTGGGAAAATCGCTTCTTCCTGTTCCGATAACTCTTACACCTGCCTCTTTTGCAAGGTCGGGCATGATCTCGGGAACAGGATTTGCCATAGCAAACATGATCGCATCCTTGTTCATTCCCTGAGCCATCTCTTTTGTCACGATTCCGGGAGCTGAAACTCCTACGAATACGTCTGCGCCCTTAAGAGCATCTGCAAGACTTCCGTTCTCCTGATCCGGATTGGTCACATCCATCATCTTCTGCTGCATCCAGTTAAGACCTACTGTTGACTTGCTGAGGATTCCAACCTTGTCGCACATGACAACTTTCTTAAATCCATAGCGAAGAAGGAGTTTTGTGATAGCGATTCCGGCACTTCCCGCACCGTTTACAACAACTTTGCAATCTTCTTTTTTCTTGCCTACAACTTTAAGTCCATTGATAACACCTGCAAGCACAACTATTGCTGTTCCGTGCTGGTCGTCATGGAATACGGGAATATCAAGGATTTCTTTAAGTCTCTCTTCAATCTCAAAGCATCTGGGAGCCGAAATATCCTCAAGGTTGATTCCGCCAAATCCGGGAGCAAGATATGTAACCGCCTTAATTATCTCCTCTGTATCCTGAGTGTCAAGGCAGATCGGCACTGCATTTACTCCACCGAACTCCTTGAAAAGAACTGCTTTTCCTTCCATAACAGGCATAGCTGCGTAAGGTCCGATATTTCCAAGTCCGAGAACCGCACTTCCGTCTGAAACTACAGCGATCGTATTGGACTTTATCGTGTATTTGTAAGCAAGCTGTTTATCCTCAGCTATAAGTTTACAAGGCTCCGCAACTCCGGGTGTATATGCAATAGCAAGGTCCTCTTTGGACTTTACCTGAGCCTTTGAAACCGTCTCAAGTTTGCCCTGCCACTCTTCGTGCATTTTAAGTGCTTTCTCAGCGTTATTCATAATAAAACTCCTCTCTTATATATAAAACTTAAAACTTTAAAACGTTTTTCCAACTATATTATATGCAAACGAAACAACTTCATTTCGTTTGTCAGTATCTATATATTTAAAGACATCATATATGCGTTTGTGTGCTCCATCCGTGGTCTCAAGCCCAAGCGCCAGTCCCAGCGAAGCTATCTCATCGGCGGCATCCACCTGCCTGGACAGCATCAGAGCGTCTATATGACCGTTTTTTACCATTTTGGTATAAGCATAGGCAAAAGCCGCCGCCTGAACATCCTGCCCCGAAGAAGACGAATATCCGACCTCACTCAATATGATGGATCTCACATTACCCGAAGTATCCCTCATGGAATCCTTCTGCATATAATTTGTGAGAACCTCGATATTCTCCATGGTTATCGTAGGCGTTGACTCAGTGTGGTTTACGTATTTGGAAGCCTTCCAGAACTCCGTATTTCCGTTCGGGAAAGAATACGGATGCGCCGCAAGTCCCCAATCCACATTGCCGTACTCCGATATTGACGATGCGAATATATCAAGAACATCCTTAGCGTCATAATCACCCGTTTTTTCCGTGTTATATGTCCATCTCTGATCGATTGGGATGTAAACCTTAGCCGCGGAGTTCTGACTCTTGATTGCATTATAAAAGACTCTGAAAGCTCTTGTAAATGCCGCAGTATAAGTATTTACATCGGTATTTGCCATGTAATTGTATTCTTTTCTGGCATTGACCTCATTTGCGATGATCCACATGCTAACGTTCCCGTGCCCGGATCCCGAATATCGGTTTGCCAAAAAACTTCCTATCGCCGCAAGTGCCTTAACACCCTTTTCATCCGAAGCGTTAAACATATAATAAGGCGCGGTGGATCCGCTTCTTGCGCTCGGATGTGTGATCTCGGGAAATGCCGATGTGCTTGCATTATTCAAGATAATGGCGGCAACATCGATGCCCATATCGTTAAGACGCTTAAACAGCGTATCATAATCGTTTATGATCTGTGCATTGAAGTGGTAAGTCACTCCTCCGTACGAATACGCAATTCCGCCCGATGACGTAAGTATATGCGAAAGCGGAATATTATATGCACAATAATTAACACCCAGGTCCGAAAGCTCGGAAAGTCTGACGGGATAAGGAAGTATTCCCTTTATCGACTTATGAGACATTCCGCCGTAGCTGTACTCGGCACAGGCACCCGGATTTGTAATGTATTTCGGATGGCTTACAGTAACAAAATCGCCATCCTTTTTTACTGCAACCTGAAACTTGGAAAAGAGCCTGGAATCAGCCGCTCCCTTTTTAAGATCAACCTTAAACGAAGTCGAATCGCCCTTGTATATTCTAGTTACAGGTTCCGCACCTTCTGCGGGACCGTCCTCATATGTTGCATGTTCAAAAAGATAATAATATTTATCGTCACTTGCCGGTATTCCCGGTGATGTAACGCTTACCTCAACTTTTCCTCCGTCGACGATACTGCAGCTGTCTATGCTTGCGAACTCGGCGGTATTTTCCGGAGTCATCTCAACAGTCGGAGGCCTTTGCGAAAGCGCTTCCGAGACAGTTTTTCCTGCTCCCGTTATATGTCTTACTATACTGTTGTCTGAGTTATCCGTTTTAGCTTTGTTATCGCTTTCATGAAGTGTTTCAAAGATTCCCGGTGTCTCCGCCACCTGCGTGTCGGATCTCATATTTCTTACCAAAATTACGACTAATGAAAAGACCAGAAAAAACGCAGCTGCTACGGTTATTCCGGTAAGAATAATCAGTTTTCTGTTTTTGTTAGCTCTTCGCGCTCTGCGGTTCTTAGGCGCTTTCCTGACCTTTCGAGCTTTTGGGACTCTACGGGATTTGGAAAGCTTGCGTACCTTGGGCGCTTTTTTTATCTTTGCCGCTTTATGAGCTTTAGCCCCCTTGCGCACCTTGCGCTTCTTTGTTTTCATCAGTCTCCCTTTTTGTTTCTGTTTTTTAATTTCTTCATATGATCTTTTATCTTAAGTTCATATCCGTTTCCCGAAGGATTGTAGAATTCCTTGCCGTTAAGTTCATAAGGCAGATACTGCTGTTCAACATAGTGATCCGGATAATCGTGAGCATACTTATATCCCACTCCGTGTCCGAGTTTGGAAGCCGATTTATAATGTGCATCCTGAAGATGTGACGGAATAGGAAGATTACCTGTTTCCCTGAGCGTCTTCTGAGCCTCTTCTATGGCAAGATATGCCGCATTACTCTTTGGCGCGGTCGCAATATAGCTCGCTGCCTGAGATAAGGTTATTCTCGCCTCCGGCATTCCCAGCCTCTCAACTGCAAGAGAAGCTGCAACAGCCACCTGCAATGCCTGCGGATCCGCGTTTCCGACATCTTCGGAAGCACAGACCATCATTCGTCTTACTATAAATTTGGGATCCTCTCCGGCGTCAAGCATTCTGGCAAGGTAATATACCGCCGCATCCGGGTCGGAACCTCTCATACTCTTTATAAAAGCTGAAATCGTATCGTAATGATTGTCGCCGTCCTTATCATATCTGGCAACTTTCCTCTGTATGCACTCCTGCGCAACTTCCTTGGTTATATGTATAAGTCCGTCGCTGCTGCGCTCTGTAGTCATAATTCCGAGCTCTATCGCATTGAGCGCATGTCTTGCATCTCCGTCCGAAAGATCCGAGAGAAAATCTGCCGCATCGGGCTCAAGAACGGCGTTGTATCCGCCCATTCCTCTCTCCTTGTCTGTGACGGCGCGGTTAAGCAGAACCTTGATATCATCAGCGGTAAGCGGCTTAAGTTCGAACACCACAGATCTGGATATAAGAGCCCCGTTAACCTCAAAATAAGGGTTCTCCGTAGTGGCACCTATAAGAATAACAGTCCCGTCCTCCACAAACGGAAGAAGATAGTCCTGCTGCCCTTTATTGAACCTGTGTATCTCATCGATAAAAAGAATGGTCTTCTTGCCGTACATACCGAGGTTATCTTTTGCCTTATTGACAACCTCTTCCATATCTTTTTTGCCTGCTACCGTGGCATTTATCTGGGTAAATTCAGCCTTGGTCGTACCCGCTATAACTTTGGCAAGTGTAGTCTTACCTGTTCCGGGCGGTCCGTACAATATGATTGAACTTAATTTATCGGCGAGAATTGCACGATAAAGAAGCTTGTCCTTGGCAATAATATGCTGCTGTCCAACCACCTCATCCAAGGTCCTTGGGCGCATTCTTGCGGCAAGCGGAGACTCTTTATCCATATTGTTTTCTCGCATATAGGCAAATAAATCCATAACATTTAGATTTTAACCTAAAATGAAAAAAAGTGCACTAGGCACTTTTTTCATTTTGACGTCAATTTGACGTTTTCTGATCAATTGTGATTCCATCCGAATTTATTGTTATAGTAACTTTTCCGTCACGGGTTATATAAGTTTTTATTCCTTTTGAATCAAGCATCTCCACAACTTCGGGATCTTCGTGTTCACTCTTTCCCGCAGTAATGATCGCATATTCAGGTTTGATATAATCTATAAATTCATTTAAGTTCTTTTTGAATCGACCGTGGTGAGGCATTTTGATGATATCGCACTCAATACCTTCCGTCGCGATAAGCTCATTTATGCGCTCTTCCTCGGCATCTCCCGTAAACAACATACTCTTGTCGCCGCACTGCACCAGTATGGAGAGCGATGAATTGTTGCTTACGCTGCTCTTATAATTCGTTGTCTTTGGCGGATAGATCGTATAAACTACTCCGTCTTCTTTAAAAGAAAAAACATCTTTTACAATATAATCTTTATATCCCTTTTCCTTAAGCGCACGGTAATATTCCGTGATATCGTCGGAGTCCTTTGAAAGATATGTCGTATAAACTTTGCCGATTGTCTTATTTTTTATAAGAGCATCCGCTCCTCCGACATGATCTTTGTCAAAGTGGGTAATAATAAGCTCATCAATGGTATCTATTCCCTCTTCATCAAGCTTTTCCAGAATCTTATTGCCCTTCTTGTCAGTGGCGGTATCGATTACCACTCTGTGTCCCGGCGTCTCGAGAAGGAAAGCGTCTGCTTTTCCGACTTTATACGCTGTTATTGTGATCTCAGCGTCAGGATCCGGCGTAAGGCCCCGGCTCGATTCGTCGCCGTACAGCTCCTCGGCGGTATTGTCTTCAGGATTAAATACATTGGTATTCTTGGCACAAGCGGTCGTCATCAAGATAACTGATGTGAGCAGTGTTGCAATTAGTCTTTTCTTCATTTTCCCCTCCTGTAAAAAAACTGTCACAATGAAAATTTTATCTTTCCCACCTAAAATAAACCTAAAATAATCCCCTAAATTTACCTCAAAATCGATAAACATTTTCTGTTAAGTGTATTAAGTACTCTCTTTTTATCAAGGCTCCAAAGAGGTGCCTCCAATAACCGCCTTGGACCGTCACCCGTCATCCTATGAACCACGGTTTCTTCTGGCAAAAGCGCTATGCAGTCACGTACAAGATCGGTATACTCTTCCATCGACATAACATGGAATCCCTCTCTCATATAGTCATCGTATACGGATGTGCCCTTGAGAATCTGAAGATTCTGAATCTTTATCCCGTCAAGAACAGGTGTAAGGTTCGCCAGATACTTAACAGTTTCAAGCATATCTTCCCTTGATTCCCCAGGAAGTCCCATGATGACATGCACTATGACCGTTATATCTTTTTCCTTGAGCCTTCTGTACGCATCTTCAAATACATCAAGACTGTACCCTCTGTCTATCCTGCAGGCAGTCTCTTCATGTATCGTCTGAAGCCCGAGCTCAACCCATACCGGCTTCTTGCGATTTAAATCAGAAAGCATATCCATTATATCATCACCTAGGCAATCAGGTCTTGTACCAATCGACAATATCTCTATATCATCCCTGTCTATTGTCTCATTGTAGAGCCTCGACAGCCTCCGGGCATCGCCGTAAGTATTGGTATATGACTGAAAATAAGCAATAAAGCTCTGCGCATCTGTTTTTTGCTTTATTCTTGCCTTGGCATCCTCGATCTGAACATCGATAGGCGCTATCTGCGCAGCAAACTCGCCTGAGCCCTGCTCAGAACAAAAAGTGCATCCCTTTGTAAGCCGCCTTCCGTCAGCCGCCCCAACAGAGCCGTCCCTGTTGGGGCATGTGCAGCCCGATGACAGAGACAGCCTGTATATCTTTTTACCGTATTTTTCTTTTAAATAAGTTGAAAGTTTAAGAGGCATGATTAATTCCCGCTCTCTTCATTAACTACAATATTTCTTACCCAGATGCCGCTCTTTACAAGGAAAAATCCCACAACGCACTTTACAAGCTCCAAGAGTCCTACGATAAGATATACGGTAACAATCGGAAGTGCCGTATGTCTGCACAAAACATATGCTACAGGTACAGACAAAAACCATGCCGAAAAGAAATCAAACGCAAAGGTTATAAGCGTCTTTCCGCCCGAACGAATGGTGAAATAGGTTACATTTGCATAGGCATTTATAGGCATACACACAGCAATAACAAGGATACACTTCATCGCAAGCGCCTTGATCTCAAGATCCACGTTATAGATCTGCGGTATAAAAGGCGCCGCTATCGCAAGCAAAAGCCCCATCACAATCGTACTTGCAACGCTCAATGCCGCCATTCTCCATGCAGTCCTCCTTGCGGAGATAAGCTTGTTTGCTCCAAGCTCCTGTCCTACAATGATCGCTGTCGATCCGCCGATCGACAGGAATACCTCGTTAAAGATCTGAGCCACCGTTCCGCTTATATTTATCGCAGCTATTATGGACAATCCTCTCACAGCGTACTGTTTAAGCAGCAACGCCTGAGAAAAGCTCCACAGAAATTCATTGCACAAAAGAGGCAGTGTCTTTGACAGCATAGGAAGTATCATCTCTCTCGGAATATAAAATCCCTTGTACAGTCCGTCAAAGAAGGTATATGAGCCTCCTTTCCTGTGTGCCCCGAACACCACAATAGACAGCTCCACAAATCTTGATATAACTGTTGCCACTGCTGCTCCGAGAACTCCCATCTTAGGGAATCCCATAAGTCCGAAGATAAGGAGTGCGTTAAAAATAAAATTCACGACCATCGCAACCATTACCGCAACCATAGGAAGCTTGGTATTTCCCGACTCCCTCATGGCACTTGCATATACCTGCGTAAGACTGAAGGGCAACAGCCCCAAAAGCATTATATTGAGGTACGCGATACCGTTTTTAAGAGTTTCCACCCTCTCGGCATCAATAACATCGGCTGAAATATAGCCCGATATAAGCCATGTGCTGCTAAAGTACAAAAAGGTAACGGCTACGGTGCATAAGGTAATCGCCGTAACAAGCTTAAATCTAAGCGAATGCCTTACGCCGTCCATATCTCCTTTTCCAAAAAACTGTGTACTGAAAATTCCCGCTCCCGCAAGGGATCCCCAGATACAGAGGTAAAAAATAAACAATATCTGATTTACTATAGCGACAGCGGACATCGGAACTTTTCCGACCTGTCCCACCATTACATTGTCCAACAGTCCGACAATGTTTGAAAGTGTATTCTGAGCGATCATCGGAAGTGCAATAACTGCAATCTTCTTATAAAACTCAGGTTCTCCCAAAAAACACTCTTTTAACTCAAATTTATATTTTATTGCTTCTTCTCTATTACTCGTCTCAACAAAGTTGCTCATAAGATTTTTTCATTTTCCCTCTACAAGTTTAAAATATTCCGCTCTCGCATTCGCTCGCCGGAACCCAAAAAGAGCAGGTGCTTAAACCACTCTAAGTACCTGCTCCACACTAAATTCGATCAAAGATTTATTTGCTGATAAATCCAATATCCGACACCAAAGGAAGCTCCAACGCTTTCCCCTTAAGAACATTTATAAAGCCTACGACTCTGACTATTTCCAAAACCACAAGCAATATAGGTGCCGCTACCCAACCCAGGAGTGGTACTATAAATACTACACAAGCTATAATCTCACATACCAAAAGCGCTGCTCCGTTTTTAGCATGGAATCTGGTAAACGGTGAATTATTAACCAAAAGAGCTATTGCAATCCCCAGCATTCCCATATATGCAACAGCCGCAAACAGCTTATTATCAGCTATATCGCGCGCATCATACTCAGAAGTGTGATCTTTGGGATCATATGCAACATACTGATTATGGTTAAAATTAGGCTGCATCTGTGGCTGAAGCTTTGTAGTAATAACATCCTGCGCTCCGATATCGCCCATATTTGATGCCGCCTCATTCTTATCAATACTCTCTATAGAAAATCCACATTTTTCGCAGAACTTCACATCATCTGCCAATTCTTTTCCACAATTCGGACATATTTTCATTGCAATTAACCTCCTACCCCTAAAATACCTAGCCTGTTTTTTACTTTCAAATCATTGTACAATCTGTGAAAAACATTTGCAAGATGTGGTATTTTCCCTCATTAATTCATTGCTTTAAAAAGCTTCGATATAGTAACATATACCTACATACCCCAATTACTTTACGCACAATCAATAAAGGAAATATTGAATGAAAATAAACGTTACATTAGGTATTCTGGCACACGTGGATGCAGGAAAGACAACGCTTTCGGAAAGTCTCCTGTATCTGGCCGGAACCATTAAAAAACTGGGAAGAGTCGACCACAAAGACGCCTTCCTTGATACATACGAACTCGAAAGAGCTCGGGGGATCACCATCTTTTCCAAGCAGGCTATTTTCGAATATAAGGACACACGCTTTAATCTTCTGGACACGCCGGGACATGCGGATTTTTCTCCGGAGATGGAGCGAACCTTGCAGGTACTTGATATCGCAGTACTTGTGATAAGCGGCCCCGACGGTGTTACCTCTCAGTCCAAGATGCTATTCAAGCTTTTGGATCACTACAATGTACCTACGATAATATTTGTAAATAAGATGGATCAGGACGGAACCGATGCCTCAGCTATAACAGAGGCGATCAGGAAAAATCTCGCCTCTTCCTGCATACCTTTTGAAAGCACACTTCAAGATGACAGTTTTCTGGAAGAACTCGCGATGTGCGACGAAGATCTGTTATCTGCTTTTCTCGAAGGGAAAAAGATAGATTACGAGGATATAAAAGAGCTTATCAGAAAAAGAAAATGTTTTCCCATTCTCTTTGGCTCAGCCCTAAAAACAACAGGCGTGAACGAACTTCTTAATCTTATTTGTGATATATCGCCCAGCTTATCGGACAACGCCTATAATCCGGACGGCTCACCGAAAGATTTCGGAGCCCGCATATACAAAATAAGCAGAGACAATGCAGGAAACCGCCTTACTCACATCAAGATAACAAGCGGTGTACTGAATGTAAGAGGAATAATACGAGGAGACAAGATCGACCAGATAAGGCTTTATTCAGGGGATAAGTTCGAGACGACAAAAAGTGCCTGCGCAGGAATGATCTGTGCGGTAACAGGTCTGTCGGGAACCAAAGCCGGTGAAGGTCTTGGAGTTTTGGAAGGAAGCAATGTTGCGGAGATTCTTCAGCCAATCTTATCATGTACTCTCATTCTCCCCGAAGATATCAATCCCGTTCCGGTCTACAAACAGTTAAAGATACTCGAAGAGGAAGAACCCATGCTTCGGGTCACCTCCCTTGAAAAGACCGGACAGATCGAGATTCAGATAATGGGCGAAGTACAAAAAGAGATCCTTCGCCATATGCTAAAGACCAGATTCGGAATCGATGCGGAATTTGGTCCCGGTCACACTGTATATAAGGAAACAATTGCAAATACAGTTGAAGGAGTCGGGCATTTCGAACCGCTTCGACACTACGCAGAAGTTCACCTTATCCTGGAGCCCGGCGAACCCGGAAGCGGCCTTATCTTCTCTTCCGATTGTTCGACAGATGAACTTGCCCTTAACTGGCAGAGACTGATACTCACGCATCTTGGTGAAAAGAAACACTGCGGTGTTCTCACAGGTTCTGAGATAACCGATATGAAGATAAAGCTCGTCGCAGGAAAAGCTCATGAAAAGCACACAGAAGGCGGCGATTTCAGACAGGCAACCTACCGAGCGATAAGGCAGGGGCTCATGCAGGCTGATTCCGTTCTTCTGGAACCCATACTTGATTACAGACTTGAGATTCCGCAGGACGCTGTCGGCAGAGCTCTCACAGACATACAGATGATGAACGGAACCGTCGGACTTCCCGACATTGAAGGCGACAGATCGATCCTCACAGGAACCGTTCCCGCCGCTTGCCTTGGAAACTACGCTCAGGAATTATCTTCCTATACCAGAGGCGAAGGACATATATATACCACTTTAAGCGGCTACGGCCCATGCCACAACGCAGAAGAAGTTATTGCTTCCACAGGTTACGATCCGGACGCCGATACGGAGAATCCCGCTTCTTCGGTATTTTGCATGCACGGCGCAGCAACTGTGATCCCATGGAATGAGGTTCCTGATTACATGCACATAGACGCACAAAAAGCAAGCTCTTCTTCCTCAGATACAGTCACAGACCTGACAGAAGATCTTAACCTCGAAGCCATAAAAAAGCTTAATGAAAGAAAAAATAAGGAAGACAACCGCTCTTTTGCAGAGCGTCAAAGAGACTACTTTGCCACAGAGGACGAACTAAAGTCCATATTTGAAAGGACCTACGGGACAATAAAACCTCGCCACACAGAGGACAGATCCGTGCTATCATCACAGGATGAACCTGTGGAAAACAACAGAGATTTAAGTGTGGAACAGGCTAAGACGGCAAAGCACAGAAATGCCACTGCCGCAGAGAGAGCTGCAAAGGAAGCATCCAAGCACTACCTTCTCGTAGACGGATACAATGTTATCTATGCCTCTAAAGAGCTTAAAGAGCTCGCTGCAAGCGATCTCAAAGCCGCAAGAGACTCACTCATAGATATACTATCAAATTTTCAAGGGTACAGGTCCGAAGAAGTTATCCTGATCTTCGATGCCTACAAAGTCCCGGGAGGAAAGGAGCACGTAGAAAATATTCACAACCTGACAGTAATATATACGAGGGAAGCAGAAACTGCCGACCAGTATATTGAAAAAGCAGCTCATGAAATCAGCAAGAAGTACCGGGTAACCGTGGCAACTTCAGATATGATTGAACAAGTCATTGTTTTCAGCGCCGGTGCAATTAGGATGTCAGCTTCAGAGTTCTGGGAAGAAATCGAAGCTACACGCCAATCGATAAGCTCAAAAATATTCGGAAAAAAGTATTAAAGTAAAATAAAAGCCGTTAACATTTTTTGAGGAATTGCCGATATATATTAGAGATAATACTGACATGGAGGTAAGTGTTCTTATGAAGGATAAAAAGCAACCTAAGTTTCGCGCTAGCATGTCCGCTGTTTTATTGATGGTTACAGTACCGCTTATAATCGCACTTATAGGCAGTATCGTTTTCAGCAGTGTACAAATGAAGAGCATCGACAAAACCGATGAGAAAATCTACTACGACATGCTCTATACAATAAATACAGATCTAATCAACGCAGACAGAGATCTGAACGAAGCAATGCTTAGCATCACAAATTATATTGCTTACTTTAAATTTGCAAATATGAGTACTCTGACAGCTTACATGGACGAGACTCAGGCAAATATCGATCAGACATCGGAAAGAGTTAATTCAGCCAATGCTTTGGCTCAGAACAATTCATATCTTTATAACACAATAACATCAGACTCAGGAACAACATTCTCTGCCGCATATGCCGCATTTATCGATGCTTTCAACGTATGGCAGGAAGATTATGCAAAAACACTCGGATCAGGCACCGATGAATATTTCGCAGGTTCCGGAGAAGTAAAAAAACTGACTGACGACTTTATCGTTGTAAGAAACTGTCTCAGCGAGATGACTCAGATAGCAGAAAAATGGGCTATTGACGAAAAAGCCATGAACAACGCTGCCATCACTAACAAGATCATCTTCAGTTCAGCAATTTTCGGTGCTATAGCTGTCGTTCTTTTCATATTTACGATCGTCATGCTTGTAAATATCGTGGCTAACTTAAAGTCAATTTCACGCTCCGTTGAGAATGTTGCCGCAGGTGACTTCGTTACCAAGATCAGACAGAACAGTATTATCAAAGATTTCAACAGTATCGCTGCCGTTTTAGAGGGAATGAGGCACGAACTCAGACATGCACTCGTAAGAGTCATCAACCACGCAGATACAGTAAACAGCAAGGCTGAACTTGCAAAAGATTCAATCGCAAGTTCTCAGAGAACAACTACAGACATCAGCTCAGCTGTAAACGACCTTGCATCAGGTGCTACCGCTATGGCAGAGGATGTTCAGAGCACCTCTTCAATCACTATCAACATCGGTTCTTCAGTTGACAGCGTACTTGAATCGGCTAATTCCAACCTTGAGAAGGGACGTCTTGTTTACAACGAATCCTCCAAGGTAAAAGAACAGCTTGAACAGATCAAGATACAGGATCAGAAGACTGATGAAATGGCAGGCAGAGTTGCTGAATCCGTTAACGAGACAGCAAGCGTTGTTGAACAGATCTCAACAGCAGCCGAGTCCATTATTTCAATAGCAAGCCAGACCAATCTCCTTGCTCTCAACGCTTCTATCGAGGCTGCAAGAGCCGGAGAAGCCGGTAAGGGATTTGCGGTAGTTGCCGACAACATCAAGAACCTTGCAGGTGACACAAACTCACTTGCAGGTGAAATTACCAACATGCTTTCCACAATTACCGACTATTCAAATACAAACAAAGAACTTACAGAGAATATTAAACTCTCTACAGCAAATGAAGTTGAAGCCCTTGAAAAGATGAGCGAATCATTTGACGAAATGCTCAGACTCCTTCAGGAAACCGAAGAAGGCAACAAACAGATTGCCACACTTGTTGAGACAATGAACACAGATAAGGAAACAATCCTCAACTCTGTTGAGTCTCTCTCAAGTATTTCCGAAGAGAATGCTGCTTCAACACAGCAGACAAGCGCTTCGCTTGTTGAACTTGATTCCAACATGGAAGCTGTAGTAAATCAGGCAAAAGATCTCCAGAAGATCGCCGAAGAACTTACAGCCAACGTCAAGTACTTCAAAGTTGTGGTTCCTTCCTCCGACAACTCAGTGGACGATGAGTTCCCGGAAGAGGCAATTCTCAGAGAAAATCTCGCAAAAGAAGCCAAGAAGGAACAGACTACCGCAGACGATGAATTCACCGTCGATGTAATCTGAAAAATAACGAAGTTCCGCTCTCGTATTCGCTCGCCGGAACTAAGTAGTACACTACAGTTCGAAAGACACTAGTGATTACTTAAAAGAGCTGCGAATCATTCCTCGCAGCTCTTTTTATTTGTATTCTCTATTCAATTTACGTCTTATGCGTTGTGCTCGATAAGATAATCATTAAGAGCGTCTACTATCTCTTCTCCGTCAATGCCATGAACAGCACATGCCTCAGCAAGTGTCTCCATCTGAGAAGCGGGACAATGAATACATCCCATTCCACACTCCATTAAAAACTGCGCTGCAAGCGGGTGCTTTACCAAAATATCTCCCACAAGCATATCTGCAGTGATAAGTGCCTCATTCTTTGTCTCTTCGTTTGCCAATTTTATCTCCTCGCTTTCACTGTCATCTCCAAATAACAGATCTCTTATTTTACCCATATGTCACCTACAATTATCAGAAAACGCTTATTCAAAATGTTTCCCGCGCGAAATCATTTTAGCGCACACTCTTTGCCATAGCAAGTAAATTTTACTTATAGCCGGTTATCTGATTTATCAAACTCACACTTTAATTCCCATCATCATTACACTGACCATCTCTTTTAAGGCTTCACCGTAGCCACACCCTGACGTTGTGAGGTCAGTTGACCTGATAGTCTGCTCGATACAACCTATTAGCATAAGTCTGATAAATGTTATCGGAATCTTTCTTATCAGATTCTTTTCCATTGCTTCTTCCAAAAGTTTGTCGGCATTTTCCCAGCTGTTTTCTATTCTATCAATTATATGGTCATACACCTCGGGATATTTTGCTTTTAACTGATAAACTTTACCAAAATCAATATCTGCGTATTTATCCGGAAGGCACGATATTACAAGCGTAATTTTATCAAGCAGCTCAATGGAATCGTCAGCAATGATCTCATTTTCTTTTTCCTTGATCTGCTCAAAAACGTAATCGACCGCGTCCTTAAGCAGTTCAACCTTATTGCCGAACAGCTTATAGACTGTCTTCTTACTTATATGTATTTCTTCAACCAATTCATCGATAGTAAACTTGAGTCCTTTTTCATTGAAGTAAGCGATTGCCTCATCGATGACTTTAGCTTTTATGTCTTCCAATACAACCTCCTCAATATATTGCCTCAGTACTCATATTGAAAACGTCGAATATATCAGCGTTTTCCTAACACTGCCTTCAGATATTCCCATACATTCTTTGATGACTTAACTGACAATTTTTCCTTGGTGGAATGAATATCTGCCATATCGGGACCTATAGATATACAATCAAGCCCTTCTATCTTGCTGCTTATAATACCGCATTCAAGACCTGCGTGTATAGCCTCAAGGGTAGGCTCTTTGCCATACATCTCTTTATATACTGAAACCATGTGGTCTCTTAATCCTGATTCACGTCTGTACTTCCAACCCGGATAATCACCTGTAATATATGTGCTTGCTCCAAAAGCTTCAGCAACGATCTTAAGCCTGTTCTTCAGATGCTCCTTGGATGATCCGACACTGCTTCTGAGCGACTGAACGACAACAGCCTTATCTTCGCTTGTGCAGACAATTCCGATGTTTACAGATGTCTCCACAAGGCCTTCTACATCTGCACTCATTGCAAGAACTCCGTTAGGCATTGAAACGATCATCTTAACCATTTTCTCTGCGCTGACCTTATCAAGGCAATCCGCAGTTGCTTCACCTATTTCTGTAAGTGTAACCGCTGCATTCGGATCCTTTGTGCCAAGCTCATCTTTAACATTTCTGTCCGTTTTTGCAATACTATCTTTTATTTTTGCAAGATTACTTTCAGAAACAATAACTGTTGCAGTTGCTGCGAAAGGGATCGCATTATCCGCTGCTCCGCCGTTTAATTCCTTTATGTACAGCTCTGTATTCTCCATTGCCTCATACAAAGCTCTTGCACATAATATATCGGCATTTCCTCTCTCATGCTTGATCATTTCTCCGGAATGTCCACCCTGAAGTCCGGAAACTTCGATCTTACATTCAATTCCCGATCTGCTTTCTCTCTTAATGGGAAGTTCCGAATGGAATGTAGCTCCACCCGCACAGCTTGTGATAAACACGCCTTCTTCCTCATTGTCGATATTGATCATCTTCTTGCCGTTAAGTCCCGAAAGATCAAGTGCGGTTGCACCGATCATTCCGATTTCTTCGTTCGTGGTAATGATCACTTCAAGTGGCGGATGAGGAATATCTTTTGAATCCAAAAGTGCAAGTATATATGCCACTGCAATTCCGTCATCGCCTCCAAGGCTAGTACCGTCAGCCCAGATATATTCACCGTCAGTCTTTAATCTGAGACCTTCATTTGCCATATCTATATCGCAATCATCTTCTTTTACAGCGACCATATCCATATGTCCCTGCAAAATAACAGGCTCCATATCCTCATATCCCTTTGATGCGGGCGCTTTTATTATGACATTGAGTTCTCCGTCACATATAACTTCCAACTGCCTGTCCTGAGCAAAAGAAACAAGATAATTGCTTATCTGTTCCAGATTCTTCGATCCATGCGGTATATTGCATATCTCCTCAAAAAAATGAAAAACCTCTTTCGGCTCAATTTCCTGTAATACAGCCATTAATGTTTCCTCCAAAAAATTCCTAGCTAAGTGCTCTACACTACACAAAAAAAGAAGTCTCATAATCGAGACTTCTCTATTCTATCGCAACAAAATCGTTTTATCAACGAATGTCTATCGAGGCTAAATTATGCGATCTTTGTCTTAGCAAGCTCTGCAAGTGTCTTGAATCCGTCAGGATCGTTAACTGCAAGCTCTGCAAGCATCTTTCTGTTGATATCTACGCCTGCAAGCTTAAGACCGTGCATCATGTTGCTGTATGAAAGACCATTAATTCTAGCTGCAGCATTGATACGTGTGATCCAGAGAGATCTCATATCTCTCTTCTTCTGCTTACGTCCTGCGAATGCAGAAGTAAGTGCTCTCATAACTGACTGTTTTGCAACTCTATACTGTTTTGATCTTGCTCCTCTGTAGCCCTTTGCAAGTTTTAATACTCTTTTGTGCTTTTTCTTGGCATTTAATGCACCTTTAACTCTTGCCATTTGAATATCCTCCTAATATTTTCTGATTCCATAACGAACACGGGATATCACCAAACAAACTTATCCCTGAAATGTTGAACTTACGCGTAAGGCAGTATGCTCTTCATTGCCTTTACATTTGTAGCGTCAACAAGTCCTGCATGTCTCAAGTTTCTCTTTCTCTTTGTGGACTTCTTTGTCAAGATGTGGCGCTTATACGCTTTGTTTCTCATAAGCTTGCCTGTGCCAGTAACCTTAAATCTCTTGGCAGCAGCTTTCTTTGTTTTCATCTTTTGCTGCATAACTAAATCCTCCTGTGAATCTTAAGTTTATTCTATGTGTTCAACCAAAAGTAATGGTAAAAACCTTATTTTTTCTTTTCTGTAAGGAACATTGTCATGCTACGTCCCTCAACCTTAGGCTGCTTCTCGATAGTAGCAACATCACTGAGTGCCTCGGCAAAATCTGTAAGGATATGCACACTTGCACCCATATGAGCCATCTCACGGCCACGGAAACGAAGTGTAATCTTTACTCTGTTTCCTTTCTCAAGGAACTTCTTAGCTGCATTGACCTTAGTGTTAAGATCGTTTGTATCGATATTGGGAGAAAGCCTTATCTCCTTGATCTCTACTGTCTTCTGCTTCTTTCTTGCCTCTTTTTCTTTGCGAAGCTGTTCATACTTAAACTTACCGTAATCAACAACTCTGCAAACAGGTGGCTTGGCGTTCGGGGCGATCATAACAAGATCCACACCTGCATCGTCGGCTGTCTTCCTGGCATCCTGAATTGACATAACACCGAGCTGTTCGCCTTCGATTCCGATCACACGAACTTCCTTAGCTCTGATCTGTTCATTGATAAATAACTCGCTAATGGCTTTATCCTCCGCAAAAATAAAAAAGTGAATACACAATGTATCCACTTGTCTTGTCACAATAAAAACCCTAAGGTAATATTTTTGAAAGATATTAACACCTACTGGCTGTGCCGCAGGGTGAGAGTGGATACTCTGCTTTGTTTTCAAATACTAGAGTAATATATCACAGTCAAATATGGCTGTCAACCTTTTTTCTTTTTATCGTCCTTACCCTTCTCATCCTTATGATTGGAAAGCGGTTTGAAAATAGTCATTCTTCCCGTCCAACCTACAATTCTGGTAAGTATTATTCCCGGAAACGCTCCCGAACAGTCTATCATTACATCTTTGGGCGAAGGTCCCCTTCCCATGACAAAGGATTGATGATATTCATCCAGTCCCGCGAATCCCGCGCAGAACGCCCCCGCAAAGAACACGAGCCACAGTCCTCTCACGCCGTATACATAGAGAGGAAACGCAACGGATACTCCGAGAAAAAAGTACTCGGTAAAATGAGCCGTCTTTCTCACATAATACTGATACTTTGTTGAAAGTTCCGCAATTCTCTCCTGGCTCCATCCCTTGTCCAGTTTCTCGTTCGCAAAAGTAAATATCTTTACACCGACCTTGTAACTGAGCTGACTGCTCGTAGTACCTTCCTGTGAGGAAAGCATGAATATCAGGCACATCATCATGATTGCCGGCATAAACGACATAGGTTTAAGCACAAATCTAAGCGTTTCTTTTATATATAATAAAAAATACTTCATTTCTTCCTTTTTACCGTCTTTTTCTTAGCCACGCTGTACCCGAATTTCCCGATCTTCTCTCCGAGTGTAAAATACTCTCCGTGTGAATATGAAATAAGGTCCGCAGCGCGCAGATCAAATTTTCCTTTATTGTCTAAAAGTTTCTCATCTACAGTTACTCCCAGAACTTCAGCCACAAACATATCATGGCTTCCAAGTTCCAGTATGTTTCGAACTTTGCATTCGATGTTAACGGGGCTCTCAGCTATCCCAGGTGCCGACACAAATCTTGACTCCAAAGGAGTAAGATGCATCTCTTTAAATTTGTCATAATCTTTTCCCGACCTTACGCCGCACCAATCAGTCGCAGCCGCAAGTTTTCTGTTTGTAAGATTAACAACAAACTCTCCCGTCTCCTTGATTATATCGTAAGAATAACGTTCTTTTCTCACAGATATGGACAGCATGGCAGGTGAACTGCACACATTGCCCGCCCAGGCTACAGTAATTATATTAGGTCTTTCGCCCTCTCTTTTGCAACTGACCATAACAGCAGGTATGGGATAGAGCATATTTCCGGGCTTCCATAATTCTTTTCCGTTTATATTTTTATTTTCCAATTAACTCACCTCAAAAAATTCAGTTGTCATATCTATACAGGGAAAAGAATAAAATGTCAAATCCGTTTATTCATCGCACGACAGAACCGCAATTGAATAAGCCGGAAGACTTATCGCCACTCTTTCTTGTGTCCCAGAAAGCCTGCATACATCATCCCCCGCCGCCAACGTGTAAATAAGCTTTTTATAACCGCTTGTTTTCTCACACTTCGACAGATCTATATCTTTGAAACCGGAACCCGTATTTACAACTATAAGAAGTTTATCCGGACCAAAACCGGCTGTCTCATCCCCGCACTTTTCCATGACGGCGTCTATTTCCTTTTGTCCGAGACTCCTTGTAAATGCACAGACGTCCTGCCCTGATATCTCATTAATAGTTCTTGTGCGCCCTCTTGCTATAACAGGGTACATATTCCTAAGATCCATAACATCCTTATAAAAAGAATAAATGGAATGCTTATCCTTCACCTGTTCATCGAAGGGATCATACTTCATATTTATATTCCCGGCAGGTGCTTCGCACATGCCTTTCACCAGCGCGGCATTTTCCTTATTAGGACTGTTCACATCTGTCCAGTACATAGGATTTCCCACATCTGCATCAATATATTTTCTGGGCATTCCCAGTTCTTCGCCGAAATATACAAAGACATTTCCCGTCATCAGCATGTTGAGCGCTGCGGCAATCTTTGTCTTACTCTCTGCGTTTTCACCCATATAATATCCCGCAGTTCCGACAGTAAATCTGTTGGCATAAAAAGGTGCGTCTATACCTTCTTTATTTATGAGCGAAATGGCGCCTTCAGTATTCTCCATAGCCACCGAAAATTGCGATGCCGGAAGTTGTTCGTTCACAATTCTTGTTATGAAACCGTCTTCTCCCGTGTAATCATAGTCAAAAAAGCTGTCTATTCCGCTTGCGTAATACTTCTCATATTTTGTGGAAGAACCCTTTGCTTCGCCAACGATGTAAAGATCCGGATTCTTTTCTTTTGCACAAGTATTGAACCACGTAAGGAATTCGATCGTCTTATCGTCATCATCTCCGTAATAGTCAGAAACAGATTTCAAACTGAATCCGTCAACTCCGTGCGATATCCAGAACTGGGCAACATCTTCAAGTGACCTTCTGACCTTCTCGCTGTCAAGATTAAGTTCAGGCTTGGACATATCGGTATTTGCCTCATAGTACCATTCCGAATCCGCGATGTGGATATAGCCTTCTTTTGCCTCTTTTGAAAAAATATAGTAATCGAGATACGGACACTTCTTGATATCACTTTCGTAAAAAAGGTATTGTCCTTCAGTCTCTTTTATCGATGATCTCACGGAACGAACTTTATTATTTCTAAGATAAGTCGCAGCGGCCCTAAACCAAGGATGATCCGTTGATGTACTGTTAAACTCAAGCTTCATAATAAGTTTGATTTTCCTGTCATGGCACTCCTGCACCAGCTGAGTAAAGTCATTCATCGTTCCGATCCTCGGATCGATGTTTCTGTAATCCACTATATCAAATCTATCGCGGCTCGCAGTCTTACACACAGGCGACAGCACGATCTCATTGCATCCCAGATCTGCTCCGCTAACATATTTGCCGTCGTTTATATAATCAAGCTTCTGTATAACCCCTTGAAGATCTCCGACTCCGTCGTCATCCGTATCAAAAAAAGAGCATACATAGATCTCGTATGCAATCCTGTAATTATCATCTATAACGTTAAGCGGAACGCTCTCGGTCTCCGCTTCTTTTCCATTGCATGCGCAAGTTCCCGCAGCAAGTACGATTGCACAAACTGCTGCAATCAATTTGTTTTTCATTCTTCTCACCCTCATATCCCGAAGTATAACACATATGTCAACCCATAGGATGCAAGCCGTCTGTTCGGGCAATTGCTGTGGTATGCAGTTGGAAATGCTTATACTCTTGCTATTGAAGTTTATCTAAGGCGGAGGGGCACAGGGGCATATATCCGAAAACGCTTGTGTTCGTCTGCGTACCAGCGCACCAAAAAACCGCTTAACCATGCAGATTAAGCGGTTTTCAATATAGCAGGGGAAGCAGGATTCGAACCCGCATGAGCGGTTTTGGAGACCGGCATACTAGCCATTGTATGATTCCCCTATTTATACGGTTTGTCGGCACATGTCGCACCAACGAATGAAATTATATCATAGCATTTTAGCGTTGTAAAGCAAATTTAAAAAAGAATTAGATCGCCTGATATGTTTCGGAAATGGCGGTGGTATATTATCAGCCTCTCCCCAACTGCGACACTCGACAAGCTATCACACAGCAATTACTAGTGTCGTTATCTTTAAGTTTCTGCCGCTCCCGACACTCATATCACAAGACACCTCTCCTACGAGTGTCTTTTTTGAACCAATTCTACTGATTATCTCTAATTCAAACACTCGCCATGTAACTCAATCGCAATTTTAGTGTCGAATCTTCTTTTTTCGACACTCCGGTGGACCTGTTGTGCTTCTACAAGTGTCTGCCACTTCATATACAATTGTATGGCAACACTCGAAATTAACCGCTCCCGATTTAGAAGTGTTCTCATGCAGATCAGTTCCGATTAACAATCTGCCAAACGCAGAACCCTCCCCATTAAAGCTCTTTTGTATAGTAATGTCTTTTCCCTGTATACGGATATTCCTCAAGGGTAAAGACCTCTTTATATCCATGCTTTTTGTAAAACTCCGGTGCCTGAAAAGAAAAAGTATCCACAAAAGCATACTTGCATCCGCGTTTTTTTGCTTCACTCTCAGCAGCATCTAAAAGCCCGCTGCCAACGCCTTTTTCTCGGAGATTCTCACTGACAAAAAGATAATGTACACAAAGCCAATTCCCGAAAGTTTCGCCGGTTAATCCTGCGAGTTTTCTGTTATTCTCATCTTCATAATATATCCCCAGCGGAACATTCTTCGACTCTTCGCGATTGCTGATATTATATTCTTTCAGCATTTCATATATCTCATCGATATCGCGCTCATCTCCATCCGCAGTAATTCTGAAGTTCATGCATTATTCTCCTGTTCAATGTATCTTATAAATCATAGTAGCATATCAAGCCACTATTTCTTAAGGAGATTTAAGAATTATCTACAACAGTTCTTAAGATTTGTCTGATATCATGTATAAAGTCGACGGTCTTTCAACGACAATTCTAAGTCGACACATGGCGAATTCGCCAAATCTTTTTATCCAGAAAGGAATTATCTAAAATGTCTAAATCAAAAGACAAATCTCAACAACTAACCTATGAAACCGCAACAGGAGAAATTGAGTTCACTCTCATGAGCGACATGATGTTCCATTACGTCATGCAAAAATCCGAGAGAGCCTTAACAGGTCTTGTTTGTGCCTTAAAAGGACTAACGCCGAACGATGTGAAAAGTATCATTGTCACAAATCCCATCGACCTCAACAGCGCCGGAAAAGAAACAATCATGGATATAAAACTCACGCTCAACAATAATGAGGTTCTGAACATCGAGCTCCAGGTATATTCCGACAAGTATTGGGTACCACGCTCAATTCTCTATCTGTGCCGCGCATATGACAACATTGGTAGCGGTGACAATTATTCACTTATCAAACCTACAACTTTACTCTGCATCACAGATCAGAAGCTCCTTGCCAATGCTGAACCGGAATTCTATGCCAAGTATCGCCTTACCAATCTCAAAAACCATCACCTGTATACTGATAAATTCGGTATAAATGTGCTACAATTAGACCAAACAGATATTGCCACACAAGAAGATATTACCAATAATCTTGTGTACTGGGCAAACCTTTTTAAAGCAACAACTTGGGAAGAATTTAAAACTCTTGCCAAGAACCATCCTGATATCGAGGAGGTGGGAAATTTGATCTTCGAACTTAATTACGACAATCAGGCAAAAGAGATCCTTGAAGGCCAGCGCCGTTACAGAGAACAAATGAATTCTCAGTACACCGCCGGTTATACTGACGCTGAAGAAAAATATGAAGCCGTACTCGCCGAAAGGGATATTGCTCTTGCTGAAAAAGATGCCTCCATCGCTGAACAAGCAGCTGCCATCGCCAAGCTTCAAGAAGAGCTAAAAAAATATAAAAACAAATAAATTCAAACGCCGGATCTCTCGATCCGGCTTTCTTTCACTCCAAAATAAACATTTCTTTTACTGTCTTATACAATTCATCTATCGACCTTGTTCCGTCATTGACGATACATGGAATTGAATATTCATCGCATTTTGCCTTTATTCTTTGAGCAAACAGAATATCTCTTTCCATCCAGTTATCAAAAGCTTTCTGTTTATCCGCGCACCCTTCCAAAATATAAGGAACCCATTCGCGCTTTTTATAATGAGATACCTGAAATTCAGCTGAGGGAACTATTGAAATATATTCTTGATAAGAATAATTTCTCATAATATCAGGCGTGTACGCCGCACCTTCCGTCACTATAAAATCGCTATCTGTCTGCTCCAATTTCTCAAATACCAAATCGGATATTTCCTCATAAATAAGAATTTCCTCATCGCATTGTAAATTTGGATCCCGCATCCATATCTCATCAGAAGTCATCTTTACAACCTGTTTGCATATTGGTTTTCCTTTTCCCGCTGCAATCTTAGTGAATTCATCCAGGAAATCATCAACCTTAAAATAACATGCTCCATACTCCTTTGAAATACGTTCAGCCACAGTGCTTTTCCCACTACACGGTGACCCGCCTATAAATAATATTCGTTTATCTCTTGTCATCTGAAACCTCCTTAATTATTGGTTAGTTTTCAGATGTTATCCAAATCTCCATCACCTTTCTCCTCTCTGAATGCCTGATCACCCCAATGCATCTTATAAATCATAATAACATATACATATACAATAAATCTTAAGAATTTTCGTAGCAAAATCTTAAGATTTGTCTGATATCATAGATAAAGTCGATGGTCTTTCAATGACAATTCTATGTCGACGCATGGCGAATTCGCCAAATCTTTATTATATCAGGAGGAGCTGCATGAACAGCCAAACTAATCTATCTAAATTATTTCCAATGATCAAAACAAAGGAGCAGATTCTTGAAGAGATCAATTCAAATGATACTCTGCGCACAATATTCAATAACTGGCCCGAGCATCACAAAAATGAATTCCTATCCATCTGTACAGGATCAAAAGGCGTAAAGATGCTCTATGACAGTTATTTCAAAGAAATTTTAAATCCCGAATACGCACCGGAGCGTCTCTCATCGCTTCTAAGTACACTCATAGGTAAAAAAGTAACTGTAAAATATCAGCTTACTCGCTTCATTTACTGTCTTCATGGCTATCATCTCCTTCACGTGTGATTACATCATAAACTATTACGTTACGTCATAATCAAGCAAAAATAAATGATTTTGCCTAAAATGATTTTGCAAAAAAAGATCGGCCTCAAATCCATTTCTGAATTCCTTGCCGATCCTCTGCTTTTCCTTCTTTCGATTGTAAGTCTTTCCGCTCGGTACGCTCCTTGTCACGGGATTAAGTTCACCCCAAGTGCGTCTCTGCTTTGCGTGATACTCGCGCTGCGCCTTCTTACTTCGCTTATCCAGCGAAACATACTTGTTCATGACTATTACCTCCATAGTATATTTGGTTGCCCACCCATTATATCGGATGGGCAACTGTCTGTCATTACATCTGCGGAACCTCCTTGCAACGGAGTTTTATCTTCCGATTTTCTTCTGTTACTTAATTTACTTAATTCTGATTTTCCTCGAGATAATGAACAGCATACTCAAGTTCAATATCTTCACCATCCATAGAGAAAAGCCGTAATGCATTTTCTTTTGTGACGGGTATATTTATATCGAGAGGTATCTTGTTTTCTCTGGTATAATCTGTATCGATCAGCGGCACACCTTCTGGTGAGAGAGATAAAAACACAGGATATTCAACGCTGATGTTTTCTGTGAGATATATGTATCCTCCATTGTTTTGATTAACTCCACCGCTTGCTGTAATTCCCATAAGTGTTACATTTTGACACTCACCCAGAAATTTTGCCATTCCATCTCCTGCACTCATACAATTTGCGTTTACCAGAACAGCGACCGGAAGCTCCTTATACCTTCCATCCGGGAAAATATAATGATTCTCAGTAATATGATATCCCGATTCATCTTCATATCCCAACGAAACCATATCTTTCTTTTCTTCTGTAAAAAGTGATGCAAGGGCACCAGCAACATTATCATAACCGCCACTGTTATCTCTGATATCCACCACCAGATATTCCATTCCCTGCGCCTTAAGCTCCTCAATTATATCAGCATAGTATTTTACAAGTTTCGGATAGTAGCCCTTTCTTGCAACAGCTATATTATCAGAAAGCATATCAAAATTTTCCTCGCTGATGTACAGGTATCCGCACCTTTCATCTATCATTTTGTAATAGAAATTCGGATAATCCGTATTTGTGTGGAGAAGTCTTATTAATGAACACGTCAGGCGGTCATCATAAGTACCAAGTTTTTTTAGCCGGGCACTTTTTTCATTCCCATCATCATCGATAAATGTTATTTCTACATTTTCTCCGCCTTTTCCCGCTAGAAAAAGCGGCCGAAATACATCTTCATTGCTTTTTACAGGAAACTGAAGTCCTGGAAATATACACTCTGTGTCATTTATCGCATCATGTATATCCTGACCATCCCATGATGTGATCTCGGTTCCGTTATGTATCCCCAGTTCGTTCAGATCAGAGGGTTCTTCATATATAAATCCGCCCTCGGATTCAACACATATCGCAATCACCTTGCCGTCATCAGTTCTTATCATCGAAAGACCATAATCATTTCCGGCGAAGTATTCACAAGTTTTAATACCAATTTCTTTTGAAGATATATCCGTCCGAACATGGGAATCGTAGAATCTGTAAGTAACTTCATTAACCACAGCTGCATATGCTGCCTCGTCATGATTTTTTTCCGCTTCCTCAACCTTCGGCAGATACTCCTTAAGCAAAGATTCATAGTCAATCTTTTTCCAACTGTTTAAACAATATTCATCCTCTAATGTTCCCAGCATTTTCTTAAAGCTCTCGGTATAACTATATCGGGTGTAATTGTGAACCATGGGTGATGCCGTGGCTAAAAGGATAAAATAAGCACATGTCCCAAGAGTTGCAAAGATTGAAACGATGGACTTAGCTGATAAAAAAACCTTTTTCTTTCCCGGAATAACCATCAGAAGCGGCATAACCGATTCCAGATACAGATATTTATATGCCCAAAAAGTAATTTTTCCATTTATTGTAAAATGAACTGCTGCTGATAAAGCAGGTAAAATACATAAGAACACAGCAACAGCATATTTATCTTTTCGCATGAGTTTTGGACATATAAATGCAAGTGCAATCGTATAAAGTAATATGCTAAGCGAATAGATCCCACATGAAGTTATCGCAGTCATATAAAGTATATACATTTCTTAATAACCCCTTTCAATTTCTAGGCATCCATTTCAAAAAATCGGATTATGAGTCTGATTTCAGAGGTTTAAGTTGTCATGAATAATTCAGGTTTATTTTTCATAATTCGCTCCTGTAAGATAATCTATTGCCCAATTAAGTTCATAATCTTCGCCGTCACTAAACATCTTCATTGCGGCATCCTTGTCAAAAGGAATGTGAACCTCTACAGGATTACGGCTGATGCGATCTGCCTTTACGTCGATATTGGGTTCATCGTTTTCATTCATGATAAGTCCTACAGGATAACTAACCTCTGCTATACCACCTGATAAAACACATGATCCGCCTGTTTCCTGATTTGAACCGTTGGGATCTGTAATCCCCGCAAGTGTTACGTTAGGAAGCTTTGAAAGATAAAGTGATGTTCCGTCACCGGCGCTTACGCATTGAAGATTTGTAAGTGCCACTGCCTGTATATCTGCAAATTCTCCGGTTCCGTGTACTGCATGGTCAGGGGAAACATCTATATATTTTCCGTTTTTGCGGATACCAAGGCCCTGTCCAAAATAGTAATCATCTGTCAAAAGGCTTGCAAGAGCACATCCGATTTCATCATAACCTCCCATATTTCCTCTAAGGTCAATTACAAGATATTTCATTCCCTGCGCTTTTAAATCCTTCAGTCCTTTTCTAAATATCTCTCTTGCTGCTTTGTGATCTCCGGTCCAAAATCCGACCATATCCTTTACACAAGGCACTGATGCCATGGATAACGTCTCATAGTTTAATCTCAAATAACCCACATCTTCTGTAAGCATCTTGGTTTTAAAGTTTTCTTCAAACCAGGGACGTGCCTCTTCCATACTACTAACATTGGGGACATGTATATATGTAGACAATGTCTCAGCAAAGATAGTGCTTTTTCCAAGATTATTAAGTGTTACAGTTTTTTCATTTCCTTCTTTGTCAATATAAGATACCTCGACATTCTCATCTCCGTAAGTTGATAAATGCATATATGACATAAACTCAGCATTTTCTTTTACGGGGACACCCATATCGGGAACATCCTGCTCAGCCGCAACGTCAACAGGCTTACCGTTCCATTTTGTAATAACGGTTCCGTCTTCAATTCCCAGAGCCTTGACTTCCGGAAGGGTGTTTACGGCGATAACTTCATCATTATCAAGTTTTACCATGCATAAGCCATATTCATTATTTTTAAACACAGAAGGGTATTTATCTTCATCATAATCTGTACCAACATGGACATGACCATCATGGAGTTCGTTGGCAAACATTTTAACCGCGTCACTGAATTTGGCGGGATTTTCCTCTCTTTCTGCCTCTTCAACCATTGGCATGTACTTATCTTCAAGTGCTTTGAAATCTACATCCTTCCATTCCTTTAATACATAAGTCTTATCCATAGCCTGCGCCATCAGGTGAAAAGACTCTGTGTAGCTCTTATCGGAAAAATCATAGCTGTATGGGCTACTAAAGAGAATAAATGCAAAAAAACTTACTACTGTAGCACACGCTGTGATAAACGAAAATATCCTGTATCCGATTTTTCTTTTACCAAACAAAGCAGCTATAAGTGCAAACACTGCCAATGCATAAACTGGAATAAATCCTGCCAGATCATTCTTGCCTACAACCACAACTATAACGAAATGGATAAGAGCAAGAATTGCAGGAATAATGCTCGCAATTCTCCACTGTTTAAGTCTTTTCGCATCCCCCTTTATTTGAGTATGCCAAAGACCAAGAACCAATAAACTAAGTACTGCTAAAACATAAATTGCAATATGCGCTTTACTCACACCAAAAAGCGTATGATAAATTGAACCAAAAAATGTTTTCATTATTTACTCCTCAACTATAGAATCAAATTTGCTGTTTCTGATAAGGTAAAGACCGAATGCGGCCAAATGCTACGTTAAATGTACTACGTGTATTGTAGTATGTCTGTCGTGGTAATATTAAAATATAAATCCCCCGTTGTCAACCCTTCTTGAAAAATAAAGAGTCACGCAAGCAGAAAAAAGACCCCTGTACCAGAACATTTCTGTGATACAGAGATCTATATATTGTCATCTTAACTTAATAACGCCGAATCTCCCGATCCTGCAGTATTAACGTCACCTCGGAATAATTATCTCAACCGTAGTGCCGCTTCCAGAAACCGACTTGATGTGAATCTCGGCATTTTCCATAATGCGTAGCCGCTCTTTGACGTTCTTAATTCCGTGAGGCTTTAGTATATCGTCAAGATTGTCTTTGCCGGCTTCGGTATCAAAACCAACACCGTTGTCTTTAATTGTTATCTTGATATAGCCGTTTCCCCGAACGGTACTTATCTTTACCAGCCCCTTGGTTCCGGGCGCAAGTTTGCTAATCCCGTGCTCTATGGCATTCTCAACGATAGGCTGAAGAGTAAGCGCCGGAAGATCAAAGTCCGTTGCTTTTATATTGTATTCAGGCTCAAAAGCATCCTCAAGAACTTCCTTTTCTATTTCAAGGTATGCCTTCGTATGCTCAATCTCGTCAGTAAACGGGATCAGCTCATCTCTTTCCGAAAACCTCACATTACCTTTCAGATATTGAGAAAGCTTGGTTATAAGATTTTTTGCCTTCTCAGGCTCTATATCGCACATCTTCTCAATATGCTCAAGTGCTTCATACAGAAACTGAGGCTGTATCTGAGACATCGCTATCTTGGTCTTGAGATTGGAAAGCTCACTTTGCTGAGTGGTTATCATTACTCTCTGCTCAATGAGACTCTTGACGTTATCCCCCATCGCCTGCGCAAACATAAACAGCGCGCTTATGAGAAAAGCAATGTTTGAAAGAGAAAATCCGTATAAAAAAACCTGTATAATACCTGCCAGGATTGGCAAAACAATAAAACTTAGTACAGCTATAAACCTGTTTTTTTCAATCTTTTTGTGATTGTATGTCAGATACGCAATGCCTATCAGCGCCTCAGAAAGGTTTATAACGGTCCAGGCAATAAAGCCGCTTCCTCTTTGATACAGATTGGTCGTGGGATCTATCCTATAGATATATCCGCTTCTTTGGGACAAAAGAAGCAGAATCTCAGCAAATATCGCCAGAAAAGCACATACATAGAAGATGGTAAAATCCTTCTTTTCACCATATACAGACAGAACAACATACAACGAGAAGAACACCGGAAGAATAGCGTTTATGACAAAAGTGATGAAATTTGCCAAAGACACCATGTTAAAGGCAAACGATCCCGGGACGCCCCTGTAATACCACGCAAGGCCGTCAAACACCAGCATAATACCAACGATCAATTCAATTGCCGCCAGAGTACGATACTCTTTCTTGCTCACAGATCGTCCGAGAAAAAGATGGACAGAAGCCAGAAAACAGAATAAAGCACCCCACCACTCCATGTCAGTATAGATATACTTTAATTCCACTCACTTGTCTCCTCTATCGCTGCTTGTAATTATATTATAGCCATTTATCAACGTAATATCACCTATTATTTTGCCGCATTTTCACTTTCATCCGCTTTATGATATACTAGCAAAAGCGTTTACAATCTAATGTAGAACCAAAGACAGGAGGAAAAACAATGGCACAAAATCCTATTGTTACCATCACAATGGAAAACGGTGATGTCATAAAGGCTGAACTTTATCCGGATATCGCACCGAACACGGTAAATAACTTCATTTCACTTATCAAAAAGAATTTCTACGACGGACTCATTTTCCACAGAGTCATCCGCGGATTTATGCTTCAGGGCGGAGATCCCGAGGGAACCGGAATGGGTGGCCCCGGATACGGAATAAAGGGCGAGTTCTCTTCAAACGGATTTAAGAACGACTTAAAGCACACAGAGGGTGTTCTTTCAATGGCGAGATCAATGATGCCCAATTCAGCTGGCTCACAGTTCTTCATCATGCACCAGACATCTCCTCACCTCGACGGTGACTACGCTGCATTCGGCAAAGTTACAGAGGGAATAGATATTGTAAATAAGATTGCTGAGACCGAGACTGATTGGAACGATCGTCCCATAACACCTCAGGTTATGAAAACAGTTACTGTTGAGACATTCGGAGTTGATTATCCCGAACCCGAGAAAACACGTAGATAATTTATAGAATAAAACCTGCAAGGCATATTAACAATAATGCCCTGCAGGTTTTAATTATTTCATATTCGTGTGATCACCACTCCCAATCAGGAACGACTGAAATTGCGTGGTTATATCCGTCAGATCCGCACTCACATGTCACTTCCACTTTCTTATCCTTCAAGATAAACGGATAATTCGGGAACTGAGTGTTCGAATCAAGTCTGATCTCCATCTTTCCCTCTTTAGTTCCAAGGAAAAGAGTATTCTCATTTGTATCATCTCTAACCTTACCCTTTACGGTAAACTTAGACCTCTCATCAAGTGATACGGTTGCTGACTTTGATGTTGATTCATTTACGATCTTGGTCGTATGATTCCATGCATCATTTCCTCTGTAGAAGTATACAGAAACCTTCTGTCCGGGAATAAGCGCTCTTCCGTCCGATCCATCGGTATTTGTGTCAATGACAAATTCCATCTTGCCTGCCGAAGTTTTAAGGTGAAGAACATTTGATGTAGTGTCGTTTGATACAGTCCCCACTACTCCTGTTCCGTACTTGGAAGTATCTACGGATCCTCTGCTTACTGTCGTACTCACGTCGGATACAGAAATTGCATGCAAATATGCATCACTTCCTCTTGCACATTCAATCGTAACTTCTCTTCCCAAAAGGATGCATTTTACATTGCTGAAATCTGTTTCACTGTCAACCTTGATCTCCATCGTTCCGTCATTGGTCTTCAGGAAGATTATCTGCTCGGTTGTTCCTTTTGCGATTTTTCCTTTTACGGTTGAAGTCTTGGAAGAATCAACGTCGGCCTTTTTAGCCTTAGGATCTCCTTTTATCGAAGTAGCGTGCCAATACTCGTCACTTCCTCTGGTGCAATTAACTGTCACTTTGGTTCCGCTGAAAAGAAACTTTGCTTCGCTCGTATCTGTTGAGCTATCGATCTTAATTTCCACGGTACCGCCGGATGTAGACAGATACAGCGTTTCAGCTGTAGTCTTGCTGTCCACCTTACCTGTAAATGTAATATCTGCTGCTTTTACAGGTGTAGGAACAACAAGCGCCCCGGCAGTTACAATAATAAGCGTCATCATAACACTTAAGACAGCCGATATGCTTTTTTTCATAGTCCTATCCCCTTTCGCAATATTTTTTCACACAAAATATTCCTATATTACAGATACATTATACATCATATTGTGTACTTGTATATGGTTCTTTTGTGAATTATTGCAATTTTTCCGCGAAAATACGCGAATTTTGATAGGTACCATACGTAAAAAAGCCATTTTTACATCATTTTACCAACGTTTTATGTTCTCCTGGCCGCTGCCTCCGTCTTCACCGCCCGAAGGATCTTCGCCGCTTCCTCCGCCGCCGTTCTTCTGTTTATTCCTGCGCTCTTCTTCAGTACTCCTTCTCTCTTCCTGTCTTTCTTTCATAGCGTCTTCTTTATTCCTCTCAAGCTCTTCCTGCTGCCTGTTCTGCTTGGAAGTATTTCCGCTGTTCTCATTGGAATCGTTTTCTTTTGGCTCGTTATTATCCTGATTCTGATCAGGTTCATCCTGACTTTCGGGATTCTTGAGCTTTTCTATCATCTTATCGATGTCTTCTTTAAGCTGCTGAGCATCCTTATCTCTGTAGTTATCGCCCTCATCAACAGCCCATCCGTTCTCAAGAAGCGTATCCCTTGCCTGATAAAGGACAAAAAGAGCCATATCGATCTTGTCCTGACTCGAAAGATCCGTAAAATCTATTGTATTGCAAAGAGCAAGCGCCAGATTTATTCTGATCGAACATTCCTTTGCAGCCGGCGGATGCATCTTAAGCGCTTCGTTGTAATATCCCACAGCTTCAGGATAATTGAGATTCTTGTAACACATATTTCCGAGATTGTAATAAGGAACATAACTCTCAGGGAAATTCAGAAACAAAAGCTTTTCTTCATACTTAGCGTCATATACTCCGCTGTTATAATTTTTTACAAAAGATCTGTTTACCAGTACTCTCACCACGATTGACGCACCTGCAACGCAGATTGCAAGTGAAAATATGAGTAAAAAGATATATCTAAGAGGTGTCTTTTTCATACCTATAACCTCCCTCTTCTACTAAAAATGCACAGTTCCGCGAGGAGCAAAAGAACAAGCGGAATAGCAAACCAGTAGTATATATCCTTATACTTCTCCAATCCGCTTTCCTTATCGGATACAGTCTTGGACGCGGCTTTTATAACTGTAATAAGCTGACTTAGCCCCATATTTCCGGAATTCATATTGTAATAATCAACTTCCAGATCTTTGGCTATGCTCTTTAAGTTATCCTCATCAATATATGAGACAGCGTCTTTTCCTTCGCTCTCATCGTATACATATGTATACTTGTCCACCTTCATCTTTCCGCCTTTTTCGCTGCCGTATCCAAGCACAGCGCCGGAATCGATGTAGTCTTTGAGTTTTTCATAAGACGTCAGTTTCTGACCGTTGGTTATCTCTCCGTCACTCATAAAAATGACGATACTCTTTCTGTTTTCTTTTCTTGAAGAAGACAGGAGCAAAGACTCAAGGTCTCTGTACGGCAAAGACATATCACTTCCGCCGGCGTAATAAACATCCGGAGGTGCCAATGTCTCCAAAAGAGTATTTATATGCTCCATATCTTGCGTGCACGGAGATAAAACATGAGACTGATCGTCAAATGTTATAAGTGCAAAATTGCTGCCCGCAAGTTCTTCAACAATAGCCTTTGCATCTGCCAAAGCGCCTTCAATTCTGTGGTCGCCGCCTTTATAATCTACCGCCCACATACTTACAGTGGTATCTATAACAAAGATAACATCAAGATTTCTGCTGGAAAACTCATAGGACTCATCCTTGACCATAGGACGTAAGCCTATGACGAACACCAATGTATATATGAGTCCGATCCTAAGCATGGTAAATATTTTTTCTGTTCTTTTTACACTCGTTCTGGCAATTCCCCATGTTGTAACCGCAAGCAATACCGCAAAGATCACAAGGAGAAGTGCTATCGATATAATTGGACTTATAATCATTTTTGTAACACCAATCCTGCCCCGCAGAAAACGCTGAGGCATAAAAGCAACACAATGAACGCTGCGCCCGGAACATCAACTTCTTCTCTGGAAGATACGACTTTTACCATCATAGCTTCCTGCTTCTGGATATCCTGTACAATCTCTGAAACAGGATGCGCATTTGTTCTTACATAAAACTTTCCGCCGGTATCCTCAACCGCTCTCTTAAATTCGGACGAGCACCTTTCATAGCTGTATTCCTCAGGCATATAGAACTTATCCTCTGAAGGGAAAATTCCGAACACTGTAACTTTATTGTTCTTACAAGCGTCGGATGCTTCAGAAAGATCCATGATCTGAGGATAATAATCATTAAGCTCATTATCCGTACACATTATTATCACACGTGTTCTGTCCGATTCTCCGATATAAGGAAATGAATACAGTGCAGAACCAAGTCCCTCACCGATAAGCGATGAACCTCTGGTATCTGCGCGGTACAAAGTACCGACTTCATAGTAAGCAAGCTCTTCCGAAAGCTCATCAAATCTTTCGAGCTCACTTTCTGTCATATCATAATAAGTATCAAACTTATCGTAGAATTCCTCTTGCATTTCTTTTTGAAGAGCAAAGTACTCATCAAGTTCTTTGAGCTTCTGAATAACATAGTCGTAATCGTCGGTCAACGGAACATACGTAACTGATGAAGTATTAAAAATACTTACACCGATCCTGTCTCCTTCAAGTCCCGCTACAACACCCGTAAGATATTCCGTTATCTCGGAATTGAGCTCATAAAGAGAATAGGATACGTCAAGACAGATAATGATATCCCTTTTCTTTACTCCGTTAACGACATCCTGCGTCTTATAAGGTCTTGAGATAAGAACAACACCCGCAAGCATACTTCCTATAAGTCCTATGATCAGGACAGTCCTTAAGATCTGATATCGTTTAAAAAGTGCTCTATATAATTGGCTCGATCTGATTCTCTGGGTATTTGCAGCGCGCAATCCGCCGGTATATTCAAAAGCATTCTTCTTTTGATATGAATGCAATATCAGACATACAACAACTATTAAGATTGCTCCCACAGCAATGACCCATTTATACATTATGTCCATGATCTGATCACTCCTACTGCGGTGGCGCAAGACTCAGAAAGTTCCCTTGATATGGCTCTTCCGTCCTCTGCAAATTCAGGGACGTAATACTCTTCCATAAGCTTATCCAAATATCTGATGCCAAGCTTTTTGACATCTCTCATAGTGGCTGTTTCTACGTTGATTCCCGTAATATCATGCACAAAGCCTCGTATCAAAAGACTGAGTGTCTGGAATCCTTCTCTCTGATTTATCTTGCCGTTCCTGTATTTCCTGTCAAGCAACTGTATCTGCGCAATATATTTTTCTTTTACTATATACTGATATCCAATGTTGCGCCTAATGGGACTGACGTTAAACTTGTTCTTCTCGACCTTCTTCTTTCTGGGGCCGATTATCTTGGACAATGACCAAATAACCAACGCCAAAAAGGCCGCAAAGATGGCGATTCCCACTAAGAAAACCCAAGGACTGTATTCAAATGGTGGTCTTAATGTAACCGTAGTTTCCATGTCTGTGCCTTTCAAATAAAATTATCGTCTTATCGATTATCTCATCTTTACCCGAAACCGAAATAACCGATGTCTTACTCTGTTTACTGCTACCAGCTATTGATCTGGCTATTCTTTCTCTATCCTCGATCTCCTTCTCATGCAGTTTCTTGTTGTGCGAAAGGAACCACTTCTCATAGCGCCCAAGCTCATTGTCATAGACATTGTCACCTGTAAGCATGGCATCCTCCACGCCTATAGCCATGAGGTCGTTGTTGTTCGCAACTGCTCTGAGCGTGCTCTCACTGACAGCACCGAGACCTTCCATATCAGTGATAAGAATCACTATCATTCTCTTATGAACGCAGTTAAGAACATTTTTTATGCATTGTTCAAAAGAAATCTCGTTATCGTTATCAATGTATTTTTCGTAATTATACAAAAGCCTTTCAAGATGCTCGGTTCCCGCCTTGAACATACTGATATCGGCGGTGTCCCCTTTGGGAAATGCCATGGCAAAATCAGCACCGTTCTTATCGGCCAGATATGCCACGGTTCCGAAAGTAAGAAGTGCAACTTCCTTTTTGGACTCTCCTCTTGGAGTATCTCCGGTCATCTTTTTGCCGCAGTCGCACACAAACATTACGTTGTGCCTTCTGTCGGTCATATATCTTCTGACCAGTGTCTTTCCCATTCTTGAAGAAGATTTCCAGTCGATGTCATGAACCTCATCGCCCAAGGCATACTCTTTCAGATCTTCAAATTCCATACTTCTTCCCTTGTGAATGGAATGAAAATCACCGTCGAGGATATTTGAAGTTTTTTTGTTTGTATAAAGAGCTACCGCTCTCCTTATCTTCGATAAGTATTCGTAATCTATCTTCATATCCGTTCTCTATCAAGGAGTCTTAACTGAGTTTACGATTCCGTCAATTACCTGCTCAACGGAAATATTGTCTGCAACAGCTGAATAGTTCAGACCAATCCTGTGTCTGAGCACCTGGTGTCTTACAAGCTTGACATCATCAGGAGTAACGTAAGTTCTTCCCTGCATGAGTGCGGCAGCTTTTGCCATCTTAAGGAACGCAATGGAAGCACGGGGGCTTACACCGATCCTTACATACTTGCCAAGCTCAAATCCCGGTATCTGATTTGCTCTTCTGCTGGCAACAACGATACTTGAAATGTACCACTTAACTGCCTCGTCGACATATACCATATCTACAATATCCTGTACCTTGTCGATATCCTTGATCTCAAGTACGGGAGGAGTCTTTTCCGATAAAACTTCAGACTCGATTCTCTTTAAGATCTCTACTTCTTCCGCAGCTGTAGGATATGTAATTACCTCTTTTATCAGGAATCTGTCGGTCTGCGCCTCAGAAAGAGGATATGTTCCCTCCTGCTCGATAGGGTTCTGAGTTGCAATTACTATAAAGATATCTTCGGGCATGCGATATGTCTGTCCGCCGATGGTAACCTGCTTCTCCTGCATAGCTTCAAGCATGGCAGACTGTGTCTTTGCACTTGAACGGTTAACCTCGTCAAGAAGTACAAAATTCGCAAAAACAGGTCCCAGAATAGTCTCGAACTTGTATGTCGCCTGATTATAGATTTGTGTTCCGATGATATCAGCCGGAAGAAGATCCGGTGTACACTGAATTCTCGCAAACTTTCCGTCTACGGCATCAGAAATAGCCTTAGCCGCAGTGGTCTTGGCAAGACCGGGAACAGACTCTATCAGAATATGTCCGTCCGCCAAAATAGATGCGATAAGTGAGAATTTAAGCTGCTTTTGTCCGACTACTTTTTCATCAAAGTAGTCAGACATCTTTTTTATTACTTCCTGAGAATATAAAAAATCACTCTCATTTATATTGTACTGTGAAGGCTCATTGTTATTGCCGAGTTCTTCATTACTTAAAATTTCGGTAGTGTTGTTCATTACTACTCCCCCTTTTATTATCTAATAATTGTTGAAAGGTTACGCATAATACCCTCTGCTATGTCAGGTTTGTTCATGGAATAAACATGTATGTGGCTCACCCCGTTAGAAATGAGATCGATTATCTGATCGCAGGCATATATTATGCCCGCCTCTTTCATCTTCTGCGGATCGTCCGCAAAGCGGTCAACCATTATCTTCATCTTCTGAGGTATGGTCGATCCCGAAAGAGAAACACTTCTAGCCACTTGTTTAGCATTGGTTATCGGCATGATTCCCGGAAGAACCGGAACCTCGATACCCTTTTCCCTGATCCTGTACAAGAACTGATACAATGTTGAATTGTCAAAAAACATCTGCGTTGTGAGGAAATCACAACCGGCATCTACTTTTTCTTTTAGATGAACTATGTCCTCCGACTGTCTCGCACACTCTATATGTCCTTCGGGATAACAAGCTCCTCCGATACATATATTCTCATCAAGCGCTTTAATATCGCTTATGAGCTGTGTCGCATGGTCGTAGTCATAGCATACGCGTCCTTCTTTCGGTATGTCCCCCCTAAGTGCCATGATGTTCTCGATTCCCTTTTCTTTGTATACGGAAATCATGGACTTGACATCCTCTTTGGTAGAAGAAACGCACGTAAGATGTGCAAGCACGTTAACGCCGTACTTATTCTGGAGATCGGCTGAAATATTGGCGGTATTCTTACTGGTTCCGCCACCCGCTCCGTAAGTAACACTCATGAAATCGGGCTTAAGTGCCGCAATCTCTGCAGCCGCCTGTTCAACGGCTGCATACTTATCGTCAGTCTTTGGTGGAAAAACTTCAAACGATAAGGTAACATCTTTCTCGTTCAATATGTCTATTATTCTCATATTTTCTCCGGTAGCTCTTATACGTTGATCTCAGCTGTAAGGCCAAGGTCATCTTTATTTGCGTCCAAAATAGGTTTAACAACTTCAGCGAGGAACTTATCCACCTGATGAGCACTGCATCCGACATATTTGTTCGGATCCATTGATGCCTTGAGTTCCTCAAGAGTAAGCGGAAATGCCGGATCTTCTGCAATAAGTTCAAGAAGATTATTATCTTTACCCTCTACCTTAACTGTCTTTCCTGCTTCCATAGAGAGCTCACGGATCTTCTCGTGAAGTTCCTGTCTGTCTCCACCTGCTTTAACAGCATCCATCATGATATTCTCTGTAGCCATGAAGGGCAGCTCTGCCATAAGATGCTTTTCAATAACCTTAGGATAAACAACCAATCCGTCTACTACATTAATACACAAGTCTAGTATACCATCTGTTGCAAGAAAACCTTCGGGAATTGAAATTCTTTTATTTGCAGAATCGTCAAGAGTTCTCTCAAACCACTGTGAAACCTCAGTAATAGCGGGATTGAGTGTATCTATGAGGACGTATCTGGCAAGTGAACAAATTCTTTCACTTCTCATAGGATTTCTCTTATATGCCATTGCGGATGAACCGATCTGGCTCTTCTCAAATGGCTCTTCAACTTCCTTGAGGTGCTGAAGAAGTCTGATATCCTGAGCCATCTTGGTTGCTGATGAAGCAATTCCCGCAAGTACGTTTATAACTTTCATATCGATCTTACGGCTGTATGTCTGTCCCGAAACGGGCATGCATCCCTTAAATCCAAGTTTCTCAGCAAGCATTGGATCGAGCTTATCAACTTTAGTAAAGTCTCCGTCAAAGAGTTCAAGGAAAGATGCCTGTGTTCCTGTTGTTCCCTTTGAACCAAGAAGCTTCATGTTGTCGAGAACATAGTCAAGATCCTCAAGATCGATAGTGAAATCCTGAAGCCAGAGTGTTGCTCTCTTACCTACTGTTGTAGGCTGTGCAGGCTGGAAATGAGTAAATCCCAAAGTAGGCTGAGCCTTGTATGTTTCAGCAAACTTTGAAAGCTCTGCGATCACATTTACAAGCTTCTTTCTTACAAGCTTAAGACCTTCAGTCATGATGATGATGTCTGTGTTATCTCCTACATAGCAGCTTGTTGCGCCCAGATGGATGATTCCTTTTGCCTGAGGGCACTGCTGTCCGTATGCATATACATGGCTCATTACATCGTGACGAACTTCCTTCTCTCTTGCCTTTGCCACATCATAGTTGATGTCGTCCTTGTGAGCTTTGAGCTCATCTATCTGTTCCTGTGTGATATTAAGTCCGAGCTCTTTTTCAATTTCAGCAAGGGCAATCCACAGCTTTCTCCATGTCTTGAACTTCATATCCTGTGAAAAGATATATTGCATTTCCTTACTTGCATAACGCTCCGATAAAGGGCTTGTATAACGATCTGTACTCATTTTTTCCTCCTAAATATATGCGATGATTTAAGTAATAGCTTACTCTTCAAATTCTCCTCTGATGTCCTCGGTCGGAGGGTTTACGGGATAAGAACCTGTAAAGCATCCCTTGCAGATACCGAGTTTATTGCCAACCATCTCTTCCAGTCTCTCGATACCGAGATATGCAAGAGAATCCGCGCCGATTATCTTGCAGATATCATCAACATTTCTGTTATATGCGATAAGCTGCTCTCTTGCGGGAACATCGGTTCCGAAATAGCAAGGCCACAAGAACGGAGGTGAACTTACTCTCATATGCACTTCTTTTGCTCCGGCATCGCGAAGCATTCTTACAATGCGGTCCGAAGTTGTTCCTCTTACGATAGAGTCATCTATCATGATGATCCTCTTGCCTTCAACCGCGCTGCCAAGTGCATTGAGCTTGACCTGAACGCTGGACTCTCTGTTCTTTTGCTTGGGTTTAATAAATGTTCTTCCTATATATGAATTCTTTACGAAAGCCTGTCCGTAAGGAATACCTGACTGCATGGCATATCCGAGTGCCGCAACATTTCCCGATTCGGGAACGCCGACTACCATATCCGCATCAACGGGTGAATCCATGGCAAGGAATCTGCCTGCCGCAATTCTGGCATCGTACACGCTCACGCCATCTATCATACTGTCGGGACGTGCAAAATAAATATATTCAAAGATACATCTTGCATGCTTTTCTTTTGCCATGCACATGCTCTTATCGGACTGAATTCCGTACTCCGGAGAAATAGTAACAATCTCACCGGGCTCAACATCACGGATAAAAGTTGCTCCCACGGTATCGAGCGCACATGTCTCGGAAGCAAGTATATAACAGTTCTCTCTTCTTCCTATAACAAGGGGTTTGAATCCGTACGGATCTCTTGCTCCTATAAGTTTTCTCGGAGACATGATAACAAGGCTATACGCTCCCTTTATCTTGAGCATAGCCTTTCCCACAGCCTCTTCTACCGACTTGGTTGCAAGTCTCTCTCTTGCGATATGATATGCAATTACTTCTGAATCAATTGTTGTCTGAAAGATCGCACCTGTATATTCAAGCTCATGACGAAGCTCCGGTGCATTGACAAGGTTACCGTTATGCGCAAGCGCTAAGGTGCCTTTTACGTAATTAAGAACAAGCGGCTGCGCGTTCTCACGTGTGCTGCTGCCTGCAGTTGAGTATCTGACGTGACCTACTCCGATGTCTCCCTTTAAAGTATCCAAAATGTCAGGGGTAAAAGCTTCATTTACAAGTCCCATATCCTTATGGCTTGTAACTTTTCCCTTTGGGCCGTTTGTGTCACTTACGGCAATACCACAACTTTCCTGTCCTCTATGCTGAAGCGAAACCAGTCCGTAGTAGATAGATCCGGCAACGTCACCGCCGTCAAAATCGTACATACCAAAGACTCCGCACTCTTCACCAAGACGCTTGTAATTCTCAGTCCTACCTTCGTAATTCATCTGATCTCCTCGTTTTTAAAGAAAAAAATAACCTTAAACACCGAACATTTTAACATTAACTGAAGTCCGATTCAATCAGAACTTACATATTGAAATGCATTTTGCGCGCGAGCTGCACATCCATATTGCAACAAATCATTCTGTTAGGAGCGTTTATCAAAACTCCTTAGTTTTCATAATTTTGATACTGATGAAGAGCGATGCCACAAAGCCCAAAATTGCGACTATTATAAAAGCGATAAATGCATTCTCAGGACTCAGATTACCCTGCACTTTCATGATGCCCGATTCAAGGCTTGTCTCCAAAGGGGCGATCGAGCCTATCGCAACGGCAGCAACAGATATACAACCGAAACCGAATGCAAATATCAGACGGCCTTTTTCGGCGCCGAATTTCAGCATAATAGGAACCATAATACTGCAAAACAGCAGGAATATCGGTAAGATCATAATACTTTCAGCTGCCATAACAAGCCTATTATACTTTGCTATGGATGCAACAGCATTTATCAGATACGAAAACGCCAAACTCATCAAGAGCACAATGCTGAAAAACAGATATTTTCCTTTTACATAATTCTTTCTTGCATCGGGCATGGTCATAAGGTACGCCATCCCATTATCGAAACTGTCGTATGACAGAGTCGAAAAAGCCATTATCATAGCGAGCATTGAAAAGTAATATATACAAAATGTATAGTTAAAAGCATATGCCATAGGCACTGCCATTAGCAGATACAAAACAAGAAACTTTTTTCTCTGCAGCATTGTTTTAAAATCTTTTATCAAAAAACCTTTCATACTCAATTTCCTCCTAAGGTCAGCACAATAATGTCATCAAGTCTGCTGTTCTCGACTACTATATTCGGGAAATTATCAATATAATATTGCTTCTCGTCGGTCAGGCATGTCACGTTAAGATTATCTTTCTTGCTTGCGGTGACATACTGTTTATCAAGTTCCTCAAACTCTTTTTCCGACATCTTAAGAACTCCGTACTTTCCAAGCAGCACGTCAGTATCCTCATGCAAAACAATCTTTCCCTTGTCGATCATATAAATATCGTCGCAAAGTCCCTCAAGATCCGTAGAAATATGTGAGCTGATAAGGATAGAGCGTGAATTGTCTTCCTCAAGATACTCTCTTAGCATATCCATCACCTCGTTTCTTGCGAGCACATCAAGTCCCGTAGTGGGCTCATCGAGCACCAGAAGCTTTGCTTTATGACTTATCGCCAAAAGAACTTTTAACTTGGCTTTCATACCGCTCGAAAAATCCTTAATGAGCTTGTCAAACGGAAGTTCCAGCTTTTTGCACTTTTCCCTGAATTTCTCCTCTTCGAATTCCTCATACATCGAGCGCATAATACATATGACGTCATTGATGTTAAAATACATGCTCATTCCGGAATCAGAAAATGCAACGCCGATCTTCTCCATATTTTTGCCGGGCTCATCGCCCATAACCTTCACGGTTCCTTCATCGGGCATTATAAGTCCGAGTATGGCCTTTATAGTGGTACTCTTTCCGGCACCGTTCTTGCCGATAAGTCCCGTAACCGTTCCTTCCTTGACATTCATGGAAATATTAAGTTCAAAATCCTTATATTTCTTTTTAAGTCCATCTATCTCAATCATCTTTTTGCTCCTTATCACTCACTCAGGATTATTTCCAAGATCTCACGGATTTCTTCGTCCTTGAGTCCAAGCGCCCTGGCGCGCTCCACCGAAACAGCAAACTCCTCTTCTATCGACTTCTTTCTGGCTTCTGCGGCAAGTGCCATATCCGTAGCCGCCACAAAGCTGCCTTTTCCGTGTACAGTGACTATAAAACCTTCTTCTTCAAGACGGTCATATGCCTTCTTCACTGTAAGAGAGCTTATCTTAAGCTCATTAGCAAGTTTCCTCACCGATGGAAGCATCTCACCTTCCTTAAGCTCCCCGCTTATTATTTCCTGTTTCATATTATCCATAAGTTGCTCGTACACCGGCACCATTGACGAGCTGTTTATCACTATCTGCATGTTTTATCCTTTCTCGAAGGGAACGCCTGCGTCATTCCATGGAATGACGCGGGGATGCACAGAAATCTGCAACTGAAGGCACTTCGTGCCGCAGATTTCGCGCAGGAAACGCTTTAATTAGCGTTTCCATAAAATTGCGTCAATCAAAAACTTCCTGCAGAAAGTTTCTACCTTCGACTGTAAACAGTATATAACAGTATATAACAGTTGTCAACTGTTATATACTGTTTATTGCATATGCAATAAAAAACTCTACAGAACATACAGCTCCATAGAGTCATACTAATGCATAATATTTTTCACTCCTATGCGACACTCGTCAAGCGAGCGCCCGTAAGTATAAGTGTCATCAATTTTCAGTATCAACCGCTCTCGACACTCGTATTGCAGAGAAACTCTCCTACAAGTGTCTTTTTAGGACCAAATCTGCCGATTTTCTCTGATTTGAACACTCGTCATGAGACTTAGCGATAATTCTAGTGTCCATCTTTCTTTTTTCGACACTCCAACTACCCTGCAGTGCTTTTATTAGTGTCAGCAGGTTTACGCAGGTCGTTACAAGTATTCCCTGCTCTCTGTTCCCTACTCTCTGTTCCCCGCTCCCTTCACCGCACAGATTGCTCAGCCTTTGTCTTCATACTTGGAAACCATATCCAGTATTTCCTGAGCGTACTGCGGATACTGCTTCGCCATGTCTTCCACTTCGTTCTTGGCATTGCCCGCAACAATATCCCTGTTATACTCCATACGCTTTCTGAGTGACTGACGTCTGGCATTGAGACTGTGTCTTATCTCGACCTCTTCATTGTGACTGAGCAGTGCCTCAGCCTGGTGGATCCATATCTCAGGATCTCTTACCCTGTAGTGCCTTAGCATATAAATGAGGTCTTTCTGATTGGAATCAAGGAGCTTTCTCGCATCCTCGATCTTCTCACGCTCCTTGCGCTCTTTCAGATATCTGTTGTACAGATCCGTAAGCTCGGCAGCGTTCATAACTCTGTATTTCATGCGCAGATAATCAAGAAGATTTGTGTTATTCACATAGCGAACCTTAACCTGATTCTGCAGCATGATAAGTCTTGAGATCGATTTTTTTACCGTCTTTATCTCAACCTGAGCGTTGGTCCACTGCACATAGAGCACAGTTATCGCAATCGCCGCAAGCAGGATAAGCGCCATATAACCGTAGACCACATTGAGCCCGACTGCAATCTGAAGAACAAAAAGAAAAACAATCATCATCACAAGAACGATTCCCACTGTGATTATCAGCTTCTTGCAATTCTCTATGGTGGTATCCAGATCGTCTTCTCTGAATATGTAAGCCTCGTGCTCGCTGTCGAGTCGCTTTAGATCGTTGCGTATCTTCTTTTGGAAACTTTCGGCTTCGAGGAGCTTGGCAGCGCCGCCCTGCGCATCATCCTTGAGTCTGTCCATGCGCTCGAACTCTTCGTCCGTCATCCTGCTGCTTCTCTTATCAAACTTATCCTGAAGCTCTCTCGACTCGAGGATCTTTCTGGCACAATCTTCTATTTCCCGCCTGTTCTCGGGTGGAAGTGCATTGATCTCCTCCATATCCCTCAAATGGCTTGTTACATCATTGTACTCAAACTCAAGTGCATCCAGCTCTTTAGCCGCTTCCTCCATCTGTTGAAGACAGCTTCCGATATATTCTCTTCGCTGAACCGGATCGTCCATATCAAGATCTCTTCTCGTATAGACAATATCATTCCAGTTCTCAAGCTCTATCTGCTTTTCCCAATCTTCATTCTTGGGCTTACCGAACAGATTTTTCAAAAAACCCATATCATACTCCCATTGTCATCGAAATAATTCAGGCAACTCATTCCGCAGATCCGCATCGTACAGCACTCCGCTATCTTCTCGAATTGCCACTCTTTTCTTTGACTGTTTCCCTGTAATCAGCCTTTATATTCTCGGTAAGCTCACCGATCTTTTCATAGTACTCATGCATTTTGCCTTCAGCCTTGTACACCGCAAGCGTTCCTATCACATGATTCTCGTCGCTTGCACCGTACAGCTCCGAATACTCGTTCATTCTCTTCTCAAGCTCCAGCGAAGCTTCATACGCCTGCTTGTTCTTACTTATGAACTCAACATATTCTTCATCCGCCATCTTCATACGAAGAGCTGCCAGATACTGAATGTAAGACTCATTGTCTTTGCCGTCTTCATACGCCTTCATAAACATATCCGCCGCCATGTCAAAGAGAAAGAGCCTTGCGTACATTACACCCTCGTTGTGTTCTATGCGAGATCTCAGCTTCTGATCTATGTCAGGCGTATTCTCAAGCAGAAACTCATACTCCTTAAAAGCCATGCTGTACTTCTCACTCTTCATAAGATAGTCGGCTCTTGTGAGTTTCTTCCTGTAGATATCCATTCCGGCATTCTCACGAAGGATGCTCTCTGTTCTTTCTATCTCCTTGCGGGTATTGTATCCGACATAGTCAAGGATCGTTCCCGCAAGAGCCGCAACCGAGCACTTCTTCGATGCCATACCTTTAAGTTCATCCGCAAGTTTTACAAGTGAGCACTCTTTTTCTATCCAGACAAAAAGATCGTCTCCAAAGCTCTCCTCATCCAGCAAAAAGGCATTCTGAACGATGCAATAGCACAGTTCTTCTATGCAGTAGACATTCCTTCCTATCTTTTCCATATGAAACGGTGTTTGTGCGTATGTTCCTATACACAATATCGGTTTACTCATATCTGCTGCCTTTCATCAAAGTTCAATCACCTGCTCCCAGGACTTTCCCGACGAAGGGAACAGCTCTCCAAAGCCCATGTCCTGTACTTTCACATATACTTCGCTGACTGAATTCATATTCATGTTTATTCGAAGTCTCGTTGTTCCCGGCGGTCTCTTCTCAAGGCCGTCGAGGTACAGCTGCACCATCTTCGGCATCTTACCCGTAAGAGGTGTCACCTGTATATTAAGTATTCCGCTCGGATCCATTATGATGTCCATTCCGGTCTCCGCTTCATACCAGTTTATTCCTGCGTCGAGAAGTGCACAATACACTTCCGTTCCGCACTTCATAAGATTTATTCCAAGATTTGATTTAAGCTTGTCCTCGCCGAGGAAAACAAAACTCGCGGGCTTTACGGGATTGGTTCTCTCCCTTGCCGCAATGCTCGCGCCCTTGCTGAACATATTGTTTCCTTGGAAAACCCTTCTCGTTCTGCACAAGAACTCAAGCGACCTCTTGGTCCACTTTTCTTTAAAACCATCGCCCAAAAGAAATACCGTAGAAATGATCTTCTCACTGCAAACCCTCTGCATGACTGTAAGAAACTCATCGTCAAGCCTCTCACACATCTTGTGGAATGCCGCGCCTTCCTTGGGAAATCCCTCGGGTGATACCTTCAGATCATCATAAGAATTAACTTCTATCGTCGCCACAACAGGCGTTGTATTGTGATTGAGAGTCATCTCGTAAACTCTCAAAGTCTCCATATCAAAATCACATGCAAGAACCGAATGATTCATGAGCTCTTCCGGCTGATACAACATGTAATTGTAGAAACTCTCCTCATGACTCTGGTAAAAAATATTCTCCGTCTTAAATTCAAGCGCCGAAGTCACCGCGTTGAGTACCTGTATCATCCTGTTGTCCAGCGACCTTGTCGTGAACATTATCGCATCCACATTGTCCAAAGAAAGCTCCATGGACAGAAGCGACAAACTCCTTTTTATGAATAAGGTCAAAAGAGCTATCGGATCATATTCCGTCTCTCCGACAATAACAGGCTTTCCCTCTCTTGCGGCACTTACAAGCCCGTAGACGGGAATCCCGTCCTGTTCCTCTATGTGGCGAACTGCCTCTTTACCGTAGAACCACTGATTTACATCATTCTTTTTGCAAAGAACGGTCGGAATATTATAGAGTTCCGATCCCGCAAGAACAGACAACGTCTCCGGCATATCCGCATCGGAGGCAAGAAAACTGATCTGCGAGACTTTCTCTCCCAGATCGTATCCAAGCACAAAGCGTCTTTCTTCAGAATTTCCAAAAAGCATTTTTATCTTCCCCTTATATGTTACCGATTTCCCTGCAGGGAATAATTAAGGAAGTGCCGGATCGTTCAGCATTCCATTAAAAATACCTTTGCAGATAAAGTTCTTTCTGTGATACTCAGCAAGGAGCTTATCCACTGTATCGTAGTCCTGAAGCGTCTCTCCTATCATAATATCATTGATAATGCTATACCTGCTGTTGCTGTCACCCTGACTCTTTGTAATATCACTCTTTTGTATGGTTCCGCTCTCCGTAAGCGCATCCTCAGCTTCGCCTCTATCCTCTGTGATATAGTACTGAAGCTGTTCTCCGAAAAAGAGAACAAAGGCACATACATATATTCCCTCATACATTTCCTGAAGCTCAATGCTGCGATAATCGTTGTCGTCATCACCCGCAAGCCTGTAATGAATAAGGCAGTGAGTTCCGGGCTCCGTCCTGTACTCTATCATTGTCTTATCGCCGAAGCGCGAAAGATCCGGAACAATCGCCGAATATTCCATGTAGAACGGGAAAAAAATATTCTTTGCCATAAGGCTCTTTATAAATGCCTCTGCCACGTCTTTATTGACTTCTTCGCCCGCGCTCTTTTCCGTTGCATAATGTCTTAAATACGCCAGCATACATACATCCTGGATTGGAAGCTTTTGAAGCGCAAGTGCCTCTATTCTCTCAAAGACATATCTGTCGGTAATACTTCCGCGCACAAAATAGTCGTAAGCTCCAATAGACAAGAACGCCATCTCTACTTCCGTGTTTGCTCCGCTGTGGATATAAGATTTGAATATATCCGCTTTTTCTCCGATGTAAGATCCGCTATACATCATCTGAATGAGCATTCTCTCGGAAAGAGAATACGTATCAATTCCGAACGCATCGGAAGCCTTCCAGATATCTCTCATTTCCTTGAGCGTTCCCGAGAAGTTCTTTTCAAGATATTTCAAAAGCTGCTCGTCATACTTACCGTTTACAAAAGCATAGTGAGCTATCTCAATCTCTTTTGCCGACTCTCCGAGAGCCCCCTTATCAAGAAGCCTGTCGCACATTCTAAGGATTACCTTGGCATCAATTCCGTATGTTCCGTAAGCATTCACCCACTCGTACGCCTTCTCGCACAATCCCGCAAGAACCATGAGCTCAATGAGCTCGCTCCTCTCATGCCCCGTCATATCCACGGGATCAATGTTAACAAGATACTCCGTCAGCTGTCTCGTAAAATCATTGTCATAATAGAATCTGATGAGATTCCTGCGTATCTCATTCCTGTAGTCTTTTCTTACAAACTCGGAATCCGCAAGATCTCTGTATCTGCCAACATTGTCCATATCAATGTTGTAAGCATTTTTACCCAGATTGCAAAGGAAAAGATCGAGATTCTCCCTTCCCTTCTGAATATACGGAAGGGCGTATCCAGCATGTTTGCCGGGTATCATCATCTTTATATTGGTATAAGGCACGCTCACTGCATACCTGTTTTCATCATGGTCTATCAAAAGAACCGTATAATCGCTTCCGTACAACGGAACAAACGCATGCCCGCCGCTCATCGGATAGCGCATTTCTTTCTCACACTTGTCATACACAACGCAGACACCGCAGATATCGCGATTATCCGTCCTGATTTCCGAGGTATACAGAACAGACAATACCTTGGAGGCATTTGAAGCATCAACCATCTGCTTTGTCAAAAGATTTTTGTACAGATATCCAAGGTCTTTTCCGACGCGTCCCTTATCAAGCTGCGCCATGAGATACTTCTCGATCTGAGGCACATATGAATCGTAAAGATCGGGATACTCCTCGCGCCTCTCATGAATGTACCTGTAAAGTATCGCATTTTTGTCATACTCAAGATTACTCTGATACGAGAAATACATCAGAACCATCTTGTTTATATCGCAGGGCAAAAGACCGTTCTCACCCACGTATATAGACATCATGTAATACTCATAGAGCCTCGTGATCCTAAGTTCTCTCTCAACGCCCTTTGAGTACCACTCAAATGCATATTGGGAAGTTTCTCCACCTTTTATTAAAAGAGATACGATAGCCTCGAGCACATCGTCGCTGCCCTTTATCTTATAGCAAGCCTTAAGTATCCTGAACAGCCTCTTGTCAAAGTTTCTGACTCTTGCCGATAGGTATACGATCTGATCTATAAGATTGAGGCTCAGGATCTCTTTTCTTGCACCGTACTCAAGAATGCAGAGCTCACGTCCTTCAAGTTTGGAAAGCATGGACGGAGACTCGTTCAAAAGATTCATTCCCTCAAGATACAATATCGGACTCATGCATCCAAAGGAAAGCTGCTCCTCTATCATCATCCATTTTCTGGGTCCGCTCATTGTATGATCTTCGCTCACATATTGAAGCAGCCATGCAATGCGCCAGTTGTCGGGATTCCTTCTGAAGATTCCCTCAAGCCTTTCGGAAATATCATTGATAAATCTGTCCTCTTTACTGCAAAGAGAAGAAAGATACAGATAGTAGCTGTAGAGCACATCACCCTGTGTATCCTCTACCTCTCTCGCAAGCTGATCCAATATCCACTTGCCCTCGTTGATTCTTCCCGCAGTGATATAGTAATGAGCCGTGTATAACCTGAACTCAATATCTTTTTCATCAAGAGCGTTCATCTTGGATATTATCTTACCCGTCTCTGACACCCATGCTCTCGAATTGATCTTCTTGCACCTGAAATTCTCATATACCTGAACAGCCTGCACCACCAGTCTCTTTTTCTCCTGATAGTCGGCAGAAGGATGCTTTCCGTTCAGATTAACCGAAACCGTAACAGGAAGTTCCGTTCTGAAAAAAGCATTGTAAAAGATTATCTTGCCGAAGTTATTACCCTCGTGAAGCTTCTCTGTTTTCAGCTTCATTTTCAGATGGCAGCTGCTTCCCGCAAAATCATCCTCAGATATCTCATATTTATCAAGCGCGATAAAACTGCCTTCAACCTGAACCTTCAGCTTGCTGTAGCCCCACCCGTTCCTTGTTACGAGAATTCCCGTATCGTGCAAAAAACCTGTGAAGTCAATGACAAGTTCTTTCTGATCCACGAGGAAACTCATGGGCTGCTTCTTACTTATGGCAATAAGAAACTCTTCCACATTCTGCTCGTTTCCGGGCACAGAAGAAAGACCTCTGTAGAGGCTCTCGTACTGCTCGTCATTACCTTTGAAAATGGAAATAAATTCACTTGAATAAAAGAGGTCTATCGCCTCTTCCCAGTCAGTTTTTGCCAAATTTGCAAAATGGAACAGATTCTTGATATCGCCCAGACTTGACGCTATCTGTTCATGTCTGACTGTTACAACGAAAGGAAGAACATATTCTCCCTGATTTGACACTATTCTGAAATTACCCTGAAGCACATCTCCCGGAGCAAGTCCCGGAGAATTGAACCTATAGGATACTTCATACGGGGAACCTGAAAAGCTCTCTGTCAGAACCTCCATTCTGATATCTGTGGAGCTGACCTTTCCGGCAACCGGTCTGTCTTCAGGTCCGAATATCGTAAAAGAGCCTTCGGAAGTCTCACCGGGACTAACCAAAAGTTCAATACGCGGAGTTGAAAAGTCTAATTTCTTCTCGGCATATTCATATTTTCCCTGTAATATTCTCTCAACTATCTCTCTCACGCCGCACCCCATAATACTTTTATACATTCTAGTATACCACTTTATTCACGCGAAGGCACGAGCCAGTCGGACATGTTTGCATGCCAATCCGGCGATACCCGTAAAGCCAAATACCCCGCTGCATGCAGCGGGGTATTTGATTTATGCTTCCGTACACTCACAGAATCGATCTCTGTCCGCAATCACAAGAATGAAAGCGGCAATCAAAGCAATAACAGTCATCGCTATTGAAAACAACCATGCAGGCGAAGAACCGTAGCTGTCAAACAGCCATCCACTGTTCCACTTCACAACGCCCTGCAAAAATGACGAAGAGAAATTCATTATCCCATAAATCCTGCCCACGTGGCTCTCCGGAACTCTTGCAGAAAGATATGCTCCACCTACAGTTGCCGTCAATATTTCTCCCAAAGTAAAAATGGTTATAGAAACATAATATCCCTCAATCGCGCCAAACGAGATCAAAAACAATCCAAAGCTCAATATCTGCAATAATACTCCGAAAAAGTATTTCTTGGTCATTGCTATCTTTTCCATAGCCATAGTAATAACCGGTGTCATGAACACTACAATAATGCAATTCAAGCTGGTTACCGTGCCAAATATGACAGAACCGTTCCCGGGATGTGCCTTACCAATATCAATCGGCATAAGATAATTAAACTGAGCATATGCTCCCTCATAAAAACTTACAGCGATCAGAAAAAATATAAGTACGGTATTACCTTTTAATAATTCCCATGCGCTTCCTGATTTAAGCTCACTTTTTTCCTTTTGTATTTCTCCTACATCTTTTACTCCAAATCCGATCAGGATTGTTGAAAAAGCTATAGCTATACCACATATCAAAAAGCACAACTGCAAATGATTGTTAAAAAGTATTCCCGCTATAGTAGGTGAAAGCGTAAGTCCTATATTACCTCCCAGATACAATAATGAAAAAGCCTTTTCTCTTTTTTCAGGAGGTGTTACGTTCGCAACCAGCGCTTTATATGCAGGATCTTCCAACGTCTAAAAAAGAGCTCCGAGCATAACCACACACATCGAATACATCGAGATCGGCATAAAAGCACATATAATATATAACGTGATTGAAACAATATCACAAAAAACTATTACCCATTTCTTATTGAACTTATCCGCGATCTGTCCTCCGATTATATTGGCCGGAAGAAAGGCAATTCCGAATAATATTGTAAAATATGCCGTTTGCGTTGCATTAAGTCCAATCTTTTTGTTTAGTATCATTGTCATCATCGGCCAGATCATTGCACCGAGATTTGTGACAATTCTTCCTATAAATAAAATATAATTCTCTCTTTTTAATCCTTTATATTGTGTAAATAATCCAGTCATCTCATCCTCATTCAGCTCTGAGTGCCTCGATCGGATCAAGCTTCGCAGCACGTTTGGCAGGATAAATACCAAAGAACAAACCTATTCCCGTTGATATTGCAACAACCGCCGCAACAAGAATCGGATTGACCGTAAAAGGGAAATTGACTATTGAACAGGCAATCTTTGCCACAGTCAGTCCCAGTATTATCCCAATAATTCCACCCAAAAATGTAAGTATGGCTGCCTCTGCAAGAAACTGTGTCAATATCGAAGATGTCCTCGCTCCCAGAGACTTTCTTATTCCTATTTCTCTTGTTCTTTCAGTTACAGATACGGTCATGATGTTCATAACCCCGATACCGCCTACAAGAAGCGATATTGATGCTATGAGAGCAACCACCGCGGTCACAACACTTAAGATTGTATCCGTCGTTGAATCCATTCCGCCTGACGAATCAACCTTCACCGCACTCTCACCTCGTATATCGAGTGCATTCTCAACAACACTCCGCATCTTTGCCTTTGCTGTTTCTTTGTTATCCTTGTGCATATACGCATCTACAGAAGTAAACATGGTATTGACATCTTTGTTATATGCCTGAGCAACCGTAGTATATGGAATGTCACCCAACAAAAGAGGTTCATCCCCAACTGAATAATCCTTATCCCTTGAGGTATCCTCTCTGATACCCACAACCGTAAAATCCTTGGTAATATCACCATTGGTGATCTCTATAGTTTCTCCGACTGCGTTCTCATATCCAAAAAGCTTAAGTGCCGCCACCTGCGATATGACACATACGTAATTGATACCATTGACATCTTCACGCGTAAAATATCTGCCATAAAGTATCTTGTTTGTACCGCTCTTGGAAACAATATCACTTCCACCCGAAAGCAACATGTCATAAGTGCGCTTTTTACCTTTTCCGTTGCCGTATATGGAAGTTGAAGGACTCAGTCCGTAAATGCAGCTCATATTGCGCTCAATTATTTCCATATTCTCCGGTGTAAAACATTTGTCGGTTTTAGTAATATCCAGAGAAATATTCATCGTTACAACATCAAGCGAATCCATCTCTCCACTTACTTTTGCCCTCAGTCCGTCTCCAATTACAAGCACTGTAAGAACCGCCGCTATTCCTATAATGATTCCAAGCATTGTTAACAACGACCTTCCTTTGTTGTTCTTTATACTTGAAATCGCACTTTTTATATATTCTCCTGCTACGCCCATATTCTTATACTCTCAATGCATCTATCGGTTTCATTTTCGCTGCTTTTCTTGCAGGATAAAGCCCAAAGAAAAGACCTATCAAAACGGAAAAAAACATCGCTCCCAAAACTGCCCCGGGAGAAATTATAAGTCTAAATTTTAGTGCCGAACATACTACATAAGCCAATAGAATTCCGACTATTATTCCAATAATTCCACCCGAAAGAGTCAATATTGCGGATTCAGACAAAAACTGCGCCATTATAGCTCCCGTCCTTGCTCCTATAGACTTTCTGATTCCTATCTCTCTGGTTCTCTCAGTTACAGACACAAGCATTATATTCATGATTCCGATTCCTCCAACAACCAGCGATATTACAGCTACAAGAATCAGGAAGTTTGATGCTCCGCTAAGTATTGTATCAATCTCATCCGAAATATCTGCCATACTGTATGCCCAAAGTGCATTTGCACCTCTCAAACCATGTGTATTTTCAAGCACCTTTTTGGCTTCATCAACTTTCTTCTGCAGAACACTCTGATCCGCAAATATCAAAAGCGTATCCAGTTTATCAATATTATATCCATAATCAGTGGTAAAAGATGTGTACGGGATCTCAAGCACCGCAAAATAGTCCATACCGGATATTGCCATATCATACATTCCGCTGTCGATATCATCTCTTATCCCCACAACAGTATATTCAGCACTTTTGCCATCTACCGAAAGCTCTACATCACGCCCCACACATTCATCTGTTCCAAACAACTTAAGAGCATCCGACCTCATCATGACACACACTCTCTGCCCGGTCTCAACCTGCTGCCTTGTAAAATACTGCCCTTTTATTATTTTATTGGATATGGCATATTCAACAGCTTCGGTTCCCGCATTAACATCGGCAAGAACGGTATCCCTTGATCCTTTAACCTTGCCCTGCACATCAAAAAACGGTGACACTCCCTTAAGATCCGATACCGTATCCTCAAGAAGTCTTACGTCATCAGGATTGAAATACTCTGTGGTCTTGGCGGCATCTATCGTGATATATCCGTAATTTCCCATAAGACCGTTGATCTCATGATTGACATAATCAGTCATTCCATTGCCCAAAGCAACAACTGCGATTACAGCCGCTATACCGATAACAATACCAAGCATTGTCATAAACGTTCTGTACCGTTATGCTTCATCTGTTTAATTGCACTTTTTATATACTCATTGATCGTTCCCATTTTTTATACTTCCATTTCGGAATATTTTTTGAATAAAATACCTATTAAATAAAATACCTATCCGCGAGCTGCGCATCAAGTCGCTTACGCACGAAAGAGTGTAAGCGCTTTTTACCGCTCACACTCGAAATTTTATTATGTAGTTCTAAGTGCCTCAATAGGATTGAGTTTTGCTGCTTTTTTGGCAGGATTGATTCCGAAGAACAATCCGATTGCGGTAGATATCACAAGTACGATAATTATGTAAAGCGGTGCCACGATAAACGGAACACCAATTAGTACGCACAGGACTTTACCGATAAGAAGCCCCAATACAAGCCCTATTGTGCCTCCCGTAAATGTAAGGAGTGCAGACTCCGCAAGAAACTGTGATAAGATAAGTGACGTCCTTGCTCCAAGAGACTTCCTGATACCTATCTCTCTGGTTCTCTCTGTGACGGATACAGTCATGATATTCATAACTCCGATACCGCCTACTATAAGTGAGATTGATGCGATCAGCATTGTAACCAAAGTCAGGGCATTTATGACAAGACTATCTGCATTTCCCAATCCGCCTGACTGCGTGATCTTTACAGCGCCTTCGCCGCGAAGTCCCATGACATTTTCAACGACGGGCTTAAGCTTGGTAAGAGCCTCATCCTGTTTTTCTTTATCAACAAGCGCAGTCACGGACGTAAACAATGTATCGGGATCCTTGTTATATGCAACCGCCATAGCTGTATACGGTGCATCACCACACATTACCGCCTCCTGTTCCATTTCTGCATATTCCTTGTCTTTTGAAGTATCTTCTCTTATTCCGACAACGGTAAACTCCTTGCTGATATCCCCATCGGTTATTTCAAGCTGCTCACCGACAGCATCTTCATATCCGAAGAGCTTGATAGCCGCGCTCTGACATAGCACGCACACAAAGCTGCTGTCTTCGACTTCGCCTCTTGTAAAATACCTTCCGTGGACGATCTTATTGGATCTGTTGTGAACCATTACATCACTGCCTGCCTCAAAGAGAACATTATAAGTCCCTTTGGTTGCCTTACCCGATCCGCGCACATTGATCTTCGGTGTAATTCCATATATACTGCTCACACTTCTTTCAATTTCCGCCATATTATTCATGGAAAAATACTTTTCCGTCTTGCTCTCATCAAGAGAAATATCTATTGTTGCAACACTCATTGATGAAAAACTCTCTTCAAAAGATCCTTTTATCCCCGATCCCAGAACAAGTATTGCCAGCACGGCGGTGATACCTATTATGATTCCAAGCATGGTCAAAAAAGACCTTAGCTTATTATTCTTAATGCTTGTATAAGCACTTTTTATATATCCGATTATTGTTCCCATATTTTATACTCTCAACGCATCTATTGGTTTCATCTTGGCAGCTTTATTTGCGGGATATATTCCGAAGAACACACCTATCACCACCGAAAGAGTTACCGTTCCCAGAATTGCTCCGGGAGATACCGTAAGCGTAATGGGAGTAAAAGCGCTTATCACCGCTGACAGTACTGCTCCGATCAAGATTCCGATGCTTCCGCCTATCAGAGTAATAAGAGCGGATTCAGATAAAAACTGTGCCATTACCGCTTCAGTCCGGGCTCCTATAGATTTCCTTATACCTATTTCTCTTGTTCTCTCAGTTACAGATACCAGCATAATATTCATGATACCGATTCCGCCTACAATAAGAGATATTACCGCTACAGCGACCAGGAATTTGGACAAAAAGCCCATCTCCTCATTCAACATCTTTTCGTTCTCTCCCGCAACATTGTATGCCAGTATTGCATCACTTCCTCTAAGACCATGTTCAACGGTAAGCACCTCTTTTGCATCATCAAGAACCTGCTGTAACTTATCCTGATCTGCAAAAACAAGCAGCTGATCAAGCTTATTAATGTTATATCCAAAATCATCACCCATGATCGTGTAGGGGACTTCTATCATTGCAAAATAGTCGTAATCGGAAGTTGCCAGATCAAAATAACTGTTCATTTTCTCTCTGACACCCACAACCGTATAGTCGGCACTCTTTCCATCTACAGTAATTTCTATCTCTCTTCCGATGCATTCCGTTGTTCCAAAGAGTTTCATTGCGTCGTCTTCTTTCATGACACATACTCTCTGTGCTGTCTCTACCTGCTGCCTTGTGAAATACTGCCCTTTTATTATCTTGTTCGCAAAAACCCTCATCAGGCTTTCATTTCCCGAATAAATTTCTGTACTGCAATTTCCACGAGGGCCCTTTACTTTACCTGCAGCCTGAACAATAGGTGAAATACCTCCAAGATTATCAACAGTATCTTCGACAAGTTTAACATCATCTGCATCAAAAGCCTCGGAAGTCTTTGATGTATCTATGTATACTGCTCCGTACGCTCCCATAATTCCGTTTATTGAATCACGTACGAAATTGGTAAGTCCGTTTCCAAGACCTACTACGATGATAACCGCAGCTATACCGATGATGATTCCCAACATGGTCATAATGGTCTTGGAACCGTTATGCTTCATCTGTTTAATTGCACTTTTTAAATATTCACCTATATTTCTCATTTTTGTTCTTCCATAACTTCTACAGCCATTCCGTCAGTAAGTGTCTCAAGATTTGTTGTTATGACTTTGTCGTTCTCTGAAAGTCCCTCAGTGATCTGAGCTTCCGTGCTTGTAGAAATTCCGATAGTAACAGGTCTTCTGACAGCTGTTCCGTTCTCAAGAACAAATACATAATCACCGTCAGCATCTGTAAGTACGTACTCATAAGGAAGCACTACAGTGTTATCTGCCTTCTCGGCATGAATCTTGTTGTTTGCCTCAACACCGAGGATAATGTCTGAATCAGGGTTTGTAACCTTGATCTTTGTATCAACGACAGCCACACCGTTTGCATTCTTTGTAGCTGTTCCCGAGATCTGGAAGATCTCACCCTGATATTCCTTGCCGTTGATCTTGATATCAACCTTCTGTCCTACTGCTATCTTGGGAAGATCGGTCTTTGAAACCTGAATGTTTATCTGAACATCATCAAGATTCTCGATCGTCATTACCTTTGTTCCGCTTGCAACTGTTGCTCCTTCAACTATATCAACACTTGTAACGACACCGTTGAAATCAGCCTTAACACCTTCTTTTGCCGCCTGAATCTTGGCAATTGTATCTCCGTTTGTAAGCTGAGTTGAATCAAGAACTGCTTTTGAAGCCTGAATCTGTCCGCCGTTTAACTGTGCCGACTTAGCAGTTGTAAGATGTGACTGCTCTTCTTTAAGAGTATTTATCTGTCTCTGCCACTCCTGTATTTCGGGGTCGTTCTGGATGGCGTTTGAAACGTCTTTTACAGACTCCTGTACAGCAAGTGCAACCTGCTCATCGTTTTCTCTTCTGTCATAATAATCGGGCTTTTCTTCAGAAGCATCCAATTCGCCGTCCTGATCAAGATCAAGCATTGTCTTGTTGAGATCGGTAAGAGTCTGATTCATACGATTATTCTTCTCAGTGATCTTCTTATCAATCGCATCGATCTCTGCTGTGATTGCATCAAGCCTGTCGTTGATCTGCTGTGCAGTCATGCCCTCCGCATACTTTCTGTCAGCTGCGCCTGTCTCGGAAAAATTAGAATTATAATTTCCCTTTTGCTGCGCGATGGCAAGCTGAGATGTCTTCTCTGTAAGAGCAAGCTCTTTTTCATTGTATGTATAGAGCACATCTCCGTTTGCAACCTTGTCACCAACCTTAACATTGAGTGTTTCGATAGGTGCCGCGATATCTGCAAAGTATGTCTTTGAATCAGCACTTTCTACTGTTCCCGATACAGAAAGGATATTTTCAATGGTTCCTTTCTTTACGTCGTATGTTTCAACCGCAAGTTTGGTATTTTTACTTGCAATTACTCCTCTGACAACAAAGAAGATTATAAGAAGCGCTACTATGCCGAGTACTATCCATTTTTTCTTTATTTTTTTCTTGGGCTTCTTATATTCTTCAACTTCCGCGTCGTCGTCCTCATCGTAGATCTCAACAGCGGATCCCGTTGTCTCTTTGATTTCGGTCTTATCATCTTTTGAAGGAGTTGTATCCTTTTTTAACTCCTCATCTTTTTCCAAGTCCTTGATATCTGCCATCGTTCTTCTCCCTAATCTTAGTCTTCTTTATAATTCGGATTTATAATATCGCTCTTTATCTTTCCATCGGAGATTGTAATAACTCTCTTCGCCTGTTCGGCAATTCCCGGGTCGTGAGTGATTATTATCACTGTTCTGCCCTCGGCATACAATCTCTTAATGATCTTCATGATCTCTTTGCTGGAAGCCGAATCCAGGTTACCTGTCGGCTCGTCTGCCAAAAGAATGGGCGGTGCCTGCGCGATTGCTCTTGCTATGGCAACTCTCTGCTGCTGTCCTCCGGACATTTCGTTTGGTCTGTGTGTCTTTCTCTTCTCAAGCCCCACGCTGTTGAGCGCCGCATTTGCAAGTCTCTCACGTTCTTTCTTGCCGACTCCTCTGTATATCAGCGGTAGTTCGACATTTTCCATTGCTGTTAGCGATTGGATCAGATTGAATCCTTGGAAAATAAACCCTATCTCTCTGTTTCTGATATCCGACTGCTCATCGTCAGTCATGTGTGACACATCGTGCCCGTGTAAGTAGTACTTACCGCTTGTCGGAGTATCGAGACACCCAAGCATATTCATAAGTGTCGATTTACCCGAACCGGACTGACCGATAATAGCAACAAATTCCCGCTCTCCTATAGTCAGGCTCACATGATTAAGTGCTCTTACTTCATTCTCTCCGGGATTGTATATTTTACTTACATCCCTGATTTCAACCAGTTTTTTCATAAAAGCTATAACCTCTTCTGTCTAAAACTTAATTCCACATTTAATATTTACTACGTTTATCATACCTTACCTGTCGTAGTATAAAATACTACGTCTATCAAGGTATGTCAAGTACCTTTATGAAAAAAATGGGGTATCTTACTAAATTGTAAGATTTGCCCCATAAATTCACTATCTCTGAATCGCTACTCTTTCCACACTATATGTTGCCGGCGCTATATATTCGCGCAGTATCACATCATCAAGCTTCGTAAGTCCTTTATTAAGACGCTTATCCAGATCATTGAGAACTTCCTCAGGATCTTCCGAATACTCTCCCGCTAAAAGCTTTGCCAGAGTATCCCTTGCAGACAGCCCTTCTATGTCTATAACTCCCTTTGGATCAGCCATTCGAATGATAAACTGACCGTCCTTAAATGTAGCAAACTCCTTCCATCCGGGTACAAAAGACTCTTTTGCCTTTTCCAAAACTTCATTTCTGTACGGTATATACATTCCCTGCTCGTACATTTTCACAAGATTGTCATCGGAATAGAACCACTCAAGCACACGCGCAATCTTTGATGTATCCTTTGCATCAAGTGCCTTTTTTGAAACAGCCAGAAGATCTGTCGCCGTAACCATCTCTTTATACTTATATCCCGCAGAAGTTATCGAAGGCGGATCGCAAACGATCCATTTACATTTGGCGGGAAATTGCTCCGTATAAACGGCAACATCAAAACTAGCCGCCATGGCAATACCTACTTTGCCTGCCGAAAACTCCGCTCGCGCCTTATCGGCGTCCATATTTTCATAACCCGGGTATACACTGCCATCTTCGATCATCCCTAGAATATTTTTTATGATCGGCAGTCCGTCTGAATATCTGTATGTTCCGCTCACTGCGTCATAGCCAAAATGCCCCAATGACGCAGAGGAAACACTGTATATATAATGATCGAGAGTCCATCCGCTCTCAAGTGCCAGAAAAAAGCCATACGCTTCGCCGCCCGACTTCTCTGTGATAACTTTCGCATCTTCTCTGACCTCATTCCATGTAGCGGGAGGTTCAGCTATTCCCGCCATGTCAAAAAGATCTTTGTTTATTATCATCTTGTAAGATTGCAAGCTGTACGGAAGCGTATAGATCTTATCGTAAAAAATCTGATCTCCTATAGCGAGATCGTCTTTATTGTACAGTGAAAGAAAAGAATCGCTGCCTTCAAGATCGGATATGGGAACGGCATTTCCTTCCTCAACATACCTTGCAAAAGTATTGGATGAAGGTCTGAAAAGATCAGGTCCCTCACCGTTAATAAAAGCAGCATCTATAGCATCGCCATATTCCGTCCCGAACACTTTGTATTCGATACATATGCCCTCTTCTTTGCCGACCGTATTGTTGTACTCTTCGATCTGTGCCTCTCTGATGGTCTGCTCATGCGCGTTGTCGCTCCATACCGTAACTACCTGGAGGTCATCTGCATTGGCTTTTTTCTCGGCACTGTTCCCAAGAAAACTGTTGTTGTCGGTAACAGACAAGTACCAGCATTCATATCCGACTAAAGCCGCGGTGATAATTGCCGGAACCAGCATAATTGCTATTTTCTTTTTCTTCACTCTTTCTATCCCCCAGCAAAAGAATACGGAAATTCAAATAGTCTTTATTAAAAAAATACGTCAAAAACCTCTGAGACGAAGATCGTTCACAAGGTTCACATAAAATTCTCTTACATCGAAATCTTTAATGTTCTCACGATTCAGGTCGATCATGTCACCGTGAGAAATTCCTCTTTTTCCGGAAGGGATAAGCATCTTAAAGTTGCTGCCCCAAGGAAAAGAATTCTCTCCGACAAGTCCGTCGTTTCTTCCGTCAAAATTCTTGACCAGAAGATATGACATATTAAGCGGAAATCTGCCCGCAGAAGGTCTCGTCTGAATAGAACCGACCGACTGATAATAAACCTCGGGTCTGTCGAGAACCTCTTCATTGCGCTTCTCGCATGCTCTGTGCGTAAGATCGGTTACCGCACCGATAAAGTCAGGGTTAACGTCACCGAGTGTCGCAGCACCTGCGTTATATGCAGCCGCAACAGTTCTCTGCTGAGCTTCGGGAATCTTTTCAAGAAGATAGTCCGCAAATTCACAGCCTCTGTGAGGTGTGTTGATCGTGGTAAGAGAAGCCACATCCTCATATGCTCCACACTTGGATATCGCATATCTCATATCAAGTCCGCCCTTTGAATGAGCGATGACATTAACCTTCTCACAACCTGTCTGTGCCTTTATTGCTTTAATTCTCCTTGCGAGTTCCTCTCCGCTCTTTTCAACGGAAGATGCACTGTTATGCTCTCCGTAGAATATAGTGGCGCCGTTTGCAATAAGCTCTGCCGGCACTCTTCCCCAATAATTCAGGTGCTCGAAATCTCTGAAAAACACACCGTGAACCATCAGTATGGGATACTTTGTAGCGCAGATCCTGTCGCCTTTTCTCTGCGCATTGAGATTATTCTTCTGTGTCTCAAGCTTAACCTCTGCATCGGCAGTCTTTATGATCTTGCCGAGCATGATAAGGTTTGCAACAGGCACCATTCCAAATACGAGTCCCAATACTCTCCATTTGATGCCGAGCTGCTTACAATTTATGTATACGATGATTATTCCTATCCAAAAAATTGTTGCTTCGATAATTGTAATGATCGCGGTCTTAACAAAGAACAACACGGGATTCGTATAATAGCCCGTAAAACCAAACGGACTTCTGAATAAATCCCAAATATAAACCGCTGCAAAAGCAAATGTTGTAACCAAAAAAATCTTAAGAATAGTATTTCCTATTCTGCAGGCGTGAATCCTTTTCATCCCCAATTCTCCTTCCGATAAACCTTCTCTCCCCTTTATAATTATACAAGGGAATGCCGAATAAGTCAGCATTCCCTTGATGTAATTTAGTAATTTAGTTGTTGGCAAAAGTCATCATTATCTCATTGCTTCTTGCAACGAATGCAGCCATAGCCTCGCCCTCAAGAGGTGCGTTCTGTATACGTGCAAGATCATACAGCTGCTCGCAGATCATAGATGCGTTGTCTGCATCTTTATTATCCATGACATACTGAACAAGAGGATGATTTGCATTAAGAACAAGAGTCTGTCCTTCGTTGTTTCCAAAATCTCCCATGGACATTCCGTTCATTGCATACATCTTCATCATATCCGCAAGACGTCTTGCCTCCTCAGAAACAGTAAGCATTGAAGACACTTTCTTATCCTTAAGTTTTACAAGTTTAACTTCAAGCTTGTCGTTCTTTATAGCTTTTCTGATTTTCTCGCAGAGCTCTTTCTCTTTTTCCTCAAGCTCCTTTGCAGCCTTCTTGGAAGTCTTGCTCTTGAATGTATCCGTAAGATCCGCATCGATTCTCATAAAGCGGATTCCCTCGTTCTTGCTCTCAAGCTGCTGCATAAAAGGATTGTCGATGTTGTGGTTCATTATGAACGCATCCATCTTCTGAGCCTTGAACATACTGATGTACTGGCTCTGCTGCTGTTCATCTGTTACGTAGTAGATGATGCGAGGCTCTTTTTCTTCGTCCTTATTATCCTCGGACTTATCGTCAACAACCTCTGCTTCAACCTTCTCTCCGTTCTCGTCAACAGCCTCTTCCTTTTTGGCTTCTTCCTCAGCCTCTTTGTTGATCTGAAGGGCGTCGGGAAGTGTGATATATTTGCCTTCGAGGTTCTTGAAAAGAATGTAATCATTCATCTTCTCACAGAATTTATCATCCTTAAGGCAACCGTATTTGATAAATGGGCTGATGTCATCCCAGTATTTGTCGTAGTTTTCTTTGTCTGTCTTGCAAAGTCCCGCGAGCTTCTCGGCAACCTTCTTGCTGATGTACTCAGAAATTTTCTTTACAAATCCATCGTTCTGAAGAGCACTTCTTGAAACATTCAAAGGAAGATCGGGACAATCGATAACCCCCTTTAAGAGCATAAGATACTCAGGAATAACTTCCTTGATATTGTCTGCAATAAATACCTGGTTATTGTAGAGCTTTATTGTCCCCTCGATAGACTCAAACTCCATGTTGATCTTGGGGAAGTAAAGGATTCCCTTTAAGTTGAACGGATAGTCCATGTTGAGGTGGATCCAGAAAAGAGGCTCCTTGTAGTCATGGAATACTTTTCTGTAGAACTCAAGATATTCCTCATCGGTACAATCCTTGGGAGTCTTAGCCCAAAGAGGATGCTTGTCGTTAAGAAGCTGAGGTCTTCTCTTGATCTTGTACTCAAGCTCAGGCTCCTTATCCTCTCCCTCTTTCTTCTCGGGATGAACCTCTTCAATGACAACGTCTGAATCAAGCTTCTCGCTTGCCTTTATTGTCTCGGTCCCCTCTTCGTTCTCTCTTGAAAGATATATGTCATAAGGCATGAAAGAACAGTACTTCTGAACAACCTCTCTTGCCTTGTATTCATTACAGAACTCAAGACAGTCATCGGAAAGGTGTAATGTGATAGTTGTACCTACTTCTTTCTTGTCTCCGTCCGACATCTCAAAATCAGATCCGCCGTCGCATGTCCAGTGAACAGACTCAGCATCTGACTTATATGAAAGAGTATCGATATCAACAGAATCTGCAACCATAAATGTTGAATAGAAACCAAGACCAAAGTGTCCGATGATCTGATCGGCGTTTGCCTTATCTTTATATTTGTTCAGGAAATCGGTAGCTCCGGAAAATGCCACCTGATTGATATATTCTTCAACTTCCTCGGCAGTCATACCGATTCCGTTATCTGTTATCTTAATTGTTTTCTCTTTGTCATTGAGTACTACGTCAACGCGAGGTGTAAAACCTTCGGGTAACTCATACTCACCCATCATATCCATCTTGCGGATCTTGGTTACCGCATCACATGCATTTGAGATTACTTCTCTGTAAAAAATATCATGATCCGAATAAAGCCATTTCTTAATGATTGGAAACATGTTCTCACTATTAATTGAAAGATTACCTTTTTTTGAAGCCATTACTCCCACTCCTTTGCATCATTTCAGTCTATGTACGATTTAGGTTCCCCTCTACCGTACAAAATAAAGTTTAATTCTCCATATTCAAAAAGTCAATAAAAAATTAGCACTCACTTGACGTGAGTGCTAATAATTTCATCAATTCAGATCTGATCCGCAGAATGACTGGCATCTGTATTTGCTCAGATTTCTTATATTTTCGGCTTCCTCTGAAGTTATCTCATTCGATTTGTCTTCACCGGGTTCCTTATTCGAGCGATAATATACCGCCTGATCGCTGCCGGCTTTTTCAGCCTGGAATACTGATTCAACAATTTCAAGCTTACCGTTTGCATATTTGTAATAAGCATACGAAGCAAAATCTGCTCCGGCGGATGCATCTTTTGCAATCATATTGTTATAACACAGGAAGTATTTGTCTCTTTCTCCTGCATTAAACACTTGAACCATCTTACCGTTCTGCATGGTGTACATATCATAGATAATGCCCTGATCAGCATCTATCACACCCTTGACATAACCTGTCAGAATAAGTTCCGCTGTTCCGTCACCGTCAATATCTTTGGTGTAATATGCAAATCCCATGTCCTCACCTGCATTATAGAAAACATCGGAAATATCAAGTTTTCCTTTCTGCTCATCGGTAAAACCGTTTTTAAGACCGTCGGAAACAGTCTTTATAAATTCGTCATATGAGCTGTCCCATTTTTCGTTTAAGTCTCTTTTTGTGGTTCCGCTTGCGGGCTCACTCCAATCACTATACTCCTTGTTTGAACCTTCGCCCTTGAACGATCTTACTTTTATTCTGAAGTCAAAATCATCCTGTGCTCCGCAGGAATAACCGGGTTCCGTTACTTCTTCAACTCCGGTATCGCTCTCTTTGTACTCCGACTCTTCTGAAAATTTCATCTCAGAGCTTACCTCGTATCCGTCAGCTCCTTCAACAGCATCCCAGTCAAAGAACACATCTACGCAATCAGAGCCCTGTACGGTAACTCCGTCTTTTACAACAGGAACTGTCAATGCTGCATTGGAAACATCACCTGTTTCTGCGCTTTCCTCTGCAGTCTCTTCTGCTCCCGTTTCTTCCGCTACTGTAGCTTCAGCATTTGAATCTCCGTCTACTTCCACATTGATCGCTTCTTCAACACTTGTACAACCGATCAGTAGACTGGCAACCATGCCTGCTGCCAACAAAACTTTTAATCCTTTCACTTTCTTTTCTTCCTCCTAAACATATTTCCCCCGAAATATGTTCTTATTATACACTCACTCGGCCTTTGATGTCACATAATCCGAGTAACTCATACCTGTATACTTTTTAAAGCACCTGCTGAAATAATTGGGATCGGGTATTCCTACCTCTGCGGCTGCCTGATACATCTTTACATTTGACTTCGCTATGGTTATAGCTTTTTTCATTCGAAGATCAGTAAGATACTCGATAAAATTCTTTCCCGTATCCTGTTTGAATTTCCTCGAAAGATAACTTGAGCTGAATCCAAAGTGCTGTGCAACAAAAGCAAGGTTTAACTTGGAATCGGTAAAATTCTCCCCGACGTACTTTTTTATCAGTTCCGTTGCATTGCTCTCATATGCAGCTTCTCCTGTAGGTTCCGCCTTCTGTTCCTCCCAGAAATCATTTGATTCGGCAAGCTTCTTTTTGGCTCTCACAAGCACCTTTGTGATCTCGGATCTGACCATCGGCTTGAGCATATAGTCAAAAACCGGAAGACTTACGCATTTCCTCGCATATTCAAACTGATTTATGGCAGTCATTATTATGATGATCAGATTAGGATATCTTCCCGTCGCTGTCTGTGTAAACTCAATACCATCCATAAAAGGCATCGAGATATCAACAAAAGCTATATCCGGCTTCAGATCGTCAATAACATTTATAGCTTCGATCCCGCTCGCCGCTTCGCCCACAACTTCCATGTCAAGTTCGTCCCAGTTGATCGCTGCGCGCATAAGCTTACGAGCCGATTCTTCATCGTCTATTATCATAACTCTGTATTTTCTGTCCATACATCTAACTCCGTATTGCGGTTCGTTCAGGAATAATAAATTCTATTTCCGTATATTCGCCAACTTCGCTCTCAATCCTGACAACGTCGTTACTTCCGCAATAAATTCTGATTCTTTCTATAGTTCCCCAAAGTCCAAAGCTCTCTCCCTCAATATCTCCTTTTGTATTTCTCTCCGAATACAAAATCTTATTTATCTGTTGCCTTGTCATTCCGACACCTGTATCGCGAACCGTCAAATGAAGCACATCCTCTTCCATCCTCGCTCTGACCTTTATGCTGCCCTTCTCGCCTTTTAACCTTATCCCATGATAAATACTGTTTTCAACAAGCGGCTGAAGTATCAGCTTGGGCACAATAAACTTCTTGGTGTCATCCGCAATATCAAACTCTTCATCCCAGATATCTCCGTATCTGAGTTTCTGAAGAGCCAGATAGTCCTTTACTATCTGAACCTCTCTTGAAAGAGGTATCTCTCTGTCGCCTTTACTCAGGAAATTCCGATAAAAACTTCCCAGTGTTTCAAGTGCATCGTGAACTTTTCCCGCACCCGCATCAAGTGCCAGAAATCCTATTGTTTCCAATGAATTGTACAAAAAATGTGGTTTTATCTGCTCCTGCAGAACTCGCATCTCAGCTCTCTGAACCGTCTTCTCTTTTTCCAGCAAAGTCTCAATAAGCTCGTTGACGTGATCTATAAGGCTGTTGTAATCCCCCTTTAGCATATCGAGCTCCATCAAAGGCATCTCGATATCAATCTTTTTGAGATTACCCGTATTCTTGTTCTCATCCATTGATTCAGACAATTTATAGATAGGATTTGTTATGTCATTTTTTATGAACATTCCCATATGAACTGCCATGATCACAAACACCAACAATAGAAAAAGAAGTACATAAAGTATCCCATACGGAATTCCCTCCGTTCCGTACTGCGAAACTCTCATGATAACAATAGGAAGATTGTCCACGCCGCATCCGGACAACAGCATCCTCTCTTTTCCTATCTTGATATTCTTATTTATGATCTTCGGATTTGCAAATTCCGGAGTATAATACTGCAGATAGTCCTCATTGCCCGCAAGGAATGTACCGTCTTCTCCGACAATGCATATATTGTTGTATGAAAGCTGATTGAGCATCTCCTGAAAAACATTTGCCGCTATGTTTACCATCAGTATGCCGATACGCTTCTGCGAATTGGTATCGTACACTGCTCTTTCAACCGTTACAACAGGCTTCCCGTCTCTTCTGCGTGCTATACCGTTACAGTTAAGCACAACATTTGCTCCGCCTTCATTTGCATATATTTTTTCTCTCCACGAAAGCGAATTAATAAGACCTTCATCGAATTCATACGAAACCGTGTTGGTCTCAACCTTCCTCATATCTTCCCTGAAGGCTATAACACAATCCACACCTTCCGTGGCATTTAAGACATCCATGATTCCGAAACGGGCATCGTTTGTCATATTCTCATCGACATATTTCCTGTCAGCCTTGAGAAAATAAACAAATCGCTGCTCCCTCATGATAAGCCTTGAAATGTCCATATAATTTTCTACGTCGGAATATATATTATTTGAAAGAGTCCTAAGAACATTATCCGATTCTCTGATCACATAATTCTTCTGCTCTCCCTGCGTAATAATATATGTAGATATCAAAAAAGAAATCGAAACGATAAGTACAATCCCGATAATGGTACGTCTAAAGCCTGATGAAAGCGTAGATTTTTTGTTCTTATCTCCCATACTTTTATGACCCTGCCCCCGACAAAGATTCTTATATAAAAAGATAACATTTTTTGCTTTTTATCGCAAAATAAAAAGACTCAGCATCACAAAATACCGAGTCTTAAAAGTTTTATTTTATTAACCTTTAACCGCACCTGCTATAAAGCTGTCACGGATCTTACTGCTCAGAGCAACATAAGCAATAAGTGTAGGGAATGTAGCGATTACAAGAGCCGCACCGATCGGGCCCCATTCGGTTGTATACGTTCCCGACAATTCCTTGATACCAACAGGAAGTGTTCTGTGCTTAGAATCCGAAATGAAACAGTTCGCAAACATGAACTCATTCCAGCACTGAAGATAAGCATAGATACCTACTGTTGAAAGAGCGGGCTTCATAAGAGGCATGATAATCTTGAAGAATATACCATAAAGACCACAGCCGTCAATTGTTGCAGCTTCATCCAGATCATAAGGAATATCTACCATGAATCCCGTACAAATAAGAATTGACATTGAAAGTGTAAAAGCCGAATACGGAACAATCAGTGTAGTATATTTATTGAGCCAATGAAGCTTTGAAAGCACTACGTATAAAGGCACAATTGATGCCTGAAGAGGTATTGTAAGTCCAAGCATAAACATTGCATTTGTAAGCTTACTCATCTTCCATTTAATACGTGTAAGCGCATATGTCGCCATCATAGCGGCAATGATTGAAATACCGATGGCAGCTGCTGTAACGAACAAACTGTTTACGAAGTAAAGTGCCATGTTACCGGTATTTAACGCTGACTCATAGTTAGCCCAAATCCAGTGCCTGGGCAATCCGAGTACGTTTTCTCCGAATATTTCTTCATTATTTTTAAGAGAGAATGTAAGCATGAAATATATCGGAAATATATTGGTTATCGACCAGAGAACCAAAAGTATATGTATTAGTGATTTTTTCTTACCATTCATTATTAATTATCCTTTTCCTTAAATGCAGCACTTATTAGTAACGCAAATGCAAAGCACAGAGCTATCAGCATAACCGTAATGGTACTTCCCATTCCATACCTGTTTCTCAAGAACAACATATTCTCGATCAAAGTACTCGGAACTTCCGTTGACTCAAAGGGACCACCATTAGTCAAGATACGAATAAGATCGTATGACTTAAGTGAACCGGTCACTGCAAAGATAACGCTTACCCTAATAATTGGTTTAATGATCGGGATAACAATATATCTGTCTGTCTGCCATTTTGTGGCACCATCAAGCATTGCTGCTTCTCTTAAATCTGTTGATACGCCCTTTACTCCGGCATACATAAGGAGCATGTGATATCCTACATACTGCCAGATTGTGGGAACTATAATACTGCCAAGAGCAGTCTCTTCTTCACCGACCCAAATATGTTTCCAGCCTTCCAAATGCACAAGCTCAAGGAATCTGTTTAACAGACCGTAATCGGGATTATAGATCTTCAACCAGAGCTGACCGATAACAACCGTAGAAATAAGCACCGGCATGAAGAAAATTGTCAAATATGCACGCTCGCCCTTTGGCTTTCTTCCAAGTATAAGCGCAAGAAGCAAAGCAAGCGGTAACTGTATAAATACTGAAAATAGTGCCAATAACAAGGAGTTTTTCAACGCGCCCCAGAAATTAATAGAACCGCTGGTGAAAAGTTCCTGAAAATTAGCTAAACCTATGAATGTTCCTTGTGTAAACCCATTCCAGTCAAGCATACTTGTGTATAAAGAAACTACAATGGGTGCAATCAAAACACTTACAAATAACAATAAACCTGGAAGCAGGAATACAAAGACAGTCAATCCTTTGTTTAAATCCTTTTTCCTCTTCTGTTGTAACGCACTTTTATCTCTTTCCATACAAAACAACCTTCCAAAAAATACGGTTCTTCCTCATGCTTCCCATTGGAAGCACAGGAAGAACCGAAAATAAAATCAATTAAATTAAAATACTGTTTTCAAAAAAATTACTGAATATCTTTTGCAAGATTCTCGATGAACTTCTTGCCATCGATCTTGCCACCGTATACCTGTCCTACATATGAAAGATATGTATTAGCAGAATCAGCACTCATAGCTGTATCTCCGAAGAGAACCATCTGATCAGAATTCTGAACGATCTTAGCTACATCCTGTGTAAGCTGATTTACAGAGCTTGTGTCGCCTGTAACCTTCCATGCAGGAAGTCCGCATCCATCAAGGTATCCATAGTTACAGATGAGCTTACCAAGTTCGAATGTGTAGTCAGCAGCTCTTGCAGCATTAGGTGAAGAAGCAGCTACAGCAAGTGTATCTGAAGGTCCACCGATAAGCTGTCCGAGTTTAGACTTATCTGCATTGATTACAGGGAACTCACCAACTTTTACCTTAGGGAAGAACTCTGCATTGTTTGCGAAATCTGCACAGTTCCATGTTCCGTTCATGTAGAACGCATACTTACCAGCCATGAAGTTAGCCTTAACGTCATCGTTCTTAAGACCGATTCCTGAAGGATCAAAGTATCCGTCATTGATCATCTTCTGGAATGTATCTACAGAAGCAGCAACATCTTCATTGTTCCATGTAGCTTTTCCTGCAAAGATATCGTTAAGAGCAGGTGCACCTGCAGTCTTCTCGATGATAGACTCAAGATACTCTGTTACGCACCATGTCTCTTTTCCGGCACATCCGAAAGGAATCTTTCCTTTTGCCTTAATAGCATCACAGCACTTGATGAAATCTTCGTATGTTCCGGGGATTTCTTCGTAACCAGCCTCTTTAAGGATGTCCATGTTAGCGAAGAGACCAACAATGTTCATTGTAAGCGGAACACCGTAGTGCTTTCCGTCATATGTTGTGTTTGCAAGCATCTTCTCGTCAAGGTCGCCCTTATACTTCTCATATGCTTCATCAAGGCAGTAAACCTTTCCTGCATTTACGAAATCGCCAAGGAATGCACATGACCATGTGAAGAAAATGTCAGGCATTTCATTAGCTGATACAGCAGCTTTGATCTTTGTCTTGTAAGACTCGTTCTCGAAAGCTTCCCAATCAAGTGTAACTTCGGGATGAGCCTTCTTCATGTCTTCAATAGCTGCCTCATAAGCATGACGGTTTGAATCGCTCTCTGTAGCGATACACCACATCTTAAGAGTAATAGGATCACTTGATGCTGCATCTGCTGCGCCTGCATCTGCACTAGCATCTGCTGATTCAGCAGGTGCTGCGTCTGCTGCCGGAGCCGCCTCTGATGCGCCGGCATTGCTGTCTCCTGCAGGTGCAGTTTTGTCTCCGCATCCAACAAGAGAAAGGGTCATTACGCCCGCCAATAACATTGAAACTAAACGCTTCTTCTCCATTTCATACCTCTCCTTCTTAATAATGGAATTTTGACAGCTTTGCTGCCTTTTCTATCGCAAACGCGTCGCGCGTTTCGATCACTTACCATTACTTCCACTCTTATTTTTCGCATCATCTTTCTGAGTAACAACCATAGGCCACGGGTAATCAACCGTAAGCTTATTGCCGTCAACAGAATAGTAGAGGATCGTATCCTCTAAGGGATCTGAATACATGAGTTTAATACTGGAATTTTCTTCGTCCACAGAATAGTGTCCGTAAAAGATATCTTCCTCGCTGAACTCCCCTTCCGGTGTGAAAGTAAATACCCATCCGTTATCTTGTTTCCAAGTGCCCACTATACCATCAGGTTGCCCCTCGCCCTGATAGTCATAAACGGATTCGTCGTAAAAAACCATTGTATCTTTATCCATGTAATATCTGTGCTCTACCGAATTACCGTCCTTGTCCGTCAGCGTTATGCTGTCATCATCTTTCACATACTTATAAGATTCTCCCTTGAAAACAGCTTTACCGTCATCATACAGAGCAAGAGCTTCTTCAGTAGGTTCGTGGTTATAAGCCCAACTCTCAGCAGGCTTCCCACATCCACCGAGAATAAGCATCACTGTTGTCAAAACTGCTATGTCTATTCCCTTTTTTAAACCCTTCATGCTTACCGCCACCTCGATGAATAAGATATTAAGTTGCAGGTGTCAAAAGTGTCTTTTGACCCTTACGCCATATTTATAAAAATAATATAAACGATTAAGTAATTTATCAGAATATAATTTTTTTACCTCATTAAGCACTTTTTTTACTTCTTGACCATAAATCTCAAAATATTCCATTATTTTTTGTGCAACATGTTTACAATCACTATATTCTTTTTGTGTAAACTAAATAAAATTTGATGCATTTTCATTACCAAGCCCCGATTTATACGTCATTCTGCCATCAAAAAAGAGCTATCGCATTCCTCATGCTATAAGGAATGCGATAGCTCTATTTTATGTGCTTCTGGTAGACTTCCATAAGGCTCTTGGTGGTTACGTTGGGATCGTCCACGAGCGTCACACTGTTCCAGAGCCTTTCGTTGAGCTGCTTGTTCATAGTAGCAACGAAATGATCATACTTCTCTCCGAACACTTCACGCTTTCTCTCCTCCACGATCTTCACCTTGTTTGCCTCGGTCTCCTCGCGGTTAAATGTGCTGATGCACTTTATTATCACATAGCCGTCGTCGGTTTTGACAACCTTACTTACTTCATCGTTTCCGAGGTTGAATGCAACCTCCTCATACGCAGGTTCGACTCCGCCTTTACCGAAGGAGATAACAGACTCCTCCGCTTCGTTGTAGTCTGCGATGAGCTTGTCGAAATCAGCACCTTCGGAAAGCTGGACGTATACACTGTCAGCTTTGGCTTTTGCCGCTGCCATCTTGGAATCGTCGAATTCCACTCTGTTTCCGCCTGCATCCAAGGAATAAGTCTTTATCAGAATCTGCTTTACGGTTATCGTTCTTGCTTCATCGTCGCTTATCTCGGGATTGATATCCCTGATGATATAGTCGTAGAGCTTGTCTGCAAGAGCATGATCTCTGTATATTGCAGCGATCTCTTCTTTCGTTATACCATCCATGGCTTTGATATCGGCTTCTGTCAAAGATGCGTAGTATTCATCCGCAGCCTCTTCTGTTTTCTTAAGATCTTTTTCATCAAGAGTGATCCCGTTTTCCGCCGCCAGAATATCCATCGCTTTTATCTGCGCGATCTTGGCAAGAACAGAATCTTTTAACCTGTCCTGAACGGTTCCGCTTCCCGCGGCATGTCCCCATATATCGGAACCAAAGCTCTCTTCGTAGCCTTCCTGCGTATTTACAAGATACGCCTTCGCCTCCTTGAGAGTACATACGGTATCCTCTATTCTGAATACTTCCTTATCCGAAAAACCTGTAGTGAACACCACTTTGATCTGCGCTGCATTTTCTCCGCATCCCGAAAGCAGAACACAAGAACACGCAACAGCCAAGGCTGTTGCGCATTTTTTTATTATTGTATTTTGTTTGAATCCATTGTTATGAATTATTTTTCTCACTTTGCACCCTTAACTTAGGTTCGTTATCTGTCGCTGCAACGATACTGAACGGGAGTCATACCAAATCTCTCCTTGAAGAGGCGATTAAAGTGCTCTACGTTCTGATAGCCTGAAGCCTCGGCGACTTTCTCGACCTTCATATTTCCGTTTCTTAAGAGAGTGCTTGCCTTGTTAAGTCTTATCTGCTTAACATTCTCACCGAAAGTCATTCCCGACTTGTCCTTGATGAACTTGGACAAATACGGTTTTGAAAGGAAGAACTGCTTTGAAAGATCTTCAAGTGTGATCGTGAGATAATTCTCCTGAATATAATTCATGATCGCATTGATTCTCACATCTCTCACGTCCTTGTTGTTCCTGACTGCTTCCGTCTGGTTAACGGCAACAACAAGCGCATTGATTGAAGATCTGATAATGTCTTCGTCGACTCCCACGCCCCAATACTTCTTTCCTTCATATGTGATTCCCACATATGTGCAAGCCTTGGAAGAAGATCCTCTTGAAAGAGCATGCTCCTCATATGTAGAAAGCTCATAGTTTATTCCGAAGTACTGCTTGATGGCGTTACTTACAGCGTCGAGACGTCCGTTTCCGTTTGCCTCAACAATCTGCTCAACGTCAAGATGACTGATCTTGATCTCCGCAAGTATTCCTTCATTCTGTTTGAAATGGCATTCCACAATTCTGAATACATGACTGTTGTGGACATACTTATCCTCAAAGATCTGATAGATACGCATGGGTGAAAGCTCCGCATGCTCTCTGTCGGAAATGTCCTTGATGGTGTAGCTGACATCTTCCTGCATCTCTCTGGGAACCATCATACCATAATTATTCTTAAGAATATAGCTTACGCCACCTTTTCCTGACTGGCTGTTAATTCTGATAACATCTCCGTCGTACTCTCTTCCGATATCCTTGGGATCGATGGGAAGATAAGGCACCGACCATATTCCTTTGTCCTTTTTAAGTTCATGCCAGGAGAATCCTTTTGAGATAGCATCCTGATGAGAACCTGAAAATGCTGTAAACACAAGCTGTCCCGCATAAGGCTGTCTCTCATAGATACGCATTCTCGTAAGTTTCTCATATGTCTCACCAACCTGAGGAAGGTGTGAAAAATCAAGTCCCGGATCAACACCGTGTGAATACATGTTGATGGCAAGTGTAACGATATCAACGTTACCTGTTCTCTCACCGTTTCCGAAAAGTGTTCCTTCAATTCTGTCAGCACCTGCAAGGCAACCGAGCTCAGCATCGCCGATACCCGTTCCTCTGTCATTGTGAGGATGAAGAGAAAGTGTAACCGCATCGCGATACTTAAGTGAATTGTGAATATATTCAACCTGAGTCGCAAACACGTGAGGCATCGCAATCTCAACGGTTGTAGGAATGTTGATTATTACTTTGTTTTCTTTTGTAGGCTTCCAAACATCCAAAACAGCGTTGCAGACTTCAACAGCATAGTCAACCTCTGTTCCGGGGAAACTCTCGGGTGAATATTCAAAAGAGAAATTTCCTTCAGTCTCTTTTGCGAGCTTATCAAGCATCTTGGCACCTTCAACGGCAATCTTCTTAACTTCCGCCTTGTCCTTCTTGAACACCTGCTCGCGCTGTGCTACGGATGTTGAATTGTAAAGGTGAATTATAGCTCTGGGAGCTCCCTTTACAGCTTCAAAAGTTCTCTTGATGATGTGCTCTCTTGCCTGTGTGAGAACCTGAACCGTAACATCATCGGGAATCATATTTCTTTCAATCAAAGTTCTTGCAAATTCATATTCTGTAACAGAAGCTGCAGGGAATCCAATCTCGATTTCCTTAAATCCCAGCTTAACTAGCATCGTAAAAAATTCCAATTTTTCCTCAAGACTCATTGGCTCGATAAGTGCCTGGTTTCCGTCTCTTAGGTCAACGCTGCACCAAATGGGTGGATGATCGATATAATCTTTTGTCACCCAGTTGTAGGTTGCCTTTGGAGGCATAAAATACTGACGCTGATACTTCTGAAAATTATCCATTATTCATCTGCTCCTTGATAATTTGATATTTTTTATTATATTCTAATTAAAATATCTCAGTTTTATTGATGAATATTATGATAACACAATTTTTTGCAAATAAAACATGGTGAAATTAATCTCTTTTCTTGATGTATTTTAACCCATCATCCCAAAATATCGATATATTCACCGTTCAGAGCTTTATTCATGCTGCGAACCGCACAGAACTTACCACACATCGAGCATGTATCGTCATATTCGGGTGATCTGTCGTCACGGATCTTCTTGGCTGTCTCAGGATCGAGCGCACACTCCCACTGCTTATCCCAGTCAAGGGTTCTTCTCGCATCGCCCATCTTGTTGTCTGCATCCATGGCATGAGGAATCTTCTTTGCGATATCTGCCGCATGCGCTGCGATCTTCGACGCGATTATTCCCTGCTTAACGTCATCGACATTGGGAAGCGCAAGGTGCTCGGCAGGCGTTACGTAGCAAAGGAACGCTGCGCCTGAAGCTGCCGCTATTGCACCACCGATAGCCGAAGTAATGTGATCGTATCCGGGTGCAATATCCGTAACAAGGGGTCCGAGTACATAGAAAGGAGCGCCCATACAGATTGTGTTCTGAATCTTCATATTGGCTTCGATCTGATCCATAGGCATGTGTCCGGGACCTTCAACCATTACCTGAACGTCTTTTTCCCAGGCTCTCTTAGTGAGCTCTCCGAGTCTTACAAGCTCTTCGATCTGGCACACATCGCTCGCATCCGCAAGACATCCCGGTCTGCAGGCGTCGCCGAGTGAAATTGTAACGTCATACTCTCTGCAGATCTCAAGGATCTCATCATAATATTCATAGAAAGGATTCTCGTTTCCCGTCATGCACATCCATGCAAACACAAGAGAACCGCCTCTTGAAACTATGTTCATCTTTCTCTTGTGCTTCTTGATCTGCTCTATTGTCTTTCTTGTAATTCCGCAGTGAAGTGTGACAAAGTCAACTCCGTCCTCGGCATGAAGTCTTACCACATCAATAAAGTCCTTGGCTGTGAGCTCCGCAAGATCCCTCTGATAATGAATAACACTGTCATATACCGGAACCGTGCCTATCATCGCGGGACATGACTCCGTGAGCTTCTTTCTGAAAGGCTGTGTATTTCCGTGGCTTGAAAGGTCCATGATAGCTTCAGCTCCCATGTTTACAGCAGCCATAACCTTTTCCATCTCGATATCATAATCTTTGCAATCTCTTGATACACCGAGATTTACGTTAATCTTGGTTCTGAGCATTGAACCGACGCCCTCTGGATCTATACATTTGTGATTCTTATTTGCGGGAATCGCAATCTTTCCTTCCGCAACAAGCGCTCTTATAAACTCCGTGTCGCGATACTCTTTTTTCGCAACCGCCTCCATTTCTTTTGTCACAATACCCTTGCGGGCTGCTTCCATCTGTGTTGAATACTCTCTCATTAAAACCTTCTCCTATTCTGATTTTTATATTTTATCCAATTACCTTTTTCCACATATCACAGGTATACGTAGTCGTTGTAAACCGGCTGAAGTCCTTCGCTTTCAATATCCGCATACATTCTGTTCAGACTGCGTCCGTCAGATATTTCAAACTGTTCATCTCCGGATTGTTCACTTTTTTCTTTTCCCGAATACTTCTGTTCGTGGTCTCCGATTCCTGTCGATACTCCCGCAGATACCTTGGTTGCCGCGATCTTCACGATGCCGTTTCTAAACTCAGCTGTTTCCCTGGACGAAACCGTTATTCCGCAGAAAGGCAGGAATATCCTGTATGCGCACAGTATCTGGCAAAGCTGCTTCTCACCCACATCAAGCGGATTGATAGTCTCATTGTTTATGATCGGTCGTAGTCTTGGACAGGACAAAGACATCTCTGCATAAGGATATTTCCTCTGCAAAAAATATACGTGAAGCGCCGAAGCAAGTGCATCTTTCCTAAAATCCGAAAGTCCCAAAAGCGCCGAAAAAGCTACGCCTCGCATGCCGCCCATAAGCGCCCTCTCCTGTGCATCAAATCTATAAGGCCAAACTCTTTTATTTCCCATAAGATGAAGCTGTTCATATCTGTCCGTGTCGTACGTTTCCTGGAACACCGTCACATAATCAACACCGCACTCATGAAGATACTTATAGTCTTTGACATTCACGGGATATATCTCAATCCCGACCATGCGGAAGTACTTCCTTGCAATCTTGCAGGCTTCTCCGATGTATTCAATATCCGAATTTGCGGGGCTTTCTCCCGTAAGTATCAGAATTTCCTCCATCCCGCTGTCTGCGATAACCTTCATCTCATGCTCAATCTGCTCATAATCAAGCTTCATTCTTTTGATCCTGTTATAGCAGTTGAATCCGCAGTAAACGCAGTAGTTCTCGCAATAGTTTGCGATATATATAGGTGTAAAAAGATACACCGTATTACCAAAGTGCTTGCTCGTCTCGCGCTGCGCCTTCTCTGCCATCTGTTCAAGAAAAGGCTCCGCCGCGGGTGAAAGAAGCGCCTTGAAATCCTCGATTGAACATCTCTCGCTATCAAGAGCTCTTCTGACATCTTTCGTCGTATACTTGCTGTAATCGTACGACTCAAAATGCTCCATCACATTCCTGCACACATCCGACTCGATCACGTCCATCCCGGGCAGATAAGCCATATGATCCGTTCTAAACGAAGGATCGTTTTCAATCCTGTGCTTGCGCTCAAGCCCCGCCTCGGACAATTCATCCGAATCAATCAAAAAATGATTTTCCATGCCGTCCTCCTTAGTGCAAGAATCCTGTCAGCGGATCAGATGCGCTGGCTCCGCGGGTCAGAACTCTTCCGACTCCTGCGAGATATGCTTTTCTTCCGGCCTCTATCGCATCTTTAAAAGCCGATGCCATAAGCGTAAGATTGCCCGCTGTTGCCAGAGCCGTATTTGCCATTATCGCAGCAGCTCCCATCTCCATTGCTTCACACGCCTGCGATGGTCTGCCGATTCCGGCATCCACGATTATAGGAAGATCAATCTCGTCAATAAGAATCTGAATGAAATCCTTTGTTGAAAGACCTTTGTTGGAGCCTATCGGTGAAGCAAGCGGCATGATTGACGCTGCCCCCACTTCTTTGAGCTCTCTAGCGACATTGAGATCGGGGTACATGTAAGGCATTACAACAAATCCTTCTTTTGCAAGTATCTCCGTCGCCTTGATCGTTTCATAATTGTCGGGCAAAAGATATTTCGTATCGCGCATGATCTCGACCTTAACAAAATCTCCGCATCCAAGCTCTCTTGCAAGTCTTGCGATCCTCACCGCCTCTTTTGCATCTCTTGCTCCGCTCGTATTAGGAAGCAGTGTCACATTCTTTGGAATATAATCCAGAATGTTCTCCTCGTCCTTCGTATTTGTTCTTCTGACTGCGAGCGTGATTATCTCTGCTCCTGCGTCACGTGTTGCAGCCTCGATAAGTTTCATCGAGTATTTTCCCGAACCCAGAATAAATCTGGAATTAAATTCTTTTCCCCCAATAATAAGTTTATCTTCTTCCATTTTCTCTTCTCCTACCTTGTCTGTAACCTTATGATCAAGCCTGTATTTCTCCCAACAATATACGAAGTGCCATGTGCGCTTCGTGTGCGGCACACACCATCACTCTGGATGAAACCAGTCCGATGCCGTCGTTTACATCACTTACGGAATCTCCCGATAAAAAGAATCTTTTTGAGATCTTTTTTGTCTTGATATAATTGGCACTTCCAAAGCCCGCCATTCCCGAACTTGATAAGATATACTTTTCGGGAGCATTTTCAAGTATCGCATTTACAAGCATTGCTTTGCTCTCTGCTTTATCGAATGCCTCGCAGACTATATCCGCATCTTTCGTAAGTTCAATGACATTTCCTTCTGTAACTTTCGTGATGTGCACTTCGATGGTTATATATGGATTTATTTCTTTTAAATTATCCGAAAGAGCTTCAGGCTTAGGCATACCGACCTGATCTGCCTTGTACTGCTGCCTGTGAAGGTTTGATATATCAACCTTGTCAAAGTCAATAAGGATCAATTTTCCAACTCCCGCTCTTGCAAGGCAAATCGCAATATTGGATCCGAGCCCGCCAAGTCCGCATATTGCCACGGTTGCCCTGTCGAATTTCTTTTGATTCTCTGCACCGTGCCGCTCTATAAGCGCATTGTAGAACTCATCTCTTGTCGGTATCATATCAGCCGCCTCCTACAAAGCTCACAACTTCTACGATATCTCCGTCATTAAGAATAGTTATGTCGTAGCATACCTTAGGTACTATTTCTTCATTTATCTCAACAGCGACTCTCTCCCTGTCGTAGTTAAGTTCTGAAAGAACCGCAGAAAGCTGCTTATTTTCATATTGGTATTCTTTTCCGTTAATTTTGACCATGTTCATTCCTCCATACCATATGATCAAGCGGTCCCGAACCTTTCCCCAGATCAAGTCCCGATGCGATTGCGTCCGAAATATAAGCTTTTGCATTTCGTATAGCATCTTCGAGCTTCAAACCAAGTGCAAGGTTTGAAGCTATCGCGCTTGAGAGTGTGCATCCCGTTCCGTGAGTGTTGCTGCTCTCAATTCTTTTTCCCTCGAACCATGTGATCTTCCCGTTCTCATAAAGTACATCACTGGCATCTTCAATGCTGTGACCACCCTTTAGAAGAACCGCGCATCCGCTTTCATTTCCAAGCTCTTCCGCCGCTTTTTCCATGTCCTTTCTAGACGTTATTGTTAAACCTGTAAGTGTCTGCGCCTCAGGTATATTGGGCGTTATGACTCTGCTTATCGGAAAAAGAAGTCTTGCCATAACATCGGCTGTCGTATCTTTCATCAGACTGCTCCCGCTTGTAGCAACCATTACGGGATCGACTACAAGATTTTTTACCTTATACTTGGTGAGTTTGTCATAGACTACTTTCACCTGCTCCGCAGAAGGAAGCATTCCGATCTTCGCCGCATCGCACGGAATGTCGCTCAGACAAGCCTCTATCTGCTGCCCGAGAAATTCCGGCGTAGATTCCATGATTGCCGTAACCCCTGTTGTATTCTGTGCCGTCAGTGCAGTTATCGCAGTCATTCCATATACCTTGTGTGCGGTCATAGTCTTAAGATCCGCCTGTATTCCTGCGCCGCCGCTACTGTCACTTCCCGCTATCGATAAAACCACTTTCATTTCCATATCCGATACCATACCTCTTCAAAGCTCATCTATTGCCTGTATTAATTCTTCTGCTGCCTTCTTTGATGACTGTGCCTTCATTATCGCCGTAACCACACAGATTCCCGCTATAGGGCATCCCTTGAGGACTCCCAGATTATCTTTGTTAAGTCCTCCGATCGCATTTGCGGGAATAGGAACCGCATTGCAGATATCCTTCAAAGTATCAGTAGATGTGAGGACTGTCTTTACCTTGGTTGTTGTGGGATATATCGCCCCGACACCCAGATAATCGGCTCCCTGCTTATATGCTTCAAGAGCCTGCTCGACCGTCTTTGTGGTAGCTCCGACTATTTTGTCATCACCAAGAATCTTTCTTGCCACAGAAACAGGCATATCCTCCTGTCCCACGTGAACGCCGTCCGCTCCGGTCGCAAGAACAACATCTACTCTGTCATCAACAACAAGAGGCACGTTATATTTGCGCGTTATTTCAAGTGCCTTTGACACGATATCTATGTACTCTCTGGTACTTCTTTCTTTTTCTCTTATTTGTACAAACGTAACGCCGCCCTGTATCGCACCTTCAAGTTTCTCCAGAAACTCTTCTTCCGTAAATCCCGTGCTGTTTGTCACAAGGTACAATTTCAAACTATCTCTGTCCACTTCACCTTCATCCTTTCGTCTATCTCTTTGTCTGTCAAAAGAGAAAGCTCATCGATCACTCTAAGTATGAATACATCTTCTTTGGCTTTCTCACTGCTTATCCCAAGCGCCGCGCACGCTCTGACACATGCTCTTATACTGCTCTCCTGCGAAAAAAAACATCCGCATATAACACCAAGCATGCATCCGGTTCCCGTCACTTTACCAAGTTTTTCGACTCCGTTACTCACAGTCGCGATCATCTTGCCGTCAGTAACTATGTCTTCTTTGCCACTCGCAAGAACTATCACTTTTTTATCCTTTGCAAGCTTTATAGCGCTGTCACATACTTCCTCATATGTGAGTTCCTTGTCGGCATCGACTCCGGACGCTTTGTAATTGTCATGCAAAAGAGCCTGTATCTCCGAATAATTTCCTTTGACCAAAAGAGGCATCTTAAGGTCTTCGTTCTTATCAATAAGCTTTTTGATATATTCTCTTCGAAGCTTGGAACATGCTGCTCCCACCGCATCTATAACCGTGGGGATGCCGTTCTTTCTCGCAGCCTTATACGAGACTCCCATTGCTTCCAGTCTTGCATCCGTAATATTTCCAAAGTTGAGCACGAGTGCTTTCGCCGATTTCGTAATGTCTTTTACTTCAAGCGGGTGCTCAGCCATTATCGGTCTTGCGCCCAGAGCAAGGATCGAATTGGCACACTGCATCATCGATATCGGATTTGTGATGCAGTGAATAAGCGGTGCTTCTTCTCTGATTTTTTGACAAAGGTCTTTTTCCATATCAAACTACCTTTTCTTCTTTCCGTATTTCCGGTTCATCCCACAGAGCACTCTTGATCTTCACAAGATACCCCATAGCCGACAACTGTTTGAGCAGAAGGTAAGCTATGCTTCCGCCTATCAAAGTTCCGCATATGAATGACGGAACATAGAAAAACCATGTAAGTCCCTCTTTTCCCCAAAGGTATGTCATAACGGGATATGATGCTATCGCACCTATGATGCCTGTTCCGACTATCTCTCCTATAACAGCTGCGATTATCTTTCCCTTTGAAAGCTTATAAAGAATTCCTGACAAAAGAGCTCCAAACACCGCTCCCGTAAGTGCAAGCGGCGGTATTCCCATAGTTGTCATTCTGATGATACCTATAAGTACCGCGCAAACAAATGCATACAAAGGCCCCAGAAAAACCGCGCATGTGATGTTGATAAGATGCGCCATCGGACACATTCCCTCAACTCTCAAGATCGGCGAGATAACAACGCCAAGCGCCACAAACATAGACAACATTACCATTCGCAACAAAAACTTTGATTTACTCATACGGTCTCCTCTTCAAAAAAGATGAAGTTCCGCTCTCGCATTCGCTCGCAAAAGCACAAGCTTCACTATGCTCGACAGAACCTCGCCAAGTGAACTTGTGTGGTTCGCACTAAGCTCGTCAAAACCTCGCTAAGTGCTCTACACAAAAAAGGAAGCTTCCTAGTTTCAGAAAGCTTCCGCATTAATCTCCCATTTATCAGGCATCCCTACGTTGGCATTATCCAAATCAGGTTCTCGGTCGAAGGTCCTACCTTCCTCTCAGCCCGTAACACGAGCTCCCGTCTGTTATATTGTTTATACTTTTATACACCATTATCATTCAAAATACAATAGTAAGCTTTTTATCAGAATGCAATTACTCGTTCCTGACATCATAGCTGAATGTGAAGCTCACGCCTGCATCCATGGTCTGTGTCGCATAATATTTTTCTTCACCCTTTTTTATCGTCAGTGTCTTAGGCGCTTTGATATTAAGATTTATTCCACCACCTTTTTCCGTCTCGACGATATCACCAGCAGAGGCAAGAACAATCTTTTCAGAGGATACGCTTTTTACCGTGAGCTTGAATTCATTATGTTCAAAGATAACATCTCCTTCTTTTACACCGACAAGCTCTTGCGTCTCATCGCCTTCTCCTCCCATTTCGTTCCATCCGCTTATTGTAGCTGTAAGGACCGCAGTCTCATTCGCCTTTAGACTTCCTCCGCACCCTGTAAGCCCTGCGCAGATTGCAAAGGTTGCCGCAAAAAATACAATTATGCCCCAATATTTCTTTTGCATCATTTTTCCTCCTCTATTTATCATCGCTGTCATCGTAGAAGATCTGTTCTTTGCCTTCAATCCTCTTGGACAGTTTTCTCGCAAGGCGTCTGAAAATCTTCGGAACCTTCTTACCGCCGCGTATAAGTCCCAGAATACCGATTGTGATAAACACAAGAACCGCTATGATAATTGCAATTACCATGTACCAGAACTTTGAAACCGCTAGGTTCGCCTTGGGGAACTTAACTTTCAGAGTAAACTCGTTACCCTCGATCTCATATGTACTGTAATCCCCCATGACTCCTGTCTTTTTAAGAAGTTTTTCTTCCTCTCCGCTTACAAGATACAGATCATATTCGCCGAGAGCCTTGCCGATATTTGCCGCCGGCCTGTATCTGACTGTATGAACAGTCTGTCCGTCATCGGGAACGGTAACTTTAAGAGTAGTGTAATTCTTTAAAGTATCCGCATCATAGTCCTTTGCCGAAGTAAATTTCTTTACATCAAAAGAATCTGTTCTTTCAACCACAAGTTTATCTTCAGCTCTGAACTTTCCGTCGACAAGAAGCTCACTTTGATAAGCCTCGCCATCATCGTGCTCTTTTATTTCTTCCGCAAGAGTTGTCCTGTATCTGCAATAAGTCGCGGTTATTACCTGATCCGAAGTAGCAGAATCGATCGAAGGTTTATCCCATGAAACATAATAGCCATCCTTTTCCTCAACAGCCGGATACCCTTCTTCATCAAGCTTTCCGCCGTACCTGATGTTGCCTTTTTTGATCATTGTATTTCCATCATCGTTTTCATCGTCTTCAAGCTCATACGTAACCGTAACATCCGAGAAATCATAAGGAAGCTCGTTGCTGCCGTTCGAAACAGGCTCTGCTTTGAGCGAATAGCTGACTCTGTCGATACCCGCCAGTTTGTCACTCACAAAATAATTCCCTCTTACTTCACCTTCATCACTCACATGACCTGCGATCGCACCGTACCAACTGTCGGCATCCTCAATATCAACCTGCGTTTTGCAATCTCTTATATTTGTTCCGTCGCCCGATATTCCTCCGACATAGGACATTCCCTTAATTATTCCCTTGGAATTGGAACTTACAATATAGGACAAAGAACTTCCGCAGACACCGCCAACATACTCACCTGAGCCTGACTTTATATTGCCGTAGTTGGAGCAGTTTATTACGGTTCCCATCTCCTGAAGTCCGCAGATACCACCTATATAGTTCTTTTCGCCTTCGGAAACGCTAAAGTTCTTATTCCCCCTAAGTACACACTTCGAGATGAAAGCAGTATTTAACTTCGAATCCTTTATTCCTGTGATATCACTCTCTGCATCAAAGTCGTACTCTATCGCCATGGTTCCTGCAATTCCCGACGTATCGATATCGCCGTAAGATGCACCGTAATTGACGCATCCGTCTATAGTCGCATCTGTACAGATAAGAGCCTCTTCCAAAGAGACGTCTTCAAATGTATTCGAATAATCTTTTTCCAGAACGCCGTCAATTGCATCCGTATACAGATTCATTATCAGATTGAACTGATCCGCGATAGACTGAAGGTCGTCGACAACAGTTCCCGTCGCGCTGTTCATCTCGTTATTCAGAAGCCCGAAGTTATCATTCATGCCCTGCATGTTATCGGCAAGCGATACCGTGTGCGCTTTGTACGCTTCGCTGAACCTGGGAAAAGAAATTGTTCCTCTGCCTGCGATATTCCTGACTATTCCTTTCGCCTGATCACCGGCTTCCTCCAGATTTTCCGCTGCATCTTCCAATGACTCCATTGCATCCAATGCGTCCGCTCTTGCCTCTTCAGCCATGAACTGAAGATAATACTTCGTCAAACTTTCAACTTCTGCCGTTGCGTCCTTAAGATCTCTGGTGTAGTAGAAGCTTCCCACATTGCCGTCCACACCGCTCTGATAATTATTCTTAGCATATGCATCTGCATGCGTATCAGCATAAGCTGCTGCATCCTTACTGAGACTTACATCATCATTGTCATCTAAATCCGGGAACTCCCTGCCATCGCTTATATGTGTCCAATTCCCGGGAACATTGTACGCTTCAACAAGCTTGGTCTCCGGTTCTGTAGCAACATACGATCCAAATGTTCCGGTGAAATCAAGATCAGAAGAAGCCGCATAAATATGTGTCGATCTGCCTACGTCATCTGCAATAAATTTATTGTAATAAGCTTTATAAGCATCTTTACTTAAATTCGCATACTGACTCGAAATGCTCTCAAGTGTTTCCGTGGCTTTTTGGAGTTTCTCTTTATCCTCATCAGACATGTACTGCTCAACATTCAGATCCTTGACAGTTTCCTTGAGGCTTGAAACAGCGTCGGAAGTATGTTCCACCGCATCATCCGCATTATCGAGAACCCCTTCGTCCTTGGACGATTCCTCAATTATATACTGCACCCTTGAAAAAGCTTCTGAAGTAGAATCCGATACACCGTTTGCAAAATCTACTGTTTCGTTTGAAATATATCGCACATCCTCTATGGCTCCCGCCGTATACTGCTGTATTACATTGAGCCTGTTAGTGATCGTACCCGACTGATTCTTGACATCTTTGAGCGTTTTGGTAACTCTGTTGTGAAGCTCATCTATCGCAACATTTAACTGATACGCTACATCTCTGCTAAGATCGACTGTTACATAAGGCTCAGCCTGTCCGACGATTCCGCCTACATCTTTTCTTCCGCGAACAACTCCGTTATTAAGACACCTGCAAACGTATCCTGACTGTCTTCCTACGATTCCGCCCACATTGTAGCCGACATGCTTATATCCGACCGCACCCTTATTCGTGCAATCAGAAATGATACCGATGGAAACACCAGCAATTCCTCCGACATCAACCGTCGTTACATCTGCGCTTGCTTCATCTGTTGTATTCTCACCGTTCTTAAGGATTGAAAGTACCTTATTAAGCGTAGCCATACTGTCGACAGTCATCTGTTTGTCCACATTTGTCGTATTGACCGCACTTTCATTGATACATCCCGATATATTTCCCATGTTCTCTCCGGCTATTCCGCCGCTGAAATGAACACCTTTGATATATCCCTTTGCCGTACAGCTTTTTATATTTCCCGTAAGTTCATTGGTACCAACAATTCCGCCGATATAATCATCTCCAGAAACAACTCCCTCAAACGAAAGATTGCTCAGAAGCCCGTAGTTATCGGCAACAATTCCGCCGACAACGACCTGTTTTCCCGTAGGAACGACAGTTCCTTTAACATTAAGATTTTTGATAATACCACTCTTTTGAACATTGGAAAAAAGAGCTACGTATGACATATCATTTTTTATCGAAAGCTCTTCTATTGTATGTCCGCAGCCGTCAAATTCTCCTCCGAACGTCGGAACTCCTGTAAAAGAAACATTTGAAAGCGAAATATCTTTTTCCAGGATAACCTTCTTGTTCACGGACCAGGTATCAAGCTTGCAATTCTCCGCGAACTTAAGAAAATCATCAGCGCTGCTTATGGTTATTTCTTCTATATCCTTCGGGATCAGTAAGGCGATATCGTCCTTAATATCCTCATCAACGTCTTTTTGTTCTTCGAGCGCCCCCGTCTGAGTCCCCGTCTTTACGGTATCCTGCGCATTATCACTTTCTTCACCGTAAGCATAGACAGCAGAGTCGATAAAAAGAACCATTCCCAAAAGGAGCATGCACACTCTTTTTTTCATATCAGATGTCCTCCCCTTCTGTGTAATAGAAATCAGCCTCTCCTGCTTCAACCGGCTCTTCCTCCAACTGTGTTATATCGCCGTTTTCTATGTATGCGCTCACATCGCCCTTAACAACGGCATGTATAACACCGGTCACGTTACCTTCGATACGGCCGCGGATGAATCCGTCAATTCGCATCGATCCGCTCTTTTGCTTGATCCTAAGCGGCATATTCATAACAAATGCAGTAAGCTCAATAACTCTGTCGCCTACAAGCAGTATCTGGGGAAGTACAAACATCGTGACAAAAATGGAGATAATGGTTCCCCTTCCGAGGCACTTTCCGATTCCGTAAATAGCGCAGTCCGATGTCATATTTCCTATAAGTGTGCCCGCAACCGCGAGCATTGTTCCCGAAGTAATTATCGTAGGGAATGAAAGATTCATTGTGTCGATGATGGCATCTCTTTTGCCCATGATTCCTCTAAGTTCCGTGTACCTTCCCGCGATAACTATCGCATAGTCGATATTTGCACCCATCTGAATCGAGCTTACTATAAGGTATCCGAGGAAAAAGAGATTGTCGTGCTGCAGTGCGGGAATCGAGAAATTGATCCAGATACAGCCCTGAATTACCGCGATCAAAAGTACCGGCATGCCCGCTGATTTGAATGTAAAAAGAAGCACCACAAGAACCGCCAGTATAGATATAACTCCCGTGACGGTATTGTCTCTTGAAAAGCACTTTTTAAGATCATATTGGCTGACGGATTCGCCAACCACATATATCTTGCTCGCAGCGTAGTATTTCTCAGTCACTCTGTGCAGTTCTTCGATAAAGTCAAATGTCTCATCCGATTCCTGCGGCAGATTGACATATATAAGTATTCTGGAATACTCTTCGCCTTCAAGCTGTTTTTTTGCAAAATTCATCATTCTGTTTGCGTCTTCAAGCTTTTGCATGAGCTCATTATCAAGGGTTACATAGCCCTCTTTGATCTCTTTGTACACAAACATGAACATATCGATCAGCGGCACCTTGTAATTTGCAAGACCGTTGACCGCCTTAGCGTAATCCTCATCATTAACTGCATAAGCTGCGTATACAAGCTCCGCCACTTCATAATCGATGTTAAGGAGCTCCGAGAATTGCCTTGGCGTAAGCTTCTCCGTCAAGGTATAACCGCTCATTGCTTCTGTGTTTGCAAGTCCTGTTATGGATGTGATTCTTTCATCTGTCAAAAGCTCGTCGATAAGTCTTTTTTCCCTGTCGTAATCCCCTGACGGAAAGACAAGAGCCATCATGTTATCCGATGAAAAATTCTCATCCTGAATATTCTGCGCCTTCTGAACCTCGTTGATAAGCGGCGGTGTAATCTGTGAATATCCATATACATATGGTGTTCTCGCCGAGATTCTGTTGGCAATGATTATTATCACAACAAACAGTGGCGCGATGACATATCTTGTCTTATAAGCGAATTTACCAACAAATGGAATCTTGGGAATGAAATTTTTGTGCTTTGTCTTTTCAAGGAGTCCCGAGAATACCATGATAATTCCGGGCATAAGAAGGAATACGGACAAAAGACTGAGAATAATAGCTTTGATAAGAACTATACCCATATCCGCGCCGATTCCGAACTGCATGAAGAGCATGGCGATCAGACCGCCTATTGTCGTAAGCGAGCTTCCCGTTATCTCGGGAATCGATTTGGAGAGCGCCACAATACACGCTTCTCTGGACTCGAGCGTCAAGTGCTCTTCTTTGTATCTGTTTAGGAAAATAACCGCGTAATCAACGGACAGCGCAAGCTGCAGAACTATCGTAACCGAATCCGACACAAAAGAGATTGTGCCCAGAAGAAAGTTCGTGCCCATCTGAACAAGCGCCGCACTTCCGAATGTAAGAAGCAATATCGGAACCTCGGCATATGCCTGAGAAGTCAGTACAAGTACGAGCACGACTACGATTACAACGATCACCGATATGACATTCATTTCCTGATCTATCAGCTCTGACTGCGTATCACCGAGTGTTGTGGTCAGATAATAGTCATACGGCTCAAAGTACTCTTTCATCTTGTCCAGAAGAACAAGGCATTTGTTGTTAGTCTCATCATAATTGAAGGTAATGTTAAAAAGCGCGGAACCGTTGGCATAATGCGCATCGGAATCATCAATGTCCACCGAAAAGACTCCTTCAATCTTCTCGACTTCCTTCTGTATCAAAAGAGCCTGATCATAAGATATGTTCGCTACCATAACTTTTACAGAGCCGTAAGTAGTAAACTGCTCCTCCATAAGTTCAAGTCCGCGATATGTTTCCGAAGTTTTGGGAAGATATTTGGGAAGCTGGTTCTCTACTCCTACCCAGCCACTTGAGATTACAGAAAATATACACAAAATAGCATATATCAAGAAGAAAAGATTGCGCTTATCTACAATAAATTTGCAGATCTTAAGCATAAAGCTGTTTCCGGCTTTTTCATTACTACTCATTTTTGCCCCCTAAGAATCTTTTCATAATGAACACACTTTATCGCTACCGTTCATTCATACACCATATATTGTACACCTCAAAAACTGAGACAACAATATTGGTAAAGAAACTGTAGATACTTGAAAATACAAAAAATCTTAAGATTTTCATTAGCTATTTCTTAAGATTTTCCTGATATCATTTATTAGTCAGTCGGTTTTTCAACAACCATTCAATACTGATATATGGCATTAGCCAAATCTATTTTTTCTAAACGAGGTAAACGTTGATATTTTCCTTGATAAGCTCCATAATAATGGTATACAGAGCGAGTTGGATGCATGGCTTACATTTCTTGGTTGTGACGAACCAGAATATATATCAAAACTGATTGAGTTATATCCCAACTTCAAATATCTGTATCATGATGTCTATAATTTATGCCAAAACACAGAAAGGATGATGAATATGTTTTCCGAAGAACTTAGAATCCTTGATAACAATACTGTAAAATACATGGTCGATCAACTCGAAGAAGAAATCAAAGAAAAAGACGCTATGATTGCAGATAAAGAGTCTACAATCGCAAAGCTCCAAGCTGAGCTTGAGCAATACAAACAGCATACTTAAACCATGCAAACATTTGGACGTTGCCTTTGGCAACGTCCTTTTTACTATGTCAGCTATTTTCATTTATATTATCTTAAGAAGTCTTCTCACAATCACAGCTTATTCACATCATAACAGTTCCATTACTTCTCTTGTAAGCTCTTGTTTCCTATCTCCCAAAAGAAGCAACTTATTGTACTTATAATATACGTCGTTTCCGGTCTCCCTGACAAACTTAAGGCTGTGATAAGCACTTGAAAGTTCCGTAAGGAATATTACCATCTCCTGACTTCCTGTAAGAGATTCGGGATTTCCAAATGCCTTTTCCATAAATTCAAAACTGTTAGTAAGATGATTTCCCGTTACTTTAATAGCATTCTGCCTGTCGCCCTCAAGAGCGTTGAACCATTCCCTTACACTTGCTACCGCATCTTTTGAAGCATCGCCTTTTACTTTCTTAGCGCACTCGCGAAGCTGTACCCCCGCAATTTTCCTTGCCCTCTCCTCATCACGATCGATAAGATCGGCCTCCGCCTGCCTAAGCGTCTCTTTTTCAAAAGCATCTATCATGCCGACAAGCTTATCTACCGCACTGTTAACAGAACTTCCACCATCTCCGGCGCCTGCAATAAACTCCTTAAGCACACTGAAAATATGCTTCTGTACTGCTGCCCGCACGGAGTATTCCCTGAACTCCCCCATCAGTTTGTCTGTCAAAAGCCCTATAATACTGAGCTTCTCATCAAAAGCTGCTTTTCTTACCGAATCAAGGTCGCTCGGGAAATTGCCCTCAAGTATATCCGGAATCTTATAGAGCTCATTGTATCTGTGATAAAGCTCATAATAATCTGCAAAGTCACGGGCTATTTCCTTATTCTGCAGATACTGGTCCGTAAGCTTGTTATCCACAGGGATACCGAGCTTCTCATGAACCTTTATAACTCTGGACAGATCTTCCCAGCCTCTGGCAGTGACAAAGCTTTTTCCGTCAACATCACTCTTAATGCTGTAGAAATTATCCTTTTTAATCTCGAGATATGCCATGATCGCGCCGTGTACACCTTCCTTATAAGCATACTCTTTCCACGCTTCATAATCTTCTTCGATGGAGATTTTCCTCACACGATCAAGCGTAACTATGTCAAAGTCCCTGACAGACCTGTTGTATCTTGCAGGATTGCCTGCCGTCACGATTATAAATCCGTCGGGAACCTTGTGGCTTCCGAAAGTCTTATACTGAAGAAACTGGAGCATAGTCGGCGCCAGCGTCTCAGACACACAGTTGATCTCATCAAGAAAAAGAATTCCCTCATGAACACCCGTCTGCTCAATCTTGTCATATACAGCGCCGATAATCTCACTCATGGTGTATTCAGTCACCGAATAATTTTTCCCACCGTATTCCTTCTCGGATATCATCGGAAGTCCGATGGCACTCTGCCTTGTATGATGAGTAATGGTATATGCCACAAGCCCTATTCCAAGCTCATGCGCGATCTGTTCCATAATAGCGGTCTTACCTATTCCGGGAGGTCCCATAAGAAGTACGGGACGCTGCCTCTCAACAGGGATCTCATACTGCCCCGCCTCATCCTTCTCAAGATACGCTCTAACCGCGTTTTTTATTTCTTCCTTAGCTTCTTTTATATTCATATCCGCTCCCTATCAGATTCATCTGCCATTTACTATATGTATAACTTCTGTGCCCAATCAGGCACCTCTGCATCATTGTAATCTTCATCTGCCGCAAAAACAAATGCTGTCTCGTAGGCAGTTGGCTCCTTAGGATATATACCGTACCCATCCGTAAAATATATGAGTCCCTTTAGGTTGGTAAACTCCTCTTTTTCCATAAGCTTCTCAACATGTGTAAAGACAGGTCTGAAGTCCGTTCCGTATCCGCCTTCAACATGAACTCCCTCAGAATACTTCTTCATATCATCGACAGACAAGATCACATCGTCTCTTTTAACTTCATCATCACACTGGATCACATGAATCTTTATCTGCCGAAAGAAATTCTCCTTTGATAAAAGAATCGACGCAGTCTCATTAAGAAATCGCTGAACAAGCACATCTTCGCAGGACGCCGACGTATCGATCGCGATCACAAGCTCCTGCACCTTCTTAACTTCCCTAAGCTCATTCTCCTCAATAAGCGGCATGTTCCCATACCTGTCGATTCCAAACATATACATCCCATAGTCAAAAGAATCCGGATCCGTAATGTTCTCTTCGCGTATTACCATGAAATCATCCAGAAAATCCCTGTAATCGGTTCTCTCCGTATTCTGTATCTTTAGGATATAAGCAAGCTTCCCTATGCGGTCGCTGTGCTGTTTTCCTATTGTCTCAATCTCAGTCTGAAGTCTCTTTGATTCTTTTTCCCAGTCTTTCTCTTTATCCTCAATGAGTTTCATTCTGTTCATGGGAATGAATTTTACCTTGTCATCCCGTTCTTCGTCGTTGTCATCAGACTTCTGTTCATCTTCGGGAAGTCGCTCCCAGAAACCGTGGTCGTCAGCCCAAAACTCTTTTTCAAGCCTCTCATATTCATCGTAATCTTCCAAAGGCTTCTCTTCGGAGAAATACCTGTACAACTTTTCCACGGTAAGAACCTTAAGCTCATCCTCCAAAGTCTTGTACCATCTGTCACGATAGTCCGAAGATATCCTGTAGATGCACCTGTAATCCATGCCGTCCAGGATCGACTCAACGACAATATCCGCGCACAGATCATAAAGCCTTGCATCCTCGTATCTGCTTGAAAGATACATATGTCTGAAGATGCAATGCAAAAGTATATGCATGTATGTTCTGTTAAGTTTGGCAGGCTCCTCTGTAAAAAGCCTGAACACATAAGATGGATTGAATCTGATACTCACCGCATCAGTGCCTACGGTCGTAGTAGAAAGATCAAGCTCGTAGGACAGACTTCCAAGTGCAGCTCCCATAAATCTCATGGCAATATAAAGCTCGGTCCTTGACTCATCAAGCACCTTGCATCCCATATTTTCAAGTTCTTGCCTCTTGGAACTTCCGCCCTCCGTCATAAACTAAACTCCATAACTGCGCTCCCTGCTCCGCCATCCATAAGAGTTGCCGAAAAAAGCGTCTTCTCTTTTCCGACAGCATAAGCGATAGCTTCGTCAACGTCACGATCCTTAAGAACAGCCGCGCCGTCATTTGTTTTATATTTTAAAAGCGCCTTTAAGATCTTAAGACTCTCTTCTTCATCATTATCATCAATAAGTCTCTTTAGAATACTCTCGCCGTGCTCTGTGATATAAGTCTCATACGCAGTTCTGTAGCCCGCTGCAAGTTCTTTCGGAAAAAGAATCCTTCCCACCGAGATATTCTGCGGCAGCGGTCCCGCGTCGATCTCCGCCTTATCAAAAAGTCTGTCGTACTCCCTGTAATTGATACTCCTTCTGTCAACACACTCTCTGTAAGCATATCCCGAACCTGCGATTGAGAACTGTATAGTACGAGCCATGGTATTTTCATTAAAATCATAAACAAACTCAGGGAACGTAAGTCTTGCCTCATCGTATCCCAAATCGGTCTTAATATTCAGTCGAAACTCCAAAGTCCTGTCACTGTCCGCAAGGAAATTCCTTACAACCTCATACCAGCTGTTGTTAACGGTAACATCAATAGCAGTCAGGTTATCGCACTGCCTGCACACTCCGTCATAATAGTCCGTAAGACTGTCATAAAGACTTATTCTCTTAAGATTCTTACAATTGTGAAAAGCAAAACCGTACAGAATCTTTACACTCTCAGGTATCGACACATGGGTAATATCATTCCTGCTTGAAAAAGAATGATTCCCCACAGCCTCGACAGGAATACCGTCTATTTTTTCAGGTATCACCAGCTTCTCCGTCTTACCTTCAAAGCCCGTTATCTCAATATATTCATGTTCATCTTTTTTATGTTTCTTTTTCTCGTATAAAAACATAGTTATTTTTTCTTTGTCATGATAGTTATTGCTCTTTGTATAACTTCGACATTGGTCTCCTTATAGGCGCCGCCGAATTCTCCATCTATCGTCCACTCAATATCTTCGTCGGACTTGAATGTAACTTTCTTGACCTGCTTGTACGTAAGATACGGATTGTCTGGCGTTCCCATTGCAAGAGCGGATATTATCGAATTAAACTCGGCAAGATTCTTGGGCGCATGAATAAGAATAAGTTCCATCTGCCCATCATCCTGAATTATCTGCTCATCACCAAAAAGCGTCATTCCCGCTACCGATGACGAATTGCTTATTGCACCAAAGACATAGTCTCCACTCTCTTTGACACCGTCCGCCTCAATTTCCATATGGCAGCTGTATCCTATATTCTGCGGAAGCTCCGCTATAGCACTGAGTATATAAGCCGCGTATCCCAGAACATTCTTAAGTTCCTGATCCGTAGCATAACTTACCTTTGAAAACGCACCAAAAGCCGCCACGTAATTGAAATAATTGCCATTCATCTTACCGACATCATATTTGTAAGGCTTTCCGTTTATGGCTGCGTCTATAGCTTTTGAGCGTACGCCGGGTATTCCGAGTCCCTTGGCAAAATCATTTGTGCTTCCCGCAGGAATGTATGCCAAAACAGGCTTCTTCTCCATCTGCATGATTGCGTTGACAACATGGTTAAGTGTACCGTCGCCTCCGCTGCAAAGAAGAGCCTCTATCTTCCCGTCATATTTATGAACGAGAGTTTCGGATGTCAGATCCTCATCAGGTATGATCGGATAAACTATCGGCTCATAACCCTCTTTGGCATATCTAGTCACTATCTCTATCGTGTCATGACCTGCTCTTCCTACCCCCGCTGTTTTGTTGATTAAAATAAGAACTCTTTTTTCCATATGTGTTTCCCTTCAAAATCTATTTTCTCACATATGTCCTATATGTATATGTTATGTCAAAATAAACCTGTTCCTCACTCTCTTCTGCAAGCTCCCATGCAGGATCCTCATCGAGATTTGGGAAATAACTGTCTGCCTGATACTCTTTGTCGATGAAAGTAACGATCGCAGTATCGCAGTCATTTATAAATTCATTATACACGCTTGAACCGCCTATAATAAACACATCATCTGTCGGAATATCTTTTATAAGCTCTTTGAGCTCTTCCTTGCTGTGAGCCACAACGGCATCTTTTACTTCATAGTTCTCCCTGGTGGAAAGAATTATGTTGTCTCTTCCGGGCAGAACCACCTTGCGCGGGAATGTCTCAAGAGTCTTACGACCATACACGATCGTCTTTCCCATTGTAAGATTTTTAAAGTTCTGCTGATCTGCTCTTATGCTTACCAAAAGGCGACCCTGATATCCTATTGCCCAATTCTTATCAACTGCTACTATTGCTTTCATTTTTTCTCCTCCAAAAATAGTATAAAGAGTCGCTCGCGACTCTTTCGCGCTTTTCCTATGATAGTAAAAACACCCTACAGCGACGAAGCTGCAGGGCATTTTGTTGACAATCTGTAATTACTCAATAGACATCTTGTCCCATGTATCATCGGGAACAAGTGAAATATATGTCTTTCCGGTATTGATCTGGATCTCTTTACCTTCATCATCATAGTACTTGGTAACGTCTGTCTCACCGGCCTTAACCCATGTGATAGCCTTTGCAACACCGTTTGTGATGTACCATCCTCTCTTGCCTGAGTCGATACAGTTGTAAATAAGGTATCCGTGCTCATCAAGCTGTGCGAATGAACATTCCTGAAGAATAACATTCTTGAACTGAAGAGGCTCACCGTCCTCGTCGTCCTTATGAAGATCGCCGTACTCATAGTACTGATACATCTTTGAATCTTCATCATAAACAAGTGTTGAAGTATTGTGCCAGAAAGGAAGTGAAATCTTTGTTGCAGGATATGTCTTGTCATAAACCTTTGTAAGGTCAACTTCCTTGCCATACTCTACAAAGTTGAAGTGACTTCCTTCGTTTGCATACTCATTGTAAGTAGTTGAATATGCAGCCTTGCCTGAATTGTTTGAGAAATTCTTCTCAAGGTCACCCTTGCAGATATACTCTGTAAACTCTCTCTTCTTTCCGTTGTTAACTCTTGAGAAAGTTCCTGAGAAATGTGCTGCCCAAGGCTTCTCTAAATACTGATTGATATAGTAAGGACCGCCGTCGTGGCAAAGAACTGCGTTCCACTCTGCTGCAAGAAGAAGGTTTGTGGGACGAGTACTTCTGATACTTCCCATCTGTTCAATCTTGCCCCAGTCCTTAATAACGCACATAAGTCTTGTAATTCTGTCATTTGCTGTACTGTTCATGATCTCATAAACAACATCTGACTCTGCTGTTCCGAAATGAGGAAGCGCTGTAATCTCATTGTCGACCATTACACAAAGAGGGCGCTGATCCTTGATCTCCTCACTGATAGGCTCACCTGTGAGCTCACTTAAATACATTCCCTCAGGAATCTCTGCTGCCTCTCCGTCATCTGTCTCTTCAACAGAAGTGCTCTCTGCAGCTGAATCGTCAGCCATCTCTTCAAAAGAGACCTGGCTTGAAGCTCCCTCAGTCTTGCTGTCCTTACCACAGCCTATTACTGAAAAAGCCAAAAGTGAACATATTGCTGTTGCAATACATCTTTTGCTTAAATTCTTCTTAAACATCTTTCATAATCTCCTTAGAAATAGTGTTACTGTACCCACACCCGCATATCATTCCGTTAACAGTAACTTTATAGTCAATGTAAACATTCTACCAAATCTCGACTATTTTTTCCACAATGAAATTATGTTATGCTTAAATAGTTAAAGGGGGCACGCTATGAAACTTACATTTATAGGCGCTGACCACGAAGTTACGGGCAGTTGCCATTTACTATCCGCTTGCGGAAAAAATATTCTTATTGATTACGGAATGGAACAGGGTAAGGATTATTTTGAAAATGTTCCCATCCCGGTTTCAGCTCCTGAAATCGATTATGTCTTCCTGACCCACGCACATGTGGATCATTCGGGAAATCTTCCGCTTTTGTACGCCAAAGGCTTTAGAGGCAAGATCTACTCTACGGACGCTACCTGCGATCTCTGTAACATAATGCTCAGAGACTGCGCGCACATTCAGATGCAGGAAGCCGAATGGCGAAACAGAAAAGCTAAACGAAACAAAGAAATAACTCAGATGGAACCTTCCTATACTATGGAAGACGCCGAGAAGACCATCAAAGCCTTCATCCCCTGCAGATACGGTGATGAGGTTGAAGTCTGCGAAGGAATCAAGATCCGTTTCACAGACATCGGACATCTCCTTGGCTCAGCCAGCATCGAAGTATGGGTTACGGAAAAAAATGTCAGCAAAAAAATTGTTTTTTCCGGAGATATCGGCAACAAAGAGCAGCCACTCATAAGAGATCCTCAGCTCACCGATTCCGCGGACTATGTACTCATGGAATCAACCTACGGTGACAGGCTTCATTCCGAGAAAAGACCCGATTATGTAAAAGAACTTGCAGAGATCCTGGACAGAACTTTCGCGCGCGGCGGAAACGTTGTCATTCCCTCTTTTGCAGTGGGAAGAACTCAGGAAATGCTTTATTTTATAAGGAAGATCAAAAAAGAAGGACTCGTAAAGTCACTTCCGAACTTCCCTGTATTTGTCGACAGTCCTCTTGCGGTGGAAGCCACAGAAATATTCGACGACAACCGCTATGAGTGCTATGACGAAGAAGCAATGGAACTTGTAAAAAGAAGGATCAATCCCATCACATTCCCGGGACTGAACCTCGCTATCACAACAGAGGAATCACGAGCAATAAACGAAGATCCTGAGCCCAAGGTAATAATATCCGCATCAGGCATGTGCGAGGCAGGACGTGTAAGACATCATCTCAAGCACAATCTCTGGAGATCTGACAGCACTATCCTCTTTGTCGGATATCAGTCTGTAGGAACAACGGGAAGAGCCATTATCGACGGAGCCGAACAGATCAAACTCTTTGGTGAAACAGTCGATGTAAAGGCTGACATCTGCAAACTCGAAGGTCTTTCGGGACACGCAGACAAAAACGGACTCACAGAATGGATAAACGGCTTTACAGCCAAGCGTCCCAAGAAAGTCTTCATCGTACACGGCGAAGACAGCGTATGTACTTCTTATGCCAAATATCTTAGAGATGAGTACGGTTTTGATACATATGCGCCATACAGCGGAACAGAATTTGACCTTGTGTCCGGAACCTTCATAAAAGAAGCCGTTCCGATTCCCAAGAAGACCAAGGAAGCAACTATCGTATCCGATGTATACGCAAGGCTCAAGGCAGCCGGTGCAAGACTTATCGGCATAATCGCAAAGAGCGAAGGTATGACCAACAAAGACAAAGCAAAATTTGCAGACCAGATAATCGCACTCTGCGACAAATGGAGCAAATAATCATCAGGAGGAACGTATGTCAAAAGCTGACGAAATATTTATTTCCATGTGTAAAGACATCTTGGAAAACGGAACATCTACAGAAGGCGAGAAAGTCCGCCCCCACTGGCCGGACGGAACATCCGCTTACACCATAAAGAAATTCGGTGTCGTAAACAGATATGATCTTTCAAAAGAATTTCCGATCATGACACTGAGAAAGACCGCGCTTAAGAGTGCAACCGACGAGATCCTTTGGATCTACCAGCAAAAGAGCAATAATATCAACGATCTGCACAGCCACATCTGGGACGAATGGGCCGACGAAAACGGTTCCATCGGAAAGGCATACGGCTATCAGATAGCTCAAAAGAGTATTTATAAAGAAGGCGAATTTGATCAGATCGACAGAGTTATCTACGATCTTAAGAACAATCCTTTCAGCAGACGTATAATGACCAACACATACATGTTCTCGGATCTTCACGAGATGAACCTTTATCCCTGTGCATACAGCGTAACTTACAATGTCACCCAGAAAAAGGGCGAGGATAAGCTCACACTTAACGCAATTCTCAACCAGCGCTCGCAGGACGTTCTTGCCGCCAACAACTGGAACGTTGTTCAGTACGCGGTACTTGTTCACATGCTGGCTCAGGTATGTGATATGAACGTCGGGGAACTTGTACATGTAATTGCAGACGCGCATATATACGACAGACATGTGCCTCTTGTAAAAGAGCTGATCACAAGAACTCCTCTTCCGGCACCGAAATTTACATTGAATCCGGACATAAAGGATTTCTACAAATTTACAAGAAACGACGTTTCACTTGAAAACTACGAAGTAGCGGGGGAACAATTAAAGGATATTCCTATCGCAATCTGAAATACGGAGCTTAGATATAATGGATAAACTTGCACGTTTCCGCAAACTTGACGGAAATACTCTCAAAATAATAGCTTGCGTGACGATGCTTATAGACCACATTGGCGCTGCGATACTTCTCCCGCTTACCAAAGAGGGAATTATCCCAACCAAAATGCCTTTTGAAACTTTTAACTTTATCTATGATGCGATAAGAGCCATAGGAAGAACATCCTTCCCTATCTTTGTATTTCTTATCGCAGAAGGCTTCAGACATACTTCAAGCAGACTAAGATACGCTCTTAGTCTGCTTGTTTTTGCCTTTATATCGGAGCTTCCCTTCGACTACGCATTCTACGGAGAAATCAGATACGATAGAAACAATGCGATAATAACCCTGTTTCTGGCACTTATAACTTTATGGGGATCCGATACCATAACCAAATACGGCAGAAAATTAAAGGTCTCTCAATATGCATCTCTTGCCGCAATTATGCTATTAACTTTCACTACATCATGCATTGCTTCCTTGTTGCACTGTGACTACAAATATTACGGCATCTTACTTGCGATGATATTCTATTTCCTAAGACCGATGTTTCCTATAAATATACTTGCCGCATATCTTCTTATCGTTTCACACAGCACTACGGAATTTATGTCTTTCCCGGCTTTTATCCTCATATATCTTTACAATCAAAAACAGGGTAAGAAGCTCGGCAGATATAAATATCTGTTCTACGCTTTCTACCCTGTTCATCTCATAATCTTATACATCATCAGGATGTGCATCCAAAAATGATCAATAATTACCTATAATTCCCGCCATAGCTTCCTGAGCTGCGGCGATATTTGTTTTAGACAATGTGTATGTCTGCAATTTATCTGTTGTGAATCTCACTGTGTTATATTTATCTGCAGTTACCACTGCAAATTCTTCGTATCCTGAATCTTTGTCGCCTGTAAGGATATAAACTTCATCACCTTTTAAGACGTCCATCTCAACCTCTATAGTAGCCTGCTCTGTCAAAATAGCATTGGTACTAAAGCTTATCTCATACGTTCCCGGATAGAACGCATCAGCGTCCTTGGTAACGGTTCCACTGACGGGAAGCATCTCGCCGTCTCCCCTGACAGTAACTCTTTGCGTAAATCTGCTGTTTGCATTCAGATCCGCGATATCATTCCCACCGGATTCTACAGAAGTATTCTCTTTATCTTGGTCGACGCCCAAATACCCAAGAAGTGTTTCCTCAGCGTCATTGTACTCTTCTTGTGTATCTGTTTCTTTATGCTCGGTGATATTTCCGCCATAAAGTCTCAAACATGTGATGAACAGCATGGTAACGAACAATGCAGTAAGACCTAGGATCACTACCGGTTTTGTTCTTTTCATTTTCACCTCATATATAAAATTTTATACTTTTTTAATATTTACTTCACAAAGTAATTAAAAGTTTATCACAGTTTGGACACAAATTCCAACAATTTTTTTTTGAAAAAGATGTACTTTTTTTAGTTAATTTATCTACGCCAGGTTTTTGGCTTTATTACTATAAATATAGGTAAAAGTTCAAGTCTGCCCGCCAACATATCAAACATCAGAACCAACTTGGACAAAACGGAAAACTGTGAATAATTTCCCATAGGGCCTACCATTCCAAGTCCGGGGCCGATATTGTTTAACGTTGCTGCAACAGATGTTACCGTTGTTTGAAAATCAAAATTATCAAGTGCGACAACCAAAGTTGAAGCGATGAAGGTCACAACATAAAGACCAAGATATGCCGAAACGGATTTAACCGTAGTTCCTTCGACAGTATGTCCGTCCATGTATACCCTTTTGACAGCCTTGGGATGAACTATGAAATTGAGCTCATTCCTTACGTTCCTGATAACGATAACCGCTCTTGAGAACTTAAATCCGCCTCCGGTAGATCCGGCGCAGGCTCCCACAAGTGAGAGAATGCACAGTATCATCTTGGAGAACATCGGCCATTTATCGAAATCCAACGTTCCAAAACCTGTCGTAGTCATAACAGACACAACAGCAAAGAGCGAGTGATGGAAACACATAGCACCGCTTGTAAGAATTCCCGCTCTGTAAATATTGACAGTAATGAAGACTGCCGATAAGATCATCGTTCCGAAGTAAAACTTAACTTCGTCTATTGCAAAAGCCTCCTTGGGCTTTCTGTTCAAAAGAAAATAATAAACAGTAAAGTTGACTCCGCAAAGTGCCATGAACACTATTATGATAGCCTGACTCAATGTAGAGTATCCGCCTATTCCGGCATTGTTTACCGCAAATCCTCCGGTTCCAACCGTCGAGAAAGAAATGGTTATGGCATCGTAAAGCGGCATTCCCGACAGGAAAAGACAGATGATCTCAGTAACGGTTATTCCGAAATAAATAAGATAAAGAATCTTGGCAGTATCTTTTACCTTGGGAACAATCTTACCGACAACAGGTCCCGGGCTTTCCGCGCGCATAAGATGCATGCTGTAACCGTCAGCCATGGGAACGATCGCGAGAAGGAATACCAAAACTCCCATTCCGCCGATCCAGTGTGTAAACGTTCTCCAGAACTGTACACTGTATTCCATACCGTCCAAGCTTGTGAGGATACTTCCTCCCGTTGTTGTAAGACCTGAAACAGTCTCAAATAAAGCATCAACATAACTTGGAATTGTTCCTGTGATAACAAAAGGGACTGCACCCAGAAGACTCATCAAAAGCCACGCTGCCGCGGTAATGGAAAAGCCCTCTTTTGCATAGATGACTCTGTTCTCCGGTTTCTTGTGAGATCCTATAACTCCCAGAAGTACCGAAAAACCTGCCAGTGCAAGAAACGCTATCGCGCTGTCATATTCTTTATATATTATTGCCACAACCAAGGGCAACAAAAACAGACATCCCATAACTCTTACGAGTCTGAATAGAACGTACCTGATCATTGAATAGTTCATTTTTTAGTTCTCCAAAATATCATTTATGTCTTTTAATCCAGTTCTTGTTGTAACGATAATAACCGAATCTCTGTCTCTGATAACACTGTCACCTGTAGGAGACAATATCTCTCCATAGTGATTTATGCAGGCAATAAGAATACCCTTCTTAAGATTAAGCTTGGAAAGAGGTACTCCTATAACAGGGCTTCCTTTCTTTACTATAAACTCAAGTGCCTCTACACGCTCATCATCGAGCTTGTAAAGTGTCTCAATATTGCTGTCCTTTGATGCTGACATTCCTCTTACAAACTGAACGATCCTGTCAGCGGTAATATATTTGGGATAAATGATACTTCCTATATTAAGTGAACCTATGATGTCGCCGTAATTAACTCTATGAACCTTAGTAAGTATCTTAGCCTTGGGATTAATGCTCTTAACGTACATTGAGAGCATTATATTTTCTTCATCAAGATTTGTAAGTGCAACGAAAGATCCTGTGGATGTAACGCCCTCTTCCATGAGCATATCCTTATCCGTTCCGTCGCCGTTAATTATAAGAGCCTGAGGCAAAAGATCTGAAAGCTCTTTGCATCTGACCGCATCTTTATCAAAGATCGTAACCTTTACTCCGATGTCCAAAAGCTGCTTCGCAAGATAATATCCTGTCTCACCGCCTCCCACAATGATAGTTGAAGGCACCTTGGCTGTAGGAAGTCCGAGTTTTTTAAAGAAATTCAGAGTATTTCTTCCCGATCCGAATATAGTGATTTCATCTTCAGGCTGAAGAACAAAATTACCATCCGGAATATAAACTTCTCCGTCTCTTGAAACAGCTGAAACTACAACGTGTTTTTTAAGATCCGAAGGGAAATCTTTGAGAGCTCTGTTGCAAAGTCTCGAGTTCTCATCAACTATGAATTTAACAAGCTCTGCTCTTCCTCTTGCAAAAGTCTCTACCTTGGTCGCAGAAGGGAATTTCAAAAGTCTCTCTGCCTCTCCCGCTGCAGCTTCCTCAGGATTTATTACCATCGAAAGACCAAGTTCTTCTTTAATAAAGTTTATCTCTTTTTTATAAATAGGATTACGAACTCTGGCTATTGTGTGGCAATTACCTGCCTTCTTCGCTATAAGGCAGCACAATAAGTTAAGCTCGTCAGATTCGGTAACAGCGATCATAAGATCCGCCGTCTCAATACCCGCATCTTTCATTATAGAGTAGCTGGCTCCGTTCCCCACTATTCCCATAACGTCATAACTGTTGACTACATTCTGAAGTACAGTACTGTCCTCTTCTATAACCGTTATGTTATGTCCTTCTTTGCTAAGCTGCTGCGTAAGCGTCTGACCTACATTTCCACAGCCAACTACTATGATATGCATATCTTTCCTCCATATAAAATACTAAAAGGTTGCTCTAAATGATGCTGAGCAACCTCTATTATTATATTGATTAATGTCGCAATAATCAACCTGAACTCAAGGCCTGTATTTACGGTGCTTTGCGGACTTCAAGCGCCCGAAAGTCGCAGTTTTATTGTTTTTTTATAATAATTTCCCCTTAAGTTCATTGTAACTATAGCATTTGCCCGTTACAATTAAGGTGTCGGTGGAGGACTTTCGCACCGACTTTATTTATTAGGCAGATAAGGAGACCGAACATGAGAAATTTTTTCTCTCAATTCTTCCAGGGACGCTATGGCTCCTATGGAATGGATAAACTCACAAGGTTTCTTTTGGTATTATCAGTAATAGCTTTGATCGTCTCGCTTTTTACGCCACTTGGTTTATTATACTATGTTGCCTTTGCGTTATTGATCTACTCATATTTTAGGCTTTTATCGAAGAATATCACAAAGAGATACAAAGAAAATGAGAGTTTTTTAAAAATTGTACAAAAGTTCCGATCAACATTCGGAAAGACAAAAAGCAGAGTAATACAGTTCAGAAATTATCACATCTATGTTTGTCCGAGCTGTAAACAAAAGATACGCATCCCAAGGGGAAAAGGAACCATAATGGTCCGATGCCCGAAATGTAGGACGGAGTTTAAAAAGAAATCTTAAAATGAAGAAATATCTGGTAACATATGCCAGCGAAACAGGTAACACCCTCAAACTGGCGCAGGAAATTCATAACGCCATAAACTGTCCAAAAGATGACAAAAGTCTTGTGGATATAAGAACGTGGAACGGGACTCTGGATGCAGAGCTTTATTTTATAGGCTTCTGGATCAACAGAGGCTCATGCAGTCTGGAGATAATTGACCTTATCTCCTCTCTGCATGGCAAAAATGTAGCTTTTTTTGGCACCTGCGGTCTCGGAGACAGTTACGAATATCACAAGATGCTCGAGCAAAACGCCAGAGCCTGGCTTGCAGATGACAACAATTATCTCGGAGCTTATTTCTGTCTTGGAAAAATGCGTCGTGAAATAAGAGAAAAATACGAAGATATGCGCGGAAAATGCGCAGATTATCAGATAGATTCCATGCTTGAAAGATTTGACAACTCTGCAGAGCACCCCGACAATCAGGATCTTCTGCAGGTTCGTCTGTTTACAGATGAAATTCTTGTGAAAGCTGAAAATTATACAGCGGCATACGTATAATTAGTGTTCCGCCATCATTTAACCCTGATGGTGCCCGCGCTTATTTCGAAGCTTTCCTCACACTCGTCATCCTCAGCGCGCTGGTATGTGACCGTGAAGATGCGGTGTTTGGATCTTATGATAAATACAGTTTGATAAATGCACTGTGAATTAGAAGGCTGATATGAGGCGACTATCTTGTAACCGGGATAGCCGTCTATTGTTATGTTCTCAAAAGAGCTCACATTAAAACCCACATCTTCTCCATACTCGCCGTTATAAGCAGACGCGATCATCTTCTCGTAAGATTTCTTATCGAGCTTAGCCATCGTCTCCATCGTACCGTCATGAGTCTTACCTTCATTTTCCCCTTTTTCTCTGTTTGTGAGCATGAGATCGCTTCCGTCGGAATATATGCTGTAACTGATGGATGAAGACTCCATCGGTCTGTTCCTGTTTACAAACAGACCGCTTCCCGCAGGTACAAATTCGGAATTTATAACAAAAGTACAGCCGCTCGCTTCCTTAAGTTCTTCTTCCGCCTCCGCTTCAAGGCAAAAAACATTCGTCAAAAAGAAAACGCAGACCATAAATATCGATATTATATTTTTGAAAAAAATCTTTTTATTCATATAAAACTCCGAATCATTTACAGTCCAAGTTCAAACACATCGAACCAATATCTCTCCATAAGATAACTTCCCTTATTTTCGGAAGTTATACCATACTCTTTGTTCCACTCATCTATAAGAACTTCTCTGCTGTTAAAGCTGCCAAGAAACAGCACTTTTTTGCCCGCATCAAGTAAATCCCTGATCTGCGCGGGATCTTTGACAGTATCAAGTCCCGGAACAGTCTTCGCAATAAGAGGCTCCGCCTCAGCTTCATACAGATAAATCCTGTAATCGACTTTATCTGCGCCTGCATGTGATGCAGCATCAGCCTTCTCATTCAGATAATACGATAAAAGCGCCTGCACGTGGTCAAAATTACTTATTATGACCGTATCCTTATCAATAGATGCAAAGAGTTCCTCTGTCTTTTTCATATTGACCTGTCTGTACTCTTCATTACCGATGAAAGCTTTAAAGTCCACGCAGCCTACAACAAGTATAAGCGCAAGCAAAAGAGCCGTACAGATCATATTTTTTCCCGGCTTTTCCTTTAACTTTCTTCCGATACCCGCTGCCACCGAAAGCCAGAATACACCATATGAAGGAACCATATACCTGCTTACAAATACAGGTCTGAATATCATTGAAGCAATTATTCCCATAAGTACAACTATGGGAAGTACAGTGATCGCAAGCAGTTCAAATTTAAGATTCAAATCTGCTTCTTCTTTTTTCAAAATGATATTTGCAACAGGCAAAGCCTTGGAACCTACAATCAGTAAGATAATAAGGATTGCCAATATCATTCCGAATTTGGTATTCGTAAAATATCCAAGGAACATATATTTCATACAGCTTAGAACGGTCCTTGGTCCGACAGGCTGTATCCAGTAATTTCCCTTTACCGCAGTCATCTGCGAAAAGAGAGATGACACCCAGAAAATATAAGTTATAACAGTAAAATTGCCTGCGTTTATAGCAAGAACGAACGGTCTGTACTTGACAGAAACTTCGCTCGCTCCCGCTTTTTTCAGCTTCAGCACTTTTACAAATGTCGATATCATAGTCGTCATCAACATGATATATATTATTCCGACAGCCATTGCCGCGTAATAATGCGTGTAAGCTGCTGCCGCAGAGTATGCAAAAAGCGCGGTCGAATTCAGGTAATCCCATTTTCCGTCCGTCTTTTTTATCATGCTCGCATATAAATTATACGCATGAATAAGCGCAGCTGTCACAAAAAACAAAGCAAAGCTGTACATTCTTATCTCTGTTGTGTACTCGGGAAGTCCCGGCATTGTTACAACAGCGAACGAAAAAATTCCGGAAGTTGCAAACGAGAATATCTTCCTGATCGCAGTAAGTGAATATACCATGATGAAAACAAACGGAATTATCGAAGTAATCTTGGCAACAGATACAATCGAAAGTTTTCCCGCGCCTGCAAGACCAAGACTTTTAAAAAGCAAAGTCACTCCCCGCACCAGAATATAATAAAGCGGAGGGTGAACATCTTTTGCTGTAAGTCCGATCAACTCTCCGACTTCGCTTCCCGAAAATTCCATTGAAAACAGTTCATCGTACCAGATATCCGATGAACCGCACAAGATAAATGACCTGACCAAAAAGAAAATGGTCAGGCCATAAAATACTAAGCCTACAAATTTTTCACGCTTCGTAACTGTCGATGAGTTCAAGTGTGTGCTCCTCATTCATCTTCTTGCACATCTTAACGAATTCATCAAGCGGTACATTCTGAATCTGCTTGTTAGATCCGCGAACATTGATGGAAACTGTGTTCTCCTGTGCTTCTTTGTCTCCCATTACAAGAATATATGGATCTTTGTAGTTCTTAAATTTCTTTATTTTTTCTTTCATGTTGTTGTCTGAATAATCAGCTTCAACACGAACTCCTGCGCTAACCAAAGCCTCCTCGACTTTCTTAGCGTACTCGTTGTGCTCAACACGGATAGGAACAAGTCCTACCTGATAAGGGCTGAGCCAGAAAGGGAATACTCCCTTGAAGTTCTCAATAATGATTCCAATGAATCTCTCAAGTGATCCGTAGATAGCTCTGTGAATAACTACAGGCATCTGCATGGATCCGTCCTGAGCCTGATATGTAAGGCCAAAGTTATGAGGAAGCTGGAAGTCAAGCTGTACTGTTCCGCACTGCCACTCTCTTCCGAGCGCATCCTTGATCTGAAGGTCGATCTTAGGTCCGTAGAAAGCACCGTCTCCTTCGTTGACCTCATATCCGCCCTCTCCGTACTTATCATCGAGAATCTCTTTAAGAGCTTTCTCAGCATTGTTCCAAACTTCTATATCACCCATGAAATCTTCGGGTCTTGTTGAAAGCTCTGCTCTGTATGTTACACCGAAAGTAGAATAGATCTCGTCTGCGATAGCGATAACGTCCGCAATCTCCTCTTTGATCTGAGATTCCATTACGAATGTGTGATCGTCATCCTGACGGAACTCCTGTACACGGAAAAGACCGTTCATCTGTCCCGACTTCTCTTTGCGGTGAAGAACATCATATTCGCTGTAGCGGATAGGAAGTTCTTTATAGGAGTGATTTGTTCTCTTATATGTCATCATGGCGTTAGGACAGTTCATTGGCTTAGCTGCCATTGTATCGTCCTGTTCTCTGTTGTAAACAACAGAACCTGCCTGAATCTTGATGTTCTTGGGTTCTTCACCCTGCTCGTTGATATTCTCAAGAACTCCGGGAATCTCGGCATCTGCCTTAAGCCATCCCGAAACACCGGGAACCATAAACATGTTATTTACGTAGTGAGCCCAGTGTCCGCTTATGAGCCAGAGCTTCTTGTTGTTTACAAGAGGAGCTGCAATCTCGGTATAACCGTGTCTCTCCTGAACTTCTCTTGAATATTTGAGAAGCGCCTGATACATCTTCCATCCTCTGGGAAGCCAGTAAGGCATTCCGGGAGCTGTCTCGTCAAACATGAAGAGATCGAGCTGAGCTCCGATCTTCTTGTGATCTCTCTCCATTGCTTCCTGTATCATCTTAATGTGCTTCTTGAGCTCATCCTTACTTGGGAACGCGTAGAGATAGATTCTTGAAAGCTGATCTCTCTTCTCGTCTCCTCTCCAGTAAGCACCTGAAACTGCTTTGATCTGATAAGCAGCATTCATAAGCTCCTGAGAATTTCCTACGTGAGGTCCGCGGCAAAGATCAACATAATCATCGCCTGTATAATATACGGTAAGGATCTCATCTTCAGGAAGATCCTGAATAAGTTCTGTCTTGAACTTCTGATCCTTGAACATCTCAAGTGCCTCTGCCCTTGAAACTTCCTTACGTGTAAAATCTTCTCTTCTCTTGATGATCTCACGCATCTTATCCTCGATGGTCTTGAAATCATCCTGTGTAACAGCCTTGGGAAGAACGAAGTCATAATAGCAACCGTCATCAATCTGAGGTCCTATTGCGTACTGTACTTCCTTTCCGTAGAGCTCAATAACAGCTTTTGCCAGAATATGTGCCAATGAATGGCGATACACTTCCAAATATTCTTCTTTGTTCATTTTGATTCCTTTCAGCTATGCCAACCGGGCGCAGCAATGTATTTTTATAATGATGTTCCGCTCTCGCGCACAGCGCTCGCCGGAACTAAGTAGTACACCGGGCTCGAAAAATCTCGCCAAGTGATTACTTATTATTTATTTTTTCCGCAGCACTTTTTGTACTTCTTGCCACTGCCGCACGGACAGGGATCGTTGGGATATACCTTCTCTTCTTTTCTGATTGTATGAGAAGACTTCTCCTCTTTATAGAGCTCTTTTCTCTTATCCTCATCAAAAATCTCTTCCCACTCAGGAAGGTTGTAAAGCCAGTCTGCTCCGGCATTTACCATGTTCTTATAAAGAAGCTCTTTCTCAAAACCAAGGTTAACCTCAGTATCTTCTTCCATCTCTTCGATAGGATTCTGCTCCTTAAGGCTGTCGTTGATTCCGTCGAGGAAACCAACCATAGTCATGATATCAACGCTGTATTTCTCTGCGAGCTCTTTAACTGTTCCCTTTACAACTTCATCGGGATTCTTTAAGAGCTGTGCATAAATATCGCGCTCTTTCTGAAAATACTCAGTCCATAATTTCTGAAGGCTGCCTTTGTCGACTGTCTCAGAATAAGCCATATCACGCCATTTTTTTAATAATGCCATATCCGTTACTCCTGTTTTCTAATAAATTATCTCTTAATTCGGGCATATTAACCCCTTATTACGATATACGCAAATTTTATTCTATCCTATTATCATATAGGTGTCAAAAGCGCATGCGCACAATTCAGTAAAAAAAAACTACTGTTTCGAAGCATGCAAAATACTCCAAAGCAGCAGTCTCTTATACAGTTTATTTTTTAATGTAAAATCACAGTTTCTTTATTCTCTCAAGCGCTTCTACGCTGTTCTCGTAGCTTCCGAAAGCAGTGAGTCTGAAGTAGTGTTCTCCGCTTGGTCCGAATCCCGATCCGGGTGTTCCTACGACATTGGCATTCTCGAGAAGGTAATCGAAGAATTCCCAGCTTGTCATGTTTCCGGGAGTCTTAAGCCATACGTAAGGAGAGTTAACTCCTCCGAATGCATCGTATCCGGCTTCCTTAAGCCCATTGAGAATGTATGTTGCATTCTTCATGTACTTGGCAACCATCTCTTTTATCTGAGCTTTTCCTGCTTCTGAGTAGCAAGCTTCTCCCGCTCTCTGCACGATGTAAGGCGCTCCGTTGTACTTGGTTCCGTGTCTCCTTGCCCAGAGTCTGTGAAGTTCAACCTCCTCTGCGCCAACCTTAACCTTGAGATCGTGAGGAATAATCGTAGCTCCGAGTCTGAGTCCTGTAAATCCTGCATTCTTTGAGAATGATCTGAGCTCGATAGCACATGTTCTTGCGCCTTCGCACTCATAAATTGAATGAGGTACATTGTCCTCAGATATATATGCTTCGTAAGCCGCATCAAATATGATAACTGCACCTACCTTATTTGCGTAATCAACCCACTTCTGAAGCTCATCCTTTGTTATCGCACTTCCTGTAGGGTTATTGGGGAAGCACAAATAGATCACATCGGGCACTTCACTTGGAAGTTCAGGTGCAAAGCCGTTCTCAGCTGTGCAAGGCATGTAGATTACATTGCTCCAAATTCCTGTCTTCTCATCATACTCGCCTGTTCTTCCCGCCATAACATTTGAATCAACATATACGGGATATACAGGGTCGCACACTGCTATCTTGGAATCTTTTGCAAAGATCTCCTGAATATTTCCCGAGTCACTCTTTGCTCCGTCTGAGATAAAAATCTCATCATCTGCGATATTGCATCCTCTGCTTCTGAAATCATTCTCAGCCATCGCATGTCTAAGGAACTCATAACCAAGATCGGGTGCATAACCTCTGAAAGTCTCTGCATGTGCCTGCTCCTCAGTCGCCTTGTTGAGTGCTTCGATAACCGCAGGGCAAAGAGGCTGTGTAACATCTCCGATTCCGAGTCTTATTATTTTTTTATCCGGATTTGCTTCCTGATACGCATTTACTTTCTTTGCGATAGTGCTGAAAAGGTAGCTTCCGGGAAGTTTCAAATAGTCTTCATTAAGTTTAAGCATATCCTGTCCTCACTTCCATTAAAAATCAACTAAAAAAATATTACATCAATTTTGTATAATTGTATACAGTTTTGTGCAATTTTATATTATTATTTTGCACTCGGTTATGATACACTTTTTGGTAACAAAGCAAAAAGGGGGTATCCAATATGCGATTTACCAAAATGCATGGTTGTGGCAACGATTACGTATATGTCGACGGTGCAAAAGAGATCATTCCTTCAGGTGATAAATCCCGCGTGGCACAGATGGTTTCCGACCGCCACTTTGGAATCGGCTCTGACGGCATCATCTTCATAAATCCCGTCGCCGACAATGATATAGATTTTGAAATGGAAATGTACAACGCAGACGGCTCACGCTCAGAAATGTGCGGTAACGGAATCAGATGCGTGGCTAAGTACGTTTATGATAAGAAGCTTACAGACAAGACCAAGCTTACGATAGTAAGTGCCGGTAAAAAGAAATACATCGACCTTACGATCGGTTCCGACGGCTTTGTAAAAACCGTCAAAGTCGATATGGGCGCTCCTATTCTTGATGCAGTGAGCGTACCCGTTTCCGTTCCCGATGATATTATTTCAAGTGAAAAATATTCCGAGCTTTCAGACACCTACGGAAGACTTGCCGTAGATGTCCCTATTGAAGTTGCAGATAAAACATGGCATATAACCTGTGTATCTATGGGCAATCCCCACGCAGTCGTATTTCTTCCTAAGGGAACAGATCTTGCCGAGTTTAATATAGAGAAAATCGGTCCGATGTTTGAAAATCACCCTGCATTCCCGAATCGCACCAACACTGAGTTTGTCACTATCGATGACAGAAACAATGTACACATGAGAGTCTGGGAAAGAGGAACAGGCGAGACTCTCGCCTGCGGAACAGGTTGCTGCGCTACCACGGTTGCCTGCATATTAAACGATCACACAGACACCGAAGTTACTGTCCACGTCCTCGGCGGCGACATCAAGTGCTCTTGGGATAAAAAACCCGAATCGCCTGTCATCATGGAAGGTCCCGCAACAACAGTATTTGACGGTGAGATTGATATATAAAATCTTTAAGGATTCGACAGTGGAGCGAATGTAAAAAGCTTTTAGGATTCGACAGTGGAATATATATCTTTTAGTCTTTGAAGCCCGATCAGTCATTGAAAACACCTCCTCCGGTCGAGGAAGTTGCAAAGCCCCCAGATAACCCCCCTGTAAATAGTCTGATTTATCTGGGATTTTAGGGCTTTTTCATATGAGAAGTCGCACTTGATACAGATAAAAACACTGTAATTGTTTGGTTTTATCTGGAATTTTATGACTTTTTTTGTAAGAAAAGCTTCGATTGCACAGATAAAATGCTAAAAAAGCTCTTTTTTATCTGGATCTTTATGCCTTTTTACATGGAAAGCTCCAATTGATACAGATAAAATGCTGAAAAAGCTCTTTTTTATCTGGATGAATAACTTGATTCAAGATTGAATTAAAAACATGCGCTGCAAGGCACACTACCATAAAATGTGCTGTCGCATTACTTCACAGTGTTCACGCGGCGCCTGTGCAAACGAACCGCATGACATAATGAATACTTAATGCGAAAGGGCACTTTTCATCTCTAACGCTCCTTGGCTTTAAAGCCCTCTTCTATCGTACTTCCGATGAGCTCCGTTCTCTTAATCATGTCAAGATAACATGAATTCGGATAATAATAATAGCTGTTTACCACTTCTTTTGCGGAGTTGTATACCGTGACTCCGTTCATGTCAACTTCATCGGTCTCTGCCTGCTCAAAAGGCTCAGGCACAATATAGTAAGCATCCGCAACATATTTTTTTACAAACTTCACATCGTCTTTCAGATAATTTGCTCCCCAGAACGAAAATCCAAATGCAGCAAATATAAGTAAGAGAACCGTTCCTATCTTCTTTTCTTCAAAAAGTGCATCTGCCGCGTGAGCAACCGCACAAAGAGGCATCACGAGAAGGAAAGAAAGTCCGTATCTGATAAACGGTGCGGTGAAGAACCACATGATTATATTTGCAAAAAGTGCAGCGTAGAACACAGCGACGCCGCCCCTTAATTTCTTTTTGAAACATCTGACAACAACATCTGCCGCAAGAGCAACTATTCCCACAATCTGAAGAAGAACAAGAATCTTTTCATAGAATCTGTTTGCATCCCACCATATTGGAAGCCAGGTTGAAATGCCGTAGTTCAGTCTTGCAGCAAGCTCACCGTCCGGTATTTCCTGCATTCCTCCCATTGCCCTGCCCCAGACCTTTATCTGTGCAGCGTCACGCCACATATAGTCCGCAGGAATCTTCCATTCCACATTGAATAGATCTATCGCTTCCACAGGATAAAAGAGCCATCCCGAAAGAATAACGTTTCTTATAAGATAAGGCAGAAACGAAAGAAATCCGATTGCAATAAAAAGAATCGTCTCTTTTGCCATTTTCTTTTTTACCAATAAAACAAATGGAAGAACCGCCAATATAACAAGTGCTGCCGCCGACAATTTAAGACTTACGGCAAAAATTGAAAGCACAGAAAGAAATCCGTAAAAAGAAATATCTTCTTCGTCAGATTTCTTTTCCTCAACATATGTTATCCATGCCGCAAGAATATATAGCACGAAATACATCGTTCCGTAATCTGTTGCAGGTGACTGAAGTCCTGTAAGCGACGTGATCGAATAGATGAGTATCGCTATTCTCGCCATATCACCGCCGTGACTTTTATGTTCTGCAAATTTAAAAAGTCCACTGACCGCGTAGCAGGTGTAAAGCACCATGAAAAATCCCGTCATCGTATGAAGCGCAAAAGGCAAAATAAAGCTCAGCGTAAAGAGCGCGCACAGTGCAAGATATGAACTGTTATACGCAAAGTGAAGCTGAAAATTGCCAAGCCCCTTTATGCACCCGTACTCTTCCAAAAGCCTTATAGCCTGAGCATGGTAAATCCCCGTATCAGTATGAAATTTACCTCTTGAAGTATAAAAAGAAGACACTGCAATAATTGCAGCATAGACGATCCATCTTTTCTTTTCGCATTTCTCTTTTAGCGAAAACAGCATGCCCTTGATATCACTTCGATACGCATAAAAAGCAGCTGCACAGAAAACAAGTACTATAATATGGCACAGCGCACCTATCTTGTAAAAGATACTGAAATACTCAGCGTACACGGTAAGAACAGTAAGCCCTGCGGTGACCGCTCCCGTAACTCCCATAAGCTGCCCTGAAGGAACAGGAATAAGACGCGAAAGGAGCTTACTTGTACCAACTCCAAGCACAAGCGCAATCATAAAAATATATGCCCAACTAAGCAAAACTATCAGCATTGCTTTCCTTTCTCCCTTGCAACTATATACACTCTCTCACTGTCCGCAGTCGGAACGCTGTGTGTATCAGCATCTATCGCTTCTATAAATTCAAGCCCCGACTCTTTCACAAAGCTTATCATCTCTTCAAGCTCATAGCCTCTTTGGTAGTGTGTCTCCACAGATTTTCTGAACAAATCCTCCTCACCGCATTTTGCAAATATAGTGAGGTCATATTCATTGACATGCTCATCTTCGTGATAATAATTCTCCCAGATAAAACTGCAATCCTCACGATTCTCCGCGATTGTCACATCACCAATGACATCTCTGTATTTATGCAATGTATTAAAATCAAAAATAAAAATCCCCTTTGGAAAAAGAAAATTGTTCACAAGTTTAAATGTCGTGACAACATCCTCGTCTTCGAGAAGGTAATTTATACTGTCGCATACACTAAGGACTGTTCCGCAGGTACAATAAAGGTCGAGTTCTCTCATATCCTGTTCAAGGAACATTACGTTCAGATTCTGCTCTGTAACCTTTCTTCTGGCAACCTGAAGCATCTCCTCAGACATATCTATTCCCATTATATCATAGCCTTTGCGCGCCATAATGGCAGTAAAACTACCTGTTCCACATCCAAGCTCCACAACAAGATTTTTCTCTTCATTAAGAGCCTCTTCGGAATCTTCCTCGGTTTCAACGCTAACGTCATTTGTAACGTCATGCTCTTGGTCTGATGTTCTATTATTCTCTTTTACACCTGCATTTACAGGTTTAGATAAGCCATATTTCTCAATTAATTCCACTATAAAATCACCCCATACTTCGTATGGGGTTTCATCCATAAAGGTATCGTATACATTTGCAAAATCAGTATATGCGTCCATATCTCTTACCTTTCAATACCTGCTCAGAACAAATTGCATATAAACATTACGATTTTTGTTCCTACGCCCATTATAATTCCAGCTAGAATAACGCCGCAAGCTGTAGCTTTTACACTCTTTTTGAAATCCATCTCAAGGATTGATGCAGCCAGCGTACCTGTCCATGCACCTGTTCCGGGAAGAGGAATACCTACAAATAGGAACAATGCAAAATAAAGACCCTTTCCGGCCTTTTCCTTAAGCTTCTCGCCTCCCTTATGTCCCTTATCAAGACAGAAAGTAAAAAATCCTCCGATAACCGGCTTATCTTTTCCCCACTCAAGGACCCTTTTTGCATATAAAAAGATGATAGGCATCGGAAGCATGTTACCAATAATCGCGATGATATAGCTCGGAAGAACAGGAAGTCCGTGTCTAATAGCAAACGGCACCGCAACTCTAAGCTCTATCAACGGAACCATTGAAATTAAAAATACTATTAAATACATAATCATAAAATCTTAATCTCTCATCCTTCATTTAAAAGAGTAATCATTAGGTTAAAATGCTTACTCCCAAAAGACTTGCCACAGTCATTATTATTCCTGCAAGCGCTACTCCAAGGATAACAGCAAGTACACTTGACTTAAAATCCATGTCGAGGATACTGGCTGCAAGAGTGCCTGTCCATGCACCTGTTCCGGGAAGAGGGATTCCTACAAAGAGAAGAAGTGCAAGGAATAATCCTCTTCCTGCCTTTGCAGTAAGCTTCTTTCCGCCCTTCTCTCCTTTTTCAAGGCAGAATGTAAAGAATCCTCCTATGATGGGCTTGTCTTTTCCCCATTCAAGAACCTTTCTTGCAAAGAAAAAGATAAAAGGAACAGGGAGCATATTGCCGATAGCAATAACAAGATAAGCAAGATATATATTAAATGTAGGATCATTATTCTCTTTTATATAATATGCAATAGGAATTGCACCTCTAAGCTCTACAAGCGGAACCATTGACCAGAAGAAAACAATTAGATAATTCAACATAACCTATATAACTCCTTAATTTATTTATTCAAAAACTCTTTTAACTTGGATATAAGAATATCCATCTCTTCATCAGTACCTATTGAAATCCTGAGATAATTCTCAATCCTCGGTGCATCCCATCTTCTTACGATGATGTTGTTTTCTCTGAGGAAATCAAAAATTTCTTTTCCTGATTTTTCTTTGTGTTTTGCAAAAACGAAATTGGTCTTGGAATCCGCAAATTCAAAACCGAGTTCTTTGAGCTCTTTTTTAACTCTCTCTCTTGTATTGATAATCATTTTGACGGTTCTTACAAAGTAAGAACTGTCTCTTACAGCTGCAGCACCAAGCTCAAGAGCAGCCATGTTCATGGTGTATGAGTTAAAAGAAAACTTGGCATCAAGAAGGTACTTAATGATCTTCTTGCATCCAAATGCGTATCCTACTCTCATTCCCGCCATCGAACGTGACTTGGAAAAAGTCTGAACAACCAGAAGGTTATCATATTTATCAATAAGAGGAAGCACCGACTGACCGCCAAAATCAGCGTAAGCTTCATCAACGATAACCACAACATCGGGATTCTTTTTGATGATCTCCTCAACCGCATCCAAAGGAAGCTGTGCTCCCGTAGGCGCATTGGGGTTAGCCAGAACTATTCCTCCGTTTGGAACAAAGTAGTCCTCTATTCTCACCGAAAAATCATCCATGAGCGGAATCTGCTTGTACGGTATCCTATACAGATCTGCCCACACATCATAAAAAGAATATGTGATGTCAGGAAAAAGTATCGGCTTATCCGAATTAAAAAATGTAAGAAAAGCCATTGCAAGGACATCGTCGGACCCCACTCCCACAAAGATCTTTTCTTTATCCACTTTATAAAAATCAGATAATGCACTGACAAGCACATCACAAGTCGGATCCGGATATTTTCTGAACTGATCTGTATCCATATTCTTAAGCGTCTCCATAACTTCTGGTGACGGCGGATAAGGATTCTCATTCGTGTTGATCTTGATTATATTTTTACTTTTGGGTTGTTCTCCGGGTGTGTACGGAACAACTTTGCGAACACTGTCTTCCCAGCTCATTTGCATATCTCCGTTTCCTTATTATAAAAACCTTTTAATATATTAGCAGAACACAGAACACGTTTGCAACTTTGCAGTTCCAAAATCTGCTCTTAAATTCTTCTTGCGGTTCATTTGTACGGCATCCCGATTAACTACAAACTGAGGCTAGGGGCTATATGATTTTTCGCTACCAACAAACCTCACATTTTCTCGGATGTTCCGTCGTTTTCCTTTTCTTTTGCTTATATCCTCTCATCCAATCCGCCCCCTAAAATAGATATGAGTATTTTCTCATCTGCTCAAAGATAACGTCACGTACTCGATCAATCACTTCACTTCCGTACTTATCCGAAGCTTTTAAAGTTTTCTCAACATCCTTCTTGGTAAAATCAAACTTTATATTGTTGCCATACACTCTCTCTGCAATCTCAAGCTGCTCCTCAAAGCTTTGGCAGACAGACTTGGACTGAACTGTTCCCATTAACACTATAGGATCTTTGCCCAACGGATAATCCAGTGTTGTATCTGATAGTAAGCCTGCCCCGTTATCAAAAATCGGGCACTTCTTATACTCTCCCTTTCCGTTCATGAGAACCGCAATATTGTGAGTATGCCTATCCTCATTAAGAAAAAAAGCATCTATAGCAAACATCTTCTGAATATACTGCCCAAAGTCCTCAATCCCGGTGATTCGAATAACCTGCTCTACCAGATTCCTTACTCTATCAGTATGATCTTCAATTGAATAAATTATCGAATTGAGCCCACGCCCATATCTAGTCTTAAACAATCTTTCCAAAGTCACAATCTGCCAATCATCATGCAAGAAATCATTACTCTCTACTCCCTTAAGGACGCTGTCTTTATATTTGATATCAGTAAGTTCATATTTTACAAACTCATCCTCAGTTAAAGACGATTTAGTCAAAAGAGCTGATATAACATATTCTGAGAGTCCTTCATAGCCAGCGTAATCAGCCTTGTACCATTTGCCATCCTTGCAGCCCTTAAGCTGATTCCCCTTTGATGATTGTCTGCTGAAACTCCTTAACTCTTCCTCTAAAAGTTCTATCATAATCTCACCTTTCAATCTTTATCCAAAAATCATCTTCCGCCATGCATCCTGCTGTTTTCTCAATAATCAGGATTGGATCGTAAAAAGGAATTCCCAGCCCCTCAAGCATAATCTTCATCTTGTCTCTTGTTCGCGGAAAGCACCTTGACTCTATAAATTCTTCGTAGTCCTCAAATGAGGGTGCTTCATTAACTCCAAAAGCTCTAAACATAATATTTTTTGCATAATTCTTGATCTTAACCAGTTGCTTTGCTTCATCTACATCTATCACGGTGCAGATTTTATCCTTATAGTAATAATACATACGAAGCGGATATTCTTTCTTTGGGAGCTTAAATTCATCGACAATCTCCGGATGAAGCATAACAAGCTGGCTGATCAGATTTATCGGTCCGGACACTTCTTTGTCCCCCATTTCCCACCTTTCAACAGTGGGCTTGGAAACCGCACAAAACTCAGCAAATTCCTTCTGTGTCATTCCAAGCATTTGCCTCAGTTCCTTTATTGATTTACCAGATATTCCTGTTGGAGTAATGTATTTCTTATTCATAACCTTCACCGTTCAGACATACTATAAAACAATTTTTTATCTTATGAAATAATTAAACCATCAAAATGATGGTAAATCAATAGGTTTTTACCATCATTTTAATGGTCGGCATAAACTTTTCATAACTGAGAACCCCTACAGCGTTTTTATCGCCCATACAAAAAAAGCACAGAATCTACGATATCTGTAAACCCTACACTTTGTAATATCATTCACTAAAATAAAAGCTTATGTTTTGTTTTCTATTTTTTCACTCACATAACAGCAGTGTTATACGGATGAATTGTTTTTATATCATCCGCAATAGATATTCTAAGATTTCTTATATCAATATCATTTTGAATATCCAAAAAATAACGATCGGATACACCGAAAAACTTTGCCAATCTCAAGGATGTGTCAACGGTCACTTTACGCCTGTCATGAAGGATATCCTGAATTCTGGATACTGGAACATGAATAGCCTGTGCCAATTTATAAGCTGATATCCCAAATGGTTCCATAAACTCTTCATACAATATCTCACTCATCTTCGGAGCCTCAATATATCCTCTCATAATACTGCTCCCATAATTCAACAATCATTAACAATTAATCGGCAAAAGCACGTTTAAATCACATTTTTGCCGAGAGTTCTTTCACCAGGCGTGCTTGCCGGTCGATATGAGTGAATCTATATCGTCATAGGCATTTTCCAGACGTTCCTGATGGTACACTTCGTAATTATCATATATTTCCTGAGTAATCTTGTGTTCATCCCATTCTCTCAGAACATCGCCGGTCTCTCTGTTTTTTACATTTGAATATCTCTCTATGAGATACAAAAAGAAAATCATTTCTTCTGTCATTATCATTCACTCCTCAGATATATAGAATTGCGAGGATCTCCGGTAACTTTTTCCGATTCCCACATATCAAATATGGCTCGTTCTGAAAAATCCCACATGCCAAGCGCCTCGTCTTCTAACATCCTATGGGTTTCAGACATCAGAAAAGCTCTGCTTGCATCCATCTGATCCATATCATATTTTTCCATGATACGGTGAATCACTTTTTTATTGTAATAGTCAAGTGATGACGGAATCATCTTAGTCATATCTTGATAATCTCCTTACAGATAAGCAAATTGATAGCTTCTTCTGTCTTAAATGTATATTGATCCTTTAGTTTTTGAGGTAGTAGCCTTTTTATTGCTTCGTCTTCATCATATGCCCCATCAAGATACAGTTCAATTACCGGCATCGTCTGATCATCTGCAACAGGTCCGATAACAATATCCCAATCATCATTAGTCGCTTCGCCCTTTCTATGAGCGGTAACAAATCTTAGCCATTCAACATTGGGAGAATCAAACTTGAGTATTCTAAGCCCGGAATACTTCTGCTCATCAACCTCATAAACAGTAACATAACCTGCGTTCTGTTTTAGGCGCTTTGCAGTTCTCACTGCCCACTTTGAAGCCTGCTCTTTATCGCTCGTTGTATAAAAACCCTTTCCAAAGTCCAATTCTCTTTGCGCCTTTAACAGCATTGGCTTTGGAACCTCAACATTGCTACCATGATAGAGGATCATATGTGTTCCTTTCAATAATTATTGATAAGTACACATATTATACCATATTTTATATCAACAACTTAATTTGAAAAATGTTTATAATCCACCTTCTTCCCTCTCATCCCAATATAAAAGAGGCCTCGCCCGGATGATCAATCATCCTGAGCGATAGCCCCTAAATCATTTCCACATTCTTTTTTCGGATTATTCCTTAACGTAGTCTTCCCATCCGAATTCTTCTTTTACGCTAACAGTATTTGTATCAGCATTGTACTTGTACTCGTAGCTTTCACCATTGATAGTTATCTTGCTATCATCCCAAGTCATAGGTACAGTGTCCTGAATTTCAGCAGATCCTGTTCCGTCATCATTAAATGTGTAGGAATAATTTGAAGTAATATTATCTCCTCCGATTTCCTCTGTATAGGTTCTTGAATATGTTCCGGAGGGCTTTGTTGCAGCGCTGCTGTCGCTTACCTCTGCTTTTGAGCTTTCTGCATCTGCTGCAGTGCTAACTTCCTCTGTTGCCTTATCATCAGTACTTGGAGTAACTGTTGTATCTGTGTCATCTTCCTCGTTTTCGATCTCAACAGTTTCCTCTGTTTCCACATTTCCGCCTAAGCCGTTGCATCCGGTCAATGCCAATGCAAGTGCCAAAGCACATATAACTCTTTTTTTCATCTCCTCGTTTCCTTTCTCAATATAACGTAAATAATTACGCAACACAGGATACCACAAATCATCAATAAAAAGAACGACAACACGGTAACGCAATAGCAATGCGCTTAACTAAAATTATATTATTTTCTTTATCTTGAATTCAGGAATTACAAACATGAGTTACAAAATCCGCGCCTTTACTTCTTCGTGCAGCTCATAAACTCCATCCCGATTAACTACAGACATGAGGCTATGGGCTATATGTTTTGAGTCATTAGCAACAAATCATATAGCCCATAGCCTCAGCCTGCAGTTAATCGGGATGGAGATAATTTGCGCCGCAAAGAAGCTCCCCACCGTGACGGTGAGGAGCTTCTCGTTTGGAAAGTTTATTAAAAGTGCGTCAGTGTGTTGCATTAGCAACAGCTGCGACTCTTACAAATGCGATTGGTCCATGCTGTGTAAGCTCTACACTTACATGATTGTTGGTAACAGAAGTAACTCTTACCTGTACCCAGTTTTTTCCCTGGAGCTGATATGCTGCGATCGTATCATTCGCAGGAACACCGGTAATAGTGAAATTAACTACCGCATTCTTAAATGAAACTCCGGGTGAGCTTGTGCTTACGCAGTACAGAAGTGTACCGCCTAAATCTGAAGCATATTTATTTGCAGAACTAACAACGTTTGATGCGGGAATTGAAAGCGTAAATGTTACATTACTCTTTCCGCCGTTTATCTGTACATGTCCGCCCTGTGCAATGTATCCGCCGTATCCGTCACCGATTGCATTGTTCTTACTAAGGACCTGCACTCTAGATGAATTCTCGGGTCTGCTCTTTGATCCCGATGAAGACGTTGCGTTCTTATATTTTTCCTCGTATTTCTCTTTTTTGGTATTAGCTTCGCTGTAATTCTTCTGGGCAGTTTTGAGCTGGTTGTTAAGGGAAGTGTTCTTATTTGCAAGATCATTAAGCCTTCTGGTGAACTCGGCATTCTGTCTTTGAAGTTCGGCAGTATGCGCTTCTTGCTGCGCCTGAATATCATTTCGAAGACCTTCAATCTCTTCCCTCATCTGACTTCTTTCAGCATTTGCAGCATCAAGCTCGCTTCGAAGCTCAGCCGCCGTTATGCTGGGAATAGCCTCCGCGTTCCCGCCTGTAGCATTTCCTTCCGCAAAAGCACATATTGAGTAAGTTACCATGAGCGAACATACAACTGCGACCGCCATAATTTTTTTCATAATTTTTGCCTCCGTTTTCCTTTTCTATTACTCCGGTTACCGACTATTCTTCATTTCCGTAATCAACGTAGCGATCTATCTTTCCTGCCACGTCTCCGACAAGACAACCGACAACTACCATTTGTTTACCGGGTACGGTTCTGCTGTTTGAAGTAAGCGTCACCAAAAAATGTTCGGGTTTAATAGCCGCTTCAAGATCTTCTCTTATAAGTTTATTTTGATTGCTCCTATCATAAATCTCATCAATAAACTCCGAGCACCCCGATGCGTATGAAAAGTCATATTGTTCCAAAAGCCTTGTGTCATCCCGCGTAAATGCAGCAGCTATATAATATATGAGGGAATTGTCCTCCATATAAACATATATAAATCGATGACTGTCAAAAAAGTCTTTATCAAGGAAGTTATCAAGTTCACCAAACATACTTCCGTCTGCAGGTGACGAACCATGAATAACCTCGTTAAAGTCGCACATATCCTTGAGATTTGCAGCCTCTATGTATAAAGCTCCCTTCTCGTACGGCTTCTTAAATTCGTTGTGATCTTTATAGAAAGTGTCATCCCCGTTTTCGCTTTGAAGAACCGGATAATCTATCTCCGTTTCAGGGATATTTATCCAAGCAAAGACATCACTGTTTTTATGCCTTACTCTGTCAAACTCACTTCTCCTGTCTTCAACTTCATCACTCTGCGAAACACTGCTGCCTGAAGAACACCCTGTCAGCACAGATACCAAAGTCAGTAAAATAAGTCCTTTTCGGGCTATCTCTACAATTTTATATCGTCTTTTTTTATACATTTATTTAGCCCCGATTATCAACTTTTTCATAAAAAACATCTATAAGTGTCTCGTAAAGGCTCTCTTCATCGGCGTAGAATTCCTCGTATTTGCCGTTCTTCTCAGTCTCACCGTCGATTGTAATGATATCGTCCATCTTAAACTTATATGATGTAAGATACGGTGCAAGGTAAGAAATCTCATCAGCAGAAATATTTGTGACCATCTTATTGCTGATGGAAGTAAACAGCTCAACGGCTGCATTATTGTTCTCTCTGCACATCACTCTCGCAGCATTTATAAATGAATTGATATACTGTCTTTGGCGCTCAAGCCTGGTGTTATTCGATTGCGGAACATAGATATCTCTGCTCTTAACGTAATGAAACGCCGTCTTTCCCTCAAGATGAACTCTGGCGCCTTTTACAAGGCTCTTATCGAACTTGGTCAGATCTTCCAGCACCACAACATCAACGCCACCGACCTGATCGTTAATAGTCGGGATCGCACTCATATTGATCGCGGCATATCCGTGAATCGGAAGCTGGTGAAGAAAATTGGATACCGCTTTTACCTGATATTCACAGGATTCTTCCATGCCGTTTCCAAACCCATGCTGCAATGAGATCTGCGCTTCCACTGTGGTCTGATATCTTCCGTAATCATCGTAAACATCGACATCCGTCATAGTATTTCTGTTGATGCCGATTATATTTATAGTCTGGTCATGTGGATTCAGCACCAAAAGGAAAAGTGCATCCGCCTGACCTCCGTCTGTTCCTTCGTTTACTTTGGTAACGATCTCATCGTTCTTATCGATACCCATTATCAAAAAAGTTATTATATCTTCGTTGTAGTCAAATACTTCGCCTTTGTACTCCACCCAATCATCCTGCCACGCACTTCCTTTATTCGCCGTTTCGGTGTAGTACTCGGATTGTGACATAACGGGTGCAGTTGTCGCCGATTTTGAATCAAGGCTCGATTTTCCTACGATCCTCATCACCTCGAAGCCGACCAATACGCCTGCAATAAGCGTCATAAGTACTGCCCAGATAATGAGAAATATCTTTCCTTTTCCCCTCATTGTTACTCCTAGTTATCGGTAAGTTCCGCTTCACCGGATGAAGCTCCGGCAGCCGATAAATTATTCGCATCGCCAAACATAAGATTGGGATGCATACCATCCTCTATCATTTCTGAGGAATCGCCGTTATATTCTATATCCGCAATATCTGCGGGAAAAACTCTTGATTGTTTTGCAACATTTCCACTGTGATCGGCAACCGCATAGTACACTACCGCCGTTTCCGCATCTTTGTTAAGGACCACTTTTTCGACAACTATTCTGTTCGATATGTCGCCGTCCTTGGAATCATAAGCATTGATGCCGACTACAAGATCCTTATCTTCAGTACTTGAATTGTATATAAGATCAAGCGCTGTAAATCTGAATTCCGGTGCAAGCCTGTCACTTCTTCCATATGCAAGCACTATAAGAGCGACCATAACTCCGCTCAACACCGTAAAAAATATACCTAGTATATTTCCTCTCACTGCTACCTCCGAGTTCCTGCGGGCACATCAGTCTTTTCTTGTAACTCCCGCAAGATAGTTTAATTCATCAAGATCGTCATCATCAGGCATCGGATCGGGCTCTTTTGCCTTGGGACGCGAAAGCTGCTCCACTTCGCCTTCTCCGTACTTGCCATAGTATTTGCCGTAATACTTACCGTAATATTTGCCGTAGTAATGACCATAATGGCCGTAATAACCTTTTCCGTTAAGATCGACTTTGTTGAGAACCACGCCGAGCATCTTTGCTCCCGCTTTATCAAGCTGGTCTTTTACACGCTGAGCAAATCTGTAACTTATGGAATTACTCTCAACCACCATGATCGTTCCGTCGCACTGTTTTGCAACGACGGCGGCATCGATAACGCTTCCCAGAGGCGGCGTATCAACGATCACATAATCGAAGACCTGCTGCATGTTCTCAAGTATCTTACTGAATATCCTTCCGCCCAAAAGCTCACTGGGGTTAGGCGGAACAGGACCGCTGAATATCACGTAGAGATTGGGTGTATCCGTCTCACATATAACACTTGAAAGACGCTCTCTTCCGACAAGACAATGTGTAAGACCGAGTCTTACGGAACCTGTTCTGTATCTTCCGACAAGTACCGACTTACGCATATCGGCGTCCACAAGGATAGTTTTCTTTCCCGCCTCGGCGAACGCTCTTGCAAGAGCCATTGCAACGGTTGTCTTTCCTTCACCCGGAGTACAACTTGTAACCGAGATCACACGAACATTCTGTCCGCTGAACTCCACGTTACTTCTAAGTGTCTTATATGCTTCTTTTACCTGATAATTATTTTCTGCCTGGCTGAAATGAAGTTTTGCGCTCTGCATAAAATCTCCATTCTAATTTTTATTTTTTGGATTTCTTTTTACCCGGATCATCTGCGGAAAGCGGAATGAGTCCGATCGTACTGAGACCAAGATATCTCTCGATGTCATCGTTACTCTTGATTGTGTCGTCCATCAAAAATCCGAGTACAACAAAGAACGCCACAACAACCGTTCCCGCAAATCCTGAAACAATTGTCCATCTGAGCACACCGGGACTTGCTTTCTTAGTCGGAACATTGGCTGTCTCCGCAACATTGATAGCATCAATATCCATAACGTTCGTAATGTGCTCACTCGATACTTCTCGTATGCAGTTGGCAATCTTCATAGCCATAAGCGGATCTTCGTCCTTGGCTGTAATGGCAACGATACGGGTATCCGAAGGTGTATCGACTCTTACAACTTTCGCAAGATCCTCGTAATTGGTATCCACCAGATTCAGCCTCTGAATTGCCTCTTCAAGAACGTATCTGCTCTTGATAAGTTCTGCGTAATCGGAAGTAAGCTGTGTCGATATCTGCACATCAGAATAAGTTACTGTCTGATTTTCTTCCTTGTTAAGTATGTATATCTTGGTTGTTGATTCGAAAACGGGATGAAGAACAAATTTGCTCACAAACAGACCTGTCAGGGCAAAAAATAATCCCGCGCTGATTATAAGGAATGCTCTCCCCAAAATAATTGAAAATAATTCCCCAAGATTAATTTCAACGATGTCATCTCTTTTTTCCATCAATCACTCCAACAAAACTTTTATCAGATAACCTCATTGTTTATCACGCTCATGGGATTATCGTAAAAAATCTTTTTTCCGTACTCCTCCCCAAATTTCCTGTCCACATAATTCCTGCATTCCAGAATATCAGGTGCTCTCTTTGCGGTATCGTGAGCATCGGTCGCAACAAAGTGTACAAGCCCCTTTTTAAGAAGTTTTTTGGAAAAATGACCGATTCCGAAGCCGTACTTGCCCATAATACTTGAAGCATTTACCTGTATATAGCACCCCATGTCACGAAGTTCTTCCACATAGTTCGGATGCGAAACAATATCGCTGTATCTCTCAACATGAGCAATTATCGGCATGAAGCCCGCCGATTGCACTCTGTACACTGCATTGTGTATTGCTTTAAAAGTATTGGTAGGATGAAACTCCACAAGTACGTAGTCAGAACCTGCAAGTGTCGCTATCTTGCCCTCTTCAAGTTCCTCCTGAGTCTCATCGCTATAATAAATCTCATTTCCCGAATATAGTTTGATATCTATCCCCAGCTTATCGGTAGCTTGCTGAAGCTTCCCTGTATAACTCATGTTATGCGCAGGGCTGACGTTATGATGCATGGGTTTATGATGCGGAGTTAATATAACATGGGTTATCCCATTCTTCTCTGCTATCTTGAGCATTTTAAGACTGGTCTCGGCATCGCGGGAACCGTCGTCTACCCCCGGCATAATATGACAATGAATGTCTATCGATTTCTGCATATCATATCACTTTCAGTAATAATCATTACTTAAATTTCTCAAAGCGAATAGCTAATATATCTGATATAATCCAATAAAATAACCCCTTATATCATATTAAATTATACACCAACAAAATAGGCACTTTCAACATAATGTGTTGAATTATACTTTTTTTCAATATATTGGGTTTACAAAATAATCCCTTTAAATTGAGCTTTATCTGCAAATACCGTATTATGTAATTACATCAATATCAGGAGGTTTATTTTACTATGCTGCCACAGGATCCCGTTATGCTGTTAAGCTATATGAATATGAAACTCAGAGACAACTACTCAAGTCTCGATGCGCTCTGCGACGACCTTGAAATAAATAAAGACGAGCTCGCCGAAATAATCGGCAAGCTCGAAGGAATCGGTTATAAATATGATCCCGGCTCAAATAAGTTTGTATGATCGGCGTTAAATCAGATCAATTATGAACCGGTGAGGCGATCAGTTCGCCGTCTTTTTCGTCAAACTCTATGACATCGTGCGGCTGAGCTCTGTCTTCAAGAATAAGTCTTGCCGACAAAGTCTCAACGTGCTTCTGCACGAATCTCTTAAGAGGTCTCGCTCCGTAAATAGGATCGTAGGCCTCATTTATTATGTACTCTCTTGCAGCATCCGTAAGTCTTATTGATATCTCTCTTTCAGACAATCTGCTGTTAAGATCATCCACGATAAGCTTAATGATCCCGCCGATGTTATCCTTTGTAAGAGGCTTAAACATTATTATCTCATCAAGCCTGTTAAGGAACTCAGGTCTAAAGTGATTTCTAAGATCATCCATCGTTTCTTTTTCAGCTTCTTCACTTATATTGCCGTTTTGATCTATTCCGTCAAGAAGATACTGCGCACCGATGTTGGAAGTCATGATAAGTATCGTGTTCTTAAAGTCAACGCATCTTCCCTGAGAATCAGTGATACGACCGTCATCAAGTACCTGAAGAAGTATATTGAACACGTCGGGATGTGCCTTCTCGATCTCATCAAAAAGAACTACGGCATAAGGTTTTCTTCTTACCGCCTCGGTAAGCTGTCCGCCCTCTTCGTATCCCACATATCCGGGAGGTGCTCCGATAAGTCTGGACACGCTGTACTTCTCCATATACTCGCTCATATCGATTCGAACCATGTTATTCTCATCGTCAAAAAGAGCTTTCGCAAGACTCTTGGCAAGCTCCGTTTTTCCGACACCTGTTGGTCCCAGGAAAAGGAACGATCCGATGGGCTTTCCGGGATCTTTTATTCCGGCTTTCGATCTCATAATGGCTTCCGACACAAGAGTAACCGCATCATCCTGTCCGATGACTCTTTGATGAAGCTCATCCGCAAGATGAAGAGTCTTGTTTCTCTCGCTCTCAGTAAGTTTACTTACAGGTATTCCGGTCCATCTGCTGATGATTCCCGCGATTTCCTCATCGGAAACTCTCTCATGCACAAGTGTTGTATCGGACTCTTTTTTATGAGCAGCTTCTTCCGCTTCTTCAAGCTCTTTCTTAAGAGCGGGAAGCTTGCCGTACTGAAGCTCTCCTGCTTTTTCGTAATCACCGTTTCTTTGCGCGATCGCTATCTCCGAATTAACCGTCTCGATCTGTTCACGCATGGAAGCAAGCTTATCCACAGCCTGTTTCTCATTCTCCCACTGAGCCTTCCTTGAATCAAATTCTTCTTTCAGCTCAGCAAGCTCTTTCTGGAGATTTGCAAGTCTCTCTGCGCTGAGGCTGTCATCCTCTTTCTTGAGCGCCGCTTCTTCTATCTGCATCTGCATGATCTTACGATTGAGTTCGTCAAGCTCTGCGGGCATTGAATCCATCTCCGTCTTAATAAGAGCGCATGCCTCATCAACAAGGTCTATTGCCTTGTCGGGAAGGAAACGGTCCGATATATATCTGTTTGAAAGAACTGCCGCACTGACAAGTGCGCTGTCCATTATCTTAACGCCGTGGAAAACTTCATATCTTTCCTTCAGTCCCCTGAGGATACTAATAGTGTCCTCAACTGTGGGCTCATTCACCATGACAGGCTGGAAACGTCTCTCGAGAGCCGCATCCTTTTCAATATATTGGCGATACTCATTGAGCGTTGTCGCTCCTATGCAGTGAAGCTCACCTCTTGCGAGCATAGGCTTTAACATATTGCCCGCATCCATTGCTCCGTCAGTTTTGCCTGCGCCAACGATAAGGTGAAGCTCATCGATGAAAAGAATAATCTCTCCGTCTGAATTCTTGACATCTTCAAGTACGGCTTTGAGCCTTTCTTCGAACTCACCTCTGTACTTTGCTCCTGCCACAAGTGCTCCCATATCAAGTGAAAAGATCTTCTTATCCTTGAGCGCACTTGGAACGTCACCGCTCGCTATTCTCTGAGCAAGCGCCTCAACTACCGCCGTCTTTCCCACACCGGGCTCACCTATCAGAACAGGATTGTTCTTGCTCTTTCTGGACAGGATCCTTATGACGTTTCTGATCTCTGTATCACGACCGATGACAGGATCAAGCTTCTGCTCTTTAGCCTTGGCAACAAGCTCTGTTCCGTACTTGCCGAGCGTGTCATATGTTGCCTCGGGATTGTCGGTTGTGACGTTTCTGTTTCCTCTTACTTCCGAAAGAACCTGAAGAAATCTGTTCTTGTCTATTCCAAATCCGGCAAAAATATCTTTCACTTCTTTGTTGGGATGTTTTAAAAGTGCAAGGAAAAGATGTTCAACGGAAACGTAAGAATCTCCGAGTGCCTTAGCTTCATCCTCAGACGCCAAAAGCGCCTTATTGAGATAGCTTCCGATGTAAGGATTTCCTCCCTGCACCTTGGTTCTCTTACCTATTCCCTGCTCTATTCTGGTGACAAAAGAGTCCGTATCAACGCCCATCTTCTCAACAAGCTTTGCGATAAGACTGTCCTCAATCGTCATCAGCGCATAAAGAAGGTGCTCCTGTTCAATTTCCTGATTGCCATACTCAACAGCAATCTTTTCACAGCCGTTCACGGCTTCTATCGACTTTTGCGTAAATTTTTGTATATTCATAACTCCGCCTCACATATGCAATATACGGGGTATTCTCTTGATAACCTCAAAAGGAAACCTAACCATGTAATTGCTTATAAAATATACTTGTTCTATTACAACTATAACACAGCTTTTTTAGTTGTCAATACGTGAAGCGATTTTTATTCGTATCCTCTTTTTTGAGTGTTTTTAAATGCTAAAAAAGCAATCTTTCAAGAATGGACTTCAACTGTCCAATTAAATCAGTATTTCTTCCTCAATTGATAATACACCACTTTATCTATTGCAATCTGTATAATTAACAATCCAGACAAATACCAAACTATAGTCTTATGGTTGATAATCATTCCTGCTTTTCCAAGAATAGAGAATGTCACCTCGGAAATGCATATCAAGAAAAAAATGATATTATAAGCTATTCTACCCGATTTGTCGCGTAGTTTCTCGTTCAATTCATCATGTAGACTAATATCTTCCTGTTCCTTAATTTCACTGTATCTTTTCTTGTTTTGGGGAGCAGACCAGTAAAAATGCTTTACAATCCATCCAATACCGGGTCCTAAAGCGCCTCCCGCCACCCCCCAGAGCAAGCCGTCTACTGCACTCTCGGTAAAAACCGCTGCTAGAACAAAGCAACTTCCAACGAGTATACATAAAACACCTTTATTAAGATCACTTATTTTCATCGTTTCCACCTCCTTTATGAATAAAAATATCTTCAATTGTCATTCCAAAATAATCTGCTATGGTAAACGCGAGATCAAGCGATGGATTATACTTACCATTCTCGATTGAACTAATCGTCTGTCTGGAAACTCGGATTATTTTAGCAAATTCCTCCTGGTTTAAACCGCGTTCCTTCCGCAGCTTCTCTACATAATTTTCCAATGCATATCCTCCAATTGAAATCTGTCAAGTTTCCTTTACATTTTAAATATATCATAGCGTGCCATCTATGTCAAGGTTCCTTTACATTTATTCTGATAATTACATCTTCTTAAAAGCAATACTGAATTTAATATCCTAACTTCCAGTAAGTTTTGAAACTCAATTGAGATTTTAGGCGTAAAAGCCCAGAAAATTCAGCAATTCTGTTGATTTTCTGGGCTTTTCTTGTTACAATTATTGAGTAGGTATACATACTTATCATCAAGGGGGG
>JAGAAO010000079.1 GCA_017615275.1 Butyrivibrio sp.
GACATACATCATGAAAACCGTTATCATTGCGAGCAGGATCTTAGTGGAATTCATATTGGCGACCGAATCGTCAAATACGAACATCCCCACTACTCCCAAAACAGATGTTACAGCCGTAATGACAGTAAATATCAGACTTATCTTTTTGGTCTTAAGATCATATTTGATCGGAGTTGACATCTTTCCCACCTCTTGATCAGCCGGCATCCTCGATATCCTGTCTGTATTCCAGGATATCTCCGGGCTGACACTCCAGATTCCTGCATATGGCATCAAGTGTCTCAAGCCTTACGGCCTTTGCCTTCTGGTTCTTCAATATCGACAGGTTTGCCTGCGTTATTCCTATGCGCTGCGCGAGTTCCCCGGAGGACATCTTGCGCTTTGCCATCATTACATCAAGATTAATAACGATCATTGCAGTTTCCTCCTTCCGTCAGATAGTGAGATCCAGCTCATCCTTCATCTCTATCGCCTTCTCAAATACAGCTCTTACACACAGTATGATGAGAACCATAAAGAAGCAGATGACAGCGACATAGATCGTTCCGAACCAAGCGATAGTACCGACAACGCAGTCAGCTCCCATGAGGGCGCATGCTATTGCTATGATCTTCATAAGTCTTGTGTTCTGAACGTCAAAGACAATATCATGGCTCATATTGTTGAGGAGCTTATATAAGGAGAACAGAACGACGTAGGCGCCCACTGTTCCGAGATAAAACACTGTACCAAGTGTAATGAATGCGAACATGTCGCTCCTGTCGGCCCATACCCGTGTAATGTAGTTTGTAATGAAATATCCGCATACGTCTGCGACGACCACAAGTGCGATAAAGATTACCGTGGCGATCTTTGTATAGCGTATAAGATTATTAGCCTTGCTCATTACAGCCCGCCTCCTTTGAGTGATGAGCCTATAATAGCATGGCTAATTCCGTTTTGCAACAACTTTTTATCGTTTTACGATATATTTTTGTTGTTTTTCTTCCTGTGTTACTTAATGCAATCAGATTTTTACATCTATCGGGATAAAGACAATTGGGAAAAGAGTATGGCATCTAGTGTTAAATCATGATATTTCATATACAAATAGCAACAGTAACGATATAATTCCCAGAACTACAATGAAGACAATGTGGAACTTGGTGTTACCTTTGGAAACTATCATAATTGCTAACGATATGAAGAATGAAATAATAAAGATAACAGTAAATGCCATAACAGCAGTTTTTCTTGCATTAGACAAGTCGTTGGTTTTCCGAATTATCAACTCCTTAAAGTCCGAGGATAACTCATCCTTCTCTATAAAACAATTTGCTTCTAAAGTGGATTTAATGTATAAGCAATTACCATCACTGATCTTATAATATGCATCAATTATATTCCCATCTTTATTTAGTGCACAAGAATGGATCACGTCACCCTGTTTTAATGTCAATTCATTTCCGTCATCCAGTGAAACTATTATTTCTCTTGATAGTGTCAAATCTTTGGGATAATAATAAATATCCTTTGAAATCCGTCTGTATCCATCGTATAGCGGGGAAAAAATAGAAAAGAATATATGCCCGATTAAAACCTAAATTCCCGAATCACATAACGAGGCAGGGTTGGTCGGTGGCTCTACTCCCATGGCATCGTATATGGCAAGCTGCTTACTTAAGACTTCTCCGATATAGGGAGCCTTTCCCGGCTCAACAAAACACTCTATACGCTCCAATTCATCAAATAGGCTCTGCATCGTATATTTCTTGAACAGTTCATTGTCCTGCATCTGTTTTTTCACATAAGATAAAAGTATCAGCGCTATAAACTGTACAAATAGTTTTCCGTTAAGGCTTTGTTCTGAAGATACTATCGTCCTTCTTCCGTTAAGGCGGTCCTTGATATTTCCGAATGCTTTCTCTACAACATCTCTGGTTCTATACAGTTCCAGAGCTTCGATTGAGTCCTTCACTTCATTGCTTATCAAGGCAAAATATCCATATCTCGATGTAGCTTTGTCTAATGCTTCCTGTATAGGTTCAACGGATGTTCCTCTTACAGGAGTGGTCTTAACTGTGAAGTACTTGGCATACGAATTCTCGTGTTCAGGAATTCTGTTCCCTGACTCCAATTCTTCTTTCAACTTGCTTATATATCGATTAAACGTCTTGGCATCTTCGACAGCTTTCTCGGGATTGAAATACAGATGCAGATACATCCTTCGCTCTTCGTTTATCTCGTCTCCTTTATAGGGCCTCTTCTGTGTGTATTTCCACGCGATCGTCTCGCTGACATGGTATATCTCATATTCTTCGTTGTACGAACTCCATGTCTGCATCTTACTGCCGTACTTCTTAATTGCATCCTTAACATACGATACGGTGGTATTAGCGCCTACAAGAAACTTAAGGTGATTCTTATACATCCCGTTTATGTTGTCTGCGCTATAGTATCCGCGATCCAACACCAGCTTTACCTTACCGTACCCAAGAACATCGAATTCCTTTAGAAGTTCGTTTAGTGTCTTTACATCCGGAATGTTTCCGGCCAGTTTCCTGAAATAAAATGGCAACCCGGACTTCTCTCCGAACAGTAACGCAAGATTGATCTGCGGTAGCGGATCAGAATCTTTATTCTTTCCCCATTTGACCTGCTTAAGCTGTTCTGAATAACTTGAAATACTTGTAGAATCGTATGCCCAGTATTCGTTCTCGGCTCTGCGTTTTCCTTGAAGTCGGAAGAACTCCATCTTGGACTCCTCTGTTATAGACTGAAACAGCTCGCTGCTCCGTTGAGAAGGTATATCCTCTCCATACGGATGGCAATGCAGTTCTGACCATCGTCCGAATCGGGATAAAGGACAATCTGCTTCCAGGACAAGAAAGTATGAGACGGACAGTATCTGCTTATAGGTTTTAGGGAAGCACTTCTTGAGATCTGCTGTCAGACCGGTTTTATCTCCAATAGAATCGAGCAAGTATGTAGCGCCATAGAACTGTCTTGCGGTACTTAATGCAGGAACTGGACCTCGTTTAACAATAGGATCTGCCTTATGCATATTGCGTCTTTTCCCGCGTCCATCAGTAGGGATGATCTCTCCGGTTAAAGGATCAACCTTTCCGACGAGCGTGCGCTTGGATCTTGATTGTTTTTTCTTCTTATCCCAGTAAGCAGTAACTTCGTAAACGTATTCAATATTACTTCTCTTGTCGAGACTTCTGATTTGGTAAGACATAACGCACCTCCCATCGTTTGGTTATATTATACCAAACGATGTTAGAGAGTCAAGAAAAAACGGAGCAAATGTCCGAATTCATTGTGTTTTCAATGGTTTGTTGTTGCTTTTATCGTTTGGTGTTATGGGAAGTTAGGAACCATTTCTGTACGCTCTTAAGCGGAACTCCGCTTGCTACAAGCAGACTTGCGCAACTGTGCCTCAGATCGTGGAACCTGATCTTCTCAAGACCATGCTTCTTCAAGAATTTCGGGAACTGACAGCTTAGATAGTCAGGTCTGATCAGATTGCCCATCTCGTCTACAAAGATATATCCGTCGTAAAGGATGGTATACAGACGAATTCTAAATCATAATGAAGAGAGAGAGAGCTATTGACTCAAATTTGTTACAAATAACATATAGCATAATGATTATTGCAAATGCATAATTATCATACCTTATTTGAAGGATCCTTATATCCTTTGAAAATATCACTCGTTAAGTGTTGGTAGCGCTTAACGGGTGTTTTCTATTTATGGCTTGCCGTTTTTGTCCCAACGATAATGAGGGTTATTTTGAATATAACGGTCATACCTTGCTTTATACTCTGAAAATCGCAGATCATTAGCACCGATATCAGGAGTATCATCATCCGTTCCGTCATCTTCCCATCCGCAGTAAGGACAAATATCAAAGAAACAATCATCAGGAAATTCATATTTGCCGCAGACAGGACATTTGTGAGGCGTAGGAATATGGTTATCTGTCATTTCCTCAAAATAATCATAATCCGGGTTTTCTTTGAGTTTGTTTGCATACCAATTTTTGTATTCGTTAAGTGATAGAGGATTGGCTCCATTTTTTAAGTCAGGATCATTATGCTGAGAAGGATCATAATGCCATCCACATATCATGCAATTTGAATCTCCCGGCTTTATTCCGCAATAGATATCATCCCATGTAAGTGGTGAAAATCTGAACTTTTTGCATACGGGACAATCCATCGGTTCTACCTGTGGTATAACCGGATATCCATCTTTCTCAAAAGTATAATTCGGGTTCTCTTCTACATAGTGCATGTAGCGATACTTGTGATTGTAATAAGATAGATTGTTGGTCCCATTTGTTTCTGTCGGGTTTTCTTCAGAGTATATATCGTGCTTCCAACCGCAAATCGGGCAAGTATTGTTTGTGCCTTTTGCATCATCAAACTCATGCTTTTCGCAGATTGGACAAAGACGATGCGTTTTATTATTCATAAGTGATTCCTCCTGTCTTTATTATACTCGTTTATGCCGTTTTTAGGCCTGTAGTATGTTGTTACATAACCTTCCTTAGTAATAACCGCGAATTCACCAGTCTTTGTATTAAGCTTAACGGTTTCACCGGTTTTGCGAACATAAGAGACATTGTTGACCCTATCGACCTTATTTGCGAAAGAAACAGCATGTGCTCTGTACTCTTCTACACTGGAAAAGCCCATGGATTTCATGTGTTTATTAGCATGAGCATTGAGAGTCGAAGGATTAAAGTCTTTAGCCCATGCAAAGCCAGTATGTTTAGTGGCATGTCCTCTGTTTCCATTACCGGCATTACCATATCTGTTACTTGCTCCTTTATCTCATTGTTTCTGATCCTGATAGTCTCATTGATCATCATCTCGATGATAAGAAACAAGAGAAAAGGAATATCTGGTTGTTGTGGAAATTGTGCCAGCTGCGCAGGCTGTTCACATTGCAAAATGTGTACAGCCTGCAAAGTACACAAAAAAGCATCTGTTGATCCGCTTAAGATCAGTCGCCGACAGCCAGCCACAACGCGGGACGCACGCCATGGTCGTGATAATTGAAAGAGACAAGATGACCATGATGATAGACTTCGCCAATAGTGAGAACAACAGCAGCGTGATGAGAACTGCGGCCGGGCGACCTGAGCCACCACCAATCACAGTCGCCGACGGCTCTTGCATCATCATCAGGAAATAACGTGTCGGCTTCATCACAGCTTAACAGGAAGACTGTATCTTCAGTATCATTGCCGCCTTCCGTTAGC
>JAGAAO010000080.1 GCA_017615275.1 Butyrivibrio sp.
GCAACAAGAGGACAGATTCAGCAGATCAGACACCTTGTAAAGGTAGAAGAGATCTAATCTCAATATTACATGTAAATGGTATCCGGGGCTGCAGTATGTATGCGCGAGTGGTAAACAGCGATGTTTACTGCGGTAGCGGTATAAGCCTCGGAGTTAAATAAAGGAGGATTATCATGGAATTATCAAACTTAAGACCTGCCGAAGGTTCTGTACAGAGCGATAATTTTAGAAGAGGCCGTGGTCATGGTTCAGGAAACGGTAAGACTGCCGGTAAGGGCCATAAGGGTCAGAAGGCTCGTTCAGGAGCACCCAGACTTGGTTTCGAAGGTGGACAGATGCCACTCTTCAGAAGACTTCCTAAGAGAGGCTTCAAGAATATCAATCACAAGAATATCGTAGGAATCAATGTAAGCGCTCTTGAGGTATTTGACAACGGAGCAGTTGTAGATGTTCAGGCACTCAAGGATCAGGGAATCATCAAGAAAGAGCTTGATGGTGTAAAGATTCTTGGAAACGGCGAATTTACCAAGAAACTTACGGTTAAAGCAAATGCGTTCAGCGCATCAGCAAAAGAGAAAATCGAGGCACTTGGTGGAACAACAGAGGTGATCTAATGTTTAAATCCATAAGAAATGCATTAAAGGTCAAAGAAATCAGAATGAAGATTCTCTTTACTCTTGCAATGATCGCAGTAATCAGATTTGGTACTACTGTTCCGATTCCCGGAACGGATGTAGCCAAATTTAAAGAGTGGTTTGCAAATTTAACTGGTGGTAGTGATGCCCTGGGAATTATGAACAGGTTTACAGGTGGATCGTTTGAGAGTGGATCTATTTTCTTCCTCAATATCACACCGTACATCACATCTTCCATTATTGTTCAGCTTCTCACAATTGCTTTTCCTAAGCTTGAGGAATGGCAGAGAGATGGTGAAGATGGAAGAAAGAAGCTTACAGCTCTGACCAGATTTTTGACGATAGCGTTAGCTCTTGCTCAGTCAATTATAATGGCTATCACTTTCTATAAGAATGGTGCCCTGGCAGTTCAGGGACAGCCGTTTTTGGTAGTTCAGATTGTGGCTGCTCTTACTGCAGGTAGTGCATTCCTCATGTGGATTGGTGAACGAATCACGGAGAGCGGGGTTGGAAACGGTATTTCTATAGTTCTGACTGTAAATATTCTTTCGAGAATTCCGTCAGACCTTCATTCACTTTTCGAGCAGTTTGTGAGTGGGAAGCCTATTGCAAGGGGAGTTGTATCAGGAATAATAATCATTGCGGTTGTGATCGGAATGGTTGTCCTGATCGTATATTTTAATGGCGCAGAGCGCAGAATCCCTGTTCAGTATGCAAAGAAGATACAGGGAAGGAAAACTTACGGTGGAAACCATTCGGAGATTCCGCTTAGAGTTAGTACTGCAGGCGTTATGCCTATCATTTTTGCAATGTCATTGTTCCAGTTCCCCGGGCTTATAGCTTATTTCCTTGGTTACAAGGGAACGGGAGTATGGGCAACGATATTGGAGTATTTAAAGCAGGATAATTGGTTTAATCCAAACCATTGGGAGTATTCCATTGGCCTTGTAGTATATATTTTATTGCTTATCTTCTTCGCGTATTTCTATACGTCAATTACCTTCAATCCTCTTGAGATTGCGGAGAATATGAAGAAGCAGGGCGGATTTATACCGGGAATCAGACCCGGAAAGCCCACAAGCGATTATCTTACAAGCATTTTGAACTATATCATCTTTATCGGAGCATGCGGACTTATTCTTATTGCAATAATTCCTTACTTCTTTAACGGTATGTTCAATGCAAATGTTTCATTCGGAGGTACTAGCCTTATCATCGTGGTAAGTGTTATACTTGAAACAATGAAACAGGTTGAGTCACAGATGCTTGTACGTAATTACAAGGGATTCTTGGAAGACTGATTTAAAAAATAAGGGAAGAGGTACAGGGACCCGCTATTTTTAGTGGGACCTGCAACCTCTTATTTCTACTTTATGGAAAGGATTTGAGTATGAAAATAATCATGTTGGGTGCACCCGGTGCGGGAAAAGGCACACAGGCTCAGATGATTGCGGATAAGTACAACATTCCGCATATTTCTACCGGAGATATTTTCAGAGCTAACATTAAGAATGGTACTGAGCTTGGTAAGAAAGCCAAGGAGTATATGGATAAGGGACAGCTCGTTCCCGATGAGCTTACTGTTGAGCTACTTCTTGACAGAGTATCAAATGATGACTGCAAGAACGGATATGTGCTTGATGGTTTCCCTCGTACAATTCCTCAGGCTGACGTTCTTGATTCAGAACTTACAAAGCTTGGAGACAAGGTTGATTATGCGATCAACGTAGACGTTCCCGATGAGAATATCATTCGCAGAATGTCAGGTAGAAGAGCTTGCCTTAAGTGCGGTGCGACCTATCATATTGAACATATTAAGCCACAGAAAGACGGAATCTGTGATAAGTGCGGTAGCGAGCTTGTTCAGAGAGACGATGATAAGCCTGAGACAGTGCAGAACAGACTTAAGGTTTATCACGAGCAGACTCAGCCGCTTATCGACTATTATGATAAGAAGAACATATTGAAGACTGTTGTCGGAACAAAAGACATGCAGGATGTATTCAATGATATTGTTAGCATTTTAAATGCATAAGTTTGGTGTATCACAATGGTTGTAAATATCAAAACAGACGAAGAAATCGATCTTATGCGACAGTCAGGGCATCTATTGGCAAAGGTTCATGAGGAACTGTATGCCGCTCTCAAACCCGGAATATCAACTCTTGAGCTTGATCAGATCGGAGAGAGAACTATCCGTGCTCTGGGCGGGATTCCGAATTGTAAGAATTATGAAGGATTTCCTGCTTCTGTGTGCATTTCTGTGAACGATGAAGTGGTTCACGGGATACCAAGCAGTGAGAGGATCCTGCAGGAAGGAGACATTGTTTCCTTTGATACAGGACTCATATATAAAGGTTTTCATTCTGATGCAGCCAGGACATGGGGCGTCGGCAAGATAAGTGATGAAGCGCAGAAATTGATCGACGTCACAAGAGAGAGCTTTTTTGAAGGGATAAAAAAGGCGAAGGCAGGTAACAGGCTTTACGATATATCCAATGCAGTTGCCAAGTATATCAGACCGCACGGTTACGGTATTGTAAGAGAACTTACGGGACATGGGATCGGAAAAAAGTTACATGAAGAACCTATGGTACCCAATTTCAGAAAGTTAACCAGGGGTATTAAACTTCAAAAAGGTATGACAATATGTGTTGAACCCATGATAACGATGGGAGATCGCAGAGTAGGCTGGCTTGATGATAACTGGACCGTTGTGACACTTGACGGGTCACTTGCGGCACACTACGAAAACACAATAGCCATCACGGATGGTGAACCGGAGATATTAACAATTATATAAAAGTAAAGAGGAGATGTAGATGTCTAAGGCTGATGTAATTGAAATTGAAGGAAAGGTAATTGAGAAACTTCCAAATACCATGTTTCAGGTTGAACTTGAAAACGGGCACGTTGTTTTGGCACATATAAGCGGTAAGCTTCGCCAGAACTTTATCAGAATCCTGCCCGGTGACAAAGTTACTTTGGAACTTTCACCTTACGATCTTACAAAGGGAAGGATTATTTGGAGAGACAAGTAATATTTGACTGTTTGTGTGTGAGGGATTTATGTTACAAAAAATTCTGGATAGGCATTTCGATAGTATTTCGTTCATACATTACAACAAAAATAAGATTGCTGAAGATAATATACGGAACACAGCTGACACCGTGATGTTTTTGTCCGGTGTTAGCGGACTTCTGCTATTTCTTATTTTTCTGTTTTCAGGAAATTATTATTTTGGTTTTTTTCTAATTGCAATATGGTTGATTCTAATTGGGATACATTTGGTTCAAAAAGTTTTTCTTGGTAATATATCTGAGAGTTTTGGATTGTCTAGGATGTATTCCTTTCTTTTTTATGGAGTGATCATATTAAGTTACTCCTATGCAGATATAGTTATTGACAGTAACTCAAGGTGTATATTTTTCCCTTGTGCGATAATTGTTTTTACCACAATATACATGGACACTTTCTTTGCGACAACAATGTACAAGATAGTGATCGGAATTGTATATTGCATAATGGATTTTGCTATTCGTCCCCAATATGATATTAAATATGATTTCTTTATCGCTGCGGTAGCGATACTTGCTTCGTTTTTCAGCTATTTTGAGATCGTCGATCTTGCCATCAATAAAGGCGAGGACAGGCGTATCCTTGTGAGGAAGAGCACGACCGATCTTTTGACCGGTATTTACAACAAGCTCTCGTTTGAGGAGAAGTGCAATGAATACCTGAAGAACAGAAAGCTTGGCGCCAGATGTACACTGTTTATCTTTGACTTGGACAATTTCAAAGAAGTAAACGATACGTACGGACACCAGATCGGTGATAAGGTGCTAAAGAAGTTTTCGGATATACTTCAGAGCTACTTCCATCCCAATGATATTGTGGGAAGGATAGGCGGAGATGAATTCATGGTTCTCGTAATGGGAGAGATGCCCGAGGGATTTGCGGAGAAGAGGTGCAGAAGTATCCTCCATGAGTTTAAGACAGCGCGTATCGATCAGGTTTCGGGGCTCACATGCAGTATAGGTATTGTGACCGACAAAGACGGATCAAGCTTCAGCGATCTGTATAAAAAAGTCGATGAAGCTCTTTATATGGCAAAAGAGGACGGTAAAGCAACATTCAATCTGCTTGAGGGAGAAAAGACCTCATAAAACGATTAAAATTGCATATTGAAGCTAATCAAAGCGTAAAAGGTGTTGCATTCTAAATGTGACACCTTTACTTCATTTCACAAACATATAAATGATTATTTGTAAGAGGACGCACTATGCTATATAATATTGAATAGAATTGCAGGCATATTGACGTGGCAGCATCTCGCTTAGGAGGTTCTGAAATATGATTGAAGAATTATATGAGAAATATGACGAATGCGTTCAATATATATCACATAATGAAAAGAAGATTGCAAAAGAAAATCTTCTTGCGATAAAATCCACAATACTCTTTTTAGTTCTGGCTGTGCTTGTTTATTTCTTTGCATCCTGGTCATTTAAGATAACGACCAGTCTTGAAGCAATCTTTTTGCTGCTCCTTTTTGAGTTGTTTATTTTCTTTAATGCATATAAAATTCTTTCTTCTAAAATCGAAGAATCTTTTTTAAAGGTCAGAATTTTCTCGTGTTGTTTCTACACTATTATCATGCTTACCATCGGATATATTGAAAATCTGAGAAACCCCGATATGAGATCTTTTATGCTTCCTATAGGGATCCTTGTCGTATCGGCGCTTTATACGGACTATTTTGTCACGATGACTGTCTATAGACTGGCAATCTCAGTGGCATTTGCGGTGATGAGCGTTAATATGAAGACCTCGAAAGTTGCATATCTGGATATTGTTACGATAATAATGGCATTTCTCATATCAACATATTGCTACTATGTTGTTACGATCAACAACAGTAAGAGAAATGAAGATACGCAGATTGTTGAAAAGAAGAGTGTTACGGATCTTCTCACGGGGCTTTTTAACAAGCTTTCTTTTGAAGAAAGAAGCAAAGAATATCTGACTGACAGAGTAGTTGGTGCGAAAGCTACACTCTTTATATTCGACTTTGACAATTTCAAACATGTAAATGACAATTACGGACATCAGATAGGTGATGAGGCGCTTAAGATGTTCGCGAGGATATTAAAAGACTATTTCCATCCTACCGACGTTATCGGAAGAGTCGGAGGCGATGAATTCATGGCGCTTGTAATGGGTGAAATGCCTGAGGGATTCATAAACAACAGGTGCAGAATGATCCAGCATGACCTGAGAACAGCCAAGATCGGTGATGCGTCAGGCTTTTCATGCAGTATCGGAATATGTGAGGATAAAAACGCCCACACTTTCGAGGAACTCTACAAGATAGCTGACAGTGCCCTGTATGAAGCCAAGGAGAATGGAAAAGCATGCCATGTTGTAAAGTCAGGTTGATACCGATTGTTTTGTGATATAATATCTAACTGCGAAGGATATTTAATTGATACGGAGGAATTTTTAAATGAACAAAAAAACAAAGTTGGGTATTGCCGCAACAACTCTTATGGCTCTAATTTATGCATCCGGTGCGGTAAGCACGCTTGCAATGGTTGTGCTTATCTTGTACGTTCTTCTTAAGGAAGATGACGAAGAGCTCAAAGCGGCTACAAAAAAAGCAGCATTTGTTCTTGTGATTATACTTTTGATCAGTGGATGTAAGTCTGTGCTTGTGGAAGCGCTTCGCTTGTTCTCTGATGACTACAGCTCAGTACTTTATTCTTTTGCAAATAAGCTTGATTATCTTGTGGATTTTGCTACAAGTGCTGTATTTATTGTATTTGCGTTTATGTCTATGTCAGGAAGCATCTTTAAGAGCAGTGCACCCGGACCTATGTATCAGCAGCCTATGCAGGGATATGGTCAGCCCATGCAGCAGCCTATGCAACAACAGTCTATGCAGCAACCTGTGCAGCGTCAGCCTATGCAGCAGGCACCTTCAATGCAGGCAGCTCCGGCACCTGAGATGCAGCCTAAGTCAGCTGATGCTGAAGCCCGTAAGTGCCCTAAGTGCGGAAACCTCGTTGGAGATGATATTTTCTGCACAAATTGCGGAACCAAAGTTTGATATATAATGAGTAAAACCAAATAGTAAAGAATGCGTGTCTTTTCATTAAACAGATTTATATGAGAAGACACGTTTTTTTACGTTTTTATACAAGCTTTTGTTGGCAGTCGTTCAATAGAATTGATATACTGTTTATTGGTAAAAATTCATACAGTTTCGGAGGAGAATCATGGGAGAAAAGAAACAGGCTATTTATGACGCAACAACACTTGGAAAGCCCAAGATGGCTATTCTCGGATTGCAACACATGTTTGCGATGTTCGGAGCAACTATACTGGTTCCGATATTAGTAAACGGATACTTCGGGGGCGAGGGATTATCGGTTCAGGTGACCCTGTTCTTTGCAGGTATCGGAACACTTCTTTTTCACGTCTTTGCCAAATTTAAGGTTCCCGCATTTCTGGGATCTTCATTCGCATTTCTTGGCGGTTTTTCAACAGTAGCAAATTTAAATACAGGAAAATATGAAAATATGTCCTATGGGGAAAAGCTTCCGTACGCGTGCGGAGGAATAGTTATTGCGGGACTCATGTATCTTTTGCTTGCGATAATAATAAGAGCGGTTGGGGTAAAAAGAGTAATGCATTTTCTGCCACCCGTTGTGACTGGACCCATTATCATATGTATCGGACTTTCGCTTGCACCGTCAGCGGTTGACAATGCATCAGTCAACTGGGCACTTGCATTTGTGGCACTTGCCGTAGTTATCATATTTAATATATTCGGAAAAGGAATGTTCAGAATTATTCCGATTCTCATGGGCGTAGTTATTTCTTACGTTGTGGCACTTATCATGCAGGCTGCAGGTCTCACAAACGCGGACGGAAGTGCGATAATCAATTTCGCTCCCATTGCAGAGGCAAAGTGGGTGGGAATCCCTCCTTTTATCCTTGCTAAATTCGACCTTACATCAATACTTGTAATGGCTCCCATTGCCATTGCAACAATGATGGAGCATGTCGGCGACATATCGGCTATATCAGCGACAACAAACAATAATTTCATAGAAGATCCCGGTCTTCACAGAACACTTTTCGGAGACGGCCTTGCAACAGCACTTGCAGGTCTGTTCGGAGGTCCCGCAAATACTACATATGGAGAAAACACAGGAGTACTTGAGCTTTCCAAGGTATACGATCCCAAGGTTGTCAGGATTGCTGCTCTTTATGCAATCATAGTAAGCTTTATTCCTAAGATCTCAGATATTATCGGAACAATGCCTACAGCTATAATCGGTGGAATAAGCTTTATCCTGTACGGAATGATCTCGGCGATCGGTGTAAGAAACGTCGTTGAGAACAAAGTAGATTTTACAAAGTCAAGAAACCTCATTGTTGCGGCAGTTATCCTTGTATCGGGACTCGGATTCCACTCAGGACTTACATTTTCCATAAACGGAACAGAGATAACACTTACATCACTTGCAATCGCGGCAATCGCCGGAATCTTCTTAAATGCTATACTTCCCGGAAACGATTACAATTTCGGTGAGAATTACAGCGGAGATATCAACAGAGGAGTTAGCTTTAACAACAATATAACTGAAAAAACGTCTTGATTATTGACTTTGAATATGATATGATATCAAATGGTCTTTTTAGGTAGAAGGGATACTATGCCCTTCTTTAGGCATTATTGTTTACCATGCAGGAAAGGAGTAACAATGAAAGTAAGGTCTTCTGTTAAGCCTATGTGCGAGAAGTGCAAGGTTATTAAGAGAAAGGGCGTTATCAGAGTTATCTGTGACAACCCTAAGCACAAGCAGAGACAGGGATAATCCGAGCCGTTTAGGTGGATTACTTTTTGATACCAATAAGTGAATTGCGTATTGGAAAGATCGGATGAACCTGTCCGATTGGGCGAGAAATTGCCCCAATCAAACAAGTAACGCGAGTTGGATGATATCTTATGATCGTAACATCCGGCTCAGTTCCGTCTCACGAGCCGTGGGAGGAACTTAATTAATTTTTTTCAATATCGGAGGAATAATAAATGGCTCGTATTGCAGGTGTAGATTTACCCAGAGATAAGCGAGTAGAGATCGGTTTGACATACATCTACGGAATCGGTAGAACAAGCTCAAACAAGATCCTCGAAGCTGCAAAAGTAAGCCCGGACACACGTGTTCGTGATCTTACAGACGAAGAAGTAAAGAGAATTGCCGAGATTATCGGTAACGACTACGATGTAGAAGGTGACCTCAGAAGAGAAGTTGCTATGAACATCAAGAGACTCACAGAGATCGGATGTTTCAGAGGAATGCGTCATAGAAGAGGACTTCCTTGCCGTGGTCAGAGAACCAAGACAAATGCAAGAACAAGAAAAGGACCTAAGAGAACAATCGCTAACAAGAAGAAATAATATTTTTTCTTGATGTCTGAGCATGGCAGATCAGTGATGTAACAATAATAACCATAAATTTATTAGGAAGAAAGTAGGTTAGTTTAAAATGGCAAATCAGAAATCATCTGCAGCTAAGAAATCAGCTGCAAAGAAGCGTGTCAAGAAAAACGTTGAACACGGACAGGCACACATCCAGTCATCTTTCAATAACACAATCGTTA
>JAGAAO010000081.1 GCA_017615275.1 Butyrivibrio sp.
ATAACCTGCACAAATATGTAGCCTTATCATATGTGCAGACTACACAATCACTTTTCTTTCGTCTCAACCTCTTTTACAAGCTCCGCATATGAATGTTTCACTCCGTTCCTATATACATAGACGCCATCAGCATCCCCGGTATCCTCAACATACCTTCTAAGAATTACAGAAGCATACTTAGGATCAAGCTCCATCATGTAACAGATACGATTCATCTGTTCGCACGCCATCATTGTTGAGCCGCTACCACCAAATGTATCAACTACAATAGCGTTTGCCTGTGTCGAATTACCAATCGGGTACCCCAGAAGGTCAAGCGGTTTTGAGGTAGGATGGTTCTCGTTTCTTTTTGGCTTTTTGAAATTCCAGATGGTTGTCTGCTTTCTATCTGAATACCAAGGATGTGAGCCGTTTTGCATAAAGCCATAAAGACAAGGCTCATGTTGCCACTGGTAATCACTCCTTCCAAGAACAAGGCTGTCCTTTACCCAAATGCAACACCCTGCAAGATGGAAGCCTGCGTCCTGAAATGCACGCCTAAAATTAAGACCTTCAGTGTCAGCATGGAAAACATATCCAACGCCGCCTTTTTCGAGATGCTCCACAACTGCATCAAAGGAAGCCTTAAGGAACTCGTAAAACTCCTCATTCTTGATTGAATCGTTCTTGATGGTAAGCCCGCTTGAAGATTTAAATGAAACACCATAAGGTGGATCAGTAAGCAGCATGTTTGCTTTCTTCCCATCCATGAGCTTTGCTACATCTTCTTTTGACGTTGCATCGCCGCACATAAGTCTGTGTTTACCAACCGTCCAAATATCGCCCTCTTCTACAAAGGCGGCCTTTTCTAAAGCTTCAGTAAGGTCAAAATCATCATCCTCGGCATCTGACTTTGTGTTATCACCAAACAGGTCCGAAAGCTCTGTTGCATCAAAACCTGTAAGAGAAAGGTCAAATTCCTCCGCCTGCAATGCTTCAATCTCTACTCGTAAGAGCTCTTCATCCCATCCCGCATCCATCGCCATACGGTTATCGGCAATGATATATGCTTTCTTTTGGGCCTCTGTAAGGTAATCCGCATAAACACAAGGAACTTCTTTTATTCCTTCTTCTTTCGCAGCCATAACACGTCCGTGCCCTGCAATTATGTTATAGTCACCATCTATGATGACAGGATTTATAAAGCCAAACTCACGAAGGGACGAGCGTAGTTTCATGATCTGCTCCGGGCTATGAGTCCTTGCATTATTTACATACGGTATTAGTTTCTCTATACCCACAAGCTGCATTTCTTTTGTGGTATTCATCTTCTGCCTCTCCTTCCAAGTATCCTTACCATTCCCTTCCTGGCATCATTTACATTTCCTTTTAGCGCTTGACCTTTTATTGTCAAATACTGCTGACGGGACATCCTATACTTATGTGCCTTTAACTCTTTTAAAAACTCTGACCTTTCTTTCATTGAACTCCTTTTCTTGAACGAAGCAGTCGCTCCATTACGTCATCCTGTGGTGTAGCACCTTGAAATTCTGTAGAACAGTTTTCCTTCACCACTTGGAATATCTGATACCAAAGGTTGTTGGCCTGCTTCATATAGTTCTGAGACATTGATACATATGGAGACTGGATTGCAGCTCCGGTTGTAGGATGCTTAGCCAGAAAACCATATTCTGATATCGCATGCTCGCACTGAATCCATCTTGATACGCTCATAGCATAATTCCTTACAAGCTGCGCGCTTATGAGCTTTTCACATCCCCTCTCCCTGATCCAGTTCCATGTCTCTTCAAATACGCTCTTAGCATCAAAATCATCACCGCTCTTTTGTTTTTCCGTCATGTATGATTTGAGCTCAGGCATTTCATTTCCATGTAAATTAGAGGAGGGAGAAAACTCCATAATTCTGAGTTTTCTCCCTCCTGGGTTTCCATTATTTAATTTCTCGGTAAGTGCCTTTGATTTCCGACCACTTCCGGCCCTTGCACCACCTCGTAAAGTGCCGTCTTTAGCCATTTCTAGCTCCTTTTAACTCTATCGGGGTTATTCCCTGTTTGATTTCGCTTTTTGTGCGCGTGAGAGGGCGGCTCGGTCCAGTAACCATGCGGGTTTTGAGGTTTTGGCCGCCCCTCCCCCCTTGTCACGTCAGTACGTGTATATTGGGTATTTATCTTCATTCCATGTTTTTTGGTCGTGGTGTCTCTTACAAAGTGGCTGCCAATTACTTTCATCCCAGAAGAGTTCCGGATCTCCTCTGTGTGGTTTTATGTGATCGACAACCGTTGCCCTTGTAAGAACACCTTCTTTTTTGCATCTTACGCAGAAGAAGTTCTCTGGCCTGCTTAGAAAAATCTTTCTTGCCTTCTGCCACTTGCTTCCGTAGCCTCGCTCAGCCGCGCTCTTTCTGTCATTGTTTGGATGTATCTTTTTATGCTCATCACAGTACCTTCCTTCACAAAGATTAGGGCAACCTGGATGGGAGCACGGGTGCAACGCTTTCCTTGGCATTTATTTCCTCCACGTAAAAAGCCCCAGAGATTTTATTCTCCGAGGCTTTCATCTTTTTTGCTGATTATACTATATCACAAATTGCATGTGGACATCTACGGACAAAGGCGGACATTTGCGGCGCACTTTATTATTTTTGCGGTATAACCACATGCTTTAGTGCTTTCGCATGCCATCTTCGTACCGTTCTTTCATCTGCATAAAGCTTTTGTCCTATCTGCCTCCACGTATAATCGTGCAAGTAGCGATACTTAAGTACCAAACGCTCATCCATATCATCCACTTGGGAAATAACCTGCTGGGCTTCCCTTTTAAGCTCCATCAGCCTATTTACCTCATTGTTAATAAGCTCCTCCATCTCAGCTATCTTTTCAATGGCCTTAATAAACGGTGCATCTGTATTCCTTGACGTCTGTACTCTTTCATCGCCATTAACAGCTGCTAAGCTCGTTGCCAGCTCACGTAAAGAAGCAAGCTCTTCGATGTCATATCTAATCTTGTACTCAAGCCGGTAAGTCTGTCTAAAATATTCCTGTGGTGTCATCCTTTCTCCCTCTCTATTACTGCCTTAACCGCATTGATAAGCGTGCTCTGACTTTTATCCTTGCTTGTTAATGCTCTTAAAATGTCCTCATCAATAGTCCCTGCCGTCACGATATGTTCGATAACAACCGTCGTGCTTTCCTGACCTTGTCTCCAGAGCCTTGCATTTGTCTGCTGATAAAGCTCAAGCGACCACGTAAGCCCGAACCAAACAATGATGTTCCCACCTTTTTGCAGGTTCAATCCGTGTCCCGCAGAGGCAGGATGGATTAGACCGACCTGGTACTTTCTTTCGTTCCAGGCTCTGATGTTCACTTCCGTTTCTATCCTTCCGAAGGGTACCTTAATCTCATCAAGCTTCTTTTCTATTCTTTCAAGATCATGCTTAAACCAGTAGCATAGCAGGATCGGGCTTTGGGCGGCTTCAATGATATCCTCGAGTGCATCCAGTTTCCTATCATGGATAAGTACCGCTTCGCCAGACTCTGAATAAACAGCTCCATTTGCCATCTGGGACAGCTTTCCTGAAAGCGCTGCAGCATTTGCCGCTGTAATCACCTCTCCCTCTTTGAACGGAAGGACGAGATCCTTTTTCATTTCCTCGTAAAGAGCTGCTTCTTTTTTATCCATGTACACGGGATACCTATTTTCTATAAGTTCCGGCATCTTAAGATGGTCGACTGCCTTCATGGATATCGTTATGTCAGATATCCTGTCAAAGATCAGCTTATCTGCTCCCGGTATTAACTTATAAGTGAAAATCGTATGTCCATTCCTCTTATCTGGGACAAAATAACTATTTCTGTACTGCGTTATAAATCTTCCAAGTCTTTCTCCCATATCAAGGCATCTAAACTGCGCAAAGAGGTCCATCATTCCATTAGGCGAAGGTGTTCCTGTAAGGCCCACAATCCTTTTTACCCTTGGACGCACCTGCATAAATGACCTAAATCGCTTTGAGCTCCAGTTCTTAAATGACGAGAGCTCATCAATAACAACCATGTCAAAATCAAACGGGCAGCCGCTCTTTTCTACAAGCCACTGGATGTTTTCCCTGTTGATGATATAGATATCCGCATCTTTCCTTAATGCTTCAATCCTGTTCTTCTCTGTACCTACTACAACGCTGTACTTTAGGTGCGATAGGTTGTCCCACTTTTTTATCTCATCACTCCATGTAACCTTTGCGACACGAAGCGGTGCGATAACCAGCACCTTTCGAACCTCA
>JAGAAO010000007.1 GCA_017615275.1 Butyrivibrio sp.
TGAGTACGAAGTAAAGCATATGATCTACGAATTACTTGAGGCAGCCAGAGCAAAGGAGGAATAATTGATGCTGGCTTTATCAAGGAAGGTAAATGAGTCAATCATGCTCGGTAATGATATAGAGGTAACTGTTCTTGAGATCAAGGGAGACCAGGTAAAAATAGGTATCAAGGCTCCTAAGAACGTAAGTATCTTCAGAAAAGAGATATACGTTCAGATAGAGGAAGAGAACAAGAAGGCAGCTGAGCAGACAGCTGACAGAGAGACCATCGAAAAGACTCTGGATACGTTACTTAAGAAATAAGATTATACAGCTCCTATTTTAGGAGCTGTAATTTTTTTATTTTTGAGGTTAAGTTTTATTCTCGACTCTCCGATAAAATGATTAGAGAAGAATCCCATTAGTGTATCTATAACTATTGAAAGGATTCAGACAGGTACTTTTAAGTACCTCGACCGTCACATGGAGGTGTAACAGGCAACGCCTGTTTAGTTTGATCGGTTAGACCGAACGAAAGGAGAAATATATGGGAATAGACGCTATAGGCAGTACACAGTCATACCAGCCGACACCCATTGATTCTTCATCGGTAGCAAAGACCGGAGCGGATACCGTTACTGTAGATGCCATAAAGCCCGTGATCGGGAATGAGAGCATCGTAAAAGCAGAAGATGGGAAGCAGCCGTCCGATGAGGAAGTTAAATCGGCTATAAAGGAAGCGAACAAAAGAGCAGTCTTTGGACATGCCAGTGCTCAGTTTTCATATCATGAGGCCACCAAGAGGATCTCGGTAAAGATCGTAGATAACGATACTAAAGAGATCATCCGCGAGATACCTCCGGAGAAAACCCTTGATATGATCAGTAAAATGTGGGAACTTGCCGGACTCGTAGTAGATGAGAAGAGATAAGGTTAAACAGATACAAAAGGAATTGCTTAGGTGTCATCCTGAGGGCAAAGCCCGAAGGATCTTAAGCTGCATGGATGCGAACTAGACAAGGAGGTTAATATGCCAATACGTATGACAGGAATGGCTTCGGGTATAGACGTTGATGCCGTTGTAAAAGAACTGATGTCAGCTCAGAAGCTTAAGAAAACAAATTTAGAGGGTAAGAAAGAAAAGCTTTCCTGGAAGCAGGATGCATGGAAGGAAATGAATACAAAGTTGTATTCCTTCTATACAGATAAGCTTTCCAAGATGAGAACTAAAGGTAACTATCAGGCTAGAAAAGCTACCGCTTCCGATCCCAGTAAGGTAAGTGTGTCTGCTACAACGGCTACAGCAGGTTCGTATACACTTAGTGTAGAGAAACTTGCATCAGCAGAGTATGTAACAGGCGCCAGTTTAAAGGGGAAAGGTTATGATAGTAGTACACTTCTTACCGATACAGGTATGACTGAAGGTCAGATCATCACTATCAAGTCGGGCAGCGGAGATCCTATAGAGCTCACAGTAGGACCTGAGACAAAGATTTCTGACTTCGTAGATAAGTTAAAGGAAGCAGGCCTTAATGCCAGCTTTGATAAGACCAACGGCAGATTCTTTATATCAGCTAAGGACTCAGGTGAGGCTAACAAGTTTACCATAACTTCATCCGTAGCCGATGGCGAGGGAAAAGGACTTGATGCATTAGGTCTAATGAATATCGACGATAGTGTAGCTACAACAGGAAAGACTGCTAACAGTAGCAGCGAGGTAGCTATAGTTAAGGCTTCTGATTCTAAGATCAAGCTTAACGGTGCGGTTATAGAGTCTAACTCAAACACGATCAACGTTAACGGTATGAAGCTTAATCTTCAGGGTACTACAGCAGAAGGCGAAGAGATAACCCTTTCCATTACCAAGGATTCACAGTCTGTAGTAGACAGAGTTAAAGACTTTATCAAGGGTTATAATGAGTTGATGACAGAGATGTACGGAAAGTATAATGCAGCATCAGCCAGAAATTATTCAATGCTTACCAGCGAGCAAAAAGAAGCAATGTCTGATGATGAGGTTAAGTTATGGGAAGGTAAGATTAAGGATTCATTACTTCGCCGTGATGATACCCTGAATGATTTAATGTCAACATTCAGATCTGCTATGCAGGAGACTATAGAGATAGGTGGAGAGAAGTTCTCTCTTTCCAGTTTTGGTATAGTAACAGGTAATTATACAGAGCATGGTCTACTTCACCTTGAAGGGGATGAAGATGATGCAGAGTACGCTACCAAGACAAATAAGCTCATGCAGATGTTAGAGGAAGACCCGGATAAGGTAAGTGAGGCTCTTTCAGGCATCATGGATAAGTTCTATAATAAAATGTTTGATAAGATGGGTACTACCAAGCTTTCCAGTGCGCTTACTTTCTATAATGATAAGCAGATGAAAACGGAAAGTGAATCTTATGAAAAACAGATAAAAAGTTGGGAAGAGAAGCTTACAAGTATTGAAGATAAGTACTACAAGCAGTTCTCTGCTATGGAGAAAATGATGGCTGAGTTACAGAATAAGCAGAGTCAGCTGGCAGGATTCTTTGGATAAGAGTATTAGTAGAGTATTATGTGGAGAGCAGGCATTGCTTGCTCTCTATTCTTTTCTCTTATTTTTGTTGACATTGATAGATTAAGGGAATACAATATACTATGTGTTAAAAGTGTGTATAGTGTGTTATATGAGATATTTGTAATGGAAAGGAGACCTTATTATGACATGCAATATACGGATGAACAATAAAGAGCTTCAGTCTATATTCGAAAAGAACGGTTTTAAAACAATATCCATGAAAGATTCTTTAGAGGGAATTGAACCTGTTGATTTCCCTGAAGAAGTACTGAGTGGTGAAAGAAAGGTATCCTTTTCAACAGGAAAGGAAGAGGATACATGTGTAACAAAGGCGATATTATAGTTATTTATTCATATTCAGATAATGGGATAGTTCTACCTAAACATCCATTTGTGGTATTTGATGTTGAAGGAGGAGAAATCAGTGGTCTTTCGTTTGATATTGTTGCTCTGGTAATGTCATCTTTAAAAAATGAAGAACAGAGTAAACGCAAATTATCTTACGTTGGAAATATAAAGATTGCACCTGAAGATCAGATAATAACAAAAGCAGATGGAGGAAATGGACAGAGGGGCTTCTTGAAATGTGATCAACTTTATTATTTTAATTTGAGTAAAATTGATTACAAGGTAATAGGGTCACTAACAGAAGATGCTTTATCGGAAGTGTCCCAATATGTATATGAATTGGCATCAAAGGGAATACAGTTTAGAAATATTATAGAAAATTTGTGATGCGTGGTTAAGGAAAGTCACTTCCTCTCCGATATATTTTGTGTAGGGCAAAAGAAAGAGTACAATCGCTTGTACACAAAGCGAGGAAAGAGGTATAGAATGACAGCAGCTATGGCAAATGTATATAAAAGCAACTCTATCAACACAGCATCACCCGCAGAGCTTACACTTATGCTTTATGACGGTGCTATAAAGTTCTGTAACATAGCACTTGGAGCTATAGAAAACGGGGATGTTTCAAAAGCTCATACTAATATAGTTAAAGCTGAGAACATTATTACTGAATTTAGATCAACACTTGATTTTAAGTATCCGGTTGCACAGGATTTTGACAGAGTATATGATTGGATATACAGAAGACTTGTCGAAGCTAATATACATAAAGATGCCGAAGTACTTGAAGATGCAACCCGCCTTATCCGTGAGATGCGCGACACATGGAAAGAAGTTATGAAGCTTAGCCGTTCGTCAGGTGGAGAAGGTCAGATTAAATATGTGTCAGCTGGTGCGTAAGAGCGTTTTTATAATATGATAAAACAAGCAGGGGAAGCGATTCTTCTGCTTGTTTTTATTAGTTGGTTATGGTATAAAGATAATATAAGAAAGTATTGGGAAACA
>JAGAAO010000082.1 GCA_017615275.1 Butyrivibrio sp.
ATACTTCGTATTTCCCAAGCTTTTGCATTCGCAAAATGAAATCTGAAACAATCAGTTCTACGCAAGCAAGCTTGCTCGACCTGCTTATTTCATCTTTCGCCCTGCTCATTGCTTTTTGGAATTTTTCAGGGTTGCATTACTATTTATTTATCAAGGTACAAAGAGCTCCAAACCCGCTCCAGTACTGCGTTTGCAGTGTTTCTTGTCTGCATCAGCAACGAATATTACTATATCACCGAGATTACCTCTCGTCAACACATTTTTGGAAAAAAATTTAAAAAATTTCGATGCTGTCTGTATTTCGCGAACATCACATCTGTAAAACCGTCATTTTTCAAGGGTTTGAAATGAACAGAACGCCCAAAGTACCTGGTCCACAGTGGGATGAGATGACACTGCCCGCTCTCGTTTCTATTATTTCATCAAAATAGCCCAAATCTTCCAAAAATGCCCTTACCGTGTCAACAATTTCTTTTTCGCAACCTGAATGCGTGATAAAAAGTCTATCCTTTTTTGCCTTCAAAAGTTCTTCTTTCATGTCTTTTACATAGTCTGAAATATACTTTTTGGCACTTCCCCTGTATTTATTTGCAGGTTTCATAGCACCGTCAACCACAGTTATCTTGGGATGGAGTTTTAGTGTTTCTCCCACAAGTGCGGCGATTCCCGAACATCTGCCTCCTCTGTACAGGAATTTCAGTGTATCGACAACAAAGCTTGCCCGAACTCTCTTTTTTATCTCATTGATATATTCCTCTATCTCAGCAAGGCTCTTTCCCTGCGCAACAAGATCAACAGCTTCCATAACCTGAAGTCCTATTCCCGTAGAAAGATTCTCGGAATCTATAACCTTGATCTTATCTTCCATCTCAAGCTCAGACACCGCCAGTCTGCAGTTATTGTTGCTTGCAGACATTGATGACGAAATGGTAAAAACAATGTACTCATCGTCCTTATTTGCACTAAAAACATTTATGTAGTCCTGCACCGAAGGAGCCGCAGTCTTGGGCGTCTCGCCGACACAATCCGACCACTTGTATATTTCTTCGGGTGTTATATCGACTCCGTCCTTCTTTTCTTTCTCTCCCAGCCTTACATACATAGGCACAATGACTATACTGTACTTATCAATGATTTCCTTCGAAAGATCACTTGTACTGTCCGAAACTATTCTGATCATAATATTCTCCCGTCACACTCTTTTTCATACTCCGCAAACCATTATAGCATGAAAAAAGCGCTTCCCTTTTGGGAAACGCTTTCTAAATCAACTTAATATTCTTACCTCAGATTAACCTTCTGGTCTTTGCCGTTTCTGGTTATGATAAGCCCCAGTGTCTCGACGTTCGCTGCGTTCTTCTCATCTATCTGTGTGAGTACCGCAAGGCTTTCGTGCGCCCTTGAATCAATCGTTCCAATGTACGACGAAAGGTCGTTTGGAAGGAATGTCACGGAAGAATAACCTATATTCTTGCCATTTAGAATGATCTGGAACAAAAGATCCAGCTTTAGCATATTTACCTCTTTAGCGGAGTCCGACGCATTGTAAAGGTCGAATCTGAGCACGAGAAGTTTCTTGCCCTTATTTGCATTTACAACATAGCTCTTAGAGCTCTCGGGATATGTGCTCGAAACAGAGTATCCCTGATATGACAAAAAGATATCGTCCATGATTTCTTCGGTCTGATCATGAGAAAGTGTAATGGCATCAGGATCAAATCCGCCCGAAGAGCCTCCGTTTGTATCACCTTCAGAAGATTCAGCCCCATCGTTTACATCCGCATCAGTATTCGCATCTGCACCGCCGGCATCCGACACATCCTGCACATCTTCCGAAGCTGAAGTGCTTGCACTGTCATTATCATCTTTGGCGTCGGTATCATCCGTATATACATTCTGAGTTGAATTATCATAGTGAACCGGCTGAAGCTCATCAGCTTCTTCAAGTGCTGCCGCTTCCAATTCACGCTCTTTTTTTACAAGCTCGGGATCAACATATGTGAGCTTCGCCTGAGCGTTTTTTGAATATTTCATCAAAAGACCCACAGCGTACTCAACAGTCTGGTTATACTCTTCATCCGTAAGCGTAGGAAACTGCTCTCCGCATCCGGTCAAAGACAGAACCACCCCGATTAAAATTGCCGAACCAAAATACTTCTTCAAACGCATAAAGTCATCCTCTTTTGTCATTTTGTTTCAAGTTCAAAATAGAACTCAACACCGTTGGCGTAGTTTATAACACCGTAATTCTGGTGCATACTCTCCATTATGGCTTTAACTATGGACAAGCCAACTCCGCTTCCGCCGTATTCTCTTGTTCTGGCTTTATCGACCTTGTAGAACTTATCCCATATGTGGTCGATGCTATCTTTAGGAATAGGTTTACCTGTGTTAAAAACAGATACTCTTACCTTTCCCTCTTTATGAACAAGCTTTATTTCTATAATCTTATCACCGCTTACGTGATTTATCGCATTGCTGTAATAATTCTGGAGGACCTCTTCAATTCTGAATTCATCTCCCCATACAAATATCGGATGATATCGTCCAAACTTTATAGTAACATCCTTTTGTTTTGCCAAAAGTTCCGCGGATCTGACATAGTTTTTTACCATCTCGACTATGTCAAAACGCTCCATGTTGGCACCTTCGTTACCAAATTCAAGCTGATTGAGAGTAAGGAGTTTTTTTACCATGATATTCATCTTGGAAGCTTCATCCATGATGACTTCGCAGTAAAAATTCTTGCTCTCCTCGTCGTCGTTTACGCCCTCTTTAAGTCCCTCTGCATAGCCCTGAATAAGAGCTATCGGGGTCTTAAGCTCATGAGATACGTTGGAAAGGAACTCTTTTCGCATCTCATCTATTTCTTCTTTTTTGGCGATATCGTGCTTGAGTGCCACGTTGGCGTTCTTGAGTTCTTTGATAGCTTCCTCGAGAGATTCCGAAAGTTCATTCATATTCTGACCGAGGATATCTATCTCGTTGTTAAAACTGCTGCGGTTCTCATACTTAGCTTCAAAGTTGAGTTCCTTCATCTCATCGGAAATGAGATACAGCTTTTTAATGGGATCTGTGAATTTCTTGGATATATAAAGAACAAGGATTGAGCCGACAAATACCGCAACCAATCCCGCATACAGCATAAAAGTATTGGAAATTGACACGTTCTCTTCAATACCTGCCAGCGTGGAACGGACAAAGATCATATAACCGTCTTCGACCTGTCCCCAAATATCAAGGTATTTACTACGAGTCACCGTATCATTATATATAAGTATGGTATAGTTTTCGCCCGGCTTAACTTCACCGGTCTCTATAACAGTGCGCTCCACGCCGTCATTTTTCGGCATGGTATCCATCATTATATCTCCCCACAGAGCCTCTGCGAGAAAATCAAAGCCGCTTCGTGTAGATGACTTAATCGCCTTCTCATGAGTATCCAAAACCAACATATCGATGTTATAGCTCTCACAGATATTGCGGATTTCCGAATCAAATGAGTCCGACTCGATATTTTTGTCGGCTATGGCGAGCTCGATCTTATTGTACGCTGTGATAATAACCTCTTTTTTCTTCTGGAAATAGAATCCATCCATAAAGAAAAAGTTTATTATGAACCACAATCCGAAAGTAAGGATCATCGTCGCAAGGAATGACGCGCTGATCTCAAATCTTATGGAATGTGTCTTCTTGTTTTTGTCATTATCGGTATTAGTCGGTTTCAAACTTGTATCCCATTCCCCAAATAGTCTTAATCATGTCACCTTTACTGCCAAGCTTACCTCTGAGCTTTTTTACATGAGTATCTATCGTACGTGCATCGCCGAAATAGTCGTAGTTCCACACGTTGTTAAGTATCTTTTCCCTCGAAAGAGCAACTCCCTTGTTTTCAAAAAAGAAAGATAAAAGTTCGAATTCTTTGTAACTGAGTTCAACGTCCTTGCCGTCAACCGTAACGCTATGCGCAACCTTGTTGATCACAATTCCGCCCTCTTCCATTACTTCGTTATTTGTTGCAAGATTGGCTCTTCGTAAAATAGCAGAAACTCTGGCTGCCAGGATCTTGGGGCTGAAAGGCTTTGATATGTACTCATCCACACCAAGTTCAAATCCAAGGAGCTCGTCGCGCTCTTCCGACTTTGCTGTAAGCATGATGATCGGAACTTTTGAATTCTTCCTGATCTCTCTGCATACTTCCCAGCCGTCTCTGTTAGGCATCATGACATCAAGAATTATAAGTGCGATTTCTTTATCCTCGTAAAAAATATCCAAAGCCTGCTGTCCGTCGCCGGCTTCGATTACGATATAACCGTCTTTTATCAAAAAGTCTTTAACGAGCTTTCTCATCCTACTCTCGTCATCAACAACCAAAATCTTTAAGTCTTCCACTTTGAGCTTCCTCCTAACTTAGTCACTTTCTGCATCATCATAATACTGCTCGGAACTTTTTATGCCAAGTTCTTTTTCTTTTTTTCGAACTTCCTTCTCCCTCTCGGTAAGATCCTGTTCCCACGCAGAATATCGATTTGTGACGTTTCTCTTATAATTGATAATATTGTCGCTGTCGCTTGTCGAAGCAATGTAGAACATCACGATAACAATTATTATCAAAAATACATTCAAAATTAGCGAAAAAATCTTTTTAAAATCCCCTTTTTCGTTCTTAGGTTCAGGTTTTATCCTCTGCTTGACCGACAGATTTTCAAAAGGCGAGCGTCTGGTCAAACTGACAGGTATCGGGATCGGGATAAGATCCTCGTCCACATATCCGCTCTCATAAAGCTTTTCCCTAAGTCCCATGAGATAACGCCATCCCACGGGGGATTTGAATATCTTGTTCTCTATAGCTTTTTCGTATACAGCCTTTATGTCTCCGGGCTTGCTCGCTTTAACTCTCGCTTCCAAAAGATTTATCTTGGATAAATCCAGAGAAGCTTTCTGAGCATCCTGTTCAGACATAAACTCATACCCGCCCACTATAAAATTGCTTTCAGTACTTCCATCGTTATTTGTCATATTCAACTCCGTAAGAAGCGATGAATACGCTGACACTTCTTGCTTGTAAAGTTTTATTTCTCCATGTAAGGGGCTTGGGTCTGTTGTAGTAATACTTTCCCTCTTCATCGCCGCCGGTATCTGCGCAAAGAGCCCAGAACGCTCCGGCAGGAGGGTTTGGAAGCATTATCTGTATATCTTCCCAATAAGCGTTTATTGCAAGATATACAATGTCATCATGCCCTTTCTTTTCATCATATCCCGAAAAACGAACACATACTACTCTGGAATCCTTGGTAATATTGCCGTTGTCGGGGTTCTCGGTATGCACCGATACGTTTGGATATCCGCATTTGGCGCTTGCAAGGTCCTTTCTTATCACCGCATGCTTTCTCCTGAACTGGATCATATTCCTGTAGAAACCGTAAAACACCTTGTTCTTTTCAAGAAGGCTCCAGTCAAGCCAGGAAATTTCATTATCCTGACAATAAGCATTGTTATTGCCAAACTGTGTATTACCGAACTCATCTCCCGCATAGATCATGGGAGTTCCGCGGCTGCACATAAGTACGGTGATGGCGTTTCTCATCATCCTGAACCTGAGATCGTTTATCTCGGGATCGTCGGTATCGCCTTCAGCGCCGCAGTTCCAACTTCTGTTGTCATTGGCCCCGTCCGTATTGTTCCAGCCGTTATCTTCGTTATGCTTGTTATTATATGCGTAAAGGTCATAAAGTGTAAATCCGTCGTGACAGTTTATAAAGTTCACCGAGGATTCATATCCAAGGTAAGCGCCCCCGTACAGATCCATCGAACCGGTTATTCTCTTTACCGCTTCGGGTGCCGACCAGATATCACCTTTCAAGAAAGACCTTATGTCATCTCTGTATTTGCCGTTCCACTCAGCCCAACGCTTCCAGGCTGGGAAGTTACCTACCTGATACATTCCTCCCGCATCCCACGCTTCGGCGATCAGCTTAACATCTCCAAGTATCGGATCGTAGGCAAGTCTCTGAATAAGAGGCGGTCTGTCCATAGGTGAACCGTCCTGATCTCGCCCCAGAATACTTGCAAGATCAAACCTGAATCCGTCTACTCTGTACTCTTCAACCCAGTACTTGAGGCACGAAACAATGTATTCCTGAACCATCGGATGATTACAGTTCATGGTATTTCCGCATCCGCTGAAATTATAATACAATCCGTTAGGTGTAAGTAAGTAGTAAATATTATTATCGAATCCCTTAAAAGAAATAAAGGGTCCGTTCTCGTTTCCCTCAGCTGTATGGTTAAATACAACGTCGAGAATAACTTCTATATTTCTCTTTTTGAGCTCTTTTATCATGTATTTGAGCTCAACACCTTCCTTGTTGTGCTCAGCCTGATGAGAATAACTTGTATTGGGGGCAAAAAAAGCTGTGGTATTGTATCCCCAATAATCAAGAAGGGTTTTTCCGTTTACCTCGCGCCTGTCCCTTGTCTCATCAAATTCAAATATAGGCATAAGCTCAACTGCCGTCACACCGAGTTTCGCAAGATAATCTGCCTTCTCGGTAATGCCCTCGAAGGTTCCTCTGCACCTTACTCCGGAGGATTTATCCATTGTAAAGCCCCTTACATGCATTTCATAGATAATTGAATCGCACATAGGGGTTCCGAGGCTCGTCACATCGTCCCACTCAAAATTATCCCTGACAACTCTGGCTCTGTAGGTATTGCCTTCCATGAGGTGTTCACCCCATATTCGCTGTCCGGATACCGCCTTCGCAAAAGGATCGAGCAATATATGTGACTTATCAAAAAGAAGCCCTTTACTCGGATTCCAAGGTCCGTCAACGCTATAGCAGTATTCAAGGTTCTCGATGTCCAGTCCGAACACAATCATCGAGTAAACCTTTCCTATTCTGTAGCTTTCGGGGAAAGGAATCTTAACAAAAGGTTCTTTTTCATTTCTGTGATACAAAAGGAGTGTTATGGACGTTGCTCCGTTGGAATAGATGGTAAAGTTTATTCCATTCGCAAGCATAGTTGCCCCATACATGTTATACATGCCGGGTCTGACCTTATAACCATTAATTTCATCCAAAGCAAGAAGCTGACGATCGACATCATCTTTCCTCAGCTCCACTCCTTGTCTTTTTTCGGCATCTATTAACTTTTTGTTTTTTCTATGCCGTCTATGTTCACTCATACGTTAATTTTACCATATTAATCATTAAATAAGCGTTAAAACTATGACTTCTTTAGAATTTCCCGCTTAATTTCCCGACAAAAAAAATAAAGCTTCTTCCTGTTTTTTGGAAGAAGCCTTATTGTAATGGTTAGATTTTTGAAAAAACAGCAGTCTCTTCATCAAGTTCCCCTGCGATACGGCTATTTTCATCCATACGCTTTGTAATATTATCCATATCGGATACAAGCGTCTGAGTGCTCGCAGCCGCTGACGAAACGCCGCGGAAACCTTCTTCTATAGACGATGTGATACCGTTAATAGCTGTCGCTATATCATTGAAAGACGACTTAAAGCCTTCTGTCTTATTGCAGAAATCAGTCATAACACTTTCAATATAGTTCGCATTTTCTTTATATTTTTCGCCGTCATCAACGAACTTGGCAAATTCAGGCAAAATGGAATTCTGAAGATAATCAACAAGATCATTTGCACTGCTCGAAAGATTATGAGCTGCGTTAACAACAACAGAGTTGATCTCCTGAATATTTCCCGCGGTTCTCTTACTATTTTCTGCAAGTGCACCGATCTCACCCGCAACAACCGCAAATCCCTTTCCGGCTCCTCCTGCTCTGGCCGCCTCAATTGAAGCATTAAGAGAAAGGAGGTTTGTCTGACTGGCAATACTCATGATCTCATCGGTAAGTGAGTTAACCTGATCAACACTCTGACTGTCGGCTATAGCCTGATTCAGTGCTGCAAGAATATCCTCAACCTTGGCATTAGTCTCTGCCATATTGGTTCTGGCAGACTGTTCCATTACATCGGCGTGCTCTTTCATGATCTTTGAATATTCATTTATCTCACGGCTCTTATCAGCCATTGCAGCAACTTCAGCTCTTACCGCTTCCGTATTCTTATTGATGGCACCGGCGTTGCTGGCAACCTCCTGCATAGTCGCAGAAAGTTCCTCTGTAAGTGCAGAAAGATCCGCTGCGCTGCTATTCGACGCCTGAACACTTCCAAGAACGTCACTTACAACCTTGTCCATCGCCGATGAATTGTTTGTAATAGTCATAAATATTTTCTGAAGATGTTCAATAAAGGAATTTATACCTCTGCTGAGCGCTCCGATCTCATCATTGGATTGTACCGTGATACGCTTCGTGAGGTCTCCTTCACGCCTGTTTATGCCATCGATAATCTCATTAAGCTCTGCTTCTGCTTTGATCACAGGCCTTATTACATGTCTAAGTACAATATAAAGCGCAATGGTTACAGCAAGAACACTCAGAACAATTACAACAAATCCGGAAAGCCTTGCTATCATATAGCTGGCGCTAAGGTCTTGTCTCGCCTCATCAGAACCGGTACGAAAAGATTCGATAATTTCATTGATATCTGCGCTTAGCTGCTTTGAACTGTCCGCAACAAGACCATTGGCAGTTCCGTAAGCATCCTTAGTCTTCTGAGCAGCACTCTGTGCCAGAAGAATCTTAACTGCATCTCTCAGGCTCTGATAATCAGCCAGCATCTTATCATAACTTGCTGCGCTGTCAGCGGTTACATATTTGTTGTAATCGGACATTGCCTGATCCAACGCTGCCTCTTCTGCATCAATATCGGAAATTACAGAAGTCATTGTCTCAAAATCAGTCGCCACAATATGTGACAGAGCCAATGTATGGATGTTTTTTGATGTCTGTCCAATGGTGTCCAGTTGATTTATGGCAGCCATATAGTCATCTGCAATTGTTGACGCTGTCTTATTTACCTTTTTAAGGTTGGTTAATGACATTACATTTGAAAAAATGGAAACTAAGCCCAACAGAAGGACCGGAGCCATAATCATTACACGTATACTTGCTTTTTTCTTCATCGATCCATCCTCCTATTACTCACTTGCCTCTGAGCTTGCTTCCGCGGCGGCATCACCTGCGGAATCAGTATTTTCCTCCAAAGAAGCCTCCTCGCCTTCGCGATCACCGGTTGATTCTGTACCTGTAATGGCTGTAACCATGTCATTTAACAGCACCTGAAGATCTTTACCGCCCGGATTACCCTGGCATATGATTGTTCCAAAGTTTGTTGAAGGATCCCAGAACGTTCCGCCAACTCGCTGAAGGCTTGAAAACTCAGACTGTTCCTGAAGAGCCTGAAGTCCCTTCGACTGACTCACATCACCTGAAGATGATGCATTTATATTAGAAGGTCCCTGACCTCGCATCGTAAATCTAAGTGCCTGATTCTTTTCATTTGTCATCCAATCCGCGAACTTATTTGCCCAAGCAGCATTGGGTGAATATGAATTAACACCGACAAGCTTGTATCCCGCATAGCTTGACATTTGAAGCTGCTGTCCCGCAACCGTATATGTAGGAAGCTTTGTTGCGGCATAATCGCTGCCCCATGCGTCCTTAATCTCATTCTCATCCCATATTCCGCTGACACCAGCAATAAATGTTCCGTCTGCGGCGCCAATACCAAAGTCATCATTTCCCGCACTGACAAAAGCAGGGCTACCGGCAATATTCACCATCGCCTGCGCAACATCTACACCTTTTATATTGGTGTATTTGGCATTCCAATTACAGAATGTAGATATTCCATCATCATTAAGACCGATTTCCATATCTGTATTGCCGAAAAAGGAATACATGTACCAGCCCGAAGTCAATTCCATAAAAAACTTTTTGCCCGCTTCTTCAGTAGCAGCCAGGATTCCGTCCATGGTCTTTACATCTTCTTCACTTAAATACTTACTGTTATAGAAAAGGAAGTATCCATTATCTGCCGTAAGCGGATATGCATATAACACTCCGTTAAAAGAAGCTGCTTCGCTTGATGCAGCAAGATTTCTTCCCGATATTTCAGATTCATTCGGAACCTTTCTAAGTACGCCGGAAGCAATCAATGCAAGTAACTGATCGTCCGCAAAAGTAAATACATCAGGTGCATTAAGAACATCGTCAAGAATATTGTCCTTTACTTCGGACTCACTGTGAGGTTCGAATGTAATATTAAAATTTGCTTGTGATGAATATTCTGATTTGAAACTTGAAATGATCTGATTTATGAGTTCACTATCTTCTTCTGATCCCCAAACTCTGAGATTAACATCTCCTGATGGAAGCTCATCTTCGCTGACAGCTTCCGTTGCAGAAACATTTCCTTCCACACTGCTACTAACTCCGCACCCTGTAATCGTACTAAAAGAAAGCGTTGCAGAAAGTAAGAATGTTAAGACTTTTTTAGACATAATATGCCTCCTGTTCAATTACGGAAAAACCCTATCATAAAAATATTATACAATTCAATTTCACATGTAAATACTTTTCGGGATATTTTGAACCGTTTTACCGTTTTTTGTTCAAGAAAAAGAGCTATCGGACATCAATCTGTCCGATAGCTCTTCACTATTCACAATATTAAACAGGATATGCTCCGTTCTTTGTATCAGCTGCAGATACATCAACAGATGTCTGCTGTGCCATACGATACTTGAAGAAGTCTGTAGCAACCTGAGGGAAGAGTGCATATGAAAGTACGTCTTCATCCTGCTGCTTCCACTGCTTAACATCCTCTTCAAACTTAGCAAGTCCGGGCTCGAGCTTATCTGCAGGTCTGCATGTGATAACCTCTCTGTCGCCGATGATCTTCTTCTGAACTTCAGGGTTGAAAGGCTTGATTGTCTTTCCGTACTCACCTGCAAGGAGATCCTTGGTCTGATCTGTAGCAACCTTGTATCTCTCACCCATGAGAACGTTCATAACGGCCTGAGTTCCAACGATCTGTGAAGAAGGTGTAACAAGCGGAGGCTCACCGAAGTCCTTACGAACCTGAGGTATTTCCTCAAGCACTGTATCGTACTTGTCGCTTGCGTTCTGCTCTTTAAGCTGGCTAACCATGTTAGAAAGCATTCCGCCGGGAACCTGATACATAAGAGTCTTGATGTTAACACCAAGAACCTTGGCATCCATAAGTCCGCTTGCAAGGCACTCCTCTCTGTAAGGTCTGAAGTGATCAGCGATCTTAGCAAGAAGCTTCTGATCGAGACCTGTCTCAAAAGGCTGTCCCTTGAATGCTTCTACCATAACCTCAGTAGCAGGCTGTGATGTACCGAGTGCGAAAGGAGAAATTGCGCAGTCGATGATATCAACACCGGCCTCAGCTGCCTTCATGTATGTCATGCTGGCAACACCTGAAGTGTAGTGTGTATGGAGGTCGATAGGAAGCTTTGTAGCGCTCTTAAGAGCTTTAACGAGCTTCTCAGCCTCATAAGGAAGAAGAAGTCCTGCCATGTCCTTGATACAGATTGAATCTGCACCCATAGACTCGATATCCTTAGCGATATTCATCCAGTATTCTTCTGTATATGCATCACCAAGTGTGTATGCAAGAGCGATCTGTGCGTGTCCGCCCTCTTTCTTACATGCCTTAACAGAAGCCTCAAGGTTTCTGAGGTCATTAAGACAGTCGAAAATTCTGATTATATCAATACCGTTTGCGATTGACTTCTGTACGAAGTAATCTACAACATCATCGGGATAGTGCTTGTATCCGAGGATGTTCTGTCCACGAAGGAGCATCTGAAGCTTTGTATTCTTGAATCCTGCTCTGAGCTTACGAAGTCTCTCCCAAGGATCTTCCTTAAGGAATCTCATGCAAGCATCAAATGTTGCACCGCCCCAGCACTCTACTGCGTTATATCCAACCTGATCCATTGTATCGATGATAGGCAACATAACCTCTGTGGGCATTCTTGTTGCGATAAGTGACTGATGAGCATCACGCAGAACAGTCTCATTGATACGAATTGGTTTCTTTTCAATATCTGCCATATCTATTTTCACCCTTTCTGTGATTTATACTCCAAATACTGCCATGAATGTACCTGCAACTACCGCTGTACCGATAACACCGGCAACGTTAGGTCCCATTGCATGCATAAGCAGGAAGTTGGAAGGATCGTATTCTGCACCAACTTTCTGTGATACACGTGCTGCCATCGGTACGGCTGAAACACCGGCTGAACCGATAAGCGGATTGATCTTGCCCTTTGTGATAAAGCACAATAGCTTACCAAGCAAGCAACCTGCCGCAGTTCCTATGGCAAATGCACAAAGACCGAGTACAACGATCTTGATTGTTGTCCAGTTAAGGAAAGCCTCAGCACTTGTTGTAGCACCAACAGAAGTTCCGAGAAGAATAACTACAATATACATAAGAGCATTTGAAGCTGTCTCCTGGAGCTGGCGAACAACGCCTGACTCTCTGAATAAGTTTCCAAGCATCAACATTCCGATAAGAGGTGCTGTTGTGGGAAGAATCATACTTACAACGATTGTAACGATTACAGGGAAAAGAATCTTCTCAAGCTTAGTAACTTCTCTGAGCTGCTGCATCTTGATTGTTCTTTCTTTCTGTGTTGTAAGAAGTTTCATAATAGGCGGCTGGATCATGGGAACCAGTGACATATAAGAATATGCCGCAACCGCGATAGGTCCTAAAATTGCTGTCTGATGAAGCTTAGAAGCCAGGAAAATTGAAGTAGGGCCGTCTGCTCCACCGATGATTGAAATAGCTGCTGCAGCCTGATCGTTGAAACCAAGTGCAATAGCAATAAAGTAAGCTGCAAAAATACCGAACTGTGCAGCCGCACCCATAAGGAAGCTTATGGGGTTCGCAATAAGCGGTCCGAAATCCGTCATAGCACCTACACCCATGAATATGAGAGAAGGAAGAATTGCCCACTCATCAAGGATGTAGAAATAATGCAACAATCCACCTGCGGTATCGCCAACCGGCTCTGCCATAATTGCAGGATAGATATTTACAAGAAGCATACCAAACGAAATCGGAACCAAAAGTAATGGCTCAAATCCCTTGGCAATCGCAAGATACAAGAATACCAATGCAACGACAACCATAACATAGTTACCGATAGACATTGAAGTAAATGCAGTTTGATCCCAGAGATTAGATAATGTCTTAACTATGTAATCCATTTTTTATCCTCATTTCTGTATAATAATACTTTTCTCTGAATCAGTTGAGAGTTGCAAGAACAGCTCCTGCCTCTACTGAATCACCTGCAGCAACATCGATACTTGCAACTGTTCCGTCTGAAGGAGCTACCATAGGGATCTCCATCTTCATAGACTCAAGAGTGATGATTGTATCGCCCTTCTTTACAGCCTGTCCTACGCTTGCATTGATATTAAGAACTTTTCCGGCAGCACCTGCCTCAACCTTTACAGATCCTGCGCCTGCACTTGCCTTCTTAACAGGTGCTACAGGTGCCTTGGGTGCGCTTGCAACTGCAGGAGCTGCTCCATTTCCTGCACCCTCTTCTACTGTTACATCATATACGTTTCCGTTTACGGTTATTGTATAGTTTTTCATTGTTTCTCCTTTCATCCGACACAGATCTCATATCCGTGTACCCGATGTCATTATTAGAATTTTTTCCAAACATTGTTTACTTTTCTGATCGATCTTACACGGAATCCATCTGTGCTTCCGCTTCCTTCATATGCGGCTATTGCAGCAGCGATAACAGCAACGAGTTCTGAATCTCCTGAAAGATCTTCCTGCTCTGCGATTTGATTGATCGTGTTATCCATTGCCTTTGTCGCAATATCCTTGTCGCTCTCTTTCTTTTTCTTCTTATCTCCGAAGAAAACAGGGAAGAAGCTGATGATGATAGAAATAGCTATAAGAATCGCAAATGCCATTCCCATACCAAGGAGTGTGTTAAGTCCGGCGTTTGTAAGCTTCTCGCCAAGAGTCTTATCTACAGTAACACCCATGTCACGAATTCTGAAATCATTGTTGAGGTAAATCTGCATGAGTGCCTCATGCTTTGTTCCCTTCAATGTTACGTCAAGCACAAGAACATCGTCATCATTAAAGTAATACTTTACATCCACAACGCTGATCTCCTCAGCAAGGCTGTCTGTATTGGTAAATCCCAACTCCTCAAGTGAATTGTACCAACTTGTATATCCGGATTTGACTGCATTGTAATATTCTTCGTCAACTCGATCTATCGAACTCATTTCTGCGTCAAAATCCATTGCGAGAAACATGAACTGTCTCTCATCAAAGTTTTCGGGAGTTACTCCTTCAGCAAACCAATACTCAAATATTTGGTCTTCAATCTTTACGGCTTGCTTTTCCAACGCGTTCTGATTGAATATCTTTTCAGGGTATCTGTAACTGTTTTCAACCGTATCCTCGTTAGATGCACCGCAAGCGCTGAGTCCAAGAAGGCAACTGAGCATCACTCCCAAAATCAAAAATTTACGTTTCATTTTGAGCGCTCCCTTCATTATACTGTACCGTGCTTCTTGGCAGGACGTTCATCTCTCTTTGTGAAAAGCATCTCAAATGCACCGATCACATATTTTCTTGTGTCAGCAGCCTCGATGATCTCATCCACATATCCTCTCGCAGCAGCACTCTTAACATTGTTCTGAAGCTGTGCATAATCAGCCGCAGCCTTTGAAACAGTATCTGCATCCTTTCCGTCGCAAATAATCTTTGCAGCAAGTCCGGCATCCATTGTTCCGATCTGTGCGTTGGGCCAGCTGATAGTGATATCTGCGCCAAGTGCCTTGGAATTCATGATCACATATGCGCTTCCGAATGCCTTACCTGTAATAAGGTTAACCTTAGGAACTGTAGCATTTCCGAGAGCGTAAACAAGCTTTCCTGCAGCCTTTGCTACATGCTTCTCGTCGCACTTTGATGAACCGAATCCTGTTGCATTTGTAATTGTAAGAACAGGAAGATCGAATGCATCACAGAAATTGATGAAATCTGCAGCCTTCTCACATGCATGTGCTGTAAGCTTGTCTTCAAACTTCTCAGCAGCCTTTCCGTTCTCGTCATATATAGCTGTACGGTTTCCAACAAGTCCAACGGTTGCACCGTTAAGTCTTATGAAACCTGTAACCATCTCTTTTGCATAGTCTCTCTTTGTCTCAAAGAAAAGACCGTTGTCAGCGATCTGTCCTGCAATAACAGCGGGATCTTCGATTGCTCCGTCAAGATTCTCGCATGCTCTGTTGAGATCGTCTGAGCACTCCTTATATGAATCTCCGTCCTCGTTGTTTGAAGGAAGAAGAGATACAAGCTCTCTGATCTGTGCATAAACAGTAGCCTCATCAGCAACAACATCAACGTTGCCAACCTCAGCACTCTGCCACTTAGCACTTGAAGTATCACACTTCTCTTTATAATTGCCCTCAAGAGCATTGGGTGAATTTACAAAAAGCTTAGCCTTCTCTGACTCCATAAATGTGAAATCTGTGATTGAAGGGATAAGTGCAAGTCCACCACCGCATGATCCGAAGATAGCTGTGATCTGAGGAACAACACCTGAAGCCTCCACCTGCTTAAGATAAATCTCTCCAAATGCGTTGAGCGCATCTGTTGCCTCCTGCAGACGAAGTCCTGCTGAATCGATAAGTCCGATTACGGGTGATCCCGTTTTAATTGCCAGATCATACAGGCGAACGATCTTCTTGGCATGCATCTCACCGATGGATCCGCCAAGTACTGACGCATCCTGGCTGTACACATATACCAGATTACCGTCTATAACACCATAACCGGTAACAACACCGTCTGATGGTGTTTCTTCCTGTTTCAGATTGAAATCTGTGTTTCTGGCTGTCACAAGAGCACCAATTTCAACGAAACTGTTTTCGTCGAGCAAAGAGACGATTCTTTGACTCGCTTGTGAAGAACTACTCATTTTCTTTAACCTCCGTAAATATATTTAAGTTATGTTAATCATCTGAAATAAAAATGAACGCAACTTAAGTCAGAATATAGTATAACAAAAAAGAAATTCAAAAAAAAGGAAAAAAGCATATTTTTTCTGCCTTTTTCCCAACAATTTAAATATCAAGTTTTACATTTACTTCCTGCTCTGCCTGAGCTTTGAACTCTTCGACCTGAACCGTTCCGACCGTAGGCAGTTCGTCAAGCGACTTAACGCCAAAGCTTCTTAAGAACTCCTCTGTTGTTCCGAAAAGAAGCGGTCTTCCCGGCGCATCCAGTCTTCCGAGTTCCTGAACAAGTCCGAACTCAACAAGCCTGTTTACGGCATGGTCGCTGTTCACTCCTCTTATCTTCTCAACTTCAAGCCTTGTTATAGGCTGCTTGTATGCAATGATGGAAAGCGTCTCCATAAGTGAATCGGTGAGAACCGCTTTCTTGGGAGTCTTTGCTATTTTTACAAGGTACTCGTACATCTCTTTCTTGGTACAGAGCTGCACCGCATTTCCGATCTCGATCAAACCGATACCGCTGTCTTCGTTCTCATATTTTGCCTTGAGGTAATCTATGTGATCTCTTACCTCTCTTACGCCAACTTCCATAGCTTTCGCCAACGCGTTTATTTCAACGGAATCACCCATTGTAAAAAGAATTGCCTCTATGATCGCTGCGCCTTCTTTACATGTCATGCTATCAACTTGCCTTTCTTGATGTGATCATTATATCGCCGAACGTCTCGTCCTGCTCTATCTCTATTTCTCCAAGCTTCATCTCTTCGAGCATAACAAGGAACGTCACTATTATCTCCGTCTTGCTGCACTGTTTCTCGAGAAGTTGTCTGAAGCTGAATCTCTTGTGCTCTCTTATGTACGCCTTGATATAGAGTGTCTTGGCGTCCATATCGATCTCTTCCTTCTGGATATTTCCGAACTTACTTCTGATGGGATCGACCTTGTCTTCCTGTCTCTTCAGGAGTTCCTGGAAAATCTCGTTGAGCTTTGAAAGTGTGGCATCTCCGATGAGATTCTCAAAATCGATGGGAGCCTCATACTCGCGGACTTCCTTCGGAATGTTCTTGGTCCTGTACCACTGAAGCCCCGCTTCATTCTGTCTGTCTTTGAGTTCATCAGCCATAAACTTGTACATCTTGTACTCAAGGAGTTTCTCAACAAGTTCTGCTCTCGGATCCTCTTCCTCTCCATCTTCGTTGACTTCTTTCGGAAGAAGCATCTTACACTTGATATCTATAAGTGTCGCCGCCATAACAAGGAACTCGCTGGTGACCTCCATATCATCCCTCTGCATAGCGTTTATGTACTCCATGTACTGCTCCGTTATCGTAACGATCGGGATGTCATAGATATCTATTTGGTTTTTGTCGATCAGGTGCATAAGAAGATCAAGCGGACCTTCAAAGACCTGCAGTTTAATTTCCAGTGACATTATTTCGCCTCATGTATCCTAATCACATCTACTTCACAGGGATTGAACATTCTTACCTGAATTGTATGTGTTCCAAGCCCTCTGCTCAGAACAAGATGTTTCTTGTCGATCTCAAAATGACCTCCGTCATATTTAGGGAAAAGAGAAATCGAAGGAGAAATAACACCTCCGATACCCGGAATCCTGACTATTCCTCCGTGAACATGTCCCGACACCGTAAGATCCGCTCCCCACTGCGCGTACTCCTTGAAATATTGAGGATTGTGCGCTATGAGAATCTGAAACTCTTTCTTGGAACTTCCGCCCAGCGTCCTGTTAAGAAATCCCGGTTCCATCTCTTTTTTTACCACCTTGCGATAGTAATCCATATTGAGATCAAGACCTGTTATCCTGATATTCTTATCCTTAATCTCAACAGACTCGTTCTCAAGAAAAACAACTCCGTATTTCTTAAGCCTGCTCTTATATCGGTCATAAAAATTCCCATAGGCAGAAGTCCAGATCTTAAGTCTGTACTCATGATTTCCGTTTCCGTAATAAAAGGGGAATTTCTCTGAAAGCCTGCTTGCCAGCTCGAACCCCGGTTCGAACTTTATGGGCCTCTCATGTTTATCAGCGGTAAAGAGATCTCCGGCGCATAATATTGCATCGGGATTTATAGCGGTGATCGCATCTACCAGCTTCTCATTATTCTTACCAAACTTGTATCCGTGGAGATCCGACAAAAGAACAAAGGTCATATCGCCCTTTATCTTATCTGATTCCAGGTCGTAGCTTCGAACAACAAAATTATGCGTGTCGTGATAGATTACAGCCACGCATATTATTATAAGCAAAGTTATTGCCGCCGCACAATAATAGATAATCATATATATACTCTCGAATCTTTTATGTAACAACGTACATTATAGCATAACTATTTTTATTGGAGAAAATTTCCTATGATATAAAAAAAATCCTCGGTTTTAAATCCAAGGATTTTTTCACATTTAAATTAGTTATATTTGCGCTTTCTTGCTGCCTCAGACTTCTTCTTGCGTCTAACGCTAGGCTTTTCGTAGTGTTCTCTCTTACGAATTTCCTGCTGGATTCCAGCCTTCGCACAACTTCTCTTAAAGCGACGCAATGCGCTATCCAAAGTCTCGTTTTCTTTTACTACTACA
>JAGAAO010000083.1 GCA_017615275.1 Butyrivibrio sp.
ACCAGTCAAAGCTGTAATAATATAGAAACAGATCCACAGTGCCTAGATAAATATATCAGAAAAGGATTAGAAGTAGCCCAGAGAACCTGGGAGAAAGGAAGAATCCAATCACTTTTCTAACATGATTGGATTATACGTGAAATATGACACAGGAAAAAAAGCAGGAATTTACTCTTAAGATATCACAGGCAAACAAAACTCAACTCATAACAATTTTGTATGAGATGGTTATCGAATATTTAAATGATGCGATCGATGATATAGGAATAGGGAAAAAAGCCGATGCGGAAAAGAATCTTGGATACGCGCAGAACTGCATCGACGAACTTTTGAGATCTCTCGATCTTCGCTATGAGCTTGCCAAGAATCTTCACGCATTATACATTTTCTTTAAAAAAGAACTGATGATGGCGGGAGTGACATACAGCAGCCATAAGATATGGAGAGTTCAGCAGAACATCAAAGCACTTAGAGATGCTTATGCTGAAATCGAGAAATACGATAACAGCGATCCGATGATGGGAAATACACAGAAAGTTTATGCAGGCCTCACATACGGAAGATACAGCTTGAATGAAGACATGGCAATGGCATGTGGAAATCGCGGTTATATGGCATAAGAATAATAAAAAAGTGAAAGGTACGGAATTCAACGTACCTTTCACTTTTTTTAGTAATCACTTGGTTCGGTCCTGTCGAACTGTAGTGTACTACTTAGTTCCGACGAGCGAATGCGAGAGCGAAACTTCATTTAATAATTCCTGCTTGTTTAAGCGCATCATTGTATGCTTCTATGACGGCTTTGGTTGAGAAAGTAGCTTCGCTGACAGCATCTACATCTGCAAGAGGATCTTGCTTTAGCTGCTTCACTACATCTTCGGAGAAATGCTTGTAATCCGGCTCATCTCCGTAATCGGGAAGAGTTATATCAACGACTTCTTCGTTTTCTACTTTGATTTCTACGGTAATATCGCCTGCGTATCCAAAGCATGTGGCGCTGTATATTCCGTCAGTGATCGTTGAAGAAGCCTCTGTGCTTGTGTTTTCTGTTTCAGCGATCTGCTCCGGAGCGGCTGCAGTATTTTGCATATATCCGTAAATACCAAAAGAAAGCAGGGCAATAGGAACCAATGATATGTATCTGAATCTGTTAAGGTTAAAATCTTTGTGCTTTGTACTGTATGCCTTTATCGGGCGGCAGATAAAGTACCATAAAAAGACAACGGAGTAAACAGCAATATTCTGCGCTGACCTTGAATCTCCATGCATTGCCCTGCGAATATACAAGAACAAAATATGTAAGTAGATAAGTAAATAAAAAGCATAAGCAAAGCGCTGTAAAGATTTCCAAGTCTTTGGATGCATCCTGCGCCTGATCTTTATAAATGAAGTGATAAATAAAGGTATCATTATAATGACCATGACGGCTGACAAGATATAGACCAAAGATAATTTTGGTGACAGTAATGTTGAAAAAGAAAAAACATGCGCTAAAGTCAGTATGGAAGCTATGATTGATAATTGTCCCCTTATGGGAATGAGAAGTTTTGCAGGATAGGAGCCGTTTTCAAAAGTCGCGGCGTACATTACCAATACGAAAAAAGCTGCACCAAGACCTGCATTACTTAGCATCGGATACAGATACTTTCCCACATAACCGCCAAAAGACACATTCTGCAATTGCAGGATTATTATTGCAACAGATATTAAAGCTGATACCACGTAAAACGGTATCGGATTTCTTTTAAGCGGTTTCTCAAACAAAAGGACGAACAATATAGCCGTTAAAAGAGACAAAATAAAAACCATGGTATATTGTTCCTTTCTTATTCGGCAGGTGCAACTTCTGTAATGTTTACGTCAAGCGATACATCGGGATAACCTGATGATTTGATAACAACCTTGTAGGTTCCTACTTTGTCAAATACATTCGAAAGAGTTTTATCTACAGAGCCGTCTTCTTTGATGATCTTGGAACCGTGGTATCCTGAGCCTGATACTTCATTACCGTTAACTTCATAGCTCGAGATATTTTTAATATATGCTGCGAACTCTTCATCTGTTGCGTCGCTTGTTTTTTCGATACAATCATCTTTTGCGGTAGCAACGGCCTTATCTGTAGAAAGAATAAAATCAGCAGTGTAAGGTGCATAAACACTTGAACTGTCGATGACATAAAGAGTGTATTTGCCTGCAAGAGCATCTGTCCATGTGATAGTTGTACCGTCGCTTGTGATATCGTTACTGTCACCTTCTACGGCATAAGAAAGGCCGTAATCATCAGGGAATCCTTCAAGCTTAACAGTTGTCTTCTTGTCAGCAACGGCTGCATCTTCGATAGTGATTGTATTTTCAAATTTCAGAGGAAGATAAAGATTTACCTTGGATTTTTTTACTCCTTCTGTTGTGTACAAGGTTATTTCATCAATTGTTTTTCCGGGAAGATCGGCATAGGGAAGATATGAAACAATATTGCCGTGAGGCTCTTTATATGCTTCTGTCGTTGCAAAAGCTATCTCAAAACCTCTCCAAACATTTTCAAGAGAACGCATACCATAGGTTTTGCCGTCTGTTGTGTGGATTGTTGCGGCGAATACAGTTTTTTCCGAAAGGGATTCATCGAGGTCTATCTCATAATCTCCCCAGAATGTGGCAGTATTTATACATGCATCGTCTGCGGGGAAATCTTCGCTGTCTCCGACAGTTTTGCCAAATGAATATTTTCCGGAATCATCAATATCAAGAACTTTATAATTGACGGGAGTTTCTGAAAGCGCTGTGTAGGAATAATCTGCTGCGGAATATAAAGCAGTTTCATCATCAACTTTCAGATTTTCATCAATTTTTACTCCGTCAGGAATAAAAACAGGGAAGCTTACACCGAGAATTTTGCTGTTGTCTTCAAGATGATAAGTACCTCCCGCAAGCTTATCATTTGAGGCTTTTTTTAAAGTTGCGCTTGAAACGGTGTCAACACTGTCTCCACCTTCAAACTCTGCTGCGAAGAAATCCCCGTAGGGGATGTTCATCTTTACAAAAGATCCTTTGGCTGTGATTGTGTCAGATGCGCCATCAGCCATAGCTACACCATTGTCCTCAATTGAAACGGATGATTCTTCAATCTTTTTTCCGCAACCTATCAGTGAAACTGCAAGAATAGCGGAAAATGTTACGGTTAAAAACTTGTTTTTCATACCTGTAACTCCTCTCTGGTTTGTGGTGCGGTGCATGGGGGTTAGCGAATGCTAATAAAGACTATCAGGGGAAGTTTATCATATAATTTTTTGTGAGAATATAATTAAAATTGACAAAAAATAAAACATTATGCTGTTTAATATAGTGAATATAAAGTAATGGAGATATAGATAACTGAAAATAGGAGGGCTTAAGGAAATCTTAAGACGTTTAAATTTTTGCATAGCCTTTTTGAAAGTACGATTACCTAGCAACGCAAAAGCGTCAAGAAATTGGCGGAGTTAGACTGCTATAATTACTACAATGCTCTTCTGATGCGGGAGCGCGGATAAAATTTTATTTCATTGAATTTTGGAAAAAATATTAATTGTGCAAAATGACGATTTAAAATTCACCTATTTACAAACAATAAGCCAAGTGATAAATTCTTAAATCGCGAGCTCGAAAAAACGAAAGGAGAAAATTCGATTTACGTGATTTTGATATTGTTCTTAACGGGAGCAGTGTTCACGGATCTCTTCAGAGATAAGATCTATAATCTCTGGGTAATACCGGGAATGATCGCAGGTATTACGGAATCCGCGCTGATCGGGCAGGACAGACTTGTTTCTTCCCTGACAGCGATAGGAATTACTCTTGTAATATTGCTTCCAATCTATCTTCTTAGAGGAATTGCTGCGGGAGATGTAAAACTCTTCATGTCGGCAGCATCTTTTCTTTCTTATCAGGATGCAATGTCCTGTATCATAACGGCTTTTCTTGTGGCCGGTCTGATCTCTTTGTCAATTCTCTTGTTTAAAAGAAATAAGAAAAAGACCATTCACTTTGCAGTACCGGTTCTCGTAAGTGCGATTTTCACCTTGGGAGGTGTGGTTGTATGAACAGACCGTTACTTGCGATCTGCGATACTGAAAGAGATTATTGCAGAAGACTTGATGAATACTTAAGAGATCATCTCAATCTGTCTTTTGAAATATGTTCATTCACCGACGCAGAGATTTTTAAAGAGTTTGCAGAGAAAAAGATTCCTGCGCTTACTGTTCTCTCACAGAGTGTTTACGCGTCACTTTCAGACAAAGGCATGATGAGAGAAATGCGAAATGTTCTTGTGCTTGATGAAGCGGGCTCCTATGTGAATGAGAACGTAGGGCAGGAAGAAGAAAAAAATGTTATCCATATGAGCAAGTACCTTCCTGCGGGAAGAATAATAGACGGCATATTGGACTTCTGTGTAAAGATTCCCGAGGGAATCGGGAACCTTGATGCAGAGAAAGGAGCCGGGAAGGTGAAACTTCTCGGACTCTTTTCACCGCTTTCAAGGTGTGGACAGACAGCTCTTGCCGTAAAAATCTGCGAAGAACTTGCAAAGCATGGAAAGACAATGCTCCTTAATTTTGACAGTTTTTCCATGGTCACTGAGATAATGGGACATGATGCGGAAGAAGATATAACAGATCTTCTTTATTATGCGGAGTGTGAGGAAGCAAAGTTTTCTGTTTATCTTGAGAGGATCAAGAGAGCGGCAAGAGGATTTGATTTCATACCACCCGCCAAGACTGCATCGCAGATAAAGGAAATAACCTTTGAAAGAATACTATCGCTGTCAAAACTGTTATCCGAAACAGCGGGTTATGAGTATATTGTTCTTGATCTGTCAGAATTTCCTGATGGTCTGTGTGATATCTTAAGAGCTTGCGACAGAGTCTTTACTATTGTGGGTGAAAGCAGAACGGAAAGCTATAAGATCACGCAGTACACAAAAGTTCTCAGTCAGAACGGCTATGATGATATACTTGCCAACACGGTGAGGTGTCTTTTGCCCGATGAAGGTTCTTATGATGAATTGTCGGCCTATGCAAGCAATATGCTTGTTCGAGAGGGAATTATAAGTGAGTAATACGGAAGAATTGAAAAAAGAAATAAAGACCAAAGTTCTTCAGTCACTTGATTTTTCCAAAGATATTTCCGATGAGGAAATGCTTGAGCTTATAGACAGAGAGCTTTCCTGTAGAATGCGAGGGCTTGCGATATCGATGGAGGCAAGGAAAAATCTGAGGCTTCAGATATTTCATTCAATCAGGAAACTTGATGTTTTGCAGGAACTTGTAGATGATCCGGGAGTCACGGAGATAATGATAAACGGTGTCGACAATATCTTTACCGAAAGGAACGGACGTATTTCCAGACAGGAGCTTGGGTTTGAGTCCAAGGAAAAACTGGAGGACATTGTTCAACAAATAGTTGCATCGTGTAACAGAGTTGTAAATGAGTCATCGCCGATAGTTGATGCGCGATTATCTAACGGATCGAGAGTTAATATTGTTCTTAGCCCCGTGGCTTTAAACGGCCCGATTATCACAATCAGGAGATTCCCTGAAAATCCCATGACTATGGATAATCTCATTGAGTTTGGAGCTCTTACGCCTTATATAAGAGATTATCTGGCGCTTCTCGTGAAAGCGGGGTACAACATTTTTATTTCCGGTGGAACAGGTTCGGGAAAGACAACGTTTTTAAATGCTCTTTCAAATTATATTCCAAAGGATCTGAGAGTAATAACGGTTGAAGACAACGCTGAACTACAGATCAGGGAGGTGCCGAATCTTGTAAGGCTTGAAGCCAGAAACGCAAATGTGGAAGGTTGCAAGGAAATCACGATAAGAGACCTGATAAAATCTTCACTTCGAATGCGTCCCGATTGGATAATAGTCGGTGAGGTTAGAGGAAGTGAATGTGTAGATATGCTTCAGGCTATGAATACCGGACATATGGCTATGTCGACGGGGCATGCCAATAGCGCAGCAGATATGCTCTCAAGAATTGAGACGATGGTTCTTATGGGAATGGATATTCCTCTTTCGGCTATCAGAGGTCAGATTGCATCCGGGATAGACATTGTGGTTCATTTGGGAAGGCTGAGGGACAGATCGAGAAAAGTTCTTGAAATATGCGAGCTTATAAAAGAACCCGATCCTGTTACGGGGAAGATCAAGACAAATACACTCTTTAGATTCGAGGAGACAGGAACGGATAAAGACGGCAGGATAGCCGGGGAATGGAGGAAAGTCGGTGATATTTCAAACAATGAAAAACTTCTTTCTGCAGGTATCAAACTTCCGACCGACTGTTAGGGATCTTCCGATACTTGTTCAGGGAGCGGGGATAGCGGTTCTCTTTGGGAGACTGTTCTATGATTCGTGGATAGCGGTCACGCTCTTGTTACCGCTTGTGATCCCATGGTTTATTTTTCAGAAGAAAATGGAAAAAAGGCGCAGAATAAGAGTTTTGGGGATTCAGTTCAGAGACGCCATAGCGTCAGTCCTCACCAGTCTTAAAGCGGGATATTCCATTGAGAATGCATTTCGCGAATCCGGTAGGGATATGGAACTTCTGTATGGAAAAAAGAGCCCTATCTGCAAGGAACTTAAGCGAATATACAAGGGGCTTAACAACAATATTCCTCTTGAAAAGCTTATGGGAAGACTTGGTAAAGAGAGCGGAAACGCTGACATAGAGGAGTTTGCGGAAGTCTTTGCGGTTGCAAAAAGAAGCGGCGGAAATATGACTGATATTATAGGGAGAACAATATCTGTAATATCAAGAAAAATAGATGTAGAAAAAGAAATTGATGTACTTATAAGTTCAAAGCGTCTTGAAGCGGGGATAATGAATTTTGTTCCGTTCTTTATAATTTTCTATATAAGTATCACCAGTAACGGGTTTTTTGCACCGTTATATCACAATGTCATGGGAGTTGTTCTGATGACGATCTGTATGCTCGTATATTTTGCGGCGTATCTGTTATCTCAAAAGATAGTAAATATCACTGTATAACAAAAAAGGTAGTTTAATATGTTGTTTCTGTATTTGATATTCCCTTTGGGGATATTCGTCTTATGGATCTTGGCGCGAAAACTCGAGCTTCCTTCTGATATGGAAGAGACGGGATTAAGTCGTGAGTTTCTGAAAATTGCGCTCTATATTTTCAAAAAATTTAAGTTCAAAGATAGATTTTCTTCGGGGGAGAAAGTCAGAGGATATTTAAGGACGCTGGGCAACAGAAAAAATGTTGAAAAGGCGGAGACTGAATATTACATCCGAAAGATTGGGATCGTTCTTATCATGGCGGTTGCGGGAAGTATACTTTCTGCCCTTATGTACCTTAGTAACATGATGGGGACGGACGTAAACAAAACTCAGAAGCTTATAAGAAAAGATTACGGAGAGGGAGAGTTTACCGCAAAGCTCATCGCCAGCGACACGGAAGGCAATGAGATAGGAGATGCGGAGATTCTTGTAGGTGAGCGTCTGTATACGGAAAGCGAAGCGGATGAGATGTTCGATGAAGCCTGTGAGGCTCTTTTGAATACGGTTCTTGGAGATAATGAATCTTTTGATCATGTTACCAATAACCTTAATCTGGTGGACAAGCTTGAAGGGTATCCGTTTCTTATCGATTGGCATATTGATAACTACGAAGTTATTCACTTTGACGGGCGACTGGAAGAGGATAATATCCCCAAGGAGGGGACGATAGTAAATCTTACCGCAGATTTTAAATACAACGGAAAGATATGGGAACAGCAGCTTCCTGTGCGGCTTTTCAGAAGGGATATGACGCCTGACGAAAAGATCAGGTCAGAGTTGAAAAAACTTTTGAAGAAAGCGGAAGAAAATTCAGTGAACAGTGAGTATGTGGAGCTGCCGCAAAGTTATAACGATGAAGCAATAACGTGGAAAGAAAAGATTGAAGACAACAGTCTTGTAATCCTTGTTATAACGCTTATCGGCGGAGCTGCGTCTTATGTTTTGAAAGATAAGGAGCTTAAAAAGGGAATAGAGAACAGAGAAGTTCAGATGCTCAATGATTATCCGCAGCTTGTTTCGCAGCTGGTTCTTTATCTGGGCGCGGGAATGACTATGAGAAATATTTTCGAAAAGCTTGCCCGGGATTATATGAAAAAAAGTAGTACAGGTGCAGGAAAGAGGTATGTTTACGAGGAGATTCAGGTTGCTGTACGAGAGCTTTCAAGCGGTGTTTCCGAAGCACTTGTCTATGAGAACTTCGGGCTTAGATGTCAAAACAGGCAGTACACAAGACTTGGTACGCTGCTTTCGCAGAATCTGAGAAAAGGAAACAGCGAGATGTTGACAATCTTGCAGGAAGAATCTCAAAAAGCATTTGAAGAAAAAATGGACAGAGTCAGGAAACTGGGAGAAGAGGCGGGAACCAAACTTCTTCTTCCCATGATAATGATGTTGGTCATCGTAATGGTGATCATTATGATACCTGCATATCTTTCTTTTTAAAAAATCAAAAAACAAACGGAGGAAAAAATGAATAATTTAATGATTTACACAAACAGGATTAAGAACAGGATTCAGGAGGAAATTCGCAAGTTTTGGAGCGATGAGTCGGGAATGGGAACAGTTGAAGTAATTCTCATTATCGTGGTACTTATCGGACTTGTAATTGTTTTCAAACAGCAGATTGCCGGAATTGTTGAAGATGTCTTTAAGGCTATCAGGGAAGATACACGTGTTATCACGAACTAAAGGTTATCTGACGGTATTTTTATCCCTGTCTGTAACAATTATCATGTCGCTTATTCTGGCTCTGTACAGCGGAGCCAGGATAGGAGCCGTGAAAATGAAGACAGAATGTGTGGCGGACATCTCCATGAATTCTGTCTTGGCTGAATACAGCAGAGAGCTGTACAAGCAGTATGGATTATTGATGGTTGATACATCCTACGGGACAGGAAATCATTCGATAACAAATACCGAAGAGCATTTAAGAAAATATGCGCAAAAGAATTTTGAGCCAAGCACTTTCGGAAGAGTAACAGGAGCAAGTACCATGACCAAAATGTATTGCAAAAATGCACGGATCACAGGTACATCTTTTGCTTCTGATAATGGAGGAGCTGTACTTAACAGACAGATTCTTGCATATATGGCGGCGGAACCTGCAGAGGGAATGCTCACGGATGTGGATGACAATATTGAGAAGCTCAGAAGTGCAGAGCTTGATACGACGGATGTTGAAGAGATGGCAAGAGAAAACCAGGAGGAGATTGATTCCATTGAACTTCCCACGATCATAAATGAAAAAGGAGAGGAAGAGGAGGTAAGTCTCGGAAATCCGGCGGATTCCGTCAATTCGCAAAGAGGAATAGGAGTACTGGCGTTGACTGCGGGAGACAGGATAAATATTTCAACGGCAGCCGCTGACCTTTCTAAATATGCGTCTAAAAGGGATAAGAACAAAGGAACGGGGCTAAGGGACAATGAGAATATTTCCGCTTCCGAGAAGCTTTTAATAGATGAGTATTACTGCGAAAAGTGCGGGCGGTACGGGAAAGAGCTTGATAAGTCATTGTTGAAATATCAGCTTGAATATCTTATCTACGGGCAAAACAGTGATTACAGAAATTTAGAGAAAATGGCACAGACGTTGTTTTTTTGGAGAGAAGCTTCTAACTGGCTATATATACTTGGCAGTTCATCAAAACAGAGCACGGCGGACGCGGTTGCAAGTGCGCTTTCAGCGGTTCTTATGGTTCCGGAATTAAAGGACCCGGTCAAATGGTCTATTCTTTTTGCCTGGACCTTTGCGGAGAGTGTATCTGACGTGAATATCCTTTTGGAGGGTGGACGGGTGCCGCTTTTTAAAAGTGATTCGACATGGCAGCTTGGGTTTGCAGAGATGCTTTTGTTCAGAGGAAATATTGGAAAAAAAGATTGTGGGGAAGGCTTGTATTACAAGGATTACCTGCGGATGAAACTTGGCATGACCGATCTTAAAGAGAAGACGGCAAGATTTATGGACATCATAGAAATGGATATAAGGAAGACTCCGGGAAACAGTGATTTTAAGATAGATCACTGCCTTGATACTTTTTGCGGTGAGATTGAAGTCGGAACAAGTTACGGATACGAGGTGAAGATAGAAAGGGTTTACGGATATGAAGAGTAGTCGGGGAGCAGATGAAGGCACTTCTTTTCTCATATCATCATTAAAAAATAAAAAAATAAACAAATTGCTTTTCCGGGCGATCAGAAAGAATAAAGAAGTGTCTTTACCTGCTTCCGTGACGGTCGAGGCATCGATTGCACTTCCGCTTTTCATTTTCTTTTTTGTAAATATCATGGTGTCGTTTAATGTGATCAAGGTCCAATCGGATCTTGAAGCGGCGCTTCATCAGACAGGAAATGAGATAGCGCTCAGAGCTTTTGATCTTTCTTTCGCTGAAGATACGATTGGAATAGATGGCGAAGCGGGAGTAGCGAAAGGCGTGGTTTCTGCCTTCTATGCATCGTCAAAGGTTAGAGATTATCTGGGCGAGGGTGTGGATAAAAGCTGCATTGTCGGTGGACGCAGCGGACTTGGATATATGAGGTCCGATGTGATGCAGGGAGGAGACATCATCGACATCGTGGTTAATTATAAGGTCAAACCGATCGTTCCCGTTATCGGATTTAAGGAATTTCCGGTGGAAAGCAGATACTACGGTCATGCATGGACCGGGTATGACATTATCGGAGCGGGAAGAAATGACGAAACTGAGGAGGAGATGGTATATGTCACGGAACATGGTGAGGTGTATCACAGGAATATAAATTGCAAACATCTTAAGCTAAGCGTAAAGAGTGTGAGCTTTGATGATATCGGAAATTTGAGAAATAAAGACAGAGGAAAGTATTATCCTTGTGAGTATTGTGCCGGGAAAATCGGAGCGGGAGATGTGTTTATAACGGATTACGGAGACAGATACCACGGAAGGATTGATTGCGCCGGGTTGAAAAGAAAGATATATACCGTGCCAATCTCGGAGGTCGGAGGTCTTCCGCCTTGTAAAGACTGTGGATAAAGGAGAGTTGTGATGATTCAGATAGCGGAACTTGTTGTTCTTTTAGTGATAGCGTTTGAAGATATGAAAAGTATGAGCGTATCTTCGTGGAAGGTAGGGCTATTGGCGGTTATCTCAATAGTCGGAGCGGTATTTGGAATTGTGATGGGAAGCTGTGATATTCAATATGCGGCGGTAGCTCTTTTGCCCGGAGTGGTTCTGATAGTGCTGTATTATGTGTCGGGAAAACAGATTGGACTAGGGGATGGGCTTGTCACATTATGTATGGGGCCTGCGTTTGGACTTGAAAATGTAGTGCTTGGAATGGTGACAGCTTTTTTCGCAAGTGGATTGTTTTCTATTGTGATGATCGCAGTCTTAAAGAGTAAGGGTAAAAAGAGATATCCTTTTATTCCATTTATAGCAGCGGGAATGGCGGTGGCGGAAATTGCGAAAATTTAAGGGATATATGACGCTTGAGGCATCGCTTGTAATACCGATGGTCATCTGTGTTTTAACACTTATTATTATGTTTTCTTATTATCTTTACGGCAGATGCGTTCTGTCACAGGATTGTTATATTCTTGCGTTCAGAGCAAGCATTGATGCTGACAGGTATGATGCGGATCCTGAAAGTACGGTTTTTTCCAAAAGAGACAGAGTCGTCGGTAAAAAATATTTTGGAAGTACAAGACCGGAGTTTCGTGTTGAATGCAGGGAGTCAGGCAAAGAGATAAGGGTAGAAGGAAATTCAAAGATAAGAGCCGGTGCCATGGGTAATTATTTTTTGAAACCGAAATCCGGCTGGGATTTTAAAGCCGGGCAGAAGGCAACGTGCCTTGGGCAGGTAAAGCATATAAGAAGAATGACCAGACTTAAAGATATCGCACAGAGAGTGCTTGATTAAAAGGAAGGTGATAACAGTGGAATACAAATATTATAAAGATCTAAAACACAGCTATATGATTGCTTCGTGCAATGATGTTAGTGAGGAAGAACTATGTGGATACAAGCTTAAGATAGCGGAAAACGGAAGGATAAAAAAGTTACTTCCGGTGAGTCTTAGGAAGATTGATTGTGAGCAGCTTTTATATTACGAAGTAAGTTCAATGGTAAGTCTTGAAGACAGGTTTTCATCTAAGGGAATGGAAGCTGAAGATATCAGGAATCTTTTGAGGGATATGAAAGAAATGCTTGAGAATCTTTCGGAATATCTTCTGGGGGATGAGGGAATTTTATTTGATCCTGAGAATATTTATATGAGTATGTCCTCCGGGGAGTATAAATTTATGTATTATCCTTTTAAGGGGGAAGAAAAGACTTTTGCGGAGTTTGCGGAAAAGCTACTGGATCTTACGGATCATGACGATGAAGAAGCGATAGAGATTTCATATAATCTATGCGAATTGTCCAAAGAAGAAGGATTGTTGCTGCCGCAGCTTATAGATGAGGCTTTGAAGACGGAGCAAGTTTGTGAAGAAGTGCATGCGATCAGTGAAAAGAATTACGTTGAAGATGATGAGTTTGAATACGATGATTATGATGATTCTGAGGAAGAAGAGCATAGTAAAGTAAGAGTCAGACATGTAGGAAAAGGTTTTGAAGCAAAGATCAAATTTGTTTTTGTTTTCTTATTTGCGGGTGTCGTTGCCGCTGTTATGTATCTCAGAATGAATTATGTACTTTCTGAAGCGGAGAATCTCCTTTCGATAGGTGTTATTCTGATATCCGGAGTTACGGGAGGAGTAGCTCTTTTGACAGGAATCAAAGATATGAAAAAGGCTAAGAATGAAAGCGGCGGAAGAGATTCTGTGTATGAAGAGGATGAATATGATGACGATGATTATTATGAAGAAGCGCATCCTTACAGAGATTTCGAGGAATCGTACAGAACACCTTTAAGAATTACTTCTTCGGAAAAAGAGATTAAGAGATCTGATGCATCGGAAGAGACAACAGTCCTTGCGGAGGAAGACTCGGGAGAAATGACGCTGTACAGCAGAAATGCCGAGAAGACATTCAGAATTCCTTTGGATAAACTTCCGATCACGATTGGAAAGCTTGAAGGATATGTTGATACTGTTATTAAAGACATGAGTATATCGAGAATTCATTGCAGATTCAGCAGGGAAGGTGAAAAAATCGTTGTTTCGGATCTGGGCTCAACAAACGGTACATATAAAAACGGGCTGAAATTGGGACCGAAGGTAAAAGTTCCCATTGAAGAAGGCGATGAGATAAAGATAGGGCGAATTTGTTTTGACTTGCGATAACTCCGAAAAATATATGTTATAATACCCTCATGTAATTGCAACCGGTTGGAGGGGTTCTTAATGAAGATCAATATCTATTACGGGGGAAGAGGAATAATCGACGATCCCACTTTATTTGTTATTTCTCAGATTACAACAGTATTGCAGGAGCTTAATGTTAAAGTTCAGCAGTATAACTTATATGAGCAAAAGAATGGTATAACGGCGCTTCCAAATACACTTAAGGATGCTGACGGAGTTATTCTTGCGTCGACGGTTGAGTGGTACGGAGTCGGCGGATATCTTATGCAGTTCCTTGATGCCTGCTGGCTTTACGGGGACAAGGATAAGATTCGAAATATCTACATGGCGCCTGTTGTTATGTCTACAACTCACGGAGAGAGAGAAGGTATTATGAGCCTTTCTGCTGCGTGGGAGATGCTTGGCGGATTGTCCTGCGAAGGTATCTGCGGTTATATTGCCGATACGACAAAGCTTGAGACAAATAAGGAATACATCAAGATAATAGATAAGAAAGCTGAGAACATATATAGAACCATCAATCAAAAGATGCCTGTTTTCCCCGCAAGTAATCAGGCGGTTATAAATAAGGTCGCTGTAGCGAACAGTATTGATCTGACACCGCAGGAATCAGAGCAGCTTTCCGAGTATGCTTCCGATGATAGATTTGTAAAGAAGCAGAAGGAAGATCTGCAGGAACTTGCCAGCATATTTAGAGACAAGATGGGACAGGATGAAGGAACATCAGGCAATTCTGAGGAATATGCCAAGAGACTTCAGAATAAATTCAAACCGGTTCCCGGAATAAATGCCAAATTCAAAGTTCTTATCAGTGACAATGCGAAACTTAAGCCTGTTATCATTAATGTTGCCAACAGCGTGTGCGAATGTACGGTTGGAGAAGGCGGAGAATTCGACGTTATCATTACAACCGAGCAGAGAGTTTTTGAAGACATTCTTGACGGAAGAATTACCTTCCAGAGGGCATTTATGGATGGAAGTATTAAAATGAAAGGTGATTTCAAGCTTTTAAGAAGCATGGATCAGCTCTTTGAACTAATGGAGGAATAACCGTAAGTTATGTCGGAAGGAGTATCTAATGCTCATGGCAGCCAGGAAGAGTTCTGGAATGAGCAGAGAAGAATATATAAAACGGCGTATGTCACAATCGCGCTGGTTATAATAAATGTTATCGTATATCTGCTTTGTATTACGGACTTTGGATATATTCTGTATGAGAACGGTGCGCTGATGCTTTCGGAGATTGGTTCGACGCCGGGGAAACTTAGGATTTTGTATTCGATTTTTTTGCATGCGGATGCCAATCATCTGGCGGGAAACATGCTTATGCTCGTGGTGCTCGGAGGAGTAATCGAGAATTACACGGGACATATTGTTTATTTTATTCTGTATATGCTGTCGGGTATATTCGGAAACATTTTTTCTCTGGCAATTGAGTACTATTTTTGCCTGGACAGAATATCTGTGGGCGCAAGCGGAGCTATTATGGGACTTGTAGGGTTCCTTACATTGTGGCTTCTTGCGGGCGGTCCGTCCAAGACCAAGATAGCTGATATGAGGTACCGACTTATAGTTTTTGGGTTATATATAGTACAATCCTGTTTTATACAAAACGGAGCCAATACTGAAGCACATCTGGGGGGCTTTCTGATGGGAGTCGTTGTGGGTGTGATCAACATAATAATATTTAAGAACATCAAGAAAATGGAGGGTTTGGCATAATGAGTGACTGCATCTTTTGTAAGATAGCAAATGGAGAGATTCCGTCAAATACTATTTATGAGAATGAGGACTTCAGAGTTATCCTTGATAACGGTCCTGCTACAAAGGGACATGCATTGGTGCTTCCCAAAAAGCACTACGCTGATATTTTCGAGATTCCGGAAGATGTTCTCGCAAAGGCTGTTCAGACGGGTAAAGTTGTTGCTTCCATGTTAAAAGAGAAGCTTGGCTGCGATGGTGTTAACCTTGTTCAGAACAACGGCGCGGCTGCAGGTCAGACTGTTATGCATTACCATTTACATGTGATTCCCAGATATGAGAACGACGGACAGCATATTCTGTGGAAGCCTACAAGTCCTTCTGCTGAGGAGCTTGTGGAAATAAAAAATACTATAATCGGTTAATACAAGGGGATATTCAATGCGTGAGATCAATGTTTCGGAAGTTACCGAAGCTGTAAAAAAAATGTGCATAGATGCAAATTATGCACTTTCGGATGATATGAAGAAGGCTCTTGAGTCTGCTCGTAGTGAGGAGGTTTCAGAGCTTGGAAAGCAGATTTTTGCTCAGCTTGAGGAGAACCTTGCAATTGCTGCAAGTGATCAGATTCCCATTTGTCAGGATACCGGAATGGCTGTTTTTTTCTTTAAAATAGGTCAGGATGTCCATTTTACAGGCGGAGATTTAAATCAGGCAATAAATGAAGGCGTAAAGCAGGGATATACGGAAGGTTATCTTAGAAAATCCGTAGTCGGCGATCCGCTTATCAGAGTTAACACCAAGGATAATACACCTGCTGTTGTACATTATGAGATTGTTCCAGGGGACAAAGTTACAATTACTTGTGCACCCAAGGGATTCGGAAGCGAGAATATGAGCAGAGTCTTTATGCTAAAGCCTGCTGATGGCGAAGAAGGCGTTAAAGAAGCAGTACTTCGTGCGGTTAAGGATGCTGGTCCGAATGCCTGCCCTCCTATGGTGGTGGGTGTCGGAATAGGCGGAACCTTCGAAAAGTGTGCGGAGATGGCAAAAGAAGCCCTTACAAGACCTGTAGGAAGTCATTCGGATAAAGAGCATATAAGAGCTATGGAAGAGGAACTTCTTGATAGAATTAATAAGACCGGTATCGGTCCTGCGGGACTTGGAGGAAGGATGACGGCTCTTGCGGTAAACATTAACAGCTATGCCACACATATTGCAGGGCTTCCTGTTGCGGTAAACATATGCTGTCACGTAAACAGACATGTTACGGTAACTCTGTGAGATAAATACAAAAAGAAATTGAAAAGGAAACGACATGAATAAAGAGATACAGGCTCCAATAAGCGCCGAAGTTGCAAAAGAACTTAACGCCGGAGACATGGTATATATTTCGGGAACTATTTATACTGCCCGTGATGCGGCTCATAAGAGAATGGATGAAGCGCTTTCAGAGGGTAAAGAGCTTCCTATAGATGTTAAGGGCAATCTTATTTATTATATGGGACCTTCTCCTGCGAGAGAGGGTAGACCTATCGGATCGGCAGGTCCTACAACTGCAAGCAGAATGGACAAGTATGCACCAAAGCTTCTTGATCTGGGACTTGGCGGAATGATCGGCAAGGGAAAGAGATCGAAGGAAGTGTCCGATGCTATCGTTAGGAACGGATCCGTATACTTTGCTGCAATCGGTGGCGCGGGAGCGCTTTTATCAAAAGCAATTGTTGAGTCTGAAGTTATTGCTTATGACGATCTTGGTACAGAAGCTATTAGGAAGCTCAAAGTAGAGAAGTTCCCTGCAATCGTCGTAATTGATTCAAAGGGGAATAATTTATACGAGACAGCAGACAAACTGTATAACAAAGAAAAAGAATAAAAGAATTGACAAAGGCTAAGTGTCTTTGTATAATTACTTTTGCGTCTTGACTGTAAGTCAAGGGAATTCAAACCATATTTGGTAGAGGGATTCAGGCATGGAGAAATACTCAAGTGGCTGAAGAGGCGCCCCTGCTAAGGGTGTAGACCGTTCGCGCGGTGCGCGGGTTCAAATCCCGCTTTCTCCGTTGAAGATTGAAGCTATTTATCGACATATGTCGATAGATAGCTTTTTTTGTGTAGAGCAGTTAACGAGGTCTTTTCGAGTTTACTGCGAACCATACAAGTTCACTTGGCGAGGTTTTATCGAGCCTAGTGAAGCTAGTTTTTGATAGAAATTTCATATTAAACAAAAAAGCTCCGCAAGGATACAAACCCTGATGAAATGGGCATGGCAACATATGAGCGACAAAGAAAATTCAGGTGTTGCTTGAGGTTTTTCAGACCATAACGGATACTGAAAGTACACTTGCAGGTGACACTTTTGAAAGGAGAAAATGATAATGGTCGAATTTGGTGAGCGTTTAAGAAGTGCCCGTGAAGAGAAGGGGATGACTCAACAGACATTGGCGGAGGAACTGTATGTAACAAGACAGTCTGTTTCACACTGGGAGTGTGGTGACAGGTATCCCGATCTTCTTACGACCAAGAGAATATCGGACATTCTTGATGTGAGCCTTGACGATCTGTTATCCGGAAAGGAAATGAATAAAGTAGTAGAAAGAAGTCCTGTAATAGAGAATAAAATAGCAAATAATGTAATGATATTTTTTTATGCGGTTTTGATTTTTTCATTTTTAGCAGTTATGTCATGGTCTGTTTTGACTCAAGATTGGAAATATTTAATCAATTGGGCTGCGAAATGTAATGATCCGCTAAGTATTGTAAATATTGTAGTTGTGATATTAGGCGGAATAGTGAGAGTGGCAATTTTTACTTATGGATTGATCCAGTCTATAAACGGAAATCTTTCACCGAAGAAAATCGGACTAATTATGGTGGCGTATTATGCTTCATTTATTTTTGAATTTACAGAAGATCTTATAAATGTTTACGGTCCCAGAACGGAATGCAGCTTTGTTTCGCTTTTCTGTCATTTACCGGAAGTTATCGGAGCGGTTTCGGCATTTGTGTACTTTATTCGTAAGAATAACAAAGTAATCTGGCCCGGGTTACTTCTGGGAGCTTCAATATGGAAAGTGATCGAAACCGTAAAAAACTCTGTTATTTACATAAGCTATGTAATAGAAAGGTATACGGAGGAAAATCAATTTCATGATGGGCTGACATTTCAAAGAAAACTATATATTTACCGTTCTTTACTTATAATGGTTTCGGAATTGTTGATCTGTGGTCTGATAATATATCAGGTTATTGTTTTGTACAGAAAACGAAAGATTGCAGCGGATATTGCAGAAGAAACCAACGCTTCGTTCTAGTTTAAATCAGCTCGAAAATTGATTTAAAGATTTTTTAAGGTATAATGTAGTAAGTTTTTTTCAACGGATAAATATATATTTGAGCACAAATGAAGGGAAAAGGTTTTGAAAAAAAATGGGAGAGAAACAAAGTAAAAAAATCGTTGCTCTTGCAATGTGCATGTTTATGGCGGTTTCGACCGTTGCTTGTGGCAAAGATAATGGTTCTGATGCTTCTTCTCGTGCGGTTTCATTTGAAGAGGTTGCAAGTAGTGATAGCAATATCGGTGCAGAAGCTCCGGCGGAGGAAGCGGAGAACTTTGAGATTCCGGAAGGAATGTACCTTAGTGAAATCACAGGTGAACCAATCAGTGAAGACATTAAAGATCAGCGGCCTATCGCTGTAATGGTCGATAATGAGAAAAAGGCGCTACCACATTTTGGCACAGCGGAAGCTGATGTTGTTTATGAAATGATGAACAGTACACTGAATGACAGGGTTACAAGACTTATGTTCATCGTAAAAGACTGGGGCAAGATTGAACAGTTTGGAAGTATCAGAAGTACACGTCCTACAAATATTCTTCTTGCAGCAGAATGGGATGCGGTGCTTTGCCATGACGGAGGACCTCCGGTTCATATCAATGCATATTTGGAGCAGTCTTGGTCACAGCATTTCTCAGGAACGTTTTCGAGAGTTAAAAATGGAAAGCCCAGAGAATTTACTGAGTATATCTGTTCAGGAGATATGGATGAGAACTTCTCAAGAATGAAAAAAGATCCGTCATATTCAACGACTTATACCGAGTATAGAAACGAGGGGAGTCATTTTAACTTTGCTCCTTACGGCAAGGAAGTCGACCTTACAAAGGTTTATGACAAGACGTATCCGGTATCGGAGATTGGGCTTCCTTTCTGGCATAATACTTCTACTCTTAAGTATAACGAGGAAACTAAAGAATATGAGTATTATGAGTACGGCTCGCGCCATGAGGATGCAGAGGATGGAGAGCCTTTGAGTTTTAAAAATGTATTTATCCAGAAATGTGACTTCAATCAGCTTGATGATGGAGGTTATCTGATCTATAACTGTATCGATGCGGGTAAGCCCGGATGGTACATCACAAATGGCGTTGGAAAGCCTGTTACATGGGTTAAAGATGAGGCAACTCACCTTACCAAGTTCTATGACGACAATGGCGAAGAGATTCAGATCAACACAGGTAAGACATATATCACACTTGTTCCGTCGGACACATGGGATGCGGTTACTATGAAATAAAAAAATATAAATAAGTTGGAAAAAAGGGGCTATCAAGGCAATGTCATTTAGTTAAGATGACGAATTAAGATCTCTATATCAGAAATGGTATAGAGGTCTTTTTTTCTGTAAAAAATAGTTGACAAATATATGCAAAAATGCGGCCGCTTTCGCTATTGATGCTTTATAGAGGTAGCG
>JAGAAO010000008.1 GCA_017615275.1 Butyrivibrio sp.
CTGCACTTGTGCTTCCCTCACCGGCTTCGATATTTACATCGCTCTTTCCGCATCCTACTGCAGAAGACATAAGCAATACAAGCATCAGTCCCAAAACACTTCTCTTATTCATCAATACTCTTAACTCCTTTTACTTAACTCCTTCAACAACGTAACAAATTCCTCATTGCGTATTTAAGGAACCTCTCCCTCGCATATCTGCCCTTGCCGACACTGAGTATGATTCCCACAAAAATATATGCCATCACTATGTAGCTCGTTTGCGATGAAAAGAACGGCAAAAATGTATCCGTATACGGCATTTTTCCCATATTTTCAAATATGTTGATCACCGTATTTTCAAGAAGAACATTAAGACATCCCGTTCCCATCAAAAAACCGAGATCGTTCTTGCATCTTATAACCGATTTATATCCGAATGTGATAACGGCTATAACCAAGAGTGCAATGCCTATCGCGGGCAAAAGACCGTATCGATTCGCCTGATATGTCAGCAAAAAGTCGATGTCAGGCTTTGGCAAGAATTTCAGTTTTTCTTCTCCCGAACCTCCGACAAAATTAACATCAAAAAAAGATTGAACCACATTCTCATCAATTGAAAAGACATTGCTTATCGTTTTACGCCCGAATCTTCCCAAAAGTCCGCTCTTGTCCATAAATACCTTTACGGCGAACGTGATCACCGCTACAGCTGCCAGAAATGAAATAAGATGTATCTTAAACCATCTCTTCTTGATACAGAACAAAAGCTGCATCATCATAGCCGCCAAAAGCGCAACCTCTGTAATAACCCTCGAAGATTTATGTATGACCACAATCGGAACGATCATCCACAGTATTGCCTTAAGCAGCGCTATTATTCCATCGCCCCTGTATTTATGCAGGATTGCCCCGTATACAGGCACATATAAGCATAACACCGCCGCAGTAATAACACGCGCCGAGCCAAAACCAAGATACTTACTGTCAGGCTGTAGCCTCAGAAATATCAGGATAAAAAACATGAATAACGCAATTTCTTTTGCATACTTCGCTATCATATTGTGCCCGATCATATAAACCGCGATCATGACAGCCACTCCGATTCCGACACTCTTATAAAAAGTATCGTTCCCGGTTATTCTTATTGATTTATCTTTTCCCATAAACCAATGAACAAGGATGCTTATTACGCCGATAAGCGCCGCCGTAATAACAACATCCCACTCAATCTTACGATGCATATAGAAAAATCTCCTCCCCGAACTATCATATAAAGATAGTTGTACAGTATCGTACTTCCGCTGTAAAGCGGATACGGGAAGGATTCACAAAATTTTCATAACATATGTTATTGTACGATGCGGATTCTCTCACATCTTTTTCTATTTTTCTTTAAAGTCCAAGCTCTTCAAGTCTTGCAAGCAGACTGTCATAATCCATTGTTCCTTCAAGTTTCTGCCACTCATAACCTGCATATGTTGAAAAAACATTCTTTCCTTCTTCTTCAGACAACTGATTTCCGCAACCGTCCTTATATATTGTTGGTGCGGCATCGTTTGGAAAAGGAGCTCCGCTTGACGGTACAACCCTGCTTATCTCAGGGAATATCTTTACATTTTCAGTGTAATATTTGTCATAGATAAGTCCGCCGCTTTCGTAACAATAAGAGCCATAGTAGTTATTGTTGTTATCAAAAAACAGATTGCGTTTCGGAGAATAGCATATGGATGAAGTGCCATATGTCCATTTGTTATGAACCCAGTCTTTCTGCATAAGACGGGACTTACCGTTTTCAAAAGTATAAAGACATATCCATTTGCCCTTATCTATCACAAGTTCAGGTATGTCATCTTCATTTGTGTATGCAAGATTATATTTGTAATTGCTGTTTCTTGCATGATAATCATTTGCAATCTGCTCATAAGCCTTACCGCAAGCTCCAAGATTTCTTTGAACAGGAGCGGGTGCCGGAGCCGGTGCCGGCTGAACCGTTTGTGCAGGTGCTGCTGCCTGTGCAGGTGCCTGCTGTACTGCCTGTGCCGGTGCTGCTGCCTGTGCAGGTGCCTGTTGTACTGCTTGTGCCGGTGCTGCTGCCTGCGCAGGTGCCTGCTGTACTGCCTGTGCCGGTGCTTCAGTCTTTGAAGCAGCTGCAGAATCAGTGGACACGTCCTTTGCTTCAGTCACTGATTCTTCCTTCTCATCTTCTTTTGAAGCATCTGTTGCCGCCTCAGTTGACTCTTCTGTTGATTCTTCTGAAGACGCTTCTTCCGATTCCTCAGCTTCTTCCTCTGACGTTTCTTCTGAAGATGCCTCTGTTTCTTCTGTTTCTGATTCTATAATGATATTCTCATTGTTTGTCTGTGCGCATCCTGAAGCCAATAACATACTACAGATCAGGATCGGTAATACCTTTTTCATACACATCTTACAAATCTCTCCTTCATCAAATTAATAACAGCCAAAACAGTTGTACAATATCACACTCCTGCTGTAAAGTGAATCCGAACATGATTCACAAAAAGTTCAGTAATTATCTTACAGCTCAGTCTTAAAGTTTGCGAAATACCATAGAGTCCCAGATAAATTATACTGTTTGCAGCGTTTTATCTGGGATTAATGAAACTTTTCACACTAATTTATAGTGAAAATCCAGATTAAAATGTCCATCTATGGCATTTTTATCTGGGTAAATTGCAACTTTTCCCTCGAAATCACAACGAAATCACAATAAAAATCCAGATAAAACTACCCGACAATGGCATTTTTATCTGGATTCAACGAATTTTCAGCGCTTAATCGCTCCGTTTCACAGGCTTCTCCGCTGGAATAGCCTTCCGCAAGCCCCACACCCCCGCTCCCGGATTGATTTCTATCACTTCTCAATATTTTCCGTCATTTTCCCGTTTGCAAGGATTGCCAGATGCTGAGTTGCTCTAGACATGGCTGTATATAAGCAGTGCTTACCCAGCTCGTCTGCGGGATAAGATTCTGCGTCGGCGTCAGCCAGGATCACATTGTCAAACTCAAGGCCTTTGGCAAGTGCAAGTTCTATGAGGAACGCACCGTTCTTTGGCAAGCTGTCGCTTCCGGCTATAACCTGAGGTGCCTTATCTCCCAGCGCTCCAGCGATCTTTTCAACACTATAGCCGTTCCTACAGATAACCGCGGTAAGCCCCGACTTCTTCTCAAACTCACCTATAAGATCTGTAAGCTCCGCATAGTACGCATTATCGCCGTCACAGCTCTTTATGACAATTTCTTCACCGGAACGCTTTACCGACGAAACCATCATCTTCTTTTCCTGAGGAAGGAGTGACGCAAACATCTCCGTTATCTCAGGTGAACTGCGGTAACTAGTCATAAGCGGAAGCTCAACAAACTCTTTTTCATCGGCTTCAGCCATTTCCGCTATCTGTGAGAAAGTAACCGTTCCTTTACGGATTGCCTGAAATTCATCTCCAAGAAGCATGAAACGTGCATTCGGGAAATATTTCCTGAATACCTGAAGCTGTGCCATAGTGTAATCCTGAACTTCATCTATCATCACGTAGCGCACGTTGCGGTCACATTTGCCCGTAAGCTCCATCTTTGTATAGAGCCATTCAGCAGCTGTAATATATTCGCTGCCCAGAATGCGCTGTGCAACATGCTTAATATTGATGAAATTGCAGCGCCTGATAAAACTGAGTGCTCCGCCAAATTCATTCTCAATGCGGCTTTCACCGGCATGATCGAATTCCGCAACATTCTCGGATTCATCATCATTATCAAGCACTTTGTTTCTTAGTATATTTTTGGCTTTCTCTTCAAGCTCATCCGCCACAGTTTGGATAAGGCGAACTCCCATGGGAAACTTTGAAAACTTCTTAACAACAGCGAGCACATCGTTCTTTGTCATTACGATCTTACCCTTCTGAGTAATATCGTAGAAATCCTCGGCTTCCGGTTGCAACCTTGGCAAAGTATCAATAATCTTTTGGATACTGCCTGCATCTGTGCCGTCGTACTCATTCTCCGCGAACCATACTCCCGCTTCCTTAAGGAACTCATGCCAGGTAAGCGTAGGCGGATTGGTCTCCCCAAGGTCGGGAAGAACGTTGTCGATATAATCGCGAAATACCGGATTTAATGTAAGCAGGCAGACCTGCTCAGGGCGCAAAGTTTTTCTCTTTTGATAAAAAAGATATGCAATCCTCTGCAAAAGAACCGAAGTCTTACCGCTACCCGCAATACCGTTTACAAGTAAAACCGGCACGTCAGGATATCGGATAACCGTGTTCTGCTCCTTCTGAATCGTAGCCGTGATAGCCTGCATCTTGTCAGAGTGAACCTGTGACAAGGATTTTAGAAGCATCGGATCCTCGATAGCGATCTGCGTATCAAAAAAAGAAATCAGCTTATCTTTATTTATCTCAAACTGGCGGCGAAGCTTCAGATCTACAGGGATCGTCCTGTCCTCAACCGTATAACTTGTGCGTCCGTTCTCCTGATTGTAATAAACCTCGGCGACCGGCGATCTCCAGTCCACAACAAGCTGATCGTAGCCGTTCTCTGAGATGGCGGCTCTTCCGATGTAGTAGCTCTCGGGCGTACTCTCGCCCTCAAACAAAAGCTCGATCTTTGCAAAATAAGGTGACTCAAGCAGTTTATTTACTGTCTCAAGTCTTTTTCCGAGAGAATTGCTCTCTACATTGTAAGTATCGATGTAGCGGTTCCATACCTCGATCTCTGCGAGAGTTTCCATCGTAGTCTCTATGTCCGCGTAGTCAAAACGAATGTTGTCACGAATATCATTTTTATCATCAACTGCCTTTTCGTTGAGAGCAGCTATCTGCTCTTCAAGATTCTTCTTGATATCCAGCAGTTTGTTGTATGTCTCGGTTAAATGGGTCTGTTCGTTTTCAAATATTTCTTTTCCCATATTAATTCACCAAAAAAATCTCCTATTACAAAAGTTTCTTTATTTCGTCGATGACGCCTTTCATGCGCTCGTCCGAAAGACCGAAGTCCATCTCCTTATAACTCCAGGCGGCACGTCCGATCCCGTACTTGTCAAAGCATCCGCAGATATCTTTATAAAACTTAAGAGCATCTTCGGGAGTTGCCTTGTCGATAACACCGTACTCACCGCAGTATAACATAACATTTCTCTCGTTGGCTATCTTTACTGCCTCAGCAAGATAATCGTCAAAGAACTTCGCACTTATCTTCTCTTCTTTATCATAAGAAGACATATCTCCAGTGATGTGGTCAAGCTCTCTGTCATTGTTCTCTATGTAAGTTCCGTATGTTGAATCGTACGCCATTCTGAAATCATCATTCATCTTCTCGATCCAGTGCGCGCCCTGATGTGTAAAAATAAGAGGCTCGTAGCAATGGAAGTTGTAAACCACATTCTCATCATAAGGTGCCGCAAGATCTCCAAGCGCCTCGATACTGTTGTTGTAGTATCCGCCAACAAGAATCTTAATCGAAGGAGCGATCTTTCTGATCCTTTTGATACACTCATAGGAAATCCTGTTCCACGTCTCGCAGTACTCCTTTTTGGTAACTTCATTAAGAAGCTCAAATGCCATCATATCTTCATACTTGCCAAATCTCTGCGCGAACTGTTCCCAGAGCTTGTAGAATCTTTCCTGGTATTTCTCATTTTCAAAAAATCCGGATTCATTCTCACCGTCATCGAAGCTGTAACCAAAGGTCTTATGAAGATCCAGTACTACATTAAGCCCAAGTCTTTTGCATGTATCAACCGCTTTCTGTATATATTCAAAGCCACTCTCTTTGTAATTTCCGGCATCATCCTCAACAAGTTCATAGTCAACGGGAATCCTGATATGATCAAGTCCCCATGACTTTATAACCTCGATATCTTTTTCCGTAATGAAATTGTCGTATCTCTCCTTGGTATGATTACACTGTGAAAGCCAGCCTCCCAGATTGATGCCGTGCATATAGCCTTTAAATTCTTTCATTATTGCTCCCTCCTCATGTCATTTTAATCAGCATGATCACCTTATACATTATAATCTTATTCCTCAAATATCGTAAGGTATCATTTTGTTTAAAAAAAGGTTTGAAAAAGGTCCAGCTTCCACACCAAAAAGCATGAAAGCTGAACCTGAATTATATTGTACGCCGCGATTTATAGAAACCGCCCGATGTAGTTGTTTATTTTATACTGTCAGTCTTAATGATGAACTTTACACTGCTGTCGACATCTTCCGATGCGCCACCGAATGTGCTGTAATTCTCACCGGCTTTTTCAATTGCAGAAAGTCTGTCAGAGAAATCAGCAAGATCTCCGTCAAATACTTCGTAGATCTTCTTGATACCCTCTTTGTCAAACTTAATCATGCCGTCTACAAGCTCCTGCACGCCGTCATCGAGTTTTCCGGCACCGTCATTAAGTTCACCGACACCGTCGTTTAATTCTCCGACACCGTCGTCAAGCGACTTGGTTGCATCATAAAGCTTACCTGCTCCGTCTACAAGATCTTTGTTATTGTCGGTCAGAGTGTTCGCACCTTTCATAAGCTCTGCAGAACCGCTCTTTAACTCTCCGATACCGTCATCAAGCTTGACCGTTCCCTGATAGAGCTTATCAATACCTTTGGCAAGCTGTGCGTTTCCGTTTGCGACCTGATCTGCGCCTTGTGTAAGCGCATCAAGCTGCGAAAGATTCTGAAGCACTGCAGGATCAAGATTTGCAAGAGTATCGAGCTTGGCATCTCTCATGAATATAAGAATTGCCTTGGTCTGTGCAAGATATCCCGAATATGCCGCTATCTTACGCGTTCTGTCCGCAGCCTGCGTCATGACCTGATCTCCAAACTCAGCAAGCGCGGCTTCTCCGGCTTGTCTTTTTATCTCATCAATCTGCTCAGCGGTATAGTATCCCGCTTCGCTGCCCTGTGTCTGGTTAAGAGATGTCCCGAGTATAGCAGGATCGATTCCGCCGTTATTTCCCGTCACATTAAAGTTTGTTACGTTCATATTATTTTCGATCACACCGGCATTCTGCTGTGAATTACTTTGCTGCTGATTATTCTGTTGTAAATCATTGCCCTGAACACCTGCAGCATTAGCACTGCCTGATCCGTCGACGTTATTACCGCTTGGAACATCAACATTATTTACAGGATTACTGCCGGCACCGCTGTTGTTATTATTGCCGTTGCCGTTTAAATTCTCAACATTCTCGTTGCCACCGTTTCTGTTACCGCCGTTTACATCATTTCCGCTATTATCGTTTCCATCACCACTGTTACCGTTGCTATTGTCTCCACCACCGGCGTTGCTGTTGTTTGCGCTATTGTCATCACCGCTGTTATCGGTGTTATCGTTGCCGTTGTTATTATCGGTATTCACATCATCACCGTTATCGTTGCCATTACCGTCATCACCTGTCGACAAAGCAACAACACCGTACTGTGCATTTGATGTCTTCTTCACCTTATGAACCACAGGTGTAAGCGCTGCAGGATTTGACTGCTCAAGAGCCGGCTTTCCGACTGCAATCACTTCATCAAGTGTAGCCTTATCCACTCCAAGTGTAGCGGCTGCGATAGCTCCCTGCTGAGGATTGCCGCTTCCGAGAAGATAGGCCTCCGTAGCAAGATAAGCATTCTTAACATTACTGAGCTGAGAAGCTGCTGCCAAAAGTTCCGACATAGATGAAGCCATCTGTGCGATCTGCTTAACACCGCCGTCAAGAGCCTCTGTCCCCTGTGCAAGAGCATTTGCACTGTCGACAAGATTAGCCTCTTCCATACCTTTTCTGAGCGCGGATGAACCGTCTTTTACAGCAGAAACGCCGTCATTTAAAGCTTCTGTGCCGTTTCTGATCTGCTGCGCGCCGTCTGTATATTTCACAACTCCGTCGTAGAATTGCTTTGTTCCGTCGTTGATCTCTTTTGCTCCGTCCTTTAATTCCTTTGTTCCGTCATAGAGCTCCGATACGCCATCTCTAAGCTCTCCCGTACCGTCCTTAAGTTCTTTTGAACCGTCGACAAGAGAATTTGAGCCGTCGTTAAGCTCATTCATATCATCTTTTATATCATCAATCTTGGATGAACCTGTCATGTCAGAAAATCCGAAATCGGCAAGAATATCAGAACTTGCCATCGTGATTGTCATACCGAGTTCGAAGCTCGCTGTATCTGCGGTAACTTCAAAGCTGTTGCTGAGTTTATTCTCAAGCTCTTCATCATCGATCTCATCCCACTTATCCTGAGATATATCAAGACTGTCTTTAAGTCCCGGCATCGCAACACCCATAACTATATAGTTTCCGCCGTCCGATATCACCTTTCCGTTTGATATCTCAACATTTGAAAACTTATCCCCATCAAGCATCATGCCTGACATCATTACAAAGGGTGTGTAGACATCAACGCTTTTTCCGTCAACATCAACCGTCTGCTTGTCGGTATTCTCATATTCGAAACGGATCTTTACCTTGCCGCTCTTTCCCGCAAGCTCATCGGGCTGAATCTCTTTTCCGTCAAGATAATAAGTGATCTTCATATTTACAGGAAGCTTCTTGTCAGTAACACCCTGATAATAGATGTCTGAGCCCTCAGCATCCCATGTGAGCGTTCCGTCTCCGTTGTCCTTATACGTCTCATCACCCTTTACGTTTACAATATCCTTAAGTTCCGTCTTATCCGAAAGCTCTGTCGCTGACTTACCGTTTTTGAGCCACTCACTTACGACCACGTCGCAAGCATCACCGTTTGCATCGGCGCTTACGTATACAGTCTCAACCTTTCCCGCGTCTTCAGAAGAAGTTCCCAGTGTCTTTGCCATGCTGTCTGTAAGCGTCTCCTCTTCGGCAGTCTCTTCAACTGCAGCAGCTTCGTTATCTGCTTCTTTTGCTCCGCATCCTATTGTCATGACAGCGAGCATAGTTGCCATGGCAAGTGATAATGTTTTTATCAAATTTTTTCTGATCATTTCTCTTTCCTCACGCCAGTTTATTTATACATTCCGAAACATTACGTTCTTTATCTGCATTCATTCCGAATGTTGTCTTTATGATTATCCTGTCAAATATCATGTACATTGCAGGAAGAACAAGTAAAACCGTGAACATACTGATGATTGCGCCTCTCGCCATCAGGTTACAAAGCGAACCGATCATATCTATGCTTGATATAAGCCCTACTCCAAAAGTTGCCGCAAAAAAGCTCAGCGCACTCACAACTACGGATTTCATGCAGGTTGAAAGAGTGATAAGCGTCGCCTCTTTCTTGTCATGTCCCGCATTTCTCTCCGAGAGGTATCTCGTGGTCATAAGTATCGCATAGTCAACCGTAGCTCCCAGCTGTATGGTTCCTATAACAACCGATGATATAAAAGGTATTACAGAACCCGTGTAATAAGGTATTCCCATATTTACGAATATGGCGAACTCAATTACAGCGACCAGGATAAACGGAAGCGACAACGATTTAAGGACCAGTGCTATTATGATGAACACGAATCCTATCGAAACTGCATTTACGACCTTAAAGTCATGGTCCGTAATATCTATCAGATCCTTTGTGCACGGTGCCTCGCCCACGACCATTGCATTCTTGTCATAGCTCTTTACTATGCGCTGAATGTCGTCTATCTGTGCGTTTATCTCATCGGAGGCTATTATGTAATCGGTGGTCAAAAGAACTATCTTCCAATCATCACTTTCGAGGCTCTCGAAATATTCCTCCGGGATAAACTCTCTTGGAAATGCAGGTCCGAGGATCGAATCTGTTCCAAGTACGGATAGTATACCGTCGGTTTCCTTGAGCTCTTTTATCATCTTGTTCATGGAAACGGTATCAAGTTCCTTATCCACAAGGATCATATACGCTGAATTCATGTCGAACTTCTCATCAACTTTTCTCTCACCCTTGATACTATCTAGCGTTTCGGGCAGTGTCTCCGTAAGGTCATAATAAACTTTCGTATGATCTTTTCCGTAAACCGCCGGCGCCAGAAGAGCAAGGAATATCAGGAAAAAGATAATGTTATGCTTTGCCACAAACTTTGGAATCCTGACAAATTCAGGCAATATGGGCTTGTGCTTTGTCTTTTCCAAAGCCCTGTCAAAAATAAGTATCATACTCGGCAAAATCGTAACACAGCCGATAACTCCGAATACGACGCCTTTAGCCATAACAAGTCCGAGATCTTTGCCCAACGTAAAAGTCATAAAACAAAGCGCCACGAATCCTGCGATTGACGTTATTGAGCTTCCGACAACAGATTTGAATGTTGCCGCTATCGCATTTGCCATAGCTTCATTCTTGTTGTCATTCTTTTCAAGCTCTTCCTGATAGCTGTGCCACAGGAATATTGAATAATCCATGGTTACTCCCAGCTGCAAAACCGCGCTGAGTGACTGGGTTATAAAAGAAATCTCTCCCTTGAAGACGTTGGTACCCATGTTGTAGATAATTGCCATTCCGATGCTCGAAAGGAAGAAAACCGGTATCAGATAGGAATCCATCGTAAGAGATAAAACCACCACTGCCAAAATAGCGGCTATCACAACATACAAAGGTGTTTCCGAGACGGTCAGCTTCTTCATATCGGTTACGATCGCACTCATTCCGCTCATAAAGCACTGTTTGTTTGAGATCTTTCTGATCTCACCAATTGCTTCGAGTGTGGAATCTGCTGATGTTCCGTCATCAAATACCACAAACATCATCGTCGCATCGCCGCTGTTAAAGGCGTCATACACCTCATCGGGCAGCATCGACATCGGTATCGACAGATCCATCAGTGAATCGTACCAGAGCACGTTCTCAACATGGTCCACTTTTTCGATTTTAGATTTTAGATCTGCAACATCTTTTTCCTCCATACCTTCCGTCACATATAAAACGAAAGATCCGGTTCCGAACTGATCGAGCAGAATATCCTGTCCCTTCATAGTCTCGATATCTTTGGGAAGATATGACAGAATATCGTAGTTTACACGCGTATTCATATATCCCAAACCGGCCGGAATAAGAAGTGCAATTGCCATGATCAATATAACATATCTGAGCTTAACAATCACACGTGAAAGTTTTTTCATTTAATTTTTCCTCCCACAAATATAAAATGACCGATAGTCATTTCTATAATTATGGTATATCATTTTTATGACCAACAGTCAATAATTTTAAAAAAGATTTTTTACCGTCTTCTGTGGTATATTTATTTGTAAAGAAGGGGAAAATATGGGAAAAGCAGACCAGAACAAAAAAGCAAAACTAGAAAAGCTGTTAAATACGTCCTTTGATCTTTTTACTTCAAAGGGCTTAAACAAGACCTCCATATCAGACATCGTGGAAAAAGCCGGAGTGGCAAAAGGCACTTTCTATCTGTATTTCAAAGACAAATACGATATAAGAAACAGGCTTATCGCACACAAATCAAGCCAGCTGTTCACACAGGCTTATGACGCGGTGTGCAGGGAAAATTGTGAAGAATTTGAAGACAAGATCGTATTCATAATGAATTACGTTTTAGACGCTCTTGCAGCAAACAAGGGCCTTCTTTCATTCATATACAAAGACTTAAGTTGGGCGGTATTCAAAAAAGCTCTCACCACCCCCGTAAACAATTCAGACACGGATTTTCTTGAGCTCTACTACAAGATGCTGGATGAATCAGGACATAAATTCAGAGATCCTGAAGTCATGCTGTTCATCTCAATGGAACTGGTCGGCGCGACGGGATACAGCTCCATAATGTACAACGATCCCATATCCCTCGATGAGCTGAAACCTCACCTTGCACAGACAGTAAAGAGTATAATTCATAACTATATCATTTCATAAATTTTCGTTCCTCGTACAAAAACTGTTTTTACATCCAAAGTTTTTTTATCCAAAAGAACGAGATCGGCATACTTGCCCGGTGTTATTGAACCTGCCATGTCGTAACATCCGACCGCTTTGGCGGGTGTTGCGGTTGCTGAATACACTGCATCTTCAAGCGGTATTCCCGCATTTTTCACGGCATATTTAAGACATCCCATAAGATTGGTCACGGAGCCTGCAATTGTTCCGTCATGGAGCCTTGCTTCATTTCCGCGCACGGTAACAGGCTGCTTGCCAAGTTCATACTCTCCGTCGCCCAAGCCAGTCGCCATCATGGAATCACTTATAATAGCAATCCTCTCTTTTCCGAACATCTTAAAAGCCGCTCTTATTGCAGGTGCAGCCACATGTACTCCGTCGCATATAAGTTCGGCGACAACTTTGTCATTCTCAAGGGCAGCCGCAATAGGTCCCGGTTCCCTGTGCCCAAGCGCAGGCATTGCGTTAAACAGATGTGTCACATGGCTTGCTCCTAGATCAAAAGCTCTTTTGGCAGTTTCATAATCGGCATCCGTATGGGCTACAGACACTCTGCACTTTTTCGAGACTTCCCTTATAAAGTCACCCGTGTCGTCCTCTTCCGGCGCAATATCACACAGCCGTATGCAACCTTCGGAAGCTTCAAAAAGCCTGTTAAACATATCTATATCAGGCTTTCTTATATATTTTGTATTCTGCGCTCCGCATTTTTTTGCAGAAACAAAAGGCCCTTCCATATTTATACCGTAAAGGTATGAAAAGTCCTTACCATTCTGATTCTTCCTGAACTCCGCTGCCGCTCTCGCAATCCTTGCAAGGTCTTCTTCCGAAAGCGACATCGTTGCCGGAACAATAGTTGTTATGCCGTTTCTTGCCTCATAAGCAAGAATCTTTTTAATTGTATCTATAGTACCTTCGCAGAAATCAACTCCGTCACAACCGTGGCTGTGAATGTCCACAAGCCCGGGAATCGCATAGCATCCCCCTGCATCTGTAATTTCAGTTTCGTCTGATAAACTATCTGTAAAAAAATCCCCTTCTATGCAGATATCCTTCTCTGAAAATCGGCCGTTCTCTGTAAATACAGATGCATTTTTAATTATCATGCCCGAAGTCACCTTTCCTTAGCACATGTTTTTTTAATCATACCACGATACTATGTATTCGTCATACTCCGAAAGGTCTACATCTCTTCCATTGCTTTTCTGTAGATCTTTTTCAGAAGTTCGCCGCCATCTTTACGTGTATGATCGATGCGCGCAGGTTCAATAGGTTCATATATCAGGTTGCAGATTCCCTCGCAAAAATCTTCATCATCATCAATGTCAAAATAAATAACTTTATCACCAAGTATCCTCTTGGCATCCGAAGTTTCTGCGACTGCCACGGGTGCTCCACAATTCATTGCCTCAAGAGGCGATACTCCGTAGTCGTCAATAGACGTGGGATGTACATAACCGTTTGCCTCATTTAAGAGTGCAACAACATCTTCTTTCCTTGTTCTTCCGGTAAATATAATGCTGTCCTCATACTCCATCGCCTCGTCGTATGCCTCGTCGTCCATCCAGGCGTTATCCCCGATGATTACCAGCTTTACATTTGAATCCCAACTATGTCTGTACATAACGTAAGCTTTTAAAAGTTTTGATAAGTTTTCGACGCGATCGATATTTCCGTCGCACAATATGTAAGGATCATCGCCGATATTATATTTCTTTCTTACGTTAAGCACCCCAAGTTCTCTTCTTTTCATTATTCTGAAAGCAGATGAACCTGAGTTTGACATGACTTCAATTTTTTTCCCGTTTATGTTGTAAGTCTCCGCTATATCTTCCTTGCTCGAATAAGAACCTGTAACGATCTTATCGGCATGTCTTGCGGAAAACGGTATCAGAACTTTATCCTTCAGGAAACCGACAGTCCCCATTTTGTCGTTATCCGAAGGTATGTCTTGCATTGAACATACAACATGACACGGACGTATAAATGGAATAAAGTACTGCGTATGCAGAATATCCAGATCATATTTGTTGCAAAATCTTGTAAGTTCAAAAAGATTATTCATTAAAGCATTATTGTTCTTAAAATGTACTACTTTGAATTTTTTTTGATATCTCTCGATTTCTACATCTCTCTGCACAAAAAGATAATATTCATCGCCCTTGTCAGGTACGAGAGTATCCAGCATATCCAAAATGGCTCTCTCGTTATCTACATCTCCGACCATCTGAGCATCTATTCCAATTCTCATTTGTATACCTGCTTTCCGGAGCCCCGAGCATTCCCCAATACTCAAGGCGTCTTAAAAGTTTTTAAATCTTTCCCCCCGGCAACCGGATTCCCCCATCCGGTTGTAATAAGCGTTAAGCCATTATCTCTATTTTTTCACTATCATCCTCATTTTTTAACGACCCGGCAAGGTCCGCACCGTAAGCCTCGTACGTAGCATTCGGCTTGTAATCCCCGTACTTGCTTTATATAGTTTTTTGTTCCCCATGCTGTTACATTTTATGCGTCGGCATACATGACCATAAAATGTAATGTCAGCCTCTAAAAAATTATTCTTACTTGTGCGGACCGTCTTCATGCCACGGTCGGCTGTTAGGTCTTGATTGCGCCCCCTAACTCCTCTTTTTATATTTAAATACCACATATCGTGCCCTACCGTGCAGGCAATAACAAAACTCTGTCTTCTCTATAAAGGTCTAACTTAAAATAATATATCGCCCCGTATAGAACGCTTATGTAGTATAGAACAGCCCCCGCCGATCTTTTGATCATCTGATTCTTGATGTGAATCTCACTTTAACATTTTTCAAGATTCTTTTTGTTACTTGCAACCATCGACATTCATATGATTTTTTTCTTGTGGTTACTTGGTTATGTCGTAATGTTTATGATTGAATTATATTAAATTTTGGCACAATTTGCAACATTTGTTTTAACGTTTATATCTCATTTTTTCACATACCAAAACCCGCTAAATCCCGCTAAAAATATACCCTTACCGCTCAACCATGAGCCTTTCAAGTATTAACACAATATTGCATCTGTTCTGATGCCACGCACCCTTTTATCGCATGCATTACAGCATGATAAGAATGTTACATTTTGCGTTACAATGCTTTTTGGGATATTTCGATAAAACCTCGCAATAAAAATGGGATGTCGCATCAATGTGACATCCCATCTTGTCTATATATCTTTATATATATCAATTAACCTGTTTAAACTCTGAACTTCCGCTCTTTACGCCTGAGATCTTTACAGTACCGATCTTATTTGCGCGGATACCTTCATCAAAGCAGTCGGGATTTGCAAAGCGAATACCTGTCTTTGCAGATGCCTCGGCTGAGTTTCTCTGATTACTGATTCTGACATAAACATCCCAGTTTCCTGATTCAATTCCTGAAGGAACAGAGAACTTCCAGTCATATTTCTTGGTTGTAAGTGATGTAAGCTCGTTAGCGTTGAATGAACCAACTTTTGCAACGTATGTCTTGTTGCCCTTCTTAAGAATTACTTCTGTATTTCTTGGTGTAAGGAAATTACCAAAACCAACGTTCTTAATGGAACCGCTCATGCTGAATGTTCCGTTGCCATCAACTGATGTAGAGAGCTTAGACTCTTTTACAAGAATTCTGTATCCCATGTGATCCTGAATATATCTTCTGTAAGAATGACCGATATAAGGCTTAACATCTGAAGCGTCAAGTCCTTTAACAAGATCACCGTTTGAAACATCAACATGATTGAGTGCGTTTGCAAGTACATGATCATCACTCTTTATGTTGTGAAGATATGAAAGGTGTGTTCTGTACAATTCCGACATAAGTGCGGAAGGATTATAAATAGGTGAACCGTTCTTCTTAAGCTCATCGCTGCTTACGTATGCAAGCTCACCGCCGTAAGGAACCTGATTCATCTTCTCAAGTGCTGCTATTCCCTTATCACGTGTGATGTAAGGCCATTCGTTTTCATCTCCGAATGTTCCGTAATCTGTGGATGTTCCGAGATAACCGTCATTGTACATTCCAAGTCTTGGATTAAGCTGTAAGCTACCGTCAGCAACTGCCTTGTTAAAGCCTGCTGCATTGTCGGCGTATCCATAGAATCCCATAAGATGCTTAGGCGCTCTTACAAGAACCTTGATCTGAGGATCAAGCTTATCAAGCCATCTGTTGATGATCGCATTTGAGAACTGAGGATCGTAATCGTTGCATTCATCGATATCATACATTGATGAATGCATCTCACCCCAAGGTCCGAACATACCGCACTCAACGGCAAGTACTACATCCTTGTTTCTGTTAATTACTTCGCTGAGCTGCTTTATGTGCTGGCGAATAAGTTCTGTATTGTGATATGTTGTGGAATCACCCTCAAGTAACAATGAAGGCTCATTTCCTACTGTATTATCACTCGCATATGAGAATCTTAATACGAGTGTAGTTCCGTTATTTCTTGCATTTTGAAGTGTCTTCTCAAATGACTTAAGGAAATCGGGATGGTCGGTAAGATTCTTATTTCCGCCACAACCGTTGGCACTCTGATAGCCATCCTTTGTAAAGCTGTTTCCATCTGAGAAATATCTGAGATCGTACATGATACTGTACATAGATCCCTTTGGATTGAGAACAGGGCATGAAGAACCGTCTACCTGTACCCATGTATATGGGCAGTTTCCTCTTTCAATATTGTCGGCGAGTTCTACTGCTGTTTCTTCAAGACGGATCGTTGAACCGAGAGACGCTGCCTCTGCATCCACAGATCCTGCATTGATAGTTGCAAAGATCATTCCTACTGACATGATCATGCTCATTAGTTTTACTGTTTTACTTTTCATACAAATCCCCACTTTTAACATTCGTGTAACTATGTGTAACTTCTCCCCACATTGATACAATCAAGTGAAATATTCGAAATATTTTACACCCACTAACTATATTGTATTCATGTAAGACGAATTATATATATATTGATCGTTTTTTGCAACATATGTTTTAACGTTTTAAATTTTCTTTCCCAGCATTCAAAATATTGCAAACCCGCCTGTGATGTAGCTTTAACCTGCGTTTCAAAGGATTTTTTCAAAAAAAATTATATTGCCTTCACTCAAATATGGTGCATTTTTTTGTCGTATCTGTTATGATGTATAAGTAATGTTACATTTTTGTTACATTGCTATTATGAAAAAATCTGGTGTAACGTCCGTCTGACAAGCGTTTTATCTAATTGTCAGACGGACACTCCACCAATAAAAAACAGTAAAGGAGGAGTTAGCTATGAGAACTATATGCGATGTGTATAACAATGACTTTGGAATCAGACTTTCCAGACTCAGAATGCAAAAAGGAGTTTCGGCTCGCGACATGAGCCTTTCAATCGGACAGAATGCCGGTTACATCAATTGTATAGAGAATGGAAGATCTCTTCCTTCCATGAAGAGTTTCTTTCTTATCTGCGATTACCTTGATATTACACCGCAGGATTATTTCAACTATCAGACTTCATTTCCTAAGAAGCTCAGCTCAGCAGTTGATAATCTCTGCCATCTCGATGACGAGAAATTAAATCACATCTCATCTGTCATAGAAGCTATGGCAAATTAATGCTTACTAAGGCAGGAACATATCTAACCTACGCCGCAAGGCGCACAACAAAAGAGCTACAGTTCGTTTTTTGAACTGTAGCTCTTTTGTTATAAACATAAATGCATCAGCATTTCCAGATATCCTTGTTGTATTCGTTGATTGTTCTGTCAGATGAGAAAAATCCTGCTTTCGCAATATTTACAAGCATCATCTTTCTCCACCTGTCTCTGTCTTCGTATGCCTCGAAAACCTCATCCTTCTTCTCAATGTAGCTTTCAAGGTCAAGCAGAGTCATGAACCAGTCCTTGTTGATCAGCTCCTTGTAGAGCCTCTCAAGATTTTCTTTGCGTCCGACCTTAAGACACTGCTTGCTCACAATAAAGTCGACAGCCTCCTTTATAACCGGACTCTTTTTATAATAATTCTTTGATACATAATCAGCTTTCTTGTAATGCTTGATTACCTCATCGGCACTTGCACCAAAGATAAATATATTGTCATCACCCACAAGCTCATGGATCTCAACATTCGCACCGTCATCTGTTCCGAGAGTCACGGCGCCGTTAAGCATGAACTTCATATTACCTGTGCCCGAAGCCTCTTTTGAAGCAAGAGAAATCTGCTCCGAAACATCGCAGGCAGGTATGAGCTTCTCCGCATAAGATACGTTGTAGTTCTGCGCCATAACGATCTTTATGTACTTGTTTACATCAGGATCGTTATTTACTATCTCCTGCATAACAAGAATGAGATGAATTATGTCTTTGGCGATGACATATGCAGGCGCAGCCTTTGCACCGAAAATAAATGTGATCGGTCTCTTCGGCTTCTTTCCGCCCTTGATCTCCAGGTACTTGTGGATTATGTAGAGCACATTCATCTGCTGCCTCTTGTACTCATGAAGCCTCTTTACCTGAATGTCATAAATCGAATCGGGATCGATATCCACCTTCTCATGCTCTTTGATATATTCCGCAAGCTCTTTTTTCTTGAGCGCCTTTATCTCCTCAATCTTGGAAAGAGTTATCGGATCGTCCTTATACTCAAGCAGCTTTTCGAGCCTTGTCGCATCTTTCTTGTATCCGTCTCCGATAACATCCGACAGGAAATCTGCAAGCGGATGGTTGCAAGAAAGAAGCCATCTTCTGAAAGTTATTCCGTTGGTCTTGTTATTAAACTTCTCGGGATAGATCTTGTAAAAATCATTCAGCTCACTGTTTTTGAGTATCTCTGTATGAATAGCGGCAACGCCGTTTACAGAAAATCCGTAGTGGATATCGATAAACGCCATGTGCACTTTCTTTTCCTTGTCAATGATCTGAACCTTGGAGCTCTTGTACTTGGCTCTTACTCTCTTATCAAGCTCCTTGATGTACGGAACGAGCTGCGGCACAACTTTCTCAAGATATTCAAGAGGCCATGTTTCAAGCGCCTCCGCCAAAATAGTGTGGTTAGTATATGCACAGGTCTTGCTTACAACGTTTATAGCCTCGTCCATGTTGAACGCCTTTTCCTCGACAAGTATCCTAACAAGTTCCGGGATGATCATAGTCGGGTGCGTGTCATTTATCTGAATAACCGCATGGTTATGAAGTTCGTGAAGATCGTACTGTCGCTCTTTCTGCTCTCGCAAAATAAGATGCGCAGCATTTGATACAAGAAAATACTCCTGATATATTCTGAGCAGATTTCCATCCACATCCGAATCATCGGGATAGAGGAAAAGAGTGAGATTCTTGTCCGTCTTGGTCTTATCGAAATTTATGCCCTTTTTCACAAGGCTCTCATCAACCGATTCGATGTCAAAGAGTCTGAGTTTATTGACTCCGGCTCTGTATCCCGCAACGTTTATATTGTACATGCGAGATACAACTTTCTTTTTGCCAAAAAATATCTCAAACGATGTATCTGTTTTCTCAAGCCAGCTGCTTTTTTCTATCCAGTCGTTCTTCTCTTCGACCTGAAGATTGTTCTTGAATACCTGTTTAAAAAGCCCGCAGTGATAGTTAAGTCCTATTCCCTCTCCGGCAAGCCCCAACGTCGCTATTGAATCAAGAAAACATGCGGCAAGTCTTCCAAGTCCGCCGTTTCCAAGCGACGGTTCAGGCTCATACTCTTCGATCTTGGCAAGATCCTTGCCGTTCTTTTCCAAGATATCTTTTACCCTGTCATAAACACTTAAATTAATCAGATTATTGGAAAGAAGTTTTCCAATCAGAAATTCCATAGAAATATAATATACTTTTTTCTCACCGTTACTTAATTCGGTAACATCCAAAAGACGGCTCGCCATCTCCAAAAGTACATAATAAGCTTCGCGATCTGTACAATCTTTAAGCGCTTTTCCAAACCGGTCCTGCGCAATCCCTTCAATCTGCTCCTCGAGATTAAGAACCAGTACATCTCGCTGCATATTTGTATGTTTGGACATATGTTATCTCCTTTTTTAAAAAAGGCTACCGGCAACAAATACCGATAGCCTTTAAAGTCTTTTATATTTGGTTTAATGCACACGATCAGCGGGCAACAACCTTTGTTCCCTTATGTCTCTTCATTACTTTACGACCCTTGCTGACAATGGCTTCCTTCAAATATGAGTTAGCGATATCATTGTAACTTGTCATACCCTTTAATGTAAAGCCATCCTCAAGGGAATCAAGTTCACCGTTCTCATAAGTTATGATCATTGCGCTTCCGTCTTCAACTTTCAGAAGGATCATATCATTTGCGCCTGCCGAAACAACCGTAAATTCATAGTTCTCAGCCTCAAGGAATTTCTTGATATCGTCGATTCCGCCTGCTATGGCATCTGCAACACCGGCACCTGAAGGGTCGGGCTCAGGTGTATCCACAACAGTCAAACCTGTCTCTTCCAAAGCTTCATCCTCCGGAACCATAAGTTCCTCAAGTTCACCGGTCAAAGGAAGATCCATAGGATCTATCGCAACTTTCGCACCGGTAGTAGTTGTCATCGTTGCCATCATCGGATTCATATCATCTTCCGCAAAGCTGTCACTGAAATCTTCAGAAATAGGCTCTTCATCCATAGCAAAGTCATCTTCATCATCTGCTGAAGCCTCTTCTGCTTCCATAGCCGCGATCATGTCATCCATATCCGATTTACCTGCATCATAGATCTTAACAGGAATATCATTAACATCAACGGACTCCTCGAAATCATCCTCGGATTCCATCATATCCTCTGCAGAAATATCTTCATCATCCATTCCTGCCATCATATCTGCTTTATCCTTCTCGGGAGCTTCTGCACGCTCTTCGTTGATAATGGCATCTTCTTCTGCCATAGCAGCGATCATTGCATCAATATCAGCATCTCCGGGAATAGGACCTTCTGCTGCTTCTCTTGTAGCATTCATTTCCTCAATATCAACCTTGCTTACTACAGGTATCTCTGTAGGAGTCTTGGCTGTAACAGGAACTTCCGTGCGTACCGCAGCTGTCTTAAACGATGCGATCCTTGCGCGTGCCGCAGCTGCTCTGGCTGCATTTATCGCATCAACATCTTTCGATCCGGATGCTTTCTTCTCAGGCTCCTTAAATGAAGCCGATGTCTTTACATCCTCAACACTATCTTTAAATTCATCTTCAACAGTTGCCGCCTCAGCCTGTGCTTCCGCTGCCGCAACCATAGAGTCAACATTCACCTGTTTCTGTGATAAGATGTTAGCCACTTGCTCAGGCATATTATCAAGTGAATCCATAGGTCTGCCAACAGGTCTTCTTACCGGTATTTCTTTTGCGGTAGCCTTTGCTGCAGCCATTGATGTCATAACTACATCTTCATCGGCAATCTCCTGTTCATCATCCGAATCATCAGACAGGATATCTACTACTTCTGTAGGAACATTAGCAAACATATCATCTCCGAAAGAAGGTCTTGCACTTGGTGCAGATGCCTTTTCCGATGATGTGTCATTAGCAGGTGCAGGTTCTTCTGCTGAAACACCTCTAAGTGCTTCGGACATTTTTCCAAAAGAAGTGTTTATTACAGGAATAGACTCTTTTTCCTCCTGCACTTCATTTGCGGGTGCTTCGGCATTCTGCGTCTCTTCTGCAGGCACTTCAGGTACAGCGCCGGAGAAAATCTTGGGATATCTTACTCCAAGAGCATCCTTCTTCGCTCTTATTGCATCCATCATTGCATCTACATCATTGGTTGAAGCTACAGATGCCACTGTATTTGTTTCACCTTCGGGTGTAGGTTTCTTTTCTTCTTCAGACGCATCAAATCTGGGACGTCCCTCTTTAAGCCTTTCAACCCTCGGTCTGTCCGGTCTTTCCGGTCTCTCGGGTCTTTCTGCTCTTTCAGGTCTGTCCGATCTTTCAAATCTATCCGGTCTTTCAGGTCTGTCCGATCTTTCAAATCTATCCGGTCTCTCAGGTCTCTCAGGTCTTTCCGGCCTGTCTTCCCTTAATCTCTCAACTCTCGGTCTGTCCTCTCTGAGTCTCTCAACTCTCGGACGTTCTTCCACCGCTCTGTCATCTCTGGGCCTTTCGAATTTAAGTCTCTCAACCTTGGGGCGATCTCCCTTGGATCTGTCAATTCTGGATCTCTCGGTCCTGGGTCTGTCCCCGCGTACTCTTTCAGCTTTTGCCTTTTCTTCTTTCAATATATCTTCGAGGTCCGGAATGTCTTCAGCTACGGCAGTGCCACTTCCCGCATCCGGAGTTCTACCAGTACCGCCCTCCGATTTATTATTTGCAAGAAGATCATCAACAAAAACAGTTGAAAGATCCTGTCCGTTCAAAATATCTTTAGTGCTCATGCCTTCCATTTCCGTCTCCTTTCGAGAAAGCGAATTCATCACTCAGATTGCCAAATATTTTGCAAGAAAATTTGCAACAACTAGTAATCAAAGCAATAACAAACGATATTACAACCGTCTATTTATATTATCGTTTATTTTTAAGAGAATTTACAGTAAATTTTCTATAAATTCTTGGTTTTTATGACTTCTTAAACAAGAAATCCAATACTGAAATTACGTATTCAATATTTACAATGTAACCTACACACATACAGTCAGCCTAACAGAAAAATACAAAAAAAACAAGGACAACCGCTCTAACGCAGTTATCCTGTAACTTTTGCGAGTATATACTCCTCGTATGATCTTTTGGTTTCATCAATATACTGTCTTCCTATGGGAAGAACTTCTCCTCCCACCATCGTAACGCCTTTATATCTCACTTTTTCAACATATTTGAGATTTATAACATACGATCTGTGTATCCGTTTGAATGAATCGTCAAGCTGCTCCAAAACAGGTGCTATTGCACTTCTTAGCGCATTGCTCTCGGTATCATCCTCCATTCGACAGATTATATAATTTCCTTCCGACCTGATATATTTAATATCGGCTGTTTTAAATGACTCCCCGCATATCTCAACTATTTTCCGGCTCTCGTTCTTAAGAGCACTGTACTCTCTGTACACATTGCCGATCCATCTTACGATCGTCTCCTCTTTAAACGGCTTATCCACAAAGCCTACGACCTTCATCCCAAAAGCCTCTCGCATTATCTCCTGATGACTTGTCACAAACAGGATCTTCTCAACATGTTTGTTGGTCTCAAGAAGCTTTTTTATCTCGATACCGCTACGCCCGGGCATTTCGATATCAAGGAAAAGAAGATTTATATCAATCTCGTTTTCATCAAGCCTTTTCAAAAGTTGGTCACCTGAGTTGAATATTTCAAGTTCAATCTCGTTTTTTAAATCCCCGTAATGTTTGTTTACATATTCTTTTAAAACGCTGCAAATCCTTGTGTCATCATCGCATATTGCTATAGTGAACATATCAGTGGCTCCCGTTTTGTCGATATTATGTAAATCTGCAACCTCTATCATAACACATCACAAGCACTTATATCGACAACTTCCACTTCAATGACATTCAAGCATTTCAGGCAGCTGTGCGAGCACCTCTATACCACCATCCTCATGCTCGTAACCAGGATCACAAGGGTAACAATAACTACTCTGGCAGCAAAAAAAGAATTGTAACCTCCTCCTTTTGAAAAAAGCTTTGCAGTCTGTGGAAGTGCGATTACACACCCGAGCATCATGGCGGTAACACGTACAAGGTCCGTATCAATAAATTCCAACACTCCTCCGATCAAGCAGATCACAAATAGCCCCCAAGCAATACATGTTTTCATACTTTTTCCCCCTCGAATTGAAACCTGTTTATATTACAGACTCACTTCCACAAAAAAGAGGATAAATCCATCCAAACTTAATATCAATATGAATGGTATGAACGACGTTTTTTTGTTACGAACTACGTCGTTTTATTGTCCGGATTCAATACGCTAAAGTGCTGATTTGGTGCAGCTTTGAAGCATTTGGGAGGCTCTCTGTCAGAGAGCCTCTTTGATCACGAGATGTCTCGGAAGACCTCCTGAAATTATAGGCGTTACTTCACCGAAAATAAGAGGACGGGCGTATTTTTCGAACTGATCCGTAAGTCCGCGACCGTCGGGAGTGATCCACTCATCGGGAATCATCTTCTCGCAGTTTGCAATCGAATGAATATCATATGTTCCGTAAGAGCACATGTAAGGACACTCACTGCTCCATCCGTTCTCATTTCCGCCTGTCTGATACATCATTCTCTTCATGATGATCATCTTGCCTGTTTCGCCTGCATTTGCGGCGTTAACAGCTTCAACACCGCACTGATAAGCTTCTCTTACATCAGTAAGCGAAGAGATGTGTGATGCTGCTCTCTGAAGTGTGCTGAACTCTACAGTTCTGGTTCTGAGTCCAAGCTCGTTTGAAAGCTTATCTGCAAGTACTTTGCATGCCGCACTCATCTGCTTATGTCCGAATGCATCTACGGCAACATTTCCGCCAAGCTCGCACACGTAGGTTCCGTCTGAAAGCTTGATGCCTTCTGAAATTGCAATAAGAATCGGTTTCTTTTTATCCGAGAGCTCTTTCATGTCTTTCATAAACTTGTCCATATCAAAAGGTCTCTCAGGCAAATAAATGGCATCGGGTCCCGTACAGTCATCTGCCTTTGAAAGTGCTGCAGAAGCTGCAAGCCATCCTGCATTTCTACCCATTATCTCAACAATAACAGTCGCAGGTTTTCTGGTATCCGCCGCCTGGTTGTCGCGAATAAGCTCTTTTACACTGGTTGCGATGTATTTAGCAGCCGAGCCGAATCCGGGACAGTGATCTGTAACCGGAAGATCGTTATCTATTGTTTTTGGAATTCCTATAAAGCGCTGAGTTTTGCCATGATCTTTGGCATAATCAGAAAGCTGCATAATGGTGTCCATAGAATCATTTCCACCTACATAGAACAGCTTGTCGATATTGTTCTTTTCAAGAACATCAAAAATCTTTTTGTAATCCGTATCATCCTGCGATGCATCCGCAAGCTTATATCTGCATGTTCCGAGCACCGAAGCGGGTGTTCTCTTTAACAGTTCAACATTGGTCGGGTCTGACAGATATAGATCCAGATCGATGATGTTTCCGTTAACAAGTCCTTCGATACCATGCAACATTCCATAAACTTTTTGTGCCCCAAGTTCTTTAGCCCTGACATATGCTCCCGCAACAGAAGCGTTAATAGCAGCCGTAGGACCGCCTGACTGCCCGATTATGACGTTATTCATGCATTCCCTCCCAACATTATTCTGTTTTTTGCTTTAGTGTACTGTCTTGTTGGCTTTTGATCGATTACAAATTGAAATATCTAATCGTCAACGCGATATTACACTGTTTTTAAGTGACTATAATTATACTATCGTCACCTTCCATTGCTTGGCAAGACTTGACTTTTATTAAAAAACAAGGTTCAATCCCTTGTTGCCGTTCACTCGTAGGCGGTATCGCGAAGCATTGTCCTGTAATTCTACGCGCCGCGCATTATCCTGTCATTCCGCGAATGGTACTGCGCGCATTTAGCTTTCATTCCGCGAGCAGCGCATCTGATTCCAGATAAAACCTATGACTTGTAGTGCTTTTATCTGGGGTCAGCAAGACTTTTCGCGAAATATTTCCTTATATTCCCAGATAAATCACATGCCTTTCAGCGCTCTTATCTGGAATTTTCACTGTTTGACCGCCGTTTTTCTTTAAAATCCCAGATAAACCGCATCATTTCCGACAATTCAAGCTGGAATCATCACCGCTTTCCACTCGAAATCGCTTTTAATTCCCAGATAAATTGCATCATATTCGGTAATTTAATCTGGGTTCATAAATGAAAAAAAGGCAGAGAGTTTATCTTCTCTGCCATCTTCTATGACTTAATCTGCTGAAAAATTCCGTACACACAAACAACATAAGTATAACCGCTGAATACAACGCACAAACAATCGCTCCACGCAGCAATGTCGCCGGTGAATTGATCATTCCCAATAGATAGAACAATGTCATCATAATAGCATCTACCGCTATCATTCCTACTACAGCTGTAATAATCATTCCTCTCTGCATACTTTCTCCTCCTTAACCCTCTGCTAAGAACTATTCCACTGCTTTTTCTCTTTAGTGTAACCCCCGATGCAAATTAAATAAAGCTATTACAAATATTTTCTTAGTCTAATTATCACAGCTAAACGTAACAAAAATCAATATTCATTTAGTTAACACACATTTTTTTGTGTGAATGACATTATCTTCTAAATCCATCTGCGGAAACACCGATCACATCAGCGTTTCCTTAAAAAACAATTTTTCCAGGTGTTTACGTAAACCTGCACATATTATCAAAATAAATAATAGTAAGGGCAAGACATAATGCGAAAAACGGATATTGAAAAAATATAAAATACCTGTAACTATCAGTAACACTGAGTCCATTATCCCAATTATACGTATAATCTTCATATTATTTCCTGTACCTCTCTACAATTTGTATTACAATTCGCCAAAGCACTTGCCCTATTAACAGAACCAAGAACCAAGTTATAAACGAATACTCTTTTCCACTCATAGAAAGAATAAAAGAGCACAGAACAGTCATAACAAAAAATCCTATAATATCAATCTTTTTCATATTCCACGTATAATCCAATCATGTTAGAAAAGTGATTGGATTCTTCCTTTCTCCCAGGTTCTCTGGGCTACTTCTAATCCTTTTCTGATATATTTATCTAGGCACTGTGGATCTGTTTCTATATTATTACAGCTTTGACTGGTAC
>JAGAAO010000084.1 GCA_017615275.1 Butyrivibrio sp.
ATTTATAATAGTGCTGTAAAAAATGCTCAAAAAGAAATTAAAGAATTGAGAGATTTACCGGACTATTTGGAAGACAAGCCTATATTTGATAGTCTTGCATAACTAAATAATGTAGTTGCCTTTATATTACCAAGCTATTTTAATAAAATAGTTAATCAAAAGAGATTCTGAATTACACAGGGTCTCTTTTTCATTTGGATAAAATAATAGGGGGATTATTCATTTTTTCTGCATAACACTACCAATTAGAAAGAGTTCCATAAAGAGTTCCATTAAAAATGGCGTGGCGGCGAAGCTCCTTTCTTTGTGGCTTTGCGAGATGAATAGAAGTTCGATCCCGGTCGCCGGCATGAAGAGAGAAGCGTAAGTAGATTGCGTTTCTCTTTTTTGTTATAGTTGGTTATGTGGGATAATCAAGGTATAGAAAAGCATCTAATTTAGTAGAGGGATTAGACTTGAAAGTTACAATAATCCGTCATGGAAAAGTTAAACACATATGGAAAAAGTTTTGCTCTGCGGATGAATTTGATGGAGAGTGCAGGATTTACGACATCGCTCCAATTGAAGAAATGGCAAGTGCCACTATTCGCGATGTTTCTAAGATCTATATAAGTACCTTGGACAGATCCTATCAAACGGCAAAGAAGATGTATGGCGAGGGAGGCTTTTGCAGAACTGAGCTGATTAACGAAGTACCTTTGAAATCAGCATTTGACACAAATCTAAAGCTTCCTACATGGTTTTGGAATATTTTAGGACGCCTGCAATGGATGGTCAACAGCAAAAGGCAGCCTGAGTCAAGGCTGCAAACGATAAAAAGAGCTGAACGTTTTACACAGGATATAATCGGAAAAAATGAAGACTGTGTGCTGGTGACACACGGCTTTTTCATGCATACGCTGATAGCTGTCATGAAAAGAAGAGGCTTTGATTGTGATAAAACAAGTGCACATTATAAAAATGGAGAGGCAATTATAATGACGTTAGTATCGTAGAAGCTTATACGACTATAACTGCAAATGGTTATGCTTTTCCATTTGGAATATACGATGATGAGCAGCTTGTGGGGTTTCTTATGATTGGTTTTGACAAAGACGATTACTGGGATGATGCACCGGATATCGCGAATGGCAATTACAACCTGTGGAGGCTGATGATTGATCAGAAGTACCAGCATAGAGGATATGGAAAAAGAGCTATAGAGCTTGCGCTTGAATTTATCAGGACATTTCCCTGTGGAAAGGCGGATTACTGCTGGCTGTCTTATGAGCCTGAGAATGTAGTAGCGAAGGAACTTTATGCATCCTTTGGATTTGAAGAAACAGGCGAAATGGATGGAGAGGAATTGATTGCAACTCTGAAATTATGAATAAAGGGGATATTTCATTATGGTAGAGTATAAGCTCTTAGAAAATAAGCTTAAGGCTGAAGATTTTATTAGGTTGAAGATTTCTGCAGGTTTTAGAGAAAGACCGACAAAATTTGTTGAAAGAGCGCTTAAGAATAATCTCTATGATGTGGTGGCTCTAGTAGATGATGAAGTAGTTGGAATGGGGCGACTTGTTGGCGATGGAATTATGTACTGGTATCTTCAGGAGATAGTAGTACTTCCGGAGTATCAAGGCAAAGGAATTGGAACTGCCATAGTAAATAAGCTTTTGGAATATATAGCAGAACACACTGAAAAGGGGAATTTCACAAGCGTTGGTCTTACTGCTGCAGAGGGTAAGGAAGGCTTTTATGAGAGATTCGGATTTTCGAAGAGCCGTGGAATGACTAAATATATAGAATGCTAGAAGTGAGTGTTGACATTATAAGATGATCTTTGCTAGAATCATTTCAATAACATAAGAAAAGCGTTGACGGAAAGAGTAGTTTGTGATGAATCATCCAGAGAGAGTGACACGTGGTGGAAGTCATTTATGAGGATAACAGACGAAAACCATTCCTGAGCTGCAATGCTGAACAACAGTAAGCGTTGCCGTATGCCTGCGTCAAAGGATAGGATTTGTTAGAATCTGAAGTAAAAAGTTAAGGTGGAACCGTGCATAATGCACCCTTAAGATCAGTGGATCTTTTGGGTGCTTTTTTATTTTTTGACACTATTTCTTATGTTGTTGCAGATACTAATAATTCTTTTTACGAAAGGAGCAACACATTATGAAAGTATTACAAAGAGATGGTCAGGTAATGGAAGTATCTTTTGATGAAAAGGAGGGAAAGGAGGCTTTCTGGCATACAAGTGCCCATGTTCTGGCACAGGCTGTTAAGCGGCTTTATCCACAGGCAAAGTGTGCTATAGGACCAGCAATTGAAAATGGATTCTACTATGACTTTGATTTTGGCTTTTCTTTTAACGAAGAAGACCTTGGTGCAATAGAAAGAGAAATGCGCAGAATCATCAAGGAATCCTTGTCACTTCAGGTGTATGAGCTGCCTAAGAAAGACGCTCTTTTCTATATGGAGAATGCAAATGAGCCGTTTAAGCTTGAGATGATAAGGGAGCTTCCTGAGGGCGAAGTAATATCTTTTTACAAACAGGGTGACTATGCGGAGTTCTGCGCTGGCCCTCATATCGTTAATGTAAGTCACATAAAGGCAGTCAGGCTCCTCTCAGTTGCAGGGGCATACTGGCGTGGGGATGAACATAATAAGATGCTTACAAGGATATACGGAATCTCTTTTCCAAAGGCATCTATGATGGATGATTATCTTCATCAGCTTGAGGAGGCAAAGGCAAGGGATCACAGAGTACTGGGAAAAGAGCTGGAGTTGTTCGCATTGATGGATGAAGGCCCTGGACTTCCTTTCTATTTCCCAAAGGGCCTTATACTTAAGAATCTGCTGATTGATTACTGGAGAAAAATCCATGTCCGTGAAGGCTATCAGGAGATATCCACACCAATAATGCTGACAAAGTCACTTTGGGAAAGGTCAGGCCATTGGGAACATTACAGAGATAATATGTATGTGACAAGCGTTGATGATGTGGATTATGCCATCAAACCCATGAACTGTCCTGGAGGCATGCTGGTTTATAAATCAAAGCCTCATTCATACAGGGAGTTTCCAATCAGATGTGGGGAACTTGGAATTGTCCACAGAGCAGAAAAGTCCGGGACTCTGCACGGCCTCATGAGGGCAAGATGCTTTACACAGGATGATGCACATATTTTTATGCGTGAAGATCAGGTTTTATCTGAGATTCAGGGTGTTATGAGACTTATAGATGAGGTTTATTCCAAGTTTGGATTTCCTTATGAGATAGAGCTATCCACAAGACCGGAGAATTCAATTGGAATTGATGAGGACTGGGAGCTGGCGACAGAGTCTCTTAAGGCGGCAGTAGAAGGAGTGGGAAAACCATATAAGATCAATGAAGGTGATGGCGCTTTCTATGGCCCTAAGCTTGATTTCCACGTAAAAGATTCCATTGGAAGAACATGGCAGTGCGGAACAATACAGCTTGATTTCCAGCTTCCTCAGCGATTTGAGCTTGATTACATTGGTGAAGACGGCGAGAAACATAGACCGATCATGCTTCACAGAGTTGTATTTGGCTCGATTGACCGCTTCATGGGAATTTTGATTGAGCATTATGCAGGAAAGTTCCCCGTTTGGCTTTCACCAGTACAGGCTAAAGTGTTGCCGGTATCTGATAAATACCACGATTATGCAAAAGAGATCATGGCAAAATTCTATGAGGAAGGGATACGCGCAGAGCTTGACAATCGCGATGAAAAGCTTGGCTTTAAGATCCGTGAAGCAAGAATGCAGAAGGTTCCTTACATGATCATAGTCGGGGAAAAAGAAAAGGCTAGTCATCTTGTATCTATCAGACAGCGTGACGCTGAAGCAGATAAGCAGGAAATGGGTGAGATGGAGTTGGCTGATTTCATAGGTTTGATAAGAAGGAGTTGATGATTAAGATGAATAGTATATTTAGCCCGCAGGATAGGCAAAATGTATTGGATTACATAGTGAATTCTCATTTTATTCAGTATTCAAGAGGATTTGAGCTATACGAAAGTGGTACAAATTTGGTACAAAAGGAAGGCGTGGCCGGCGAACCCCCTTTCTCTGCGGCTTTTGGGGACTGCAAAAAGTTCGATCCCGGTCGCCGGCAGTAAGAGAGAAGAGAAGCAGAGATGCTTCTCTTTTTTGTAGTATGATAGTGCTAAATATCGGTAAGCGATTGGGAGATAGCATACTCGATATGTGCTGTGATATTATGGGAGATATGAGGCTTTGCAGAAGCAAGAAAAAAGGATGGAATTATTTATTTTTGAAAGGACTCATAAAAAATGGTCTATATAGGTTGTCACCTGACAGTTACAAACGGATATGAGGCAATGGGGCATCAGATGATGGATTTTGGCGGTAATACTTTTGCTTGGTTCACCAGAAATCCCAGAGGAGGCAAGTCAAAAGATATAGAACCGGATGATGTTAAGGCTCTTTCAAATATTCTGGAAAAAGAACATTTTGGTAAGCTGGTAGCACATGCCAGCTATACCATGAATCTTTGCTCGGTAAACCCTGAGACCAGAGCAAATGGTCTTGATATGCTGATAAAAGATATTGAGAAAATGGAAGCGCTGCCAGGGCAGTACTATAACTTTCATCCCGGCTCACATACTGGTCAGGGAGTCGAAGTTGGTATACAGCAGATCGCTGAGGGGCTGAATAAAGCTCTTTTCCCCGAAATGAAGACTACTGTTCTATTAGAGACCATGGCTGGTAAGGGCTCTGAAGTGGGGAGAAGTTTTGAAGAGCTGAAAGAAATCATCGACCTGGTGGAGTGTAGGGATAAGCTGGGAATCTGCTTTGATACTTGTCATACCTGGGATTCGGGCTATGACATAGTGGATGATCTGGATGGAGTACTGGGAGAGTTTGACAGGATAATCGGACTGGACAGGCTGAAGGCAGTACATTTTAACGACAGTAAGAATGAGCGAGGCTCCCACAAAGATCGCCATGAGAAATTGGGGCAGGGAATGATTGGCATGGAAGCTATGAAGCGTATTGCAACGCATCCGGCGTTTGAAGGCCTTCCATTTATTCTTGAAACACCAAATGATGATGAAGGGTATATTCATGAGATTGCCACGGTGAAGAGCTGGTTTTAAAACTTGGCATGTAGAGGAATCTGAATTGGAAGTAACTATAATACGACATGGAAAAGTAAAACACACATGGAAAAAGATCTGCTCATCAGAAGAATTTGATGAAGAGTGCAGACTTTACGACATTGCTCCAATTGAAGAAATGGCAAGTGCCTCGGTTACTGATGCTTCTAAAATCTATATAAGTACCCTAGATAGATCCTATCAAACTGCAAAGAATATGTATGGCGAGGGAGCTTTTATCAGAACAGAGCTTATCAACGAAGTGCCTTTGAAATCTGCTTTTGATATACAGCTAAAGCTTCCGACATGGTTTTGGAACATTTTAGGGCGTCTTCAGTGGCTGGTTAATAGCTCAAGACAGCCAGAGTCAAAGCTGCATACGATAAAAAGAGCTGAACGTTTTACACAGGATATTGTTGAGAGAAATGAGGACTGTGTGCTGGTGACACACGGTTTTTTCATGCATACATTGATATCTGTCATGAAAAGAAGAGGCTTTAACTGTGATAAAACAAGCGCACATTATAAAAATGGAGAGGTAATTATATTGACGTTATGATAATAATGGAGGAGAAGGTATGATACCAACAGAGGAAGAGGCTTTAAAGGAATTAGAATTGGCTGGAACGATAAATCCCGGTCCTTGGGTTAAACATTCTATCAATACCGGAATAGCTGCTAGAAATATTGCGGAGAAAATTCCCGGTATGGATTCAGAAAAAGCTTATATCGTAGGTCTTTTACATGATATTGGGAGAAGAGTAAAATTTGGGTTTGTTGATATCCCAACACATGTATATGAAGGCTACAAATACTGCATGGAAAAAGGTTGGGATGAAGTGGCCAGGATATGCATGACACACTCATATCTCCATATGAAAGATGAGTTCACAGGCTATGAACCAGAGACCGAGCATGAGAAAGCAATTAAGGCATATATCATGGACCTAGAACCCGACTGTTATGACAGACTGATACAGCTGTGTGATTCACTTGCAACAGATTATGGTTTTGTTATTTTGGAAAAAAGATTTGTAGACGTCACAAGACGTTACGGTATTATGGAAGACTATATTAAAGGATGGGAAGTAGCCTTTGATATAAAAGAGAAATTCGAGGAAAAGATGGGGTGTTCAATATACGATGTGCTTCCTGATATCGGCAGGACTACACTTTTAACACCAAAGCCATGGAAACCACCGGTAACTGATTCAGAAAGCAATAGAGATTAGTATCAAATGCATAACAGGAGAGACAGCAATGGAGAACGAAACAGCAAAACTACCTGAAAGACTTGAGAGAACCGCCATATATGAGAGCATGGTATAACATTCCAGATGATTATAGGTAATATTGCCTATGATATAAATCAAAACGAGGAATAAACATGGCGAGTGTAATTCATCCATTTCCACCACTATATGATAATGATTCGAAAATACTGATTCTTGGAAGCTTTCCGTCGGTAAAATCCAGGGAGGAGATGTTTTTCTATGGACATCCGCAGAACAGGTTTTGGAAAGTGATAGCAAATATATTTAATGAGCCGGTGCCTATGACTATTGAGGAAAAGAAAGCTCTTTTGCATAGAAATCATATTGCACTTTGGGATGTCATTAAATCTTGCGATATTAAAGGATCATCTGACTCCAGCATTACAAATGTGATTGCTAATGACCTATCTGAAATTCTTGAAGGGGCAGATATTCAGAAAATCATAGTTAATGGCAAGACTGCTGAGAAGAATTTTAACAAATATACTAGAGATGCTATTGGAAGAGATGCTATCTGTATGCCGTCTACAAGCCCTGCAAATGCTGCATGGAGTCTGGAAAGGCTTTCAGAAGCATGGAGCCAATGTTTTAATAACTGACATTAGATAAACTATTGTTTCGAAAGATAGATTATCTACAAGAGAGGTTGAAATCTAAAATATGGACTCAGAGAATATAAGAATAAAAGAAGAACGCATAACCTCCGAGGAATACATTGATTTCCTAAAAAGAACCGATCTCGGTTCACAATATCCAAAAGAACGATTTGAAGAAAGAATAGCAAAGCTAGTAAAAAACGTGTCTGTAAGTCTAACCGCAAGAAATGA
>JAGAAO010000009.1 GCA_017615275.1 Butyrivibrio sp.
ACGGATTCCGAAAGGACTGTCGCTTTGGTAGGGGACTTCCTTTCGGAATCTTCCTTTCTACAGACTGATTGACAGTATATCAATCAATCCAGCGACAATCAAAGGTATTAGTTAAAGGTCATGCAGAGAGGGTGCTAACATTATTCTTCCTCACTTTCATTGGAGCCTTTAATAAATGCTATGATCTCTTCGTAAGAATGTTTACTCTTGATCACTGCAGCCATGAGCTCATCCTTCCTCATTTCATTCCGGAGCTTTATGAGATCCGCAAGAGCCTCTTTCTCTGCTTCATACTTAAGCTTTGCTTTTTCCATCACAGCTTTCTGTTGTTCTATTTTTGCATCAAGTGTTCCGATTGATGCCTTCTTTCGTCCTCGTGCCATTGTCAGTCCTCCATCAAATCTTTACCTTATGTACTTTAGGATTCAGCCAGTCGCTGATTTCCTTTGATTTACGCTTTATATAATTAGCATCTATTCCGAATGCCTTAAGGATTGTTTTCTGTGTTGCTGTCACTGCATGGTCAAGCCTGTATACTCCATCAGCCTGCCTTATCATCTCTATCTTCTCGAGTTCTCTTATGGCTGCAGGAACGTTCATGTAATTCGGCTTTTCCAGCATTTCTTCCTCTGCATCCTTTAGCTTTGTATATATGCGGTTACGGATGATGAGTGCAACAAATGCTATGAGCATCTTCCCTTCAAGAGCATCTCCGGTGTATACCCTAAGACTCCTATTTCCAAGGAAACTCTTGTCTGCCTTGAACAGCTTCTCGGAAGCATCTCTGCTCTTGTATAATTCCAATGCTTCTTTGGCGGTCATCTTGTCAGAAGTGATAATGCAGAAGTATCCACACATCTCAAGTTCCGCCTCAATAACATCAGCTTTCTCAATCGCACAAACAAAACACTGATCTTCCTGTCCTTCATGAAAGTACTCCAGACTGTAGTACTTCTCATAGCTCTTATCTATCACAACGTTCTGACCTTCAAGCTTTGAAAGATATGCAGCCATCCTGTCCAGTCTGGATTCAAGAGCCTCACGTTCTGATGCTGCCTTACCATAGCTGTAATAGATATGAAGATATCTGTTCTTCTCATCTGAATAAAAAATAGGAGTTTCAACAGTTGTCCCACTTACCTGATACCTGCGGATAGAGTGTTCCCTCTTGTCCTCAAAGGTTCCCTTAACCTTTTTGATGGCTTCGTTTGTAAAGGACTTCATGCCTTTTACCATGATCACAAAGTCGTATCCGCATTTATCCATGTATCTTATGTTTTCTCTGCTGAAGTATCCCCGGTCAAGGATGAAGCCAGCATTCTTATATCCATAAGCAACAGCCTTATCAAGCATCATCTGGAGCTGTGATATATCAACAATGCTTCCCGGATATGTCTCATAAAAAAGTGGTTCCCTGTTATTGCTGTCATAAGCAATGGAGTAGTTGATTATCGGAAGTCCCTTGTCATCCTTGGCATGTCCAAACTCAGCAAGGTCTATATCACCAGCCTGACAGTTCTTGTTAGTGGAATCGTAAGAGATGTATATCTTATCCTTATGCTTCTTTATGGAGTTCCATTCATTCTGGAATTCAACGCTGTCATCCACCGTTATCTCGCTGGTGAACTTGGAGATGGTTGAGTCGCTGTAAATCTTATAGTTCGGAGTAAACAGTGGATGGTTATACGCGTAGTCAGGATAGTACTGACCGGCGTTGTTCTCGGTGATTATGTAATAAGCAGCCAGATCAAGGAATAATCCGGAGCCGCGTTCATCGTTGTACATGCTGGTAATAATCTTATCCACCATGCTCTCCATCATAAGCTTCTCTATCACCATGAAAGCCCCTATACGAAGGCAGCTGCTCCTGTCATCATGTCCCTGATCTTTTGGGAGCTTGGCATCTGGGAAGTAAGTCAGGTAGTTGGGATTTGGGTACATCATGGTCGGATCATCTTCGCACTGCTTGCCTATGGTGGTTCGCTTTGGGATGTTGTATTTCTTATCAGGCTTGTACACCCTGTCGTACTCATAGTTGACATAGACAACCCCCTTGATTGTCCTTGTGTAAATCTTGCCCTTTTCGTCCGGAATATTCACTCTGAAATCATAGTACATTGACCATTTCCCCCCCTTGATGATAAGTATGTATACCTACTCAATAATTGTAACAAGAAAAGCCCAGAAAATCAACAGAATTGCTGAATTTTCTGGGCTTTTACGCCTAAAATCTCAATTGAGTTTCAAAACTTACTGGAAGTTAGGAATATAACAATGTAAAAGGGCTTCGGAAACCCGAAGCCCTTCTTGGTAGTTGCAATTATGCAAATGACCATTATTTCTTGTGAACCATCTAGAATTAACCGAGAAGTGAAAGAACACCCTGATTTGTCTGGTTAGCCTGAGCCAGCATTGACTGTCCAGCCTGTGCAAGGATGTTGTTATTTGAATACTTAACCATCTCGGTAGCCATATCTGTATCACGAATAAGTGATTCAGCGGACTGTGTATTCTCAACTACGTTGTCAAGGTTCTTGATTGTGTGCTCAAGTCTGTTCTGGATAGCACCGAGATCAGATCTCTGCTTTGATACTTTCTCAAGAGCACTCTTGATTGTATCCATAGCTGTACGAGCTGTTGCTCCTGTTGAGCCTGCTACAGTAACTCCGCTTACACCGATTCCTGAAGCTGTCATCTTATCGATGTCAACCTTGATAAGATTCTTAGTATCGTTCTCTGAACCAACCTGAAGGTTCTTATTCTTGAATTTTCCATCAAGAAGCTTGGTGTCATTGAAAGATGTAGCCTCACCTGTTCTGGTGATCTCTGTTGTAAGAGCTGTGATCTCAGACTGGATGTAGCTACGATCCTTTGTTGTAAGAGTGTCGTTAGCTGCCTTTGTTGCAAGCTCGTTCATTCTCTGAAGCATATCGTGAACTTCGTTAAGAGCACCTTCAGCTGTCTGAACTGCTGAAATACCATCCTGTGCGTTAGCAGAAGCCTGTGTAAGACCTCTTACCTGACGTCTCATCTTCTCAGAAATTGCAAGACCTGCTGCATCATCTGCTGCTCTGTTGATCTTGTAACCGGATGATAACTTCTCACTTGACTTTGCCTGAATACCAGTTGTGATTCCAAGCTGTCTGTTTGCATTCATTGCTGTGACGTTGTGTTGTACTACCATAATATATTCCTCCTTGAATTTGGACGGTGGCATCCATGCCACTCGTTTGCTCGTTACGAAATAGTTTAGTGCTGGCCTAAAAACTATCTCTGTTTTGTTTTACAATTTTATTATCGACTATAATTCTAAAAAAATAACCCCTTTTTCGAAAAATAATCTATAAACTTTTTATAAACTGAAATTCGTTATTCTTTTCCGGTGTTTTTAGCGGATTATCTTTTCAAAATCCTCTTTTCCATGCTTACATATCGGACACACGAAATCATCGGGAAGCTCTTCGCCGATGTGCTCATATCCGCATATCTGGCACCTCCATATAGTCTCGCCCTTGGGAGTTTCTCCTACCGGCTGGGGCTTAGGCTTAATATTATTCTGATAATACTCATAAGTACAAGAAGCTGTGTCTGCCAGAACATCCATAAATACAGGCTCGCAGATAAAGAGCGTATGCGACCCGAGATCAACTTCTTTTTTCACATCCAGCGAAAAATAGGCGTTGGTTCCCTCTGTTATGTAGGGAATGCCGTTATCCGCAAGCTTATAAGCCGAAAAATCCGCAAACTTATCCACATCTCTTCCGCTTTGAAAGCCAAAGTGCTTAAACACCTCAAATCCGGCATCTGTACTCAGCACCGAAATATTGCATTTCCCCGCCTCTTTTACCATATCATGAGTGAGATTCGCCTTATTGATCGCAACAGATATCCTGTTGGGCTCAGACGCTATCTGAACAGCCGTATTGGTGATGCAGCCGTTCATCTTGCCACCACTCCCTACGGTACATACAAACAATCCATACGATAACTTGTACATTGCCTTAGTATTCATAGCTGAAATCTCCTTTCTCCCGAGTGCCGGATCGGTAACTGCACTATGTTTATTACTATCATTTGATTGCTCAATTATACAATAAAGATTATCAAAATAAAGTCGATTACGTAGTGTAGCAATCACCATATATTATCGTAAATTCAAGATTTTTTAATGAAAATAATAAATTCATTGAGGGCTTAAGACTTATAGCCATACAACCTAAAGTGCCCGTGAATTTATACCGAACAAATAAAACCTGATTTTATCATAGAAGGCTCGGTTATGAGTGGATTATGTTAAATTCTTTGAGATTTTTTGTAATTTATGAAGGATGCAAATGTAAATGCCTGCATCCAAGTATTATTCTACTTACAAACTTTAACTTTCTGGCCTTTTTTCAAATGGACACATGCATATCCGTCGGAAAACGGACGAATATCATCCAAATATGGTTCAATGTAGTATGAACCGTCTTTTCTGATCATTCCATATTTACCATTTACTTTAATCGGAGCAAGATCATATTCTCCAAAATCATAAACGCTTTCAAACTGACATGGTATGACCTCCTGCCCTGTTATATCTACATAGCCCCAAAGACCGTCTTTATTTTCAACACCGGCCATTTCATTTGCAAAATTATGAACCGTTTCATATTGAGGCTCAACAAGATATTCCATGTTTGAGTCAATAAATCCCCATCTACTTTGAGCATACTCTCCGATCTGTACCGGTAGAAAGCCATCAGAAAAACGCTTACTTGAATCAGTATACTTTATTTTTTCATCCGTCAGAACATTTCCCTCAAGATCAATAAATTGAAATTCGCTGTCTTCATCTTTTTGTACATAAGCAATTCCATTTCCACATAAATATATTTCTTTAAATGGATTTTCTAATTTATAATTCCCGTCACTATCAATGATCCTATATCCGTCCGACATCCTAACAATCGCAACATCATCGCTGTTAAAATTCTTGGCCCTTTCAAATTTAGGAGCAATAACCTCATTACCTTTTATATCATAATATCCCCACAATCCACTCTTCTTGTCTTTTAACGGGAACAATCCGTTGGGGCCTACATTCCCCATCTGTGACTCTTTATCACTCCAACGCATATTATCAATTCCATCAAAAACATATGGAATGTTTGAAATCGGCTTCATTTCTTTATTAAAAATTTCAATACCATTTTTATCTAAATGGATAAAAATCGCCTCTCCATTACATGATTCCTGCCATAAATCTCCATAATATTTTGCGCTCCCAATCACCCTAAAACTGGTGTCCATATAATAATAAATATCCTTATCGCCTTCTTTTTTTGTAAAAGAAGTTATACCATCTTGAAAGCTTCCTGCAATTTCATATCTTTTGCTTACAATATTTCCTTCTACATCAATAAAATAATCTCCTTCTTTAAATGCCCTATTATGCCAGTAAATGACATTACATGAAATAATAAATATAACAAGAAATAATAAACTGATCATCTTTTTTTTATTGTTAACCTTCATCCCAAAATCCTCTTGCAGCTTCCTCTCTCTCTTGTAACCATTTTCCATCCCCCTGTTTTTCCCACAAAGATTGAATAGCACTTCCACGGTTACAGGATATTTCTGGGACATGCTCATCTGATACATCCAAAGTAGCTTGAGTATAAGCATCTTGCAAAATTTCAAACTCTTTATCTATTTTAAGATTAATTCCATCTTTAAGTTCATCCTCACTTTGTATATTTCTGATTTTATCAACGTCATATCCGCCGCTTATAATACTATGACAATCTTCTTTCAATTCTATTTTATCATATGAACTCAATTCAGATGCATGGTCAATATTATCAATATAGGCATCTATCTCTGTTTCAACTTTATTTTTAAATTCATCATCCCATTTACCTACTGCAGAAAGGCCTCGATCATAAACTTCCGTCGGCTGCTTCTTCAAATCTGCAAATGAT
>JAGAAO010000085.1 GCA_017615275.1 Butyrivibrio sp.
ACACCTTGATGCAACAACGGTTCTTTCAAGAGATATCGCATCAAAAGGTATTTACCCTGCGGTTGATCCTCTTGATTCAACAAGCCGTATTCTTTCACCCGACATCGTCGGAAAAGAGCATTATGAAGTTGCTAAGGGAGTTCAGCAGGTGCTTCAGAGATATCGTGAACTTCAGGATATCATCGCTATCATGGGTATGGATGAGCTTTCGGAAGAAGATAAGCTCACTGTATACAGAGCGCGTAAGGTTCAGAATTTCTTGTCACAGAGTTTCTCTGTTGCCGAGCAGTTCACAGGACTTCCGGGTAAGTATGTTCCTCTTAAGGAAACAATCAGAGGATTCAAGATGATCCTTGACGGTGAGTGCGATGACCTTCCTGAGAGTGCTTTCCTTCTTGTCGGAACAATCGACGAAGTGTTTGAGAAGGCTAAAAAGCAGTAAAGGAGCTGATTATGTCCACTTCATATCATTTACAGGTTGTATCCTTGGATGGTCTTGATTTTGAGGGCGAAGTGCAGAAGATAATGCTCCGTACCATAGACGGTGATGTTGAGATATTGGCTCGTCATACCAACTATTGTACAGCTATCGGAATGGGCACAGCCAAAGTGACCATGGCTGACGGTCAGGAGAGAAAAGCGGCATGTATAGGTGGAATGATCTCGGTTATGAACGGAGAGGTAAGAGTTCTTCCCACAACTTGGGAGTGGAGCGAAGACATTGACGTTGAGCGTGCCAAAGCTGCAAAAGAAAAAGCAGAGGAACTTTTAAAGAACCAGCATCTTGATAAAGAAGCAAAGGTTCGCGCCGAGGCAAAACTGTACAGAGCGCTGGTTAGAATCGGATCTTCGGGTAAGGAATTATAAACCTGATTTATTAGATGAAATACTAGCAAAAACTGGGAAAATGTTAGCATTAAGTACGCGGTAAAATGAGTCTGCGATTAGTATAATCTATCTAACATGAAAGGATGGATTTATTATGGCTAGACTTACTTTACCGCGTTTGTTGTCTGACGGATGCGTGATACAGAGGAGAAAAAGCGTTCATATATGGGGCTGGGATGATGCCGGAGCAGAAATAACCGTAACACTTGGAAGCGAGACCGTTACGGGAAAATGTGATGACATCGGAAGATTTGATGTATATCTTTCCGCAAGAGAGAGCGGAGGCCCTTATGAGCTTGTGGTTTCAGACGATAAGGGCGAAAGCATCAAAGTCAAAGATGTAATGCTTGGTATAGTCTGGCTTTGTACAGGACAGTCCAATATGGAACTTCCTATAACCAGAGTTGCGGACAAATATCCCGAACTTGCACAGGTTGAAGAAAACAAGAGAATCTCAACTTTTAAGATAACAGAAGAAACAAGTTTTTCAGGCCCTTACGAAGAGCACAACACAGGAAGCTGGAAGCATGTAAGCAAGGATACAATCATGAGTTTTTCAGCGACAGCATACTTCTTTGCAAATAAGCTTCAGAGTATGACGGGACAGCCTGTAGGTCTTATAGATGCATCTCTGGGCGGCTCAAGAGCTTCATCCTGGATGAGCAGGGAAATGCTCGAGGGCTACGATGAGCTTATCGCTGAGACAGATAAATATAACGATGAAGCCTTCAGAAAAGAGAGGCTTGAATATAACGCAGCCAAGGACGAGAAGTGGATAAACGGACTTGCTGCGGCGGATGAAGGAATAAAGAATAATTGGGAAAAAGAAGATGTGGACGATTCCGACTGGGAAACCATCAACCTTCCCGCAATGTTTACCGGCACACCGCTTGAAGGACATATCGGTTCTGTCTGGTTCAGAAGAAAATTCGATCTTCCCAAAGAGCTTGCCGGTAAAGAAGCGAGATTCTTTTTTGGCACAATGGTTGATTCGGACAGGATATACGTAAACGGACAGCTGATCGGCGAGACAGCTTATCAGTATCCTCCGCGTAAATATATTGTTCCGGAGGGACTTACAAGGGAAAAAGACAACACGGTTGTTATCAGACTCAGTATCGAGCTTGGACTTGGACGAGTTACTCCCGGTAAAGAGTACAAGATCTTTAATAAAGAAGCATCCGCAAATATAGACGGAGAGTGGAAATACAAGATCGGAGCAAAATGCGAGCCTATGCCTCCCACGGATTTCATCAATTGGAATACGTCGGGACTGTTTAACGGCATGACAGCTCCCTGTCATAACTTCCCTATCGACGGAGTTATCTGGTATCAGGGAGAGAGCAATGTTCATGAGCCTTGGGACTACGCCGATCTTATGGAAAGAATGGTTGCAGGCTATCGTAAGATGTGGAAGGAAGAGAATCTTCCGTTCATCGGAGTTCAGCTTCCAAACTTCGTGATCGACCTTAATGAAAAAGAGAACTGGGGCGAGTTCAGACTTACTCAGAGCAAATTGCTGGATATCCCATCTACGGGACTTGCTGTAACAATGGGACTTGGTGAGGATAACGATCTTCATCCCGTGACTAAAAAGCCTGTCGGTGAGAGGCTTGCTCTCTGGGCAGGACACATCAAATACGGATTTAACGGAGAGTACACAGGACCTGTACCGACAAATGCCACTCTTAATGATGGTGATTCCAATTGTATCAAAGTAAGCCTCAGCCATGCAGAAGGGCTGTGCGTCATAGATGCAGGCAAGGGAGAAGAGGTACAAGACTTATTCCTTGAAGATAAAAAAGGTGAACTCCACGGAGTGAATATTATAAAGATTGCTGACAATGAAGTTATCTGCAGAAGCAAGGATTACTGCACAGAAGGTTTTGCAAAAGTGCTTTGGTGCTGCGAGAATACTTTCAGAGGCGGACTTATATCCAACACTTCGGGAATCCCCATGGGACCGTTTAAGATCGATATACAGTATTAATATAATAAAACTTCCCTGTTTATTCAGACAGGGAAGTAATTATGTAAGAACTATTTAGTTTCAATTCCCGATAGATCGGCGCCGGCTCTGTAAAGCTTTCTGAACTCGGTCGGTGAACACTTGTTGATATCTTTAAATACACGATTGAAGGTTGAAAGGCTGAAGAAACCGGACTGGAGTGCGATATCCATGATCGAAAGATTGGTATCACCCAGAAGCTCTTGTGCCATGAGGATTCGACGTTTCGTAATGTATTGGTAACAAGAGATTCCCATGTAATTTTTGAAAAGTCTTTCAAAGTGAAATTTAGAGAATCCTGCAAGTTCAGCAAGCTGCTCAACCGTCAGGTCATCAGATCTGTGCGAGTCGATGTAGTTTGTTACAGAAACGATCTTATCAATGTTTTTGCGCTGAGGATCTGCGGAGTCGGGCGTCTTATTTTTTTCATGAGGACGCATACTTCCGATCTGCGCAAGTATCAAAGTTACAAGTGAATATACTGATATTTTTAAAAATTCGTCGCTTTCACCGTAGAGCCTGTCAATCTCCCAGAAATAATTCTGGAGCTTGGCTGTTTCAACGGGGTGCTCTGTCTGCTTGATATGTACATAAGCAGGGAGTGTTTTTAAAAGTGGCACCAGGGCGGAAATCTGTGAGTAGCCTCCAATATCAAACAGTAGAATAAGTTTTTCTCCACCCGGAGAATCTGAAAGGTATTCGTGAAGCGTTCCCGGTGCGATCATTATCAGGTCGCCGGGCGCACAGTTTACAATAGTTGACTTGTCATTGTGGAACTTTATTCGGAGAGTTCCTGACAAGAGCAAAATAATTTCCACATCGTTGTGCCAGTGTATGGGATATTCGGCAAGAGTGTTGTGATACAGAAGGACACCTTTAAGGGTGTCGTAGAAGATGTCTTCCCTCGCCTTTTCATTTATGTCTCTTATCATATGGATAACTCCTGGTAAAACGATAAAACAAAATGTTACGAGATTAATTTTAGCATTTTACCCCCAAAAATAGAAGAAAGATTTTTATAAAGAAAGGATTCTTATATATGAAGACACAAAACTGGTCACAGATGTGGCTTGGCTATCACCGTATTTCGGAGGATGGCGGAAATTGGAAAGTTATCTGCAATGATTTTTCCAAGGAGGATCGCGTGATTAACAGTGCGATCAAAGAGTTTGAGAAGGGGATAAAAGGCTATTTTGATGCAAGTCTTTCTGAAGAAGATGCTTCTTTTGCCCTCGAGATCAAAAAAGATGAAAGCGTGGCAAGTGAAGGCTACATGATAAAGGGTGAAAAAAGCGGTATCACACTTTCAGCTTCCGATGAGAACGGAGTCATCTATGGTGTTTTTGCAATATTAAGAAAAATGGGAGCAAGGGTATCTGTAGAAGATATCAGCGAGAACGCGGCTCCTTCCAATCCGCTCAGAATGATGAACCACTGGGACAACATGGATGGAAGCATTGAGAGAGGATATTCGGGAGAATCATTCTTTTTTGAGAACGACGATATATGTATAAATGAAAGAACCGTAGACTACGCTCGTTTTATGGCAAGTATCGGAATGAACGGAATTGTCATCAATAACGTTAATGTAAAAGGCGCAGCTACTTACCTTATAACAGACAGATTTTTTGACAAAGTAAGACAGCTTCAGGATATCTTTGCCGATTACGGACTTAAGCTCTATCTGTCGCTTAACTTCGCTGCTCCGATCGAGCTTGGCGGACTTGAAGTCTGTGATCCTCTTGATGCGGGCGTTATCGCTTGGTGGAAAGATAAGTCAAAAGAAGTATTCGAGAAACTTCCCGGATTTGGAGGATTTCTTGTTAAAGCCGACTCTGAGGGAAGACCCGGACCGTTTACATACGGAAGAACTCAGGCAGACGGAGCCAATATGCTCGCTGATGCGGTTGCTCCTTACGGCGGAATCATCATATGGAGATGCTTTGTTTATAACTGCACTCAGGACTGGAGAGATTATAAGACTGACAGAGCGAGAGCGGGTTACGATTACTTCAAGGATCTTGACGGAGAGTATCATGACAATGTTATTCTTCAGATCAAGAACGGACCGATGGATTTCCAGATAAGAGAACCTATATCACCTCTTCTCGGAGGTCTTACGAAGACAAACCAGATGCTTGAAGTTCAGATCGCGCAGGAGTACACAGGACATCAGATTGATCTTTGCTATCTTATGCCTATGTTTGAAGAAGTGCTCAAATTCAGAACATATTGCAGTGATAAGAACGATACGGTTGCAGATGTTGTAGGCGGAAGAACAATGGGGAATAAGCTTGCAGGTATGTGCGCTGTTATAAATACAGGTAACGATTACAACTGGACAGGTAACGATCTTGCTGCCGCTAACCTCTATGGTTTCGGAAGACTTGCTTACAATACGGAGCTTAGTTCCGAAGAGATCGCAAGAGAGTGGGTGGCTCTTACATTTGATATGGACAAAGCTGCTGAAGATAAGCTTGTTGCAATGCTCTTAAGATCGAGGGATGTTTATGAGAAGTACACATCTCCACTTGGAATTGGCTGGATGGTAACACCTCACGATCACTATGGTCCAAGCGTTGACGGATATGAGTACTCAAGATGGGGAACATATCACAGGGCAGATCACAAAGGAATCGGTGTAGATAGATCCGACAAGGGAACAGGATATGCGCAGCAGTACTACGAGCCAAACGCATCAGCATACAATGATCCCGAGAAATGCCCGGAGGAGCTTCTTCTTTTCTTCCATCATATTCCTTACACATGGAAGCTTAAGAGCGGAAAGACTCTGATTCAGTACATCTATGATTCTCATTTCGAGGGCGAGGCAGAAGCAGAGCAGCTTGCCGCAGACTGGAACTCATTGAAAGACGTTGTTGATTCTGAAGTTTTTGAGAGAGTTTCTGAGAGATTTGAGCTTCAGGTCGCAAATGCCAAGGAGTGGAGGGATCAGGTGAACTCATACTTCTATAGAAAGAGCGATATTGCTGACGAGCAGGGCAGAAAAATATATTAAAACATCCTCGGAACGCCGATGAATTCTGCGTTTCCGAAATAATGTAAGTATGGCGTGATTTCCAAAAATCAATTATGAAGAGGAAATTACGCCATATTTTTATGCAAAAATCATGCATAAAAATGCATTTAACAAAAGAAAATACAGCAAGTTTTGCAATGAATACAACAACTATGTCAATTGCCAAAAAAGCCAGTAAACTTGCGGGGTGTAGCGGTTTTTCTGTCGCAAATATCGAGGCAAAAAAAGCATTATTTGATAGGAATTAGCACTAATTGATAGATAGTATTATTATACAAGTCTTGCAATTTTATATTTTAGGGAGAGATTTATGAGCAAAATTAAAAGTGACGCGCCGGTCAATAAAAAGCCGGTTAGTATCTATCTTAAGCGTTATTGGCAGTTGTATCTGTTGTTGGCGCTTCCTATGTTGTACTTGCTTATCTTTAAGTACATTCCTATGGTTTATATCCAGATTGCTTTTAAAAAGTACAGTATTGTTGGTAGTATTTGGGAACAAAAACTTGCTGCAAATCATGGATTTCAGTATTTCATTCAGGCATTTTCCGACAGTGATTTCAGAAGAGCACTCAGAAACACATTGGTGCTTAATCTTCTCGATCTCGCTATTGGTTTCCCGATTCCGATCATTTTTGCATTGCTGCTTAATGAATTGTGCTTTAAGCGATTCAAGAATGTGGTTCAGACAATCGCGTATATGCCTCACTTCCTTTCATGGGTAATTATCTATGGATTGGCATTGCAGTTGTTTACACCTTCTACAGGTCTTGTAAATATGGTCATCACAAAGATGGGAGGACAGACGGTTCCTTTCCTCAACGATCCTATTCATTGGGTATGGACATATGTATTTTTGGGAGCATGGCAGAGTTTTGGATGGAACTCTATTGTGTATCTTGCAGCGATAGCAGGTATTAACAATGAACTTTACGAAGCTGCATCAGTTGACGGTGCAGGAAGACTGAGCAAGATTTGGCACATCACTTTGCCGGGAATCAGACCTACAATCGTTTTGCTTCTTATCATGCAGATCGGTAATATTCTTGGCGGAACATTTGACAGACCTTTTGCGCTTAGAAATAATCTCGTTATTTCATGGGCAGAAGTTCTTCCTACATATATATATTCACATGGTATTAAGGGATTGCAGTTCTCTCTTACCACTGCGGTTGGATTCTTCCAGTCTGTTGTAGGAGTGATCTTCCTGCTTCTGGCAAATACGATTTCCAGAAAGCTTGGAGAGCGTGGTATTTGGTAAAAGAGAGGAGAACATAAATGCATAAGCCTAAGCATTATATCAGCGACTATGTTATAGCCGCAGTTTGCGTAGTAATAAGTTTGATATGTATCATTCCGATGATCAACCTTCTGGCAAGATCACTCAGCTCAACGGATGCTCTTATTAAGCATGAAGTGTATCTTTGGCCTGTTGATATCAACATCAATGCATATCAGATGGTTCTTACAGATCCTAAATATATCAGATCGTTTATCTGGACTGTAATTTTGACACTTATTTGTACCGTTGTTTCATTGGTTATGACGGCAGCATGCGCATATCCTTTGATCTATTCGGAGCTTAAGGGACGTAGTGTGATCAATATCTTCATCACGATCACAATGTTTTTCAATGCGGGAACAATCCCGAACTACCTCCTTATGCAGAGTTTGGGACTTTTGAACAAACCCCTGGTACTTATCCTTCCGGGATGTTTGTCGGTTTATAACATGATAATCATGAGAAGCTTTTTCTATGGAATTCCCGAAAGTTTGCGCGAGTCAGCGCAGATTGACGGAGCGTCATTCTTTAGAATACTTGCAAGTATCTACATTCCGCTTTCAAAGCCTGTTATAGCAACACTTGCTCTTTTCTATGCAGTAGGTCGTTGGAACGGATATTCGGATGCTCTTATGTATCTGAGCGGCCCCGGCGGAAGCAAGTATTATCCTTTACAGCTTCTTTTGTATAACATTCTTAATAATGTAAACAGTGTGGAGGTTGCTACTCAGGAAGGCTTCTCGTCTCCGGGACTTTCAGAAGCTTTGAAGGCAGCGATCGTCATGTTTTCAACGGTTCCAATACTGTGCGTTTATCCCAGACTTCAGAAATATTTCATGTCCGGAGTAATGGTAGGTGCAGTAAAAGAATAAATGTTTAACCAATATTTAAGGAGGGTTAGTATGAAAAAGAGAGTGGTATCACTCATGCTTGCTGCAATGATGATGGTTCTTGCAGTAGGATGCGGCTCTAAGTCAGGTAATGGCAAAAGCGCATCAAACGGAGGCGGTGCAGCTGATGCTTCAGCGCTTGGTGAAGACGGAAAGTTTGCAGAGACTCAGCACATTACAGTTGAGGTTTATGACCGTGGTAACGACGGCGGATCAGATCCTGTAAACAACAAGTACACAGAGTACATCAAGAAGGGAATGCTTGATAAATACAACGTAGAAGTTGAGTTTGTAGCAGTTCCCCGTTGGACAGAGGTTGAGCAGATAAGCAACCTTCTTGCTGCAAACAACGCACCTGATGTATGCGTTACATATGATATCGCAACAATTGAGACTTATGGCAACATGGGTGGTATTGTTGATATGAAAGACGCGCTTGAGACCAATAAGGATCTTCTTCCCAATCTTTGGAAGCACCTCGGTGAGACAAACATTTACTGGGATCAGAATCCTGAGACAGGCGCAATCTGGGATATCGAGGCTGTAAGAGAGAATCAGAACGATGTAAATACATTCATCAGAGAAGACTGGCTCAAGAAGCTTAACCTTGAAGTTCCCAAGACAACAGACGAGTTCTACAAAGTACTCTGCGCATTCAGAGACAATGCAGATACTCTTCTCGGAGCAGACGCATCTAAGATGATCCCTTATTCAATCAGCTTTGATGCAGGTTACAGAGCAAAGACTCTTACACTTTCATTTGCAGATCCTAAGATGTCTGATAAAGAGTATTATGTAAACTCATTTGATGACAGAGGATTTACAATCCCCGGAGTTAAGGAAGGATTTTCACTTCTTAATAAGTGGTACAACGAAGGTCTTATCTGGAAGGATTTCGCGCTTTACGGAGCAGGAGACAAGACAGAGGATGATCTTATCAAAGCCGGCTATGTTGGAGCATTCACACATAACTGGGATTACCCTTTCAGAGACGGTGAGAACGGAATCGAAGCCAACATCAAGAAATTCGGCGGAGACGGAGCACAGTTCATCGCTATCGATCCTTTCCAGGATAAGAACGGAACACATACAAAGTGGATCTCAGGTCCTGTAGACCGTAAGATCTTCTTCCCTGCAACAAATGATAACATCTTTGCATCACTTCTTTACCTTGACTGGATCAGTGACCCTGAGAACATCCAGTATCTCCAGATCGGTGATGAAGGTGTAACACATGAAGTTGGCGAAGGCGGAGTAATCTCTATCATCGCTGCTACAGGAGATGCTATTCAGAATTCAGGAATGAACATCGACTACACAATTACAACAAACGGACTTAAGCTTGTTGATCCTGAGCTTACAGAGAAGTCACTTGCATACAGCTATGCCGGAGTAGATCCTGCACTTGTTGAGGCAGCTGACAAGATCGCTAAGACAGACGACCGTGCAGCTAAGTCTTACCACATCGGATCAATCGAGGCTGAGACAGGAATGGGAGATCCTCTTTCACAGAAGAGAGATCAGATTATCGATCAGGCTATCGTTGCTCCTACAGCTGATTTTGATAAGATATTCGATCAGGGAATGAAAGAGTACCTTTCAGCAGGCGGACAGGCTATCATTGATGAGAGAACTCAGAAATGGGAAGCTATCCACGGAGACAAAGAGAATCTTGACTGATAAACAGTTAAAATAGCAATAACTAATGAAGCGGAGACAGGATGCGCGATACTGCGTAGCCCTGTCTCTGTTTTATTTGTTAAGATTTGCTCTAAGCAAATTTCAAGATAAAAAAAGCACTATATGATAGGAATACTGCAGGGAACCTCAGTACAATGTTTATACATATTATCGGAATAGAATCACTGAGATTATGAGAAATAAATACATGAGGTGGATGTATGAACAGAACGGAAGCAAGACAAAGAGCAAAAGAGCTTGTGGCGAAGATGACTGTAGAAGAGAAAGCCGGACAGCTTCGCTATGACGCACCCGCAATCGAGAGATTGGGAATACCTGCATATAACTGGTGGAATGAAGCGCTTCACGGAGTTGCGCGTGCAGGTACAGCGACAATGTTCCCGCAGGCAATCGGACTTGCCGCAGCATTTGATGAAGAACTTATGGGATGCATCGGTGAGATAATTGCTATTGAAGGACGTGCTAAGTACAATGAGCAGTCTAAGCGTGGTGACAGAGACATTTACAAGGGACTTACTTTCTGGGCTCCCAATGTTAATATTTTCAGAGATCCCAGGTGGGGACGCGGACATGAGACATACGGTGAGGATCCTTTCCTTACAAGCACACTTGCGGTTCCTTTTATCAAGGGAATGCAGGGTGACGGCGAGTATATGAAGGTAGCTGCTTGTGCTAAGCACTTTGCGGTTCACTCAGGTCCTGAGGCAGAAAGACATTATTTCAATGCAAAAGCTTCTGCAAAAGATCTGGAGGAGACATATCTTCCTGCTTTTGAGGCATGCGTAAAGGAAGCTGATGTTGAAGCGGTAATGGGTGCTTACAACAGAACAAACGATGAGCCCTGCTGTGCCAACAAGCCTCTTATGGTTGATATTTTGAGAGATAAATGGGGATTCGAGGGACATTTCGTTTCTGATTGCTGGGCAGTCAGAGACTTCCATGAGAATCACAAGGTTACGGGAACACCCGAAGAGTCTGTTAAGCTTGCGCTTGATCTTGGTTGTGACCTTAACTGCGGATGTACATATCAGAAACTTATGAACGCTTACAGAGCAGGACTTGTAGATGAAGAGACTATCACAACATCTTGTGAGAGATTGTTCACAACAAGATTCCTCCTCGGAATGTTCGACAAGACAGAATACGATGAGATTCCTTATACAGTCGTTGAGAGCAAAGAGCATCTTGAGGCAGCACATAAGGCAGCAAAAGAGAGTATCGTACTTCTTAAAAACGATGGCATTCTTCCTCTTGATAAGAGCAAGCTCAAGACTATCGGTGTGGTTGGACCAAATGCCGATTCAAGATCTGCACTTATCGGAAACTATCACGGAACAGCATCAAGATATATCACTGTTCTTGAAGGAATTCAGGATAAGCTCGGTGATGATGTGAGAGTTCTGTATTCAGAGGGAAGCCACCTTTGGAAGGCAAATGCCAGCGCACTTTCAGATCCAAACGGAGCGGACAGAATCTCTGAGGCTCAGGCAGTTGCAGAGTATTCGGACGTAGTGATCGTTGTAGTTGGTCTTGATGAGACACTTGAAGGCGAAGAGGGAGATACAGGTAACCAGTTCGCTTCGGGAGATAAGCTCAATCTTAATCTTCCTATGCCTCAGAGACAGCTTATCAGCTCAGTGCTTGAATGTGGCAAGCCTACTATTGTAATAAACATGTCAGGTAGTGCAATTAACCTTAAGAGAGCGGAAGATGACGCCAACGCCGTTATTCAGGCATGGTATCCCGGAGCTCTCGGAGGAAAAGATGTTGCCGATATCCTTTTCGGTGATGTTTCTCCTTCAGGAAAACTTCCTGTTACATTCTACTATTCTTCAGAAGAACTTCCTGATTTTAGGGATTATTCAATGAAGAACAGAACATACAGATATTTTGAGGGAACACCTCTTTATCCTTTCGGATATGGTCTTACATACGGCGATTGCGCTGTAAAAGACATGGATGTTGAGATCAAGAAGGCAGCAGACGGAAGTCTTGAAGGTGCCAATGTGACAGTTACCGTTGCAAACAGCGGTAAAGTTGCTACAGACGATGTCGTACAGATCTACATCAAGGACAAAGAGTTTGAACTTGCAATTCCCAATGCTTGTCTTTGCGGATACAAGAGAGTGCATGTAGAAGCAGGCAGCGAGCAGAAGGTCACTGTTTTTGTAAAGGCAAAAGCGTTCACTTCTGTTGATGAGAACGGAAACAGAGAGATCTTCTCCAAGAAGTTCGATATCTTTGCAGGAACAATGCAGCCTGACAGCCGTTCTGAGGAACTTACCGGACATAAGTGTGTTTCAAAAGAAGTTAATCTTTGATAGAAAATACGTTATGGACGCAGTTCTTTTTTCTTCACAAGTTGGGGAAAAAATGAGATACTTATTTGGATAGATGATTGGCACATCTATTAATACTGTTCTTTATGGAGTGTAAGAACTCTTGTTATAAAGAAAAGAAGGTATTGCGCAACAGCGCAAAAGAAAGGGGATTTTATTATGATAAACATACCGGAAGTAAAAATTGGACTCGTTGCGGTAAGCCGTGACTGCTTCCCTGCTTCTCTTGCTGTAAACAGAAGAAAAGCAGTGGTTGAGGCTTACAAGAAGAACTACAATGATAAGGACGTTTATGAGTGTCCTATCTGTATCATCGAGAGCGAGATCGACATGGTTAACGCTCTTGAGGATATCAAGAAGGCTGGATGTAACGCACTTTGCGTATATCTTGGAAACTTCGGACCTGAGATTTCTGAGACACTCCTTGCTAAGCACTTTGATGGACCTATCATGTTCTGCGCAGCTGCAGAGGAGACACAGAACGACCTTATCGACGGAAGAGGAGATGCTTACTGCGGAATGCTCAATGCAAGCTACAACCTCCACCTTCGTAATGTAAAGGCATATATTCCTGAGTATCCTGTTGGAACAGCAGAAGGATGCGCTAAGATGATCAATGAGTTCGTGCCTATCGCAAGAGCTATCGCAGGTCTTCGTGATCTCAAGATCATCAGCTTTGGTCCCAGACCTATGAACTTCCTTGCTTGTAATGCACCTATTCAGCAGATCTACAACATGGGCGCAGAGATTGAAGAGAACTCAGAGCTTGATCTTTTCGAGAGCTTCAACAAGCACGCTGGCGACAAGAGAATTCCCGATGTTGTTAAGGATATGGAGAAAGATCTCGGCGCAGGTAACAAGAAGCCTGAAATTCTTGAGAAGCTTGCTCAGTATGAGCTTACACTCCTTGACTGGATTGAGGAGCACAGAGGTTACAAGAAGTATGTAGCAATCGCCGGAAAGTGCTGGCCTGCATTCCAGACACAGTTCGGATTCGTTCCTTGCTACGTTAACTCAAGACTTACAGGACGCGGAATCCCCGTATCATGTGAGGTAGATATCTACGGTGCTATCAGTGAGTTCATCGGAACATGCGTAAGTAACGATTCAGTTACTCTCCTTGATATCAACAACTCAGTTCCTGAGGATATGTACAACGAGAGCATCAAGGGCAAGTTCGATTACAAGCACACAGACACATTCATGGGATTCCATTGCGGAAATACATGTACAGGCAAGCTTTCAAGCTGTGAGATGAAGTTCCAGAGAATTATGGCTAGAAACCTTCCTGAAGAAGTTACACAGGGAACTCTTGAAGGAGATATCGTACCCGGAAATATCACATTCTTCAGACTTCAGAGCACATCAGACAATCACCTTCGCACATACGTTGCAGAGGGAGAGGTTCTTCCTGTTGCTACTAAGTCATTCGGTGGTATCGGTGTATTCGCTATTCCTGAGATGGGAAGATTCTACAGACACGTACTTATCGAGGGCAACTTCCCTCACCACGGCGCTGTAGCATTTGGCCACTTCGGAAAATCTCTCTATGAGGTATTTAAGTACATCGGAGCAGAGACAATCGGCTACAATCAGCCTGCATCTCTTCCTTACCCTACAGAGAACCCTTTTGCTTAATCTAAGGCAATGCTGATTAAATCAGCGTTTACCAAATTAACAGAATAAAATGATTTTTATAGGCTGTTACACTTCGGTGTAGCAGCCTTTTTTCTGCATCTCAAAAAGACTTGATATAGTATATTCGAATATGATAAAATGTTAATACTTTGTATATAAGATGTTAATCATCAAATAATGAGATTGGGGAAAAATATGAGGAGCAGAAAAGTTTTGTTATTTATGGGGCTTAGTTTGATGTGCGCGCTTACGGCATGTGGCTCCAAGAAAGAAGATACATCTGCAGAAGCAGTAACTTTTGAGGAGGTTACTACAGAGGAAGCTGATGATGTCTTGGAAGGAGTTAAATCATTTCAGACGGCTAATGGAATAAAGAATATAAGCGATATAGGCTCTGCCGAGAATATCGAATATTGCTATGCGGATGTAGACGGAGACGGTGAAAAAGAACTCTGTTTAAAGGGAGAAACTAAGTTCAGCGTTATAAAGCAAGTCGATGGACTTTATAAAGAAATATACTTTGGAGATAGTATTGATAAGCCTATTGATAAAGACAGCTGGCATGGAATCTATGTATATAAAAAAGGTTCTTCTCCGGTAAGTGAGACATATAAATTTGATGCTGTAAGTGATAAGGCAGAAACTTCCGAGCTTATTTTTGCTTCCTGGTACGATGAAGACGGAAACGGAAGCATGGATGAAACGGACAGATACTACCTTGATAGCAGAGAGAAAGAACCTGTTACCAAAGAAGAATGGATGACGGCGGCTAAAGATTATTTTGATCTGAAAGACGTAAAAGTCCAGTATAAAAAGTTGAGTTAATAGAAGAATTTGGAGTAAACAATGAGTACACATTATAATGCATTTATTTCTTACAAACATGCCGATCTTGATAACAAGGTGGCTGCTTATGTTGAGAAGCATCTTGAGCATTTTCACATACCTGCCAAGATAAGGAAAAAGACAGGTGTGAAAAAGATAGAAAGGATATTTAGAGATACTGATGAACTTCCTATCACCAGCGACTTGTCCGGTACTATCGAAGATGCACTTAATAATGCGGATTTTCTCATTGTTATATGCTCTACCAATACATGCAAATCGATGTGGGTTGAAAGGGAGATAAATTTCTTTTTACAAACACATCCAAAAGAAAATATTCTTACAGTTCTTGCTGAGGGTGAACCTGCGGATGTTGTGCCGGAGATTCTCAAGAACAAGGAAGTTACAAGAACTGATGAAAATGGTAATTCTGTCACTGTAATAGAGCCTGTTGAGCCGCTTTCCTGCGACTTTAGGCTCCCTTTTCGTGTTGCCAAGAACACCGAGCTTCCAAGGCTTGCGGCTGCACTCATCGGCTGTCAATACAACGATCTTATGGATAGACAGCGTCAGTACAAGATGAAAAGGCTCACCGCAGTTTTTGCAGGTGTCCTTGCTCTTGCACTTGGTTTTGGCGCCTATATGTTCCGCAGCAATCAAAAGATAAGCGAAAGTTACCGCGAATCTCTTATCAGCCAGTCTAAATATCTTGCAAATGAATCCGGAAAACTTCTTGATGACGAGCAGCGTATCGATGCTCTTCATCTTGCTCTTGCTGCACTTCCAAGCGAGGAGATGCCTGACAGACCTGTGACCGTGGAAGCTGTAAAGGCTATAACCCAAGCGACAGGGGCTTATGTGCCTTTACATGATGAAAATATGTCTTCGGCATGGACTTATGAACTTCCAAACACAGTAGAAAAAATACGTGCAGATGCTGATAATAAAATACTGGCTGCGCTGGATAAATCAGGAAATGTAAAAGTATGGGATACTGAATCTCACGAAGAGCTTTATTCATACTCATCCACAGATTGGGATAGTGAAGCTCAGACTATTTCTCTTCTAAATGGAAATCTAATTATTTGGGGAAATGGATGTGTTATATCAATAGATCCCAGGAATGGTAAAACCAACTGGGATACAGGGAAATTTGGAAACGCTTCGATTTTAAAAGATGGCGTTGCTATAACTTCCGATGGTAACTTGCTGGTATCTTTATATGTTGGAGAGCTAGTCAGCCAATTTGAACAGATAATCGGAGAATCATCGGGTGATTACGGACAGTTTGTTTTAATTTCAAGTAAAGACGGTTCTATTATTGATAGTTTCAATCTTTCTCAGGATGCCGTGTCTCAAATGAGTTATGGAATGAAAAATGTTTGTATTTCCGATGACAATACAAAGATTGCCTTCTCCTATCTTACCAATAATTATATGGAGGACATTGGAATATATGACATAAAAACCGGGGAGACACTCCTTAATGATGACGAAGTAGCAAGTATTGAAGCTTTATGTTTTTCAAAAGATAACGATTTATATATAGCATTTGCTGAAAATGCACCAATATATGGATCAATATCAAATATGGAATCACGTTCCTCTGCACATCTCGTTACCTGTTGCCTATCTTCAGAAGATTATTCTGTAAAGTGGGCCAAAAACTTTACATGCAATGATAGGATCACAGAGTCAGACTTTATATACTTGAAAGATTGCAATACACTCACCTATTACGCCGGAAATGTTGCTGATGTTTATGATGCTTCAAGCGGAGATATTATTCAACATTTCGCACTTCCTTCTGTAATCGTTGGTTTTGGCGCATCTCCTGATGATTCTATTCCTTTCTTTATAACAAGCTCCGGATGTACTGCAAGAGCAGCAACAGATGATGATGATGATATGTCTGGCGGAACCAACGAGATATATAACTTTTTTAAGAATTTTTCTGATAATCTTAGCAAAACGTTTGTTTGTCGTGGACTATATGCTGTAAAAGAGAACAGTAATCGCATTATTTTCTACGACGTATATGTTTATGACGAAGAATGGACAAGTTTTAAAGATGCCCCGAAAACCAAAGCAATATCCGATACTTACTTTGATGATAACTGTGCTGCTATAATGACCGAAATGGATAATGGTATAAATATTGATATATATGATCCGGAAAGCAAGACATATATAACAAGTGCGCAGATTATTGACAATAGTAAGAAAAGTTATGACTACACATTACTTGGAAAGCTTAATGATAATCTTCTCATAGAACATGATGCATTTGATTCTGATATGCTTACTTTGTACATAGTAAATTGTAAGAGTGGCGAGATAGAAACAAAAGAACTAGACGCAGGTAATATCAGTAGAATTGCGATGGATTACAAAGATGGCAAGCTTGTTTATTCGCAATATGATGGTTCTATTGTCATATATGACGTTAATAAGAATAAAATACAAAGTATTAAAATACCCTCTTCTGTATCGCAAAATGGGACATGTTTTGCAAAGGGCATTTTCTATTTTAATGAACAGGGATATATATATTTGGCTGGTGAATTTGTTTATAACGACAATTACGCAGACTATATCATAAATCTCAATACAAAAGAGCCGACGTTTACTTCTGTAGTTCATAAGGATTTATGGGAAAAAACAGAATATGCTTCAATTAACGAAGAAGGTACCTTTGTTGCAATAGTAGATGAAAGCGCAATATCAATTCACAATATCGCCGGAGAAGAGTTGGCTAATATTCCAATCAATAATGTGAAAATAAACGGATTCGCTTTCTACAAAGAACCATCTTCCGGAAGAGAATTACTTATTGTTCCGTATTCAAACGGAAATCTGTGCAGATATGATGCCAACACCGGTGAACTCATATATAAGACCGCTTATACGGCAAGCTATTTTTCAATAGCATTTTCTGGCCTCTCTCATTTAGATTATGATGCAACTTTCACCTTCGACACGGAGCATTCCTGCATATACTTGCAGCAATCGCACATAACGAGTGTTTTGGATCTTAATTCCTTTATTGAATTATGCTCCATTGGAGAATCATTGGGATACCATGCTCCAACAGACACTTTTATTTCTATTTCCCAAGTTTTGGATGATGGACAAACTCACTTAGGCTTCTTCAAGCACTACACGCTCGATGACCTCATAAGAAAGGCAAAAGAGATCCTTGGCGATCATGAGATGCCACAGGAGCAAAAAGAAGCATACGGAATATAATATGATGCAGATACAGGCAGCAACTTGAATAAAAGCTTGAATTTGTTATTATTAATGTAGTTATTATGTAGCGGTATAGGTTTTGAGGTAATTGCTATGAAAAAATTAAAAAAGAGAGCGATTTTAAGTACTTCGGTAGGGCTTGCAAGCCTAGTTATAAGTGCGGCAGGTTGTGCGTATGGTCCGGCGCCGGATGTAGATGAACATGAAATAAGCTCTTTGGAAGAGAGCATAGATGAAGAAAAATCTTCTGTAGGAGATACAAATGAGGAGATACCGGGTGGACAGAATATGAATGAACCTGCCGAAACGGTTTATGGACCTCCTTTGGGTTAAAAAACGCATATGAATAATCATGGAATGAAATTATCACATTTGAATCTGCAGCATGATAATGTAAAAGCGTTGTATGAGAAGCCGTATCTCAGACAGCTTTTCTTTGAGTTCACGCTTAGATGCAACGAATATTGCTGGCACTGCGGCTCAAGATGCGGTGATGTATGTGCGGAAGAAATGGGACCGCAAGAGTGGAAGGATATTCTTGATCAGGTAAAGAAGGATTTTGGAAAAAATCTTCCGCAGATAAATGTGACCGGAGGAGAACCTCTTTTGTACCCTCATTTTGAGGAAGTTATGAGTTATGCACATTTGCTGGGATTTAAGTGGGGAATGACATCAAATGCGATTCTTATAACTCCTGAAGTTGCGAAGATGCTTACAAGATGCGGAATGGGAACTATTTCTGTCAGTATTGACGGTCTTGAAGAAACACATGATAAGCTTCGCGGCAAAAAAGGAGCTTATAAAGATGCGATGGCGGGAATACAGAATATGATAAATGAAGGTTCATTCCGCCATATTATGGTTACGACCGTAGTAAATCATGACACTATGTGCGAACTCGAAGATCTTTATAAGATTATGTGCGGGATTGATATAGACAGTTGGCGTATTCTCGGAGTAGAGCCTATAGGAAGAGCGCTTGAGCGTCCAGATCTTGCGATGACGCCGCAGGATCAGAAAGCACTTATGGATTTCATTCGCGAAAAACGAGCTGATAACATGCCGGTCACTTATGGCTGCAGTCATTATCTCGGATTGGATTATGAAAGAGAAGTTCGCGATTGGTACTTTATATGTATGGCGGGTACCATGGTAGCGAGCATCACTTCCACAGGCGATGTTACAGCATGCTTGGACATCGACAGAAGTCAGCCCGGTGTTATTCAGGGCAATATCCACGAACGCAGTTTTACAGATATATGGAAAAATGAGTTCAAGATCTTCCGTTACGACAAGGCAGAAGACGATGAAAAGTGCAGGACCTGCGACAGCCGCAAATACTGCATGGGCGGAGCCTGCCACACCTGGGACTACAACACAAACAAGCAGAGAGTTTGTCTGATAGATGCATTATAGGAGCTTTACAAGCTCGCAGTTTCCCATAAGGTTGCTCCAGAAATCAGATAGCGGAGTCTTTCTTATATGTGACATGATGCTGCATCCCAGCGCTCCGTGACAAACGATAAGAACAGATTTACCTTTATTGTGAAGTGGATATGCTATCTCATTAAGAAAAGAGAGAGCTCTCTCGCTCATATGCTCAATGCTTTCGGCATTGCCCTGCGGAATGTAGTTCGCAGGATCTGTAAAAAGGTTGTTGATGGGACATTTGGGATCGTTGAAATACCCCATAACTCCTTCAAGTTCGCCAAAAGACATCTCTTTTAACCTGTCATCAATAATGATGGGGGTCTCGGTTCCCTCAAGGAATAGCTCTGCAGTCTTTTTGGCTCTTACCAGAGGAGAACAGTAACAAACATCAAAATTTATATCTTTGTATTTGTCATGCGCCGCTATGGCGGCTTCTATACCTTCTTCATTAAGCGGAATATCGGTGCTTCCCTGAAGCTTTTCTATCTTATTCCATTCTGTTTTGCCGTGTCTCATTATATAAAGCATCTTAATTAAACCTCACATTAAAATCGAAACTCATTATAGCAGAAAAAACACTTCTTGGCAGGATTTTGCTGTAAAATGGAAGGAAGTAAAAGAAGGAGTATTTTCACATGGGCAAAGTAAAAATTACTGTAGATTCAAATAAGCGGATTCCTTTCAATAATAATGTAGACTATTGCGTGGGAACGGGACGTCTGGGGCTTGCACTTACGGAAGAGTACCTTAAGGAACTGGCATATGTTCAGGAAATGATAGGTTTTTCTTATATAAGAGGACATGGCCTTTTTTCAGATGATGTGTCGATCTATCACGAGTATGAGGAAAACGGAGAAACGAAAGTCGAGTACAACTATACATATCTGGACAGGATTTTTGACAGCTATTTGAAGCTGGGGATCCGTCCTTATCTTGAGCTCGGTTTCATGCCTGAGCAACTTGCAAGCGGAACACAGACCATATTCTATTGGAAAGGAAATACCACTCCGCCTAAGGATTACAAGAAGTGGACAGACATGGTTATCGCGCTTCTTGAGCATCTAAAGGAGCGTTATGGTGAAGAGACGGTAGACTGGCCTATAGAAGTGTGGAACGAGCCAAACCTCCCCGGCTTTTGGTACAAAGCCGATATGGATGAATACTTCAAGCTGTTTAAAGAGACATTTTTGGCTATAAAGAATTATGATAAGCGCTACAAGGTGGGCGGCCCTGCAATCTGTGGTGTAAAGGATGCTGAGTGGATAGACGCTTTCCTTGCTTTCTGTAAAAAAGAAGGACTTCATCCGGACAGAATAACAAGGCATCACTATACGGTGGATTTCCCTGAGCGTATTGGACATTACGATTACTCCAAGCTTCAGGATACTGAGGAGCGTTTTGAAAATCTTCAGTCCACAAGAGATATTGTAGATTCGTATGAAGAGTTCAAGGGGCTTCCGATTCATCTTACGGAGTTTAGTACTTCATATACTCCAAAGGGTGTTATTCACGATACAAATATCAATGCGGCGTATCTTGCGAGGCAGCTTTCGAGGCTGGGCGATATGAATGAAGCGTATTCATATTGGACTTTTGGCGATGTGTTCGAAGAGCAGGGCGTTCCTGATTCTCTTTTCCACGGAGGATTTGGTCTTGTGGCAGCAGGTAATATTCCCAAGCCGACGTTCTGGACCTTCTGTTTCTATAAGCAACTCAAAGAGTTTAGCTCGGAATGCGTGCACAGAGACGATGAGTCTGTTATTGTAAAAAGCGATTTCGGATATGCGGGAATTCTTTGGAACATAGATATGGATGATCAGGAAAGAGAATATACGCTAAGTGTTTCGGAGGGCGATGAGTATACACTTATAACCAAGACGGTTGATGAGACTTGCTGCAATCCTTTGAAGGTATGGCATGATATGGGAGAGCCGGCTTATCCTACCAATGAAGAGACGCAGCTTATTAAAAGCGCTGCCAATCCTCTAATAGAGAGTGCTGTGGTAAAAGCGGAGAAAGGTACGGCACTTATTCCTGTTACTGTAAAAAGGAACGCAGTAGTGTTATTTATGCTGAAAAAAAGGCGCTTTACGCCTGATAGGGGCTACAATTATGACAAAGTAATCGCATTTCATTGAGATTTTTTATACCACAAGTATAATGACAGTATTGGAAATCAATGTTAGAATACATTCATAACAGAGATGCGGAGCGCGATAAAAGCTTCGGGAAAGGATAAGATTTAAGAATGACAACTGTAATTCGTATGTTTAGCAAAAAAATGGACTTCTTTAAAAAATCATCATTCGATAAACAATTCGAGTGCGGATTTTATTTGCGTTCATATAAGACTAAGCAGATGCGAACAAAGTTGTTTGGTAGTGATTCATAATTAAATGAATCGATGCATATAGATAAACAAGTTTAGCAAACCGCTTGCCTTATATGAATAAGGTAAGCGGTTTTTTTCATAGGAATAAATTCCTAAATATATGCATCAGCAAAGAGCATACGACTCTTTGCAACGCACGAGATGCGGAACTGGTATACGCACCCGGCAACCGTCGGGAGCAGAAATGCATGTGGGTTCGAATCCCACCTCGTGTACTGTTCAATGTATCTGTACAGAACAATGAACGCTTTTGAGATGAGAAAGGAGAGTAGACAAAGCCGGTTGTTACATATTGGGAAATCAAATACGAAGCAACTTACTATGGAAACAGGCGTAAAATAGATTATCCCGTGACAGAAGACTACAATATATAATTTCAATACCTCCAAGTAGCTGGTACGTGTGAATGGAATAGTGGAGGCGTTGACACAGCATACATGGCAGGTTTACTAAATCAGATCAAAAACATAATTGGGAAATATAATACATTGGACCATTGACATTCACGTTTTTTTATAATTCAAAGGCAGTCGAAAAAGGAGTCCCCCCTCTGATTGAGACGCCGGAACAGGAGGACAAAATGATTACTATGCCTTCCATAGATATGGTGGCTACCGGAAAAAATATTGCAAGGATGAGAAAGGCTGCAGGACTAAAAGTTAAAGACTTACAGGCACTGTTTGGGTTTGCGACCCCGCAGGCGATCTATAAGTGGCAACATGGCGCAGCAATGCCGACCATTGATAATTTGGTTGCGCTTGCAATGATTTTTGGAGTGTCTATGGAGGACATCATCGTTTTGAAAATAGATGCAAGAGAGAAAATATGCGCGTAAAAAATAATTAATCAATAGCGGTTATACAAGTGGTTTAGAAATTGTTACGACTAAAGGCGGGGCTGATAGAAATATCAGCCTCGCTTTTCGGTTTTTAGAACATGACGAAATAATAGAAAAAACCATTTGTAAAATAGATATTAACAAATTTTAAATTTTTAATTGCTTATTTGAGCAGGATAGGGTATAATTCAATTATAGATGTAACAGAAAAGTTAACACGCGCAGGAAAGGAGACTGTATGAAAAATAGAATAGTTAGTTTAGTTGGGATAATGACAGCAGTTGTATTGGCTACAGGATGTGGTGGAGCATCTACAGCAGACGTTGAGTCTGATGACGGAATGCAGACAGAAGATGAATTTAGCTTTGGCGATGATGGCGGGGACATGGCCGGAGATACAGCAGAAGCAGCAGAGTTACCGGCAGAATAATATTATTATAAATATGTACATAATCCATTAAAGCGCTCAGTGGCACAGCCATTGAGCGCTTTTTATAATCAAAGGATCAGCTGAACAGTACGTTGTTTACAACGCTCTCGAGGTATTCCTGACTTCCGGAAATGGGAAGTGCGGGAGCTTTCATATTGAGAGCATAGTCAGAAAGTTCTTTGAGATCTACGCTGTTATCGCGTATTTTTTTACCGATTCCCGATTCAAAGCTCTGATAACGCTCCTTGATGAAATTATCAATGCGTCCGTCTTCGATGAGCTCTGCGGCTTTTATAAGACCGAGGGCAAAAGTATCCATTCCAAGAATAAATGCATAGAACATGTCTTCATATGTGTAGCTGGGACGTCTGTTCTTGGAATCGAAGTTGAATCCGCCCGTAAGACCGCCTGCTTTGAGAACTTCGTACATGGCCATTGTTGTGTCATATACATTACAAGGGAACTCATCCGTATCCCAACCAAGAAGCGGATCGCCTTGGTTTGCATCAACTGAACCGAGCATACCGTTGATCGCACTGATTCTAAGCTCGTGCTGGAATGTGTGCTGGGCAAGTGTTGCATGGTTTGCTTCGATGTTCATTTTGAAATCTTTATCGAGACCATACTGACGCAGGAATCCGATCGCTGTAGCTGCATCAAAGTCGTACTGGTGCTTCATGGGCTCTTTCGGCTTGGGCTCGATGTAGAAGTCGCCTGTAAATCCGATGCTTCTGCCGTAGTCAACAGCCATGTGCATGAGCTTTGCGATATTTTCCTGTTCGAATTTCACATCGGTATTGAGAAGAGTCTCATAACCTTCGCGTCCGCCCCAGAATACATAACCTCTTCCGCCGAGCTTTACTGTGATGTCGAGAGCTTTTTTGACCTGAGCAGCTGCAAAGCAGAATACATCGGCTGAATTTGTGCTTCCTGCACCACACATAAAACGTGGATTGCTGAACATGTTGGCTGTTCCCCAGAGGCACTTGATATCTGTGCCCTGCATCTTCTCCAAGATGTAATCGGAAATCTCATCGAGGCGTTTGTTGGTCTCGTTGATGTCATCTGCTTCGGGAACAAGGTCTACATCATGGAAGCAGAAGTATTTTATGCCTAACTTTTTCATGAATTCAAAGCCTGCGTCCACCTTAGCTTTTGCGTGTTCCATTGTTCCTTCTTCCGAAGCACCGAATGATTTGTCGGCTGTTCCTCTACCGAACATATCAACACCGTTTGCTCCAAGGTTGTGCCACCATGCCATGGCAAAAGGAAGGTGTTCTTCCATGGTTTTTCCCATGATCACTTTCTTGGGATCGTAGTATTTGAATGCAAATTTGTTTTTACTGTCTTTTCCCTCATATTTGATCTCGGGAATTCCATTAAATATTTCACTCATTTTACTTCCTCCTGAAATCTAAAAAATATTTTCGTGTTGATGTTAGCATGCACTAACAAAAAACGGTCTAGTTCAGTTATTGCTTTTTTAGTCAAAAAGTGTTTTTTTGACATGTAATAAAAGGAAATATAACATTGACCGATATAATGCTTTACTAATATAATAAGAACGTTAGGTTTACAATTAAATACTAGGTGAAAGGGGTATTAAATGAGAAAAGTTTCAAAGATCTTTGCAATGTTTGGGGCGGGAATCTTATCAACCGCATTATTCTTTACTCCTATTGCCGACATGAGGGTGAGTGCGGCAGGTCCGGAATTGGCTACCGGAATCGATGTATCTAAGTACCAGGGGGGAATCAACTGGCAGCAGGTAAAGGCAGCCGGTATCAGATTCGCAATGATACGAGTAGGAACTACCAAAAAGGGAATTGATGAGCAGTTTGTAAACAATATTAATGGAGCAAACGCTGCAGGTATCAGAACAGGTATCTACATCTATTCATACGCAACAACACCGGAGGCTGCGGCAGCAGAGGCTAATCAGGTCCTCTCTTGGATCGCACCTTATTCTGTAACATTCCCGGTGGCAATCGATATCGAAGATTCATGCCAGAAGGGACTAAATCCGGCACAGTTACAGGCTATTGCAGATACATTCTGCGGAATTCTTAATTCAGCCGGATATGAAACAATGGTATACGCCAGCAGGAACTGGTTCCTCCAGAGAATGCCGGTGGTTTCAGCGCCAAAGTGGATAGCGCAGTATGCGGAAGCACTTGAGTATCCCGGCGATTGTGCAATGTGGCAGTCAAGCAGTCATGCTACATATCCGGGAATTCCTTCAAGAGTTGATGTAAATCATCTCTACACTGATTATTTCTCAAGAATTATTCAGGAAGGTTTTAATTCATGGGGGGGACACACATACTATTACAGCAATTTCCGTAAGCAGTACGGATGGATAAATCTTGGCGGTGCCAGATACCATGCGGATGCAAACGGATTCATCCAGACCGGATGGTTCCAGGATGAGAGCGGAATCTACTATTTTGATCCCGCGCAGGGAGGTCTTGCCAAGACAGGCTTCGCAGATATCGAAGGTGCACACTACTACTTCGATGAAACAGGTGCCAAGAAGACAGGACTACTCAACATCGGAGGAGCTGTTTACTACGCAAATGCAGACGGTGTATGCCAGAAGGGACTCATACCACTTGAGGACGGCGTTCACTATTTTGACGAACAGTATGTAATGCACGTTGGCCTTACACAGGTTGGCGACAAGCTCTACTATTTTAATCCTAACGGCGTTATGCAGACCGGAATGCAGGCTCTGGAAACAGGCAAGTATATGTTCGGTGCTGATGGCGCAGCAATTAGCGGATGGTATTCAAACGAACAGGGACAGAAGTTCTTCTTCAACACAGACCATACCGCACTTACAGGTCTTCAGACCGTAGAAAAAGCAAACTATTTATTTGGTCCTGACGGCGTTATGCAGACAGGATGGTCAGGTGATATGGCTTCAGGTAAATTCTATTTCGCACCTGATGGAAAGATGGCAACAGGTTGGAACGATATAGAAGGTAAGAGATATTACTTTGGAGCAGATGGCAAGATGGTTACAGGACTTGCATCACTTCCTGACGGCGCTTATTATCTTGAACCTCAGGATGGCCACATGACAGTGGGATGGGTTCAGCAGCCTGACGGATGGCGTTATTTTGACGGCAACACAGGCAAGATGCTGGTTAAGACAAAAGCAGTGCTTGAGAATGTTGAATGCACATTTGATGCAAACGGACTTCTTGCAGAACCTGCAGGTTGGACACCGGGAACACCGGCTCCTCAGCCTGAGGCAGACGCTGCAGCAGCGGCATCATCAGCAGCACCGGGAGCATCGCCTGCACCGGCTGCTACAACAGCCACAACAGCCAATTAAAATTTAAGAGGGGGTATGGACGCTTATGGCACGCGCAGTGGGCGTCCAAAATGTTTATAAATGGAGGGATATAAAAATGAATTTCGAAGAAGCAAAAGAGAAATTACAGAAGTTTGGTCAGGAGCATGTATTTAAGTACTATTCCGAACTTAGCGAAGCTGAGAAGCAGGATCTTATCGCACAGGTTGAGGACACGGATTTTTCAGTACTTGAGAATTGTAAGAATCTCGGACATGCCGATGCAAGAGGTGAGTTTGCACCTTTAGCGGCTCTTCAGGTGTCAGAGATTGAGAAGAGAAAAGACGAGTTCTATAAGATCGGTGTAGATACCATCAAGGCAGGCAAAGTGGCTGCAGTTCTTCTTGCAGGTGGAATGGGAACAAGACTTGGTTCCGATAACCCTAAGGGAATGTATGATATTGGTATCACCAAGCCCGTTTATATCTTCCAGAGAATAATCGAAAATCTTCTTGATACTGTTAAGCAGGCAGACGGCACATATATCCGCCTTTTCATCATGACAAGTGAAAAGAACAATGATGCTACTGTTAATTTCCTTAAAGAGAAGAACTTCTTCGGATATCCTGAGGATAAAGTTACATTCTTTAAGCAGGAGATGGCACCGGCTTCCGATTATGACGGAAAGGTTTACATGGAGGGTAAGGCAAGAATCTCTACATCTCCAAACGGTAATGCCGGATGGTACTCATCACTTCTTAAAGCAGGTCTTCGCGATGTAATTCTCAAAGAAGGCATCGAGTGGATAGATATTTTTGCAGTGGACAACGTTCTTCAGAGAATTGCAGATCCTTGCTTTGTCGGAGCTACAGTTGACGCTAAGGTTTCTTGCGGAGCCAAGGTTGTAAGAAAGAACGCACCCGATGAGAAAGTAGGCGTTATGTGTCTTGAAGACGGCAAGCCTTCAATCGTAGAGTACTACGACCTTTCACAGGAGATGATGGATGCCAAGGACGCAAACGGCGATCCTGCTTATAACTACGGAGTTATTCTCAATTATCTTTTCAATGAGAAGGCTCTTTATGAAATCGCACAGAAGGAACTTCCACTCCACGTTGTAGAGAAGAAGATCCCTTATATAGATGAGAACGCTAACCTTATTAAGCCCGAAGCACCCAACGGATGCAAATACGAGCAGCTCGTTCTCGACATGATACATATGCTTGATACATGCCTTCCTTATGAGGTAGTCAGAGAGCATGAATTTGCACCTATCAAGAATAAGACAGGTATCGATTCTGTTGAGTCTGCAAGAGAACTTTGCAAGAAGAATGGAATTGAACTTTGATCTTTGTACAGCATAGGTCCAATGAAAGAAGGTGTTAATATGACTATTTTAGTAACCGGAGGAGCAGGATATATCGGCTCCCACACTGTAGTAGAACTTCAAAATGCCGGTTTTGATGTTGTTGTAATGGACAATCTTGTTAATGCAAGCAAAAAAGTTATCAAGAGAGTTGAGGCAATAACAGGTAAGACGGTTCCTTTTTATGAGACTGATATAAGAGACCGTGAAGGTTTAAATGAGATCTTTGAAAAAGAGAAGATTGACGGAGTTATCCACTTCGCAGGTCTTAAGGCGGTTGGAGAGTCTGTTGAGAAACCTTGGGAATATTACGAAAACAATGTTTCGGGAACACTTACTCTCGTGGATGTTATGAGAAAGCACAACTGCAAAAACATAATCTTCTCATCATCGGCAACGGTGTACGGAGATCCCGCATTTGTTCCGATCACAGAGGAATGTCCTAAGGGAACATGTACAAACCCTTATGGTTGGACCAAATCAATGCTTGAGCAGGTACTTTCTGATATTTATAAAGCTGACAACGAGTGGAACGTGGTTCTTCTTCGTTACTTCAATCCTATCGGAGCACACAAGAGCGGAACAATAGGAGAGAATCCCAACGGAATTCCCAACAACCTGATGCCTTATATCACGCAGGTTGCTGTAGGAAAGCTTCCACAGCTCAATGTTTTCGGTAATGACTACGATACACCGGACGGAACCGGAGTTCGTGATTATATCCATGTTGTGGATCTTGCAGTCGGACATGTTAAAGCTCTTAAGAAGCTTGAACCCGGAAGCGGATTGAATATTTACAATCTCGGAACAGGAGTGGGATACAGCGTTCTCGATATAGTTAAGAACTTCGAGGAAGCAACAGGAGTTAAGATCCCTTACGAGATCAAACCCAGACGTGCGGGCGATATCGCAACATGTTATTCCAATGCGGATAAGGCAGCAAAAGAGTTAGGCTGGCATGCAGAAAACGGAATCAAAGAAATGTGTGCCGATTCATGGAAATGGCAGAGCCAGAATCCTAATGGATACGATGATTAATATTGGAAATTGTTGAAAAGATTATTTATGGCGGCCGCATGATCTCATAGGGAACATGCGGCCCAATCTATTAAAAATAAAAAAAGAGTATTGTTAAACTTACGGGCAGGAGATTAGATGTTTAGACTTTGGGTAAGATTGGTGGATGACAACCACCTGATAAAAGATATGGTGGTATGTGATGATACGGATGAAACAAGAACCCATAAGGTAATGAATGCCATAGAGAAGGCATGTTATGAGTTAGACTTATCCAAGCCGATCTGGCTTGATCATATAGTAAAAGATTTTCAGATTCATGCGAAGTGTAGATTTAATAAGGATTCGTTTATTGAACAGATCGATTTTGATTATATGGAAATACAGGTTTTGGAAGAGGACTACTGATGAAATACTGATTTCATTAGGGCTCCGCGCGGATGCAAAATACATAATTCTTTTATAATAAAATAAACACAATTTCGACACAAAAAGAAACTATACTAATTTCAATAAAAGAAAAGGAAGAAGGTAGATACTATGTATGATGATGCAACCAAAGATAAAAACGGTGTGAACTCGTCTAACTCATACAATGGTTATAACTACACAAATTATAATTATTCAGATGATAAAACTTACACCGGTGATTTAGATGGACAGAGTGTGTATGGATACGGAAGCGGAAATCAGGGATACGGGTCATATCATTATGACAATTCAGGATATACAGAGGAAACTGTTAGTCAGGTAGCACCTAAGAAAAAGAACGTCGCAGGAAAAGTTGTAGTAATTGCATTGATTACGCTTATGATGCTTGTGGGATTGGGCGCAGGAGCGTTTTATGTTTTGAAGGGTGGTAAAAAAGGTACTGAAGTTGCATCTTCACAGGAAGCTGATAGCGAGGCTTCAGCAGGAGCAACGCAGGATGCGCAGGCACAGGGAAAGGTTGCAACTACTGTTACAGGTGAGGTCAGAGCAACAGTTACGGATGTAACCCAAGTTGTTGAAGAAGTAATGCCTGCCATGGTAATCATTCATAACAATTATGTTGAGCAGGTACGATATTTCGGACATTCTGAGACCGAAGAGGGAACTGCTTCAGGAAGTGGAATAATTGTCGGACAGAATGATTCAGAGCTTTTGGTGGCAACAAACTATCATGTTGTAAAAGACGCCGATTCACTTGATGTTATATTCTTTGACGGTGAATCTCAATATAAAGCAGAAATAAAGGGAACAAAGCCGGAGATGGATCTTGCGGTTATAGCTATTGAGCTTAGTGACATTCCTGCTGACACAATGAGTCAGATCAAGGTTGCAACTCTTGGAGACAGTGATTCTCTTAAGCTCGGGGAACCAGCCATAGCAATTGGTAATGCTCTCGGATACGGTCAGTCCGTTACTACAGGTGTTATTTCTGCGCTTAACAGAAAAATCGATATGCAGGTCGGCGAAGAGACAGCTGCAGGTGAAGAGGAAGAAGAGGAGCCTACACAGTCATTCATTCAGACAGATGCAGCTATCAACCCCGGTAACTCAGGAGGCGCACTTCTTAATATTCAGGGCGAAGTTATAGGTATTAACTCAAGTAAGAGCGGTGGCGATATCATTGAGGGTATCGGATATGCAATTCCTATTTCAAGAGCAAAACCTGAGATCGAGAAGCTCATGAATGAGAAGACCAAGAAGAAAGTATCTGAGGACAACAAAGGATACATTGGAATAAAAGGTAGAACCGTTCCTGAAGATGCGGTTCAGGTATTTGGTTATCCGCAGGGCGTATATATCTTTGAAGTTACACCCGGTGGAGGTGCAGAGGCAGCAGGACTCAGAAAAGGTGATGTTATCATTGGCTTCGAAGGAACCGAGGTAGACAGCATGGATGACCTTCAGGAAGCACTTAAATATTGCGCTGCCGGCGATACTGTAACTGTAAAGATAATGAGATCGAACGGATCTGAATACGATTCCGAACCTATGGAATTACAAGTAGTACTTGCCAAAGATTCAAG
>JAGAAO010000086.1 GCA_017615275.1 Butyrivibrio sp.
ATAGCGACTTCTTAGGCCATCAGCTTAAGTGCGGTGAAGGCGCATTAAATTACTATGCAGCAGTCAGAATGATCCATCCGGAAGACATTCCTTATTGGACGATCGGCGTTACTGTGTGCTTTGCTGATCCTGACATGATGCCTGTTGTAGAAGAAACAGAATCCACATTAGATGTAGAGGCAACAGAGCCTGAAGAAGAGATCGATGATACGATCCCTGAAGATACGACAGAAGAGTAGTTCTGATACAAGAAACAGATAATAGGAATAATAGAAAGATCCGTCGGGAGAAAGTTCCTGGCGGATCTTTAATTGCAGTTTTTGCGTTTTTTAATTCTTCAGGATATGCTTTAATACGCTCTCGTAATCACCCTTAAACTGGAAAGTGTTCATTCCGGCCTTCTTGGCGCCTTCAATGTTGTCTTCTCTGTCATCAACGAAAAGACATTCATCGGCATTGAGCTCATACTTATCGAGGAAAGTCTTATAGATCTCCACGTCAGGCTTGAGCATCAGGTAGTCTGATGAAACGAATACGCCGTCAAAGAAGCTGAGCGGCATAAACTTCGGAAAATAGTCGTAGAACAGATCACTGGCATTTGACAGTACATAGATACCGAATCCGTTCTGCTTAACGCATTCGCAGAATACTTTCGCGCCATCCAAAGGCACCATGCAGATGCCCCATTTGTCGGCGCAGTTCTTCAGGGCTGTATGGTATTTCTCAGGCACTCTTGCTTTTACTAAATCGAATCTGTCCTTGTCTTTTATGTCGCCTTTGTCACCGAGCTTCCACTCAGGTCCGTTGAAGAGTTCTTTATTGATTATCTCTTTCTCTTCATCTGAAGAGCAGAAGGTATTAAGGACGAACTCCGGGTTAAAATCCAAAAGAACATTTCCCATGTCGAGTACTACATTTTTGATCATATATATTCAGGTGTCTCCCCAATTGTTTTTTGCAAGTAGATTATCATGTATCCACATCTGCATTACAATCATTTTATTTGGAAATAGTGTGTCAATGTGTCTTTTAATTATGCTAATATAAAAAATAATTGCATGGGGGTGCTTAGGTATGACTGATGTTAACATGACTTTAGAAGAGAGCATTGCTCTTGCTGAAAAGCTCCAAAAAGGATATGCCAAAATGGAGTCGATCGAGCGCGATATAGCTTCGAAAAGGGATGAGATAAGACGCCCGCTTACCCAATACAGGCGTCATTCGTTTTTTAAGTTTTTCTGGCCGAGTTTTATAGTAGCCGATATCTCTTTTGTCGTTGCCATCTTATTGTGCCCGGTTTTCATTGAAGAGTTTCCCAAATTATACGGGTTAGTCATATTAATTGTTTTTCTTATTCCGGTCGCCATTCTTGTTATTGGCGCAATCGTTGCTAAAAAGAAGGCAAAGGAAGCTAACAAATCAATAGAGTATGCCCAGGAAGATGAGTTGAAAAAGAAGGACGAACTTCGTGACAAGGTTAAAGAGCTTGAGCACGAGTATAACAGCGTGTCGATAAGTGTCGGCAGCTATAGCGATATCGTTCCTGAGGCTTATAGAAAAAACTCTGCAATGGCCAGAGTAAAGCTCCTGCTGCAGTCGGGTAAGGCTTCGGACTTTGCAGACGCTTTAGAGAAGTGTAAGAACTGAATTATATAATTACATCAGAGCAATTATATTTTTGGGGATTAATAGGAGTTGCTTATGAAAAGATTTATCTGTAAAGCAGGTGCAGTATTGCTGCTCGTTTCTATGATGCTGTCTATAGCATCGTGCGGTAAGAAAAAGAATGCCAAAAAGGCCACTGTAGTCGCTGAAGATACTCCTTGGTTTGACATCAATACTATTGATGTTGATTCTGGCGCAGACCCTGAGAAAGAGATAGAGTCTGTAAACCACGAGTTCTGCGGTTCAGATGACAAGTATCTTGTCGTGCGTTCTTCCGGAAGGTATATGGAACCGCCTGAAGATGAGATCGATTGGGATAACTACGATTTCAACAGTTATAAATTCAGCGTTATTGCCGTAATCGACAGAAATAAAATGGAAACGGTTAATACCATTGATCTGTATAACGTTCTGGATACGGAGCAGCACACATATGAAGTTGTTGATGCGGCCACATATGCTGACGGAAAGATCACGGTAAAGACAAACTCCAAGGAAAGAGACTATGATCTGCTGACGGGAGAATTGCTTGATACCAGACCTTCGACTACTTCAGATCTTGGCTCAAATTCTCAATACTATAAGGTCGGCGATTATGTTATCGATGCCGAGACTAATTGGGACGAGAACAGCAGAAGCAACAGCTATCTGAACATCAAAGCGCCGGACGGTACCATTTCGAAGATAGATATGAACGAGCCCGGCAAGACAACTTATGTTATGAGTGTTCTGCCGCTGGATGATACGAATGCATTGATTCCCGCTATGGTCAATTACGAATATGTTTTCTACGAGCTTGATCTGACCACGAATAATCTCAAGGAGGGAAGAGCGAAGGATTACGAGTGGCTCGACACAAGTGCGCTGGGACGGGCACTCATCGGAACGGATGGTTTGGCTTACAGCAGAACGGAAAGCGGCATATCCAGGATAAATACGAAGACAAAGACTGTCGAAGAAGTTTTCAATTACAATTGGTGCGGATTGAACAGGGCAATTTTTGAAAGTTATTTTTTCAATCTTATAGAGTGTTCAGAAGATAAGCTGGTCTTTATCGGTCAGACAGAACCGGCATCGATGTATCAGAGTGAGCCCAGGACGTTCCAGATCGTGGAGTTTGTTAAGGCAGATAAGAATCCGCACGCGGGTAAAACCATTCTGGAACTTTTCGATAATTATCTTGATGAGAATACAGGCGCCGCCATCGTAAAATTCAATGAGAGCAACGATAAGTATTATATTCAGGTTTGTGACCGCTATAACCCGTCTGATTACTATGATGAATCAGCATATTCTGGTGAAATGAGTGAAGATGACTGGAGCAGATATCTGCTTGATGTTGACTCAGGAATGAGCAATGCTCTTGCGATGGATATCATCAATGGCGAAGGCCCCGATATCCTCATGAATACAAGCAGTTACGGCCAGCTTAATAATCCGAACTATCTGGTAGACCTTACACCGTATGTTAAAAAACTTGATTCCGATAACTATTTCACGAACATTATCGAGGGCTCGAAAACTGACGGAGCGCTCTATCAGTTGCCGGTAAGTTTCTCGATCATAGGAATCTATACTGATGCAAGGGAAGCCGGCGCATCCGGTGTGGGTTTTACGCTTGATGAATATCAGTCTTATGTGAGCAATGCCCTTAATGGCACGGATATCATTCTTAACGGGCAGGCGATGTATTTCGCAGAGCTATTCAATTCAATGAATGAAAAATTCATAACTGATGGCAAAGCGGATTTCTCAGGACCTGAATTTGAAGCACTTGCCGAATACGTGAAAAACAACGTTCCTGAAGAAAGCACTTCATTTGATGATGTTCCGTGGCAGGTATATAACTATGCCGATTATGGCACTGTTTACGGTATTGGCGGATTCTACAACAGGAGATCATCCATGATCAAAAACCCGACAATACTTGGTGGGCCTTCTCTTGACGGGCGCGGTCCGATGTTCTCATCAAAGTGTTCTGTCGCGATCTCTGCCAATGCTGTTAATGTTGATGCCTGTGCGGAATTTGTGAAGATCCTTCTTTCCGATGAGATTCAGACATACATAGCCATGAACGATTATTTCGTCCTGAACCGCAATGCTTTCAGAAGCGGAGGCGAAGCTGCTAACGATTACTATAACAAGGGCGGAGTTGAAAGTGCTTTTGCATCCGGAAGACCATATAATGAAGGAATGAAATACACGTCGGCCGATATAGATAACGTTGAGAAGATCATCTTGAGCTGTTCCAGATTGAAATATGAAGAACATGCAATAACTATTATCCTGATAGAGGAGATGCCAGCATATTTCTGTGACCAGAAAGATCTGTCCAAAGTAATCAAGATCGCACAGGACAGAGCGCAGAAAGTTCTTGACGAAAGAGGATAAAGCAAAAGTATAACCTCCGTACTTCAGACAGTAATTTGCCGGAGCAAATTAACTCGTGCGGAGGTTATATTTTGCTTTTGCAGGAAATGGAATCGATATTTAACTGACGTTTAATTTTTCTTTTAATGCATCTTGCAAGACCTGAGAAAAATTGATGTTTTCTTTCATAGCAGCATCATTAAGCCACTCGGGTATTGTAAGTGTCTTTTTAACAGCCTTAGAACCGAATTTTCTTCTGCATTCGATTGTATCGCATGCTATATAAGTCGCAAACTCATTCTTTTTAAGACGAAGTTCCTTTATCGGGGTGCTTGACGGAGCGGGCAAGCCTGTTTCTTCGTAATTTGTATAAACCATAAGAGCAAGAGCGTCTTTAGCCATCATTAAACCTTCTTCAATTGTATTACCACAGGTAAAGCAATTGTCGATGTCAGGGAAATGAATGTAAAAACCACCTTCGGGCTCAGGTGTGAAAACAGCGGGATAAGCATATATTGATGACTTTGTATTGTTCATGATTAATCCTTTCTGAAAACTTATTTAATACCTGCCTGTTTTTTTATAGCATTTTCGATACCTGATCCAAGTTCTTGGGCATTGTGTCTCGGTATAGGAAAATGTTTATTGGTAATAGGTGAGTACCAGTCTTCGTGTCCGTTAAGTTCTTTTACATAATAGCAACCGTTCTTTTTAAGAAGCTTCTTCATCTCTGAAATTTTCATTTTTTCTCCCTTCGGAAGCTTCGGACATATTATAACACGTGTAAATACGTGTAATCAATGTCCGGCGATTTATTGATTTCTTAATTGAGTTCTTGGGAAAATCAAAACCGTAAAAGTAAGCTGGTGATAAGAATAGAAGAAATATTTTTGCTGGTTGTAAAATAAAAGTTTTGTATTCCCAAATTACAAATAATACTTAAGATAATTATACTTATACTTTTGTCGAGGACAATTGAATTAATAGGACAGAATCACTTTTGGTTTTGAGTGAAGGATAAGAATAAAAAATACCATCTGCAACTAGTTGAGCGAAGCGACTGTTCGTATGTTGCAGATGGTATTTTTAATGGTGGAGATGAGGAGAATCGAACTCCTGTCCGAAACCTCGTCCTCCGGGACAATCTCCGGGTGCAGTCGACGGATGAATTATTCCTATTCCCGCGTGGCCCATCGACGGGCGTCGGTTCCAGTAGCTTCATAAGATTAAA
>JAGAAO010000087.1 GCA_017615275.1 Butyrivibrio sp.
GCTAACCGCGAGCTGCTTCTTGTTTCCATTCAATTCTTTCCCGCAAGATCCAGTGCTTCCCTGATAACCTGATCCATATTGTAATACTTGTACTGGCCAAGTCTTCCGCCAAAAAGAATATTCGGAAAATCTTTTGCAAGCTCTGTGTATTTCTTAAAGAGCTCATTATTCTTTTCATCATTCATAGGATAGTACGGCTCATCACCATGCTTCCACTCCGCAGGGTACTCTCTTGTGATCACAGTGCCCTTTCCGGTTCCGTACTCAAAATGCTTGTGCTCGATTATTCTTGTAAAAGGAATCTCCCTTTCGGTATAGTTAACAACCGCATTTCCCTGATAGTTGTCAACATCGGGAAGTTCCTCTGTTTCAAATCTGAGTGATCTGTACTCAAGAGTTCCAAGCTTATAACCAAAGAACTCATCTATCATTCCCGTAAACAGAATCTTGTCAAAAGCATCTCCGTCCACAGATGCGTAAGGCTCTGCGGGTACATCACCGTCCATCTTCACAAATTTGTAGTAATCAACAGATGTCTTCACCGTTATCGATCCCGGAACCTTCTCCGAATCGGCGCTCATGAGCAGAAGTTTTGAAACAAGCTCGGTATATCCGCCAATCGGAATTCCCTGATATCTGTCATTAAAATAATTGTTGTCATAGATAAATCTCATCGGAAGACGTCTGATTATAAATGCAGGGAGATCCTTGCAATCTCTTCCCCACTGTTTCTCTGTATATCCCTTAACGAGCTTCTCGTAGATATCTCTTCCCGCAAGGCTCAGAGCCTGCTCTTCGAGATTGTCCGCAGAAAAAGTATCAGTACCCTTTTCCTTGTTAATTCTCTCAATCTCAGCGTCCGCCTGCTTATCGATGATTTCCTTTGCCTCATCGGGAGTCTTGATATTCCACATCTTGCTGAAGGTGTTCATGTTAAAAGGAAGATTGTAAAGCTCATCCCCGTATACAGCAACCGGACTGTTGATGTAGTTATTGAACTCGGCAAACCTGTTCACATACTCCCAGACCTCTTTGTCGGAAGTGTGGAAAATATGCGCTCCGTACTTATGAACATTGATGCCAAGCTTACTCTCTGTGTAAATATTTCCGCCGATGTGCTCTCTTCTGTCTATTACAAGCACATCTTTTCCTTTCATAGCCATTTCATGGGCAAAAACTGCGCCAAAAAGACCTGCCCCAACTACCAAGTAATCGTATTTCATGTCCTCATCGCATGGTTCCCATAGGGAAAAAAGCTTCATGCATTCCTTTCATTTTTCTCAATGTCTATCCATTATAACCTTTCTCCGCTCATGAGACAAATCCGCACGCGTAACAAGTGCTCTACACAGGAAAAAGCGCCTCATCCTTATTCAAAGAATGAAGCGCTCTATCTTTTTCAATCGTTTAAGTACTGACCAATAAATTACTCAGCCTGGTACTTATCAAGCTGTGAGAAATCTCCCATCATGTCAAGAATCTTCTTGCGTCCAGCCTTGTTAAGCTTAACGTACTGCTGCATTACACGGTTCTCAACGATCTTCTTTCCAAGATCAGCTCCCTGCTCAAGTGTTGAGAAATCAACAGGGTTAAGATTCAAACGGTCACACATCTTAATAACTGTGCCGTAAGCCATTCCTTCGATGCCCCTGTCCAATGCTGTAACTAAAGTACTGTATGGTATAGACATATCTATCGCAAACTGCCTAACGCTCTTATACTGCAGAAGAATTTCTTTCTTCAAAATTTCAGCTTTTGTCATGTTGCAAAACCTCCTAAATCTTTTTTTCTGTTTCATCTCTTTTCTGTTGCATCCCTTAGTCTACCACATAGACGTTATTTCGTCATTCCCTTTTTAAGGAAATTTTCTGATAAATTTTTATTAAGAATGACGACACTTTTTTAGCAATTTAACGAAATTAGTGGCGGTAACAATATTTTGCGGAAGTGTTCACACATTTTTCACAATTCATTGTTACAATATGGGCATTTTAACGTTCACTCCCCCGTAAAGACATTCCAATCACATAATATTTTCCAACAATTATATACGAAAAAACAAACAGTACGCAAGTACTGTTTGTTGTAATTTTATAAACGTTATTTAGTTGCAATGTTTTCGAGCCTTACTGAACCCCGCGTGTTTCCTCGATTTTATTGTTCAAAAATGACATAACATCGTTGTATGCATCTTTCGGAATACTATATATTTTGTGTGCATTTCCATCACACAGGATATCAATTGTTCCCATTTTCTTTTTGACGGATACAATACTTTTATATTCTACAATATCCTTAACCATATCCGTTTTTCCCTTGAACTCTAGACGCTCCGAATAGATACTGAGCACACCTTCTTTAAGACCTTCGGTCGCCCTTACTTCAAACTCCGGTTCATCAACCCCAAGCAGTGAATCAAAGCCTCTTACGCCTATCTCGGAAACCATCACAGGCTGGGTGAGATCAGATTCCTTAACCTTTGCCAGCGACATATCTTCATCATCTTCAAATCTTACGGTATTTGTCTCAATTAATCCCGAAACACTGTTATAGGATACCTTGATCGCATATCCGGCATTCACCAAAAGTGTGATACTTTTGCTCCTGATCTTCTGCCTGAACTTAAGTGTATGGAAGCCCGCTTTCGCAGAAAAACAAATAGTTTCGCCGGCCTTCACCTCATACAACTGCTTCTCATCAACAAATAACATCATCACACTTCCGTCAACAGTTCTGTGTCCTATGCATGCGACCTGTATCAGGTAGCTTTTGCCGTCTTCAAAGAGTTTTTTGCCACACATAGGGCAGAAATTTATCCTCAGGTTAACATTATCAGGCAATTGTCGTTTACAATTAGGGCAAATCATTCTTACTCACCTCGTAACATTTTAATTATCGTAATAACATACACAGAATATCATTCTCCGAGAAGCTTATCCATCTTCGCAGAGTCAAATCCCGCATCCGCATTGGATTTAACGATATCCAGAAGCGTATCTTCCTTTTCATCGAGCTTCTCGCTCAGGAAAAGACCGTCAGCCTTAAGATATCTCATTATTTGTCCCATACTGACGTGCTTTCTTTCTGCTATTACAATGTCAAAAGACCTGTCAGCCCAAGGAAGTCTCATTGTATTGACGTCACCGTACGCAACGTCATCCGCAATAAGTCCGGCTATTCCGGCTTCAAAAGAGTTTCCGCAGACACCTGCAATAAAAGTATCCGAACACGAACTCTTGATATACGATGCATTCGCGCCAAATCCGCAGGTAAAATCAACTATCCTAAGTCCCTGCTTCTTATGTGCATAAAGATCAATAACGGCGTCGGCAGCTTCAAACCACGGAAGTGAATATCCCCATATGTCAAAGCCCCATTTATCAATGAACTTGTTCCTGCTCTCTTCCAGAGCATCCTTGCAATCCGCAAAGCCTGTTCCGCCGTTGTGATAAATAAAGGCATTCTTGCAGACATACTGCTCAAAGCCCGCTCTCGCAAGCCTTATTCCAAGATCGTCATCCTCGAAATACCCGGGAGAAAAGCGCTCATCAAAAACTTTTCCGTCCACAGACATAACCTTAACCGCATCGTGAGACATCATAAGCGCATAACCGGTCAACCTGAATCTCTTTATATATGCTTTCTTCATGGGATAAGCATGATCTTTGGCGTAATTTTCAAATATCTCTATGCTCTTGTCGGGGCCAAGCCTCCTGTGCCAGAGCTCCTCAAGCGGTTCCTTGGCATATTTGGAGAGTTCTTCCGCGCTGACTTCCTGAAGAGACGCGCTGTTTGAAAGAGCTGATACCGCACCAACATTTCTGCTCTCATAGAGTCCAAGTCGCAGGAAAAATACCGCATTCTGCGTAAGCACCGCATCGTTATTCAGATAGAAAATATCATTTTCTTTGTCGCAGCACAGAGTTCCTATATTGCATCCCTTGGGAAATCCTGAATTCTCATCATTCAAGATAAGCTTAAACTTATAGTCAACACTCTTTTCTTTCTGCTTAAGATAATCAAGAACGCCCTCTTCCGTCGATGCGTTATCCACAACCACGATCTCATAAGCCCCTTTTGGCACATGCTTTTCCACAGATTCTATACATCTCTTCAAAAGATCAAGATCATTGTGGGACAATATCATTATGCTGAGCTTTCGAACCCCGAACGCAGGATTCTCTTTTAATCTGTCTATCGCGCTCTGAATAATTTCTCTGTCGCCTTCGTCATCGCAATATGAAAGCGCCGTCTCAAAAGCAAGATACGACTGATTTGCGTTGATATCCGCATAGTACAATCCAAGCATATAAAAAAGCTCGTAGTTGCCACCGTCATAGGCAATACCTCGAGCTATTGCATCATATTCGGATGTAGAATCATCAAGAGCCTCCCACAACGAAGCCTCCAAAAGACACAGCTTTGCCGCATCCTTCGGCTCTCTCTCATCGATGTGCAAGAACTCTTCCTGAAATTCGTACAGCGCTTCCTTGTAATCTCCTGTTGCTATGAGTTCCGTCAGCTTTTCATACATTTTCCCCACTCCTGCTTTTGTGCCGCAATAAGTCACCTATAGTCACCTATAATTTATGGTATCTGTTGCCCAAAACAATGTCAATTTTTTTTAGTATTTTTATTTACGAATTATAAAACGCGACTGATTCCTCAAAGCTGACTTTAGGTTCCCATCCGGTATCATTTTTGAGCTTATTGCCTGTAACTGCGAGGGAAACATAAGGAACCGCCTTATTTCCGTAACCGATCAGCCCTTTATCCGCGCCCACATATTCAGCGGCGCGCTCCACAAAACTCTTTAATCTTTCATAGTTTCCGTTCGCTATATTATAGGCTTCGCCGTTTTTGCCCTTTTCAAAAAGAGCTATTATCGCATCCGCGGCATCACCCGCGTCCAGATAGTCCCAAAACTGCTCGCACGAACTAAGGCTCACCGCTTCACCCGCAGAAAGTTTTCTCACAACATCGGGGAGCATTCTTCCCGAAGGTTCGTACTTGCCTATAAGGCTGAATATCCTGCCCCACACAAAGTCGATACCGAGAATCCTTGCCTTTGACGACATAAGATAATAAGCTGCTGCCTTGCAGCTTCCATACGCAGAAAAAGGCTCAAGCGAAAGGTCTTCCGTTATAAGTCCGTCCTTGACTCCGTATTCAGCCTGGGATCCTATGCCCACAACCTTTACCAAAACGTCCGAATTTCCGCTTTTTAGGCATTTTTCTTTAATCACCTTAGCCGAGTCAAGGAAACGCAAAGAACCGTCTATATTTTGACTCTGAGCGTCAAAATCGTCCCGCGCTCCTCCCCAAGATAAGTGAAAAAGAGCAAACGCCTCAGCCTTCTCTATATCTTCATCCTCGATGTGATCACATATCTTGTCGTAATCGTCCATTTCAACGAGCACTTTTTTCAAAGAGCCACTCTCACTGAATCTGTCATTGTGAGAAGAGCCCTTTCTTCCGACCGCATATACTTTGTACCCATAATCTAACAGGTGCTCTGTCAGATTAGCTCCCGCAAATCCAAAGGCACCTGTCACTATGGCAATCTTACCATTACTCTTCATAAATTATTCCGCTTTCCCGCAAGCTTTCTTGATCACATTTGCCATGAACTCAATCTTGTCGTCGTTAAGTCCCGGATAAACTCCGATCCAGAACGCATTGTTCATGACATAATCGGTTACGGCAAGGTCGCCTATAACTCTGTAATCACCGTCATCTTCAACATTTTTCTTGCAGACAAACTCATCAAAACAAGGATGCTTAGTAACATTTCCGCTAAAGAGAAGTCTTGTCTGAATATTATTATCCTCAAGAGCCTTGGTAATGGCATTTCTTGTAAGCTCGTTGCCGTTACCGTCCTTTGCGCCCTCTTTTACACCCATGATAAATCCAAACCATGAAGGATTGCTGTTCTCGGCAGGTTCAGGAAGAATAAGAACATCCTTGAGACACTCAAGTTTCTCATAGAGAAGCTTCCAGTTCTTTCTTCTCGCATCGGCAAAGCCTATGAGCTTATCAAGCTGTGCGCATCCAACTGCCGCCTGCATATCCGTTGCCTTAAGATTGTATCCCAAATGGCTGTATACATACTTATGGTCATAACCAACGGGAAGCTTACCAAACTTTCCATCAAATCTGTGGCCACAGAAATTATCTTTTCCGGGAGGACAGATACAATCGCGTCCCCAGTCTCTGTAACTTCTTACAAGCTTGTGGAGAAGAGCGTTGTCTGTGTATACGCAGCCGCCCTCCCCCATCGTGATATGATGTGGAGGATAGAAACTTGATGTTCCTATATCACCCCATGTTCCTGTAAACGCAGTCTTTCCGTCAATTGTATATTCAGAGCCGAGCGCATCGCAGTTGTCCTCAACAAGCCACAGTCCGTGTTTGTCGCAGAACTCTCTCACTGACTTAAGATCAAAAGGATTGCCGAGTGTATGAGCGATCATCACAGCCTTGGTCTTGGGGCTGAGCGCCTCTTCAAGCATTGTAACGTCGATATTGTACTGAGGAACAGTTACATCCACAAATACAGGCACTGCGCCGTACTGCATAATAGGCGCAACCGTTGTGGGGAATCCGCACGCAACTGTAATTACTTCATCGCCTCTCTTTATCTGCCTGTCGCCGAGTTCGGGTGCCGTAAGCGCCATGAAAGCGATGAGATTAGCCGAAGATCCGCTGTTTACAAGACTTGCAAATCTCACATTCAAAAGCTCCGCAAACCTCTTCTCAAATTCATCCGTATATCTTCCCGCAGTCAGCCAGAAATCAAGTGAAGAATCCACAAGATTTATGACCTCCTTCTCATCGAAAACTCTTCCCGAATAAGGGATTCTGTCTCCTTCCGTAAAACTGTCGTTATCTTTTTTCAAAAAGCGGTTGTAGTAATCCGCAACAAGGTTTAATATCTCCTCCCTTGCCTGCTGTTCACCGTTATTCATTTCTTAATCAATCTCCTATACCTATTTGTAATACTCTTTTATCTGATCCATCATGCACTTTACGGCTTCGCCCTTAAAGTACGCGCATGTCCATTCCGCAGTCTTTGCGACTGCATCGTCAATATTCCATTTTGGTGCCCACTTAAGTCTACACTTTATCTTGGAACAGTCAAGTTTTAAATAATTTGCCTCATGAGGACCGCCATCGGGTCTTATCACGATCTTTATCTCATGCCCCTTGAACTCGGGATTGCCCGCATTCTCTGCAGCGAGCTTATTCCATGAACTCACAAAAGCCTCTGCAAGCCTTCCCGCTGTAACCGCGTCGTCATCGTTCGGTCCCACGTTGTAATAGCCCGCGTAGCTCTTATCCTCATACTGCTTCTGCGCAAGAAGAATATACGCAGACAGCGCCTCGAGCACGTGCTGGAAAGGTCTCGTTGAATCAGGGTTCCTAAGAACTATATCATCGCCGTTTCCCGCAGCCCTTACGCAATCAGGAACAAGTCTGTCATTGGCAAAATCGCCTCCGCCTATGACATTGCCTGCTCTTGCTGTCGACACCGCAATTCCCATCTCATTAAAGAATGAATTTATATAAGAATGTGTCACAAGCTCGGAACACGACTTACTGTTTGAATAAGGATCGAAACCGTCAAGCTTCTCATCTTCACGATATCCCCATTCCCACTCATTGTTCTGATAAACCTTGTCGGTCGTAACATTCAAAAAAGACTTAACGCTCGGACAGTTTCTGACACACTCGCACACATTCACTGTGCCCATGACATTTGTCTCATAGGTATATCGCGGATCCTTATATGAATCCCTCACGATCGGCTGCGCCGCAAGATGAAAAACAATCTCGGGCTTTGCCTTGTCAAAATACTCCCTGAGTTCCTCATAATTTCTGATATCGCCAATATGCGAATCCATCTCCTTGTCTATCCCAGAGATCTCAAACAGATTCTCTTTTCCCTCCGCAGGTGCCAGAGAATATCCGTAAACTTCAGCTCCCGCCATTATCAGGATCTTGGAAAGCCAGCTTCCCTTAAATCCCGTATGTCCTGTAATAAGTACTCTTTTCCCTTTGTAAAAATCTAACATCATTCACCTTTCTCTATCTCAGCGGCTTCTCTCTCGTAGTCTGCCGCCTGTTCTTCGTTGCCCAGCACCCTGTAGCACTTTGCAAGCGCAAGCCTTGGATATTCCTTGCTCTTCTTGATATCCAAAATGCTCGAGCACTCGTAAGCCGCATTGAAGAACCAGACTATAGCTTCATCATAGTCCTTTTTTTCATAATAATAATCTCCAAGTTCACAGCACATCTCGCTGCTCATCTCGGTCGTAGCATCCTTCAGAGAATACTTAAGGAGAGCCTCCGGATCTTTTTCAAGAACCGCAACATGCGCAAGCACGCAGCTCGCCTCCTTAATCTCATCAATGCTCCTGTTGTTATCTTTGACAGCTTCCGCAAAAAAATCTTTTGCCTTCACGAAGTCCTCGTCACTGCCCGCCATAAACAGCTCCCTTGCGTACATCCCGTGAAGTCTCTTCGAAATGTACCTTCCGTCATCCACAGCCTTCCTGAAAGAAGCAAGGTCACGACCTGCGTGATTCTCCCTCGGCCTGTGTATGATCTCGATGTCGCTGTTGCATATAACTGGATCCAGCGCCACCTGCTCGTGGATCGGATCTTCCCATCTGAAGTTCCTCACTCTTTTAAAGAGCTTTGGACGAAGTTCCCTGTCGTAGTTGTAAACCGTTCTGAATGACAACTGATTGCAATAATACATCTGAACGATATCTATATCAAGTTCCGCTATATCCTGCTTGAGCTTGATGAATCTCTGCCTGTTGTCCTCATCCAGCTCCTCATCTGCATCGGCGGCGTATATGTAATCACACGTTGCAAGGGAAAAAGAATAATTTCTCGCCTCACTGAAATCGTCATTCCACTTATAGTTATAGACCTTGGCCCCGCACGCCTTAGCTATCTCCACTGTCTTATCCTCAGAGCCCGTATCAACAACAATCATCTCGTCGACAACACCCTTAAGACTGTCAAGGCATCTTGCAAGGCTTTCTTCTTCATTCTTAACTATCATGCAAAGACTGACCGTTACCATATTTTCTCCCCCTGTATGATATGAACAAAACTTTTTTCCAAACTACGAATTAATGTTATCGTCTTGAAGAGATTTTTACAACATTTACTCGCCATTTTTTGCTACAATTAACTACATGGACATGAAGACTATAAAAAAACACAAGATCGCCGTCATAATAGCGGCGACAGGCATAATTGCGATAGCTGTCGCAGCCGCCTGCATCAATACAAGAACAACCAAGGTCAAAAAGACTCCCGCCACACAGGCTCCACAGCCTCAGCAGGCAGAATCTACATTTCTAACAGAATCCACTCTCACAAGCGAAGGCGAGAATCCAACTGAAGCTGCCGCTTCCTACGTTCCGCAAAAGAACTACGACAGCAAGCTCAGCGTTCCGACTTACGTAACAAGGATAGACGGAACATGGTTCATCGTCGACTGCTATCACAACAGAGTAATTTATTCGGATTCACTTGAAACTCCCTTAAACGAGTGGTACATAATGTCATCCGATGCCACAAGACCGCATACCATCGCAAGTGACGGTAACGTCTACATGATCGACGATACCGACAATCACCGCGTGCTTATATATGAGAAGATAGACGGCAAATTCATCCACACCCAGAGTTTCTACGACATAGGAACAAGGCCGCACTACACAATCTACGACGAAGACACCGATACATTCTATGTATGGAGCTCCATGACAGGAGAACTCTTCTGCTTTAAGACGGATCATTCCACAAACAGAGTGCATCTTACGGACAAAAAACAGATAGAATCCCTTAACGGAATTTATGTCCGCTCATTCTCCATAATAGACGGCGATATCTACATAGTTTCAGGCGTTTCAAATCAAGGCGCGGAAGCTACCGTATTCTGCTGCGATCTGCAGACAATGGAGATAAAAAAAACCTATGCCGTTCCCGACGAGCTCGCCGGAATGGTTCAGATAACCAAGATACAGGATTACTACTACATTTCCACATCAACTGACAAAGACGGAAACCAGAATGTTGCGACCATAGTCCGTACAAAGTCTCTTGATAAGCTTGTTTCAGGCGATTATGAGGATATATATTCCACATATTTCATCGGCGGCGGAACTCCTTACTACATGTCCCAAGTTGATGACACGTTTTTCCTGACAGAACATCGCCTTATCGACCATTCCATCTGGTCTTTTAAGGTAAAAAACAATAAGATCACGGATGTGGAACCTGTTTTCTAAAAAGAGCTTTTATCTGCGTTTCCATCCGTTTCCAAAAAAATTTTATAAAAATTTAATTTTCTTCTTTATCTCTGAACATATTCCTAGTAAAATGAAACTAGAGGATATGAAAATGAGAATTATTGAATACGTTAAAACGTTAATTGATCGGTACAAAGACTTTCGCACTCTGACCGAAGACGATTTAGCGGATTTCTATCAGTCAAAGTGCGACTACTACCAACAATATGTAGGCGTAAGTCTGGTAGTCGGAACTATGTTCTCTTCCCTTTACATAGTTTCTGATTATCTACTGGGCGGTGGCGGTATGCCCACGCTCATACCAAGACTATCGGTTCTCGGCGTACTGATAATCTATCTCATAGCACTAAACTTCTGCCAAAACAGAGCTTCAACAGTCTTGGCGGATCATATTATGGCGCATTATATGGTACTTGCGACCATGTGGGCAGTCTATTACTTGGACGACAGACTTAACGTCGGACAGGTGTTCATTATAATGGGGCTTGTTGTTTTTACTATCGGTTTCGTTTCGATGCCAAGGGAATTTATATTAACAGCTATCCTCTTCCTTCTTGAAATTGTAATATCCAATATATTTATACACTATAAGCACATGTACGTAATTATTGCACTTCAGATTCCATGCATATTTGCAATAATTGCATCTCACATACTCTTAAACCTCCTTTATCTCGATTACTACAGAGGCCGTCAGAAACTCGAACTTGCATCGATCACCGATCCGCTTACTCAGGTTTACAACAGACATCTTTTGGAAAAAATAGTATCAAAGAATGCTCTCAATGATATAAAAGGTCCCGTTGCCATCGCAATGCTCGACATCGATTACTTCAAGCAGGTAAACGACGAGCACGGACACTACACAGGAGATCTGACACTCCTGTACATAGGACAGAAACTTTCAAGAGAAACGCACCCCGACGATTATGTAATAAGATTCGGCGGCGAAGAATTCATTGTAATATTCAAGAACTGTGATATAAACAACGCCTGCGCAAGAATGGAACAATTCAGACAGGATATAGAAAAAGCGGAAGATTCACCGGTTCATTTCACAATATCCGTAGGACTTTCAATGTACACCGGCGATTTCTCAAAGACTATTCAAAATGTAGATCACGCTCTCACAAAAGCTAAGAATACAGGCAGAAACAAAGTAGTGGTTGTTTGTATTTTATTCAAACAACCACTTCTTCGTTACTCTTCTGAAGTGTCTCCAACGGGCTTTCCGCCTGTAGCAAGCCACTTAAGATATGCATTTATGAAAGGATCAAGTTCTCCGTCGAGAACTCCGTCGGCATTTGATGCCTTAAATCCTGTACGTGTGTCATTTACCATTGTGTAAGGCTGAAGGACATATGAACGGATCTGACTTCCCCATGCATTATCCTTGACCTCTCCACGAATTCCGTCAAGCTTAGCCTGATTCTCTTCCTGCTTCATGATAAAGAGCTTAGCTTTAAGCATCTGCATAGCCTTGTCTTTGTTCTGGAACTGTGAACGCTCATTCTGACAAGCAACTACAACACCTGTAGGAATATGTGTGATACGAACAGCGGATGATGTCTTGTTGATATGCTGTCCGCCGGCACCACTCGAACGATATGTATCAATTCGAAGATCATCAGGATTGATATCGATATCAACATCTTCTTCAATATCAGGCATTACGTCACATGACACGAAAGATGTCTGTCTCTTAGCCTGCGCATTGAAAGGACTGATACGAACAAGTCTGTGAACACCGTGCTCTGACTTAAGAAGTCCGTATGCATTTGTTCCTGAGATCTGGAATGTAACAGACTTAATTCCTGCTTCGTCACCATCAAGAAGATCCAATACTTCTGTGGTAAATCCCTTTCTCTCAGCCCATCTTGTATACATACGATAGAGCATGCTCGCCCAGTCGCACGCCTCTGTTCCGCCCGCTCCGGCGTTAAGTCTGAGAATTACATCATATTTATCATAAGGCTGATTGAGAAGATTGCTTATTCTGATATTCTCAAGAGTAGCCTCAAACTCATCAAGCTCAGATCTGATCTCTGCAGCCATATCGTCGTCATCGACGCCCTCTGCGTTCTGCATATCGATAAGATCGATTATATCTCCGTACTGGTTATTAAGGTTCTCGATTCCTTCAACAAGATCCTGCATGTTCTTAAGATCTTTGGTCTTCTTGTTTGCCTTCTCGGCATTATCCCAAAATCCTGGCTCTTCCATCTCACGGCTGAGCTCTTCGATTATTTTTTTCTTTGAATCCAGATCAAGAGACGCTGTTACCTCATCAAGAGTTCCTCTCAGATTCTGAATTTCTACTTTCATTTGATCAAGTACTACCATTATGTTCTCCTATGTCTATATGCGATACGTTTTATTCTGTTTAATCATATTCTCACAAAATGCGCAGCATAGCGCGCTTTTCAGCCCGCACAGCTACAAATGTATCGCTCATGCCTTACCGCAGCAATTCTTGTACTTCTTGCCGCTTCCGCAAGGGCATGGATCGTTGGGATAAATCTTGGCTTCCGCTCTCTTAACGGGTGCCTTCTGAAGTGAGTCGTCCTTATTGGTTCCTGTAACCTTAGCAACCTGCTCACGCTCCACCTTCTCCTCGATATGAACATGGAAAAGAAGTCTTACTGCATCCTCCTTGATTCCTCTTGTCATATCATCGAACATCTCATAACCGGCAAGCTTATACTCAAGCTTAGGATCTCTCTGACCGTAAGCCTGAAGACCAATACCCTGACGAAGCTGATCCATATCGTCAATGTGGTCCATCCACTTTCTGTCTATCACTTTCAAAAGAATAACTCGCTCGATCTCTCTTATTGTCTCGGGCTCAGGGAACTCAGCCTCTTTAGCCTCATAGAGCTTAACAGCCTCTTCCTTGAGCTGCTGGATAAGACCTGACTTAGTGAGATTATCTATACGTCCTCTGTTTATCTTCTTAAGAGGGATTGTAGGAAGCAATATCTCATTGAGCTCGGTAAGATTCCAATTATCTGCATCGTTCTCTTCACCTACAACCGTCTCAACCGCAGACTCAACAATATCAGTGATCATCTTGTAGATAGAATCCCTCATGGATTCTCCGTTAAGAACTTTCTTACGCTCAGCATAAATGATTTCTCTCTGCTCGTTGTTAACCTGGTCATACTCAAGAAGGTTCTTTCTGATTCCGTAGTTGTTGGACTCGATCTTCTTCTGAGCAGTCTCGATGGCACGAGAAAGTGATGAATGCTCAATTTCCTGTCCCTCAGGAATTCTGAGTGCATTGAACATCGCAATAAGTCTCTCTGAGCCAAAGAGTCTCATAAGGTTATCTTCAAGTGAAAGATAGAACTTGGATTCACCGGGATCACCCTGTCTACCTGAACGTCCACGGAGCTGGTTATCAATACGTCTACTCTCGTGTCTCTCTGTTCCGATTATCTTAAGTCCGCCGGCTGCTCTTGATTCTTCATCAAGCTTAATATCTGTACCACGACCTGCCATGTTTGTAGCGATAGTAACAGCGCCGTGCTTACCTGCCTCTGCAACGATCTCAGCTTCCATCTCATGGAACTTAGCATTAAGTACCTGATGAGGGATGCCTCTCTTTTTAAGAAGCTTGCTGAGCTCTTCAGATGACTCAATAGTAATTGTACCAACAAGAACAGGCTGTCCTTTTTCATGTGCCTCTGCTACGGCATCACAGATAGCCTTAAGTTTCTCCTTCTTGGTCTTATACATTGCATCCTGATAGTCCTTACGGATAACAGGCTCATTTGTGGGAATTTCAATAACGTCCATTCCGTAGATATCACGGAACTCGCGTTCCTCTGTAAGAGCAGTACCTGTCATTCCGCACTTCTTCTCAAATTTGTTAAAGAAGTTCTGGAATGTGATGGTTGCAAGAGTCTTGGACTCTCTCTTAACCTTAACATGCTCTTTTGCTTCTATAGCCTGGTGAAGTCCGTCTGAATAACGACGTCCGGGCATAACACGACCTGTAAACTCATCTACGATAAGAACTTCGTTGTCCTTAACGATATAGTCGTGATCTCTCTGCATAAGATTGTTTGCTCTGAGAGCAAGAATAATGTTGTGCTGGATCTCCAGATTCTCGGGATCCGCAAGATTCTCTATACGGAAGAATCTCTCAACCTTGGCAACACCTTCAGCTGTGAGGTTAACGATCTTGTCCTTCTCATTTACGATGAAGTCACCCGTCTCCTCTCTCTCGATACCCATGATGGCATCCATCTTGGTGAGCTCTTCCATGTCCTCGCCTCGTGTCATCTGCTTGGCAAGTACATCGCAAGCCTCATAAAGTTTGGTAGACTTATCGGACTGACCGGAAATAATAAGAGGAGTTCTTGCTTCGTCAATAAGGATTGAGTCGATCTCATCGATGATGGCAAAATTAAGTCCGCGAAGAACGCACTGTTCCTTGTAAATTGCCATATTGTCACGAAGATAATCGAAACCAAGCTCATTGTTTGTAACATATGTAATGTCACAATTATAAGCAGCTCTTCTCTCCTCGGAATTCATGCTGTTCAGAACAACACCTACCGTAAGTCCCAAGAACTCATGAATCTTACCCATCCACTCAGCGTCACGCTTTGCAAGGTAATCGTTTACCGTAACGACATTTACGCCCTTACCTGCAAGTGCATCAAGATAAGAAGGAAGTGTAGCAACAAGTGTCTTACCTTCACCGGTTCTCATCTCGGCGATACGTCCCTGGTGCAAAATAACACCACCTATAAGCTGAACTCTGAAGTGTTCCATTCCAAGTACACGCTTACCTGCCTCACGCACAACTGCGTAAGCTTCAACCATAATATCATCAAGTGTTTCTCCGTCGGCAAGTCTCTTCTTAAACTCCTCAGTCTTTCCTCGAAGTTCCTCATCGGAAAGTTTCTGCATCTCAGGTCTAAGTGCCTCTATTGCATCAACCGTACCACGGATTCTCTTTAACTCCCTCTCACTGTGTGTTCCTATGATCTTATCAATAATACTCATCGTTTATCTCCCTAAAAAAGGGTAAAGTAACCCCTTTATTTTAGCAAAAGTCCGTTGTACATTGTAACAGATTTACAACAACTATTCAACTAGTGTGGTGTTCGGCGACAACCCAGAACATTTTGCGCCGTTCTTATCTGGGGTCATTGCTATTTTCCCTGACCACACGCAAATCTCTTTCTTTCCTAAAGTTATCTGCGCGTAGAGGAAAA
>JAGAAO010000088.1 GCA_017615275.1 Butyrivibrio sp.
GGAGATAACAGCGAAGGTATCACAGAGCATTACAGGAACACACGATATCTATTTCGTAGCAAAGATGGATGGCACAGTAACCTTTGATAACTGGAAAGCAATAGCAGCAGAGGGAACAGATGAGCCTGAGCCACCTGTAGGTGGTACAGTAAATCCTTACAATAAGGTTGAGGCAGAGGCATCTGCAGAGCGCAACAATGCAATGGTTGCACCTAGTAAGGATAAGGTAGTCATCAGTGATGGCGGCTATGTTGTAGCTAAGAATGTTGATTTCTCAAAGGGTATTTCAGGATTGACGATATATGCTAATGCAAATCAGCCTAAGATCAAGCTCAAAGTTTATATCGATGAGGCAGGATTTAAGGCAAAGACACCTATAGGCGAGATCAATATTGGTATGGATATTACCAAGGAGACTTATCTTAAGATCTCATCTGATATTACAGGAAAACATGATGTATACTTCGAGGCACAGGGAACTGTTAACTTCGATGCATGGAAAGCATTAGCAGCAGAAGGACAGGATGAACCGCCTGTTTACGAGGATGTAAATCCTTATGAGAAAGTAGAAGCAGAGAATTCTGCAGAACTTGGCAGTGCAATGATAGCTCCTAACAAGCAGTCTGTTGTTATCACTGCAAATAACTATATTGCTGCAAAGAACGTAGTATTCTCAGACGGCGTATCAGAATTTATAGTTAATGCCGGATCAACTGCTTCGACAAGATTTGAGATCAGAGTTGGATCTGCTGACGGAGAACTTATTGGTTATGCAACCGTAAACGGTTCTTCACGCGAGATAAAGATCACAGCTTCAAAGAATATCACAGGAAAGAAAGATATTTACTTTGTTGTTGGAAGCGGCGGATCGGTAACATTTGATTCTTGGAAGGCAACTCCTTATCAAGAGCCTGAGCAGCCACCTGTACAGTCAGGATTGGATCTTACATATACAACAAATGCATGGACCGGAGGCTATCAGGTAAGCTTCAAGGTTACCAATAAGTCAGGAAATACCGTTTCAACTTGGAAGATCAAGATCAAGAAGAGCGATATTAACATTTCACAGAGCTGGTGCGTAAACGTTGCACAGGAAGGCGATTATTATGTAATTACTCCGCTTTCATGGAATTCAACACTTACAAATGGTCAGACAACAGAATTTGGAATCATCGGAAACGGAAGCCCCAGCAGTACTATTAATTACACTATAGAGTAATTTGATGGTAAGGATCCAGCGACTGTCTTCGGATGGTCACTGGATCCTTTTTGTATGAATCACATAACGAGTGGAATTCATTATAGGAGGAAAGATTTTATGAAAGGAAGAGTGTATGTAGCATTAAGTCTAATAGTTTTTTCAATGTCATTTTTGGCACAAAATATGATTGTAACTGCAGGAGATCAAAGAAGATATACCGGACCGACGCTTGATCCTTATAGTGAAATTCAGGCTGAAACAAACTTTTTTAATACCGGGGATGAAATCAGAGAAAAAGACGGAAGAAGAGTTGTAAGTCTTGATAAAGGAGAATATTTCCGGGTAAAAGATGTGAATTTCGATAGAGGTATGGATAGTATGACCATAACCGTTAAAGCAGACAGCCCGGCATGTATCAAAGTAAGAAAGGATGACGTAAACGGTAAGGATCTTGGATGTTTCATGATTAATGGAACAAAGGGGAAATACATACCATATACCGAAGAAATGAATGACATATGGGGGAAAAGTGTTATTTATTTCGTATGTTCCTTTGGATCGTGCTCTATAGACTATTGGAAAGCCGGTTCGGATCGCGGTTCCGAGCCGAAGGATGTTATCAATCCTTATAAAATTGTAGAGGCAGAGACTATGGAGAATGCAGGCTGCTTTGTTGAAGGGGATACAGCATATGCAGCAATCAGTGATGAGAGAACTTTAGTAGCAAGAAATGTGGATTTCTCAGAGGGAATTTCTGACATTGAAGTGATCACACAGACAAGATGGTACAATACAGAGATGTACATATATATTGATGAGCCTTATGGCCCTCCTTTTTCAAAATTATTGTTAAGATCGCAGAGGTTTGGAAGTTGTATCGCACATATATCTTCAGATCTTACAGGAGTGCATGATGTGTATTTCAAAACAAATAACCCGGTAGATTTTGATTCGTGGATAGCATATTCACAAAAATAAGTTGGCTTAGGAGGAAAGATCATATGAAAGGAAGAGTATCGGCAGTATTTAGTTTTATCTTTTTTTTAGTTATGTTTTCTGTTCAGAGTATGAGTTTAAAGGCTGAGGAGAGCGAATGTTACACAGGGCCGAAGCTGAATCCGTATTGTGAACTGCAGGCTGAATTAAATTTTTTGAATACCGGCTACGAGATGGAAGAAGATGACGGAAGGCAGGTTGTATGCCTTGAAGAGGGGGAATTTTTCAGGGTAAAAGATGTATATTTCGACAGGGGACTAAATGAGGTAGCAATAAAAGTTAAAGCGGATGAGCCTGCAGCAGTTGAAGTAAGAAAAGATTCTGAGGACGGAACGGTTCTTGGAACAATTATGGTTAACAGTACCAAAGGAGAATATGAAGTATATTCCACAGATGCAAGTGAAATAATGGGAAAAAATGTGATTTATTTCGTATGCACATATGGAAAATGCTCGATAGATTATTGGAAAGCCGGAACCGACAGGACTTCTGCGGACTTAAATGTTATTAATCCATACGAAATTGTAGAAGCAGAGTCAATGGAAAACGCAGGTCACTATTATGAGGGCGATATTGAGTACGCTGTTCTTGGCGGTAAAAGATATTTAATCGCAAAAAATGTTGATTTTTCTAAGGGGGTTACAGGTTTTGAAGTAGTGACACAGACTAGGTTTCCCGGAGCGGAGATGTATATCTGTTTGGATGATCCTGATAGTGCTCCGATAGCAAGAATTCTGACCAGAGCATATAGCTTCAACAGTTGCATAGGAGTTGTTTCATCAAATGCTCACGGAGTGCATGATGTGTATATTACATCGAATTATCCGATTGACTTTGATTCGTGGAAGGCACTTCCCGGACATTTATTGTATTAAAACCGATTCGAGGTTCGGCGATTGCCGAACCTCGTTTTAAAATCACATATCCAATTTGGAATCATAAATATTTGTTTCAAAGAATTTGTTGTATCCCTGCCATCCGGGTTCTGTAATATTATTTAAAATCTCTGTGAAAGTCTCCATCTTGGCGTCTGTATTATCTGCAAGATTAAGAGCGACAGCTTCGATAATTGATGGCTTTTTGGGGGATCCGTATTCAAATTCACCGTGGTGAGCCAGGATACAATGCTGAAGTTCCTGTCTTAAAAGAGTTGGGAATCCATCGATTCTTTTGGCTATATCACCGACCATTTCGGCACCGATAACGATGTGCCCCAAAAATTGTCCTTCGTCGGTATAATCGTTTACAGGGAAAAGACTAAGCTCCCTTGTTTTTCCTATATCGTGGCAGATTGCTGCGGTAAGAAGCAGATCTCTCTTAAGAACGGGATAAGATTTACAGTAGTAATCGCAGAGTTTTGTAACGCTTAAGGTGTGTTCCAAAAGACCGCCTATAAATCCGTGGTGCACTGTCTTGGCAGCGCTTGATCTGCGGAAGCTGTTTATAAAAGCTTCGTCTTGAACAAATAACTCTTCAAGGAGTTTCTTGAGATAAGGATTTTCAATGGTTCCGATTATTCCGAGAAGCTCTTTGTACATCTCGTTGTTATCTTTGGATGATACGGGAAGATAGAGCGCGGGATCGTATTCTCCCTCGTGGCATCTTCTTGCGCGTTTGATGTTTATCTGGATCGCGCCGTTAAAACTTGTAACTTCGCCGAAGATATCAACGTAATCTGTGTCTTCAAAATCATCTATTCCTTCGCTGTTGGGCTCCCAGATCTTTGCATCGACAGTGCCGGTTTTGTCCTGAAGTATTACGGAAAAATATTCTTTTCCATTCTTGGTAGTGGCACTTTGTTTGTGTTTACACATGTAGATGTCGGCAATTCTGTCGCCCGGTCTTAAGTCTTTTAAAAATTTCATTAAAAATCCTCTTTCTAAAATGTGTTAGTCGTGAGTTGCGCTTTCAAGTTTAATCTTGATTGGGGATAACTCAATGTAGCTGTTTGGTGACTCTCTCATCACAGTAACTGTTATTATATCATCAGGAGAATATTCAGCAAGCTTATCAACGAACTGGTTAAAGGACGTTATGGAGTCACTTCCGATCTTGGTTATGATATCACCGCTTTGGATTCCTGACTTCATGGCAGGAGAATTCATCTCTGTTGATGTGACATATGCGCCTGCCGGTATATTATTGCTCTTTTGTTTATCAAGCGGAACGGTTGTTCCGTGTATGCCAAAGTGTGCTCTTGCTTTCTTGTTGGATAGATCTGCAAGAAGAGGCTTGATTTCTGTAATTGCAATCGCGCATATGTTGTTAGGAAGATCATCAGGAGCATAATGCATATCGATTATGCCCAGAACCTGACCGTCAAGCCCTACCAAAACACCTGAACCGTTGCTGCTTCCACTCATATCTGTTGTGATAAGCTTGTAGTTTGAGTCCGCGAGATCAAGAGGTTTGGTATCTGAAGTAATTATTCCGTAGGAAACAGAATTCTGAATGCCTATCGGACTTCCAAGTGCAATTACGGGAACACCCGTAAGATTGACGGAATTGGAACTTCCGAGTTCCGATGTCGTGATACTGTTTTTGGTATGTTCCTGAAGATCTGAGAGCTTAACACTGATGACACACAGATTTGTGATGCTATCAACAAGACACAGCTCAGTTTCTTCAGTATATGTGTTATCACAAAATGTTATACGTATCTTTTTTGCATCTTTCAGGGCAGAATGAGGTGCAAGAATAAAAAGTGTGGAATTCTTATTCTCAATGATCACGCCTGAAGAACCGCTATTTTCAATGGAGTCGGTAAACAGGCTGTTGTCGTTTTTGACTCCCGAAACTCTAACTATGCTCTTTGATGCTTCGTCGGAGACCAGTTTGAGTGAAGCCATAAGCTTACCGTAGTCCGACTGACTGTATGAGTAGGAAGCAATTGCCTGATCTATCTGATTTTTTTGATTCTCTGCATTGCTCATTGCTTCACTTGCGGCAATTTCATTGTCATCTGCAAACATCTCTTCGGGAGTAAGCTCGTCGCTTGCAGGTTGTTCAGGGAAAGTTACCGGCTCCGGCTGACTTTCAGGATAGAGCTTGTCACTTAAAAGTGGCTGTAATAAGAGGAATGTAAGACAGGCAACCAGTCCGAAGACTAATGCCAAAGATACAGTTATTATTGTCCTTCTGATGAGTTTCTTTTTGTTTATTGGACGTTGTTTTATCTTTTCGCTTATAAACGAGGTATCTTTTTGGTTTTCATCCTGATTAAAGATCATAATATTTCCTCCGTTGTTCTATCCAATTATATCCGCTTTTAGCGGCGAATACTAGCCATGAGGGTTTATAAATGATAAACTGTAATTTGGATAATTGTGTAAAAAACGGGTATTAAGGACTTTAAGATGAACCAAAAAGCATTGCACGTACTTGAGTACGATAAGATAACAGAAAAACTTACAGAACATGCAGGCTCTGAGCCGGGAAGAAAACTTTGCAGAGAATTGTTGCCATCGTCTGATATTAAAGAGATAAGGAAAAATCTGCAAAAGACGAAAGACGGAATAGACAGGCTCTTTAAGAAGGGCTCTATTTCTTTTGGCGATAACAGAGATTTTTCAGGCGTTCTCAAAGCGCTTAAGATCGGGAGTGCGTTGGATGCTGCAAATTTCCTGAGATTGGCGGCATTTTTGGACAACGTAAACAGAGTAAAGTCTTATGGAAGACCACAGAGGGAGGATGAAGCAAGGGATTCACTTTCGGAGAGTTTCGAGCTTTTGGAGCCCCTTACTTTTGTGTCTCAGGAAATCAGAAGGTGCATTGTTTCGGAGGATGAGATCAGTTCCGATGCAAGTCCTGCACTTAAGCACATAAGACGGGATATCATGCTCACAAATGAAAGAATTCATGAGCAGCTTGGAAGAATGATAAACGGATCCATGAGGACATATCTTCAGGATGCGGTTGTAACAATGCGTGGAGACAGATATTGTATTCCCGTAAAGGCTGAATATAAGTCTCAGATAAACGGAATCGTTCATGACCAGTCATCTTCGGGATCGACTCTTTTTATAGAACCCGCAGCGGTTGTAGAGCTTAACAACAAGCTTAGAGAACTTATGCTTCAGGAGAGCGCAGAGATCGAGAAGATCCTGTTGGAACTCAGCATAAAAGTTTCTGAGCATGTAAATGAGATCAAATACAACTCAGAGATAATGACGGATCTTGATTTTATCTTTGCAAAGGCGTCTTATGCGCTGGAGATAAATGCGATCCCGCCGGTGTTCAACGACCGTCACTTTTTCGATATCAAAAAGGGAAGACATCCTCTTATCGACAAGGATAAGGTTGTACCCATTGATGTTTATGCGGGAAAAGATTTCGGTATGCTGATTATTACAGGACCCAATACCGGAGGAAAAACGGTAACGCTTAAGACAGTAGGTCTTTTGACAATAATGGGACAGGCAGGCCTTGCTATACCTGCAGGTGACAGATCGGAGCTTTCTGTGTTTGAAGAAGTGTACGCGGATATTGGAGATGAGCAGAGCATCGAGCAGTCTCTTTCAACTTTCTCATCCCATATGACAAACACGGTTTCAATACTTAAGAATGCTAACGAGAATTCACTTTGTCTTTTTGATGAGCTTGGTGCGGGAACCGATCCCACAGAGGGTGCGGCTCTTGCAATTTCTATATTGAACGATCTGCATAAGAGAAATATTAGAACGCTTGCAACAACTCACTACAGTGAGCTTAAAGTTTATGCCCTCAACACGGCAGGTGTGCAGAACGCAAGCTGTGAGTTTGATGTTGAATCCTTAAAACCTACGTACAGATTACTTATCGGAATTCCCGGAAAGAGTAATGCTTTTGCAATCTCTTCAAAGCTGGGGCTTTCGGAAGATATCATTGATGCGGCAAAAGAGCAGATAAGTACCGAGGATAAAAAGTTCGAAGATCTTCTTGCGGATCTTGAGATGAGCAGGAAGACAATAGAGAGCGAGAGATTGGAAATCGCTCAGTACAAAAAAGAAGTCGAGGAACTCAAGAAGCAGCTTGAGGAGAAGACGGATAAGCTCGAAAAGCAGCGTGAGGATATTCTGAGGGAAGCAAACGAGCAGGCGAGAGATATCTTGCAGGAGGCAAAAAATGTTGCTGATGAAACCATCAGGACATTCAGAAAAGCCGGACCCGGCGCATCCATGCAGGATCTTGAGAGAGCAAGGACCGGTGTGGGTCAGAAAATCTCCGATAAGAACAAGGCTATTTCTGCCAAGAAGGAGAAAGAAAAGGCGACACATCCGATCCTTAAGGAATCGCAGCTTAAGCTTGGAGAATCCGTTAAGATCGTATCCATGGGACTTAAGGGAACGATCAGTTCCAAGCCCGACAAGGACGGAAATCTATACGTGCAGTGTGGAATAATGCGAACAAAGACAAATATCCGAGATCTCGTTCTGATAAAGGATGAGGACGGTAAGGCAGCAATGAAGAAATTCTACGGAAGAACCGGCGGAAGCAACAAGATGGATCTTTCAAGGGCTGCAAGTATTAGGACCGAAGTAAACCTCATCGGAAAGAACAGTGATGATGCAATAGCTGCACTTGATAAATATCTTGATGATGCATATATGGCGCATCTTAACAACGTAAGGGTTGTTCACGGAAAAGGAGCGGGAATTTTAAGGCAGGCAGTACACGCGCATCTTAAGTCAATTCCCTATGTGAAATCTTTTAAACTGGGAGAATTCGGCGAAGGAGATGCAGGAGTTACTATAGTGACCTTTATAAAGTGAGGTAAGAAAACGATATGGTGAGTAAACAGAAAATTTTGATAGTAGATGACGACAACAATATTGCGGAACTCATTTCGTTGTATCTTGTAAAAGAATGTTTTGAAACAAGAATATGCAACGACGGTGAATCTGCGATAAACACTTTTGACAGCTTTAAGCCCAATCTGGTGCTTCTTGATCTGATGCTTCCGGGAATAGACGGATATCAGGTGTGCAGAGAGATCAGAACGGTTTCTCAGGTGCCTATTATCATGCTTTCCGCAAAGGGAGAAGTTTTTGACAAGGTGCTTGGACTTGAGATGGGTGCCGATGATTACATGGAAAAACCGTTTGATTCAAAAGAGCTTGTGGCAAGAGTAAAAGCGGTTTTGAGAAGATATAAACCTCAGACGCAGGAGCTTACCGAGTCCAATGACAAGCTCGTAAGATATCCGGATCTTGAGATCAATATGACAAACTATTCCGTTACATATATGGGCGAGAGAGTCGACATGCCGCCGAAGGAAATGGAACTTTTGTACTTTTTGGCAGCGTCTCCTAATCATGTTTTTACAAGAGAACAGCTTCTTGATCAGATCTGGGGATATGAGTATGTCGGCGACACCAGAACGGTTGACGTGCATATAAAGAGGCTTCGCGAGAAGATAAACGATCATAATAACTGGAGAATAGCAACTATTTGGGGAATCGGATACAAATTTGAGGTGCAACAGTAAATGAAACGTACGCTTTATTTGAAGTTTCTTCTGGCGTATCTGTTGTTTGGAATATTCGGATTTATAGTAGTGGCAACTTTCGTGTACAAGATGACCTTTGAGCGTATAAGGCGTGATAAAGCTGACAATATGTATCAGGTTGCCACACAGATAGCAAACACATATGCCGCGGATCTATACAATAGGGAGGCTGCGATCGATGCGGTTCGTCAGCAGCTTATATCGCTTTCTAAGTATATGGATAAGTCTGTCATTTGGATAGTCAACCCTTCGGGAAGATTGGTCCTTGATACTTCCAGAGAGTTGGAGCCGGATGAAGAGATTATAATAAAAGGCTTTGATCCTACGATTACCGGAAGTTCTTATTACACCACCGGTGATTTCTGGGAGACTTTCAGCGAGGATACGCTCAGCGTTTTTGCTCCGATAACAGCCAATTACAAGGTTCAGGCGTACGTGGTAATTCATGAACCTTTGTCGACGATAAAAGGGTCTGCAAACAAATTTCTGGATATTTCATATCTGATGCTGCTTGTGTTATTTCTTTTGTCCCTGATAATTCTCATCTTTTTTACAGAGCTCGTATATATGCCGCTCAGAAAGATCACGACCGCTACAGAGCAGTATGCCGTGGGAAATATGAGCTATGAGTTTTCGGTTGAATCTGAGGATGAGATGGGATATCTTGCAGCTTCTCTGGCATACATGGCAGGTGAGATCGCAAGGCAGGAAGACGATCAGAAGAAATTTATAGCCAATGTTTCGCATGATTTCAGATCGCCGCTTACATCTATTAAGGGATATCTGGTTGCCATGCAGGATGGAACAATTCCGCAGGAGATGTACGACAGGTATCTGGGAATCGTAATAAATGAGACGGACAGACTTACAAAGCTTACAAACGAGATGCTTACGCTTAATAACCTCAATACAAAGGGCGTTCTTCTTGATAAGGTCGAGTTTGATATTAACAGCGTTATCAGGAATGTAGCAGAGTCTTTTGAAGGAACATGTCTTAACAAGAATATTGCGATCAATCTGGTGCTTACAGACGATAAGATGCTGGTCTGCGCGGATATGAGTAAGATACAGCAGGTTCTGTATAATCTGCTTGATAATGCGATCAAGTTCAGTCACAAGGATTCATCGATCAAGATTGAGACAACTGAGAAGCACAGCAAGGTTTTTGTTTCTGTAAAAGACAGCGGAATAGGCATTCCTAAGGATGACCAGAAGCTTATCTTTGACAGATTTTATAAGTCCGATCTCTCAAGAGGTAAGGACAAGAAGGGCACAGGTCTGGGCCTTGCCATAGTAAAAGAAATTATTAAAGCACACGAAGAAAATATAAATGTCATCAGCACTGAGGGCGTCGGAACGGAATTTATCTTTTCACTTCCGAAGGCAAAATCAATGGATGCGGATGACGAGGAGTAACAAAGAATCATGCATATAGTTTTACATCAACCGGAAATACCGCAGAACACAGGAAATATCGGAAGGACATGTGTTGCAACGGGTACATCTCTACATCTTATCGAGCCGCTTGGTTTCAGGCTCAACGAGAAGGAATTAAAGCGCGCCGGGATGGACTATTGGGAACATCTCGACGTGACAAGGTATATAGATTTTGATGAATTTAAGGAAAAACATCCGGGGGCAAAGATCTGGATGGCGACCACTAAGGCAAAGCGCTCTTACAGTGAAGTCTCTTTTGGCATGGACGATTTTATCATGTTTGGAAAAGAGAGTGCGGGAATTCCCGAGGAGATCCTTGTGGATAATGAGGAAAATTGTATCAGAATCCCGATGGGCAACGATATCAGGTCTCTTAATCTTTCAAATGCTGTGGCGATAGTTTTGTACGAGGCGCTCAGACAGAATGATTTTAAAGGGCTTGAAAAAGAAGGAGAACTTCACAGGCTTCACTGGAAGTGATATCAGGTGGGATATATGAGTCGTAAAAATGAGAACGAGACTGCAGGGTACAAGAAGGATGATATCCTGACAGTTGATATAACAGATATAGGAAACGATGGAGAGGGCATAGGCAAGATAGACGGCTATACCCTTTTTATTAAGGATGCGGTTATCGGAGACAAGGTCAAAGTCAAGATAATGAAGGCGAAGAAGAACTATGCCTATGCGCATCTTGAAGAGGTTGTGGAAAAGTCTGAGCACAGGATAGATCCGCGATGCCCCATTGCAAGGCAGTGCGGCGGATGCCAGGTTCAGAGTATGTCTTATGCAAGACAGCTTGAGTTTAAGCAGAACAAGGTAAGAAACAATATTATAAGGCTCGGTGGATTTGACGCGGAATTTGTTGACAGTGTGATGCAACCGATTATCGGGATGGATGAGCCTTGGAGATACAGGAATAAGGCGCAGTTCCCTGTCGGCTGTAACAAAGAGGGCAAGGTTGTTACAGGTTTTTACGCCGGAAGATCGCACAGCATAATCCCCACAACAGAGTGCTATATCGGAACAGAAGAAAATAAAGCGATTTTGGAAACTGTAACCGCCCATATGGAGGCAAATAAGATTGAGCCCTACGATGAGGTTACGGGACGAGGTGTTGTCCGCCATGTCCTCATAAGAAAGGGATTTACAAGCGGTGAGATAATGGTTTGCCTCGTTATCAACAGAGGAAAGAAGGAAGGGCGCAGCTCCGTAGCTGAGTTTATTAAGAATCAAAACGAGCTTGTAGAACGACTTAGAAAAATAAAGGGAATGCAGAGCATTTCAGTCAGCATAAATTCCGAGAAAACAAATGTCATAATGGGAAAAGAAATCCACACAATATGGGGAAAAGATACCATAAGCGATACTTTGCGTGGGCTTAAGTTTGAGATATCTCCGCTTTCTTTTTTTCAGGTTAATCCCATGCAGACAGAGAAGCTGTATGGATGTGCGATTGATTTTGCAGGTCTTACGGGAAAAGAGACCGTGTGGGATCTGTACTGCGGAATCGGAACGATCACATTATCCATGGCTGGAAAAGCAGGGCACGTGTACGGAGTGGAAGTTGTTCCCGATGCGATACGCGATGCCAAGATGAATGTAGAGAGAAACGGTATAAAAAATGCAGATTTTTATTGCGGGAAAGCTGAGGAGGTTCTTCCTGAGTTCTATGAAAAGGGATCGCAGGAAATATCTGAGCTGCAAAGTGCATTACATCCCGACGTTATCGTAGTCGATCCGCCCAGAAAGGGCTGTGACGCAGTTTGCCTTGAGACAATGCTTAAGATGCAGCCTGACCGCATCGTGTACGTAAGCTGCGATTCCGCAACTCTCGCAAGGGATCTCCGCATCCTCGCAGACGGCGGCTACAACATCGCTGCCATCAGACCCTGCGACATGTTCCCTTGGACCGTACATGTTGAAACGGTATGTTTATTGTCCAAACTTCATGAAGCAAAGCATCATATCGAAGTTAAGGTGGATATGGATGAACTGGATCTGACCAGTGCGGAAGCTAAGGCTACATACAAGGAGATCCAGGACTGGGTGCGGGAGAAGTACGGATTTCACGCGACGAATCTGAATATTGCGAAGACGAAGCGTAAATGCGGAATCATAGAACGGCAGAATTATAATCTGGCGAAGGGTGAGGACAGCAAGTCGTTGGAGATGCCGAAGGATAAGGAAGAAGCAATCATCGAAGCGTTTAAACACTTCCAGATGATTTGATTTCTATTAAGGGAGAGGTAATATGGATAATTACAAATACTCAGGAATGAAACTTTTTCCAGCTGTTTTTAAGGAACTACTAGTGTTGCTGTTTGATGGAAAACAGTTTACGCGTCAAACAGCTATAAAGAACATTACAGATTATCATCTTGAACACGGTGGCATTATTGAAGAAGGGCGAGATGTTGTTTCCATTTTTAAAAAAGCAACACAAGATCTTCAGAAAACTGATGCAGGATTGGTAAATAAAGGTTATGGGACTTGGGAATTGCACTATCAAGTTCAAGATACAACAGATGTCGTTGAAGACATAAAGGCAGAAAGTATTAAATATACAGTAGATGAAACATTAGGAACTGGCAGTAATGCGGTGTATGTATATTATTATGATGTCTATAAACAACTTGCGGAGAATAAAGGAAATAAAGGATGGCCTTGCAAAATCGGAAGAACTGACAGAGATCCTATACAACGTGTAATAGGACAAGCGGGAACCAGCTACCCAGAATTGCCACATATTGCTTTAATTATATATTGCGATGATTCTTCAGCACTAGAAGTAGCTTTGCATAGTATTCTAAAGTACCAGGGTAAATGGCTGAAAAATGCTCCTGGAACGGAATGGTTTTTAACATCACCGCAGGAGATAAAAGAGTATTATTCAATGCTGAACAACTAGCTTTTATTATACATTTTATGTGGTATGTCGATATGTTTGGAAGACTAATCTATGTGGAGACGGTGGTTTGTCTGTCCCAACAAAAGCCGGATGACAGGAAGTAAGAATCAAAATTTCTGCGAGAAATAATTTGAGATAAAAGAAATAATTAGGCAGTTCAAGTTGGAGTATGGTTTTTGACTTGGGCTGTTTTTCATTTTGTGGAGCAAAGAAAATGTGAAAAATAATGAAGAGAGAAGACACTTCAAGTGCCATGATTAAATTGACACAAGAGTGATGAAATACTATAATTGTGTCATGAGAATATTGACACAGGAGGCTGAGATATGAGCATAACACTTGAAGTTGCATTAAAAAGAATCTCGGAACTTGAGGAAGAGAATGCAAAGCTCAAAGAAGAACTTGAATATTATAAGAGCAAAAAGTTCGCTGGAAGACAGAAGCATGATGAGCATTGGATGCGATCATATAACGACTTCGTGATTCAATATGAAAGTGGTATGACAATAATGGAGATTGTAAATCAGAGTGCAATCAGTCGTAGGACTGCGTATAGGTATAAGGCGTACTATGAGGAAATGAAAAAGATGCAGGAAGAGACTGGAGAAATAAAAAAATGAAAGAAAAAATTGTAAAAGAAACTATCGAAGTTGATGGCGTTAGCATCCAAATGTACACTGAGGATTTTAAAAATGATTACATTTCACTGACTGATATTGCCAGAAAAAGGGAAGGCGAATATCCAATGTCATTAAGTTAAGGTGACACTAGAAGATCTCTACATCAGAAATGATGTAGGGGTCTTTTTTTCTGAAAAAAATGTTGACATAAAAGCTAAAAAGTGCGGCCGCTTTCGCTACTGA
>JAGAAO010000089.1 GCA_017615275.1 Butyrivibrio sp.
ACTTCGCTAACATCAAGTAAATAGCCGATTCTAGCACCATCTGAAATACGGTGTATTCAGATGGTTTATTAAAGTTACCCTCAAGCCAATAATTATAAAATATTCTCTAAAACCTATTGACTACTAATAGTTTGTCACCTCGATTACAAAATTGACATTGTTACAGATTTACTGAAGGAGCTGAAGTACCTGTGAAGGTCTCTCATTGGCCTGCGCCATCATTGATGTTCCTGCCTGTGTAAGTACCTGCTGTGTTGAATAAATTGTCATCTCTTCAGCCATATCTACATCCATGATTCTGGAATAAGCTGCAGTCATGTTTTCTACTGTAATATCAAGTCCGCTTACCGTATGCTCAAGTCTGTTCTGATATGCGCCAAGTCTGCTTCTGATGCTGTTGATCTCGGAAATCGCACTCTTTATGCTTTCAATTCCTTCTTTTGCTCCTGTGAGATTTGAAAAATCGAGGTTGTTGAGTCTGAGTGTTGTAAGCGATACCTCAGGAATCCTGATATCAAGCGTCTGGCCTTCGTTTGCTCCGACCTGCATGGTCATAGCACCCTTGGCTGTAATCTCAACGTTAAGAGTTCCCTTATAGGCTTCGTCCATCTTGATACTGATGCTCTTACCTGTACTGTCGGAAATTGTAAGGACATCTTCCTCGATGGTTGCGAGCATGTTGTTTGCCATGCACTTCTCATAGCTACCGTCAGCTTTCTGCTTGTAGACTTCTATTCCGTTAAGCGCATCCTGCTCGCTGATGATACCTTTTTTATCAATTCCTGTTTTACCGATAAGATTTACGAACTCTATATCCAGACCTGTAATCTGATAGCTTCCCGCCTCCAAATTATCGGAATAGCTTGCTATCTTGATGTTCTGATGTGTATATCCCTTGGCATCGGTAACATATCCCTTAAGATCAAAAGATCCGTCGAGAATGCTCTGGCCATTGAACTGTGTAGTTTCAGCCATTCTGTCAATTTCCTGCTTAAGCTGTGTAACTTCTTCCTGAATGGTCTCTCTATCGCTGTCTGTAAGTGTTCCGTTACTTGCCTGGATTGCAAGCTGATTCATTCTCTGAAGAATATCATGTATTTCTGAGAGCGTTCCATCTGCAACCTGCACGATGGATATTCCGTCGTTTGCACTGTTATTAGCAATGCCGAGCGACTCTATCTGTGAGTTCATCCTTCTTGCCATCGCAAGTCCCGAAGGGTTATCCTTAGCATTTGCGATCTTAAGTCCGCTTGAAAGTCTCTCAAGTGACTCAGCAAGGAGTTTGTCATTTTTCTGTAATGAATTATTTGCGATCATTGCGGATACGTTGTAGTTTACTTTCATGTTAACCTCATTTCTGCACGTATAGAGTTTAAAGAGCCTCTATAAATGCTTTCGCCATTTTCAGAAGTGTTCCTGTATCTGTTGTCGATAAGTTGCTGCCGTCCATGGCATCTGCATTAACCGTGCCTACTTTAGTAGGTTGTGCCTGTGCGTTATAGAGGATCGCGATTCTTTTTTGGTCTACACCTACGCCCTCTACATTCTCCGCTAATCTGTCGCACATCTTAGTTCTTACGCTTTCAAGATATTCAGCTTCCTCTGTATTTCCCGAATTTGTTGTTGTAAGCATTCCTGTTACAACACCGTCTTCCCGATAAAGATTTACCGAGATCGTTCCATAATCGATTGTCTGAACACTTGCTTCCATCCTTGAAATTTTGCTATTGTCACTCCTTAGAGTGATATGCATAGAAACTTTTGATCCATCAATTTCCACCGGCACTTCATAGCTTCCTTTCTCCGCTGTGTGTGCCATCACGGAAATCTGTTTCTGCATAAGAGTTATTGCCTTTACATCAATATACTCAGTCTCCGGATCTACCAGTACATCCGAGAGTTTGTCGGAAATATTTTCAAGGCTCTTTGCATAGGTCTCTTCGTAGTTGTCTTTATCAAGAGCATCGGTAAGAGCATCCATATCTTTTGATATGTCCTTTCTTCCAAGCTCCTGTGCCTTGTTCCACAAGTTTCCGTTTCGTCTGTCTCTTCTTACGCCGATCATCGCTTCAAGATTATTGAAGGTCATCTCAACTCCGAGGTTCTCCATTTCTGTGATTGCTCCCGGTGCTGCTTTGGATCCCGCTACAGTTCTTATCTCCTGTATCTGATCCTTGATATATGCTCTTTCAAGTTCAGGATCCGTCTCTTCACGTTGAAGCTTTTCGGCAAATTCTTCTAACTTCATGCCTGTAGAAGGTTTTGCCGCTTTTAATTTTTCCGGCTCAAGATTCTCATATACTATATCGGCTTGTGACCTATAAAATCTGAAGGCTGAATTTATTTGTTCATCAATTTTTTTTGAATCGCTTTCTTTAAGGTCAACTCCGCCAAAATCATCGCCTATTGAATAGTCGATTCCACCAAGTGCTGTCTTTCCGCTCCTTGTTTCGATCAAAAGATTTCCCAAAGTCATATCTTTACCTGTCTTTAGCACAGATCCGATGGCTTTGTAATCATTTGCCTTTAAGTTATGGAAAAGTCTGTATATTCCGATAAAAGAAGCCTTTTCTTCCTTGGTTATGTCATTTTTCCGCTCAAGTTTGCAGATAAACTTTGAAAACTTTTCTTTTGATCTGTCGGAATCTCTCTTTTCCCCTTCTCCGCCTCCGTCATTGAACATGCCTTTATCAAGACTGTCTGAAAGCTGTGTGAGCGTCATATTAAGAGGATTTTTGCCCTCTCTTATAAGATCCAGGACCGCTCCGGGTTTAAGCCTTTCAAGAGTCGCCGTAAACTTCTTATCCCATGCTCTTACGTTTTCGAAGTTTTCCTCGTTGATCTCCATGCTGTTATATCCAAGGATTCTAACAGCTCGGCGATTCTCATCGTTTACCTCTTCGCCGAGATCCTTGAGAATATCATCGACATTTCTGAACGCTTTCTTTATACTGTCGCCAAGATCCGCTCTGGGAGAGGTCATCATAACTTCATAGCCTTCTCCTGCAGCCTTAAATCTTCTTGCAAGGTTTGCTGAGACATCGCTTATCTGAGAAAGAGTTGCCGTCTGCAATCTTCCCGCCATAAGTCCCGAGATGTCTGCAGGTCCCTTGCTTATCGTCTCGATCTTTCTGAGTGTAAGATCATATACTCTTGCCTGATTGACCGGCTTTACATCAGTGATATCATCTACAATCTCGCCTGTTTGAGCGCCTTCGATATCTTTAAGCATATTTGAAAGCTCTTCGATAAGCTTCTGCATAGGTGCCGTATCTATAGCAAAACCTCTGTCCAGAAGATTTCTGTTGGCTTCAACGCTCATGCGAAGTCTTACTTCCTCAAGCTGTATTCTGGCTGCAACTACCTTCGGATCACTTTCGGGCAAAAGAGCTGTCGGATTCTCAGGGTATACTCCGTTTTCTTTGTCGCTTGCAAGAATCAGATTCTTTAGATTTAATTCCTTTTCTTCTTCAACAACGCTCTTAACCGCGCTATCAGTTATCTTCTTCGTATCTTCATAAAGCCTTACGGCTTTTTCCACATTGCTCTCGGGATCGGCAAGATTTCCCTGTACAGCGCTCTTTCCGTCGATTATAGCCGCTGTTGCTGCTTTGACGGCAGCTTCCTCTGTAATAGGAAACTCAACTTTTCCAAGTTCTGTAAGCGAACCGAGATTCTCTGCTGTAAGCGGTATTCCCTGCTCAACCATCCACTTTGCATTGTCTCTTATCTTGGGATCGTTTACATCAAAACCTGCTTCTTCCAATACTTTATCTATCTGAGGTGCAAGGCTGTCCCAGTTTATGTTGTCAGCCTTTTGCGCGTAGTATCCGCCTGCTTCCTGTGCATAGAATCCTCTTCCCGAGAGATTCTGTCCGTTTGTGCTGTGTGCAGCGCGGTAGATATTACTTATGGTCGGCTTCATATTGTTGAGGACCATATATTTGACCGCACCGTCGGAAGGTTCCTCTATCTGCGAAGCCTCTTCATATGCGCTCTTTGCGCCCCTGACATTTTCAGCTGTCATAGGAATATCGTTTTGAGAAAATTCCTTGTGGATTGTTTCTGCCAGCGACCTGCTTCCGGTTATCTTTGTGAGTTTCTCAACGCTCATATCATCGTTGTATCCGACTATCTCAACTCCGGACTCCAAAAGTACACCCTTGATCTTATCAAGGATGGTCACTGTCTCAGAACTATTTAAATTTTTCACATCAAAACCATCCTGAAGAGCCTTTGCATAGTCCTCCTCAGACATGGTGTTTGATAAAAGAGCCATATAATTATGCTGTGTCTGAACATCCGTGTTCTTTGCCATCTCGCTGATCTCATCAGCTCCTCTGGCGTGACTTGCATATACATCATTACTGAATAAACTTGCGCCAAGATTTACGGCTACTGCGTTTGATACTCCGCTCTTTGCCGCACTCTTGTTGATTCTGTCCTCAGCCTCCATGCCGACGTACATCGAATCCTCAGTTGCCTTGTTTCCAACAGTGGTCTGAAAATTAATGTTCATATACGCCTCATCTTCATTCAAAATGCTTTTTTTGAAGTAATCTCTAATTCAATAAAAGGTGACGTCTTTTTCTTTACGTCACCTTCTATTTCGGCTCATCTTTTTTATTTCTTTATATAAACTTTTTATTATTTCTTCTTTTTTGTCTCTGCCTTTTTGGCTGATTTTTTTGAAGTCGCTGCGCCTTTAAAGAGGAAAACTTCCGCGCCGTAAGCAGGCAGATCAAAGGTTATGCTGTAGTCTTTGTAATCACACAAACCTTTCTTGGCTTCGATCTCAAAAGGAATATTGCTTCCCGCTCCTGCAAACTTCTCATCGGCACTATCAAGGATATGCTTGTACTTTCCTGCAAAAGGAACGCCGACCTGATAACCCTTTCTTTCCATGGGAGTCATATTGATAACGAACAACAAATTGTCCTTACCGTCTATGGCGCGTCTGTAGAAGCTATAGGTACTTCTTTCCTTGTCATCTGCATTTATCCACTCAAATCCGCCCCAGTCATTATCTACTTCATACATGGCAGGATATTTTCTGTATATCTTAAGAAGTTCTGATACATACAGCTTCATTCCGCTGTTTAGCTCATTTTGCAGAAGGAACCAGTCAAGCTCTCTCTTTTCGCTCCATTCCCGCTCCTGTGCAAAATCCTGTCCCATGAAGAGAAGTTTTTTGCCCGCATGTCCGAACATAAACGCATATCCGGCACGAAGGTTTGCGTATTTATCAACCTTATATCCTGGCATCTTCTCAAGCATCGAACACTTAAGATGCACAACTTCATCATGCGACAGAGGCAGGATGTAATTCTCGGAATCGTTGTAGCTCATGGCAAAGGTCATCATATTATGCGCGCCCTGCCTGAAATACGGATCAAGCTTCATATACTCGCAGAAATCATGCATCCAGCCCATATTCCATTTAAATGCAAAACCAAGTCCGTCATCTACCGGAGGTGCGGTGACCTTGGGCCACGCCGTTGACTCTTCTGCGATAGTAAGAAACTCAGGGTATGTTCCCCTTACTACGCTGTTTAAATGTTTAAAGAACTCGATAGCTTCGAGGTTTTCTTTTTTACCGTATTTATTCGGAACCCACTGTCCGTCTTTCTTGCCGTAATCGAGGTACAACATGGACGCAACCGCATCTACACGAATGCCGTCTACATGAAACTTTCTTATCCAGAAAAGAGCATTTGCGATAAGAAAATTCTTTACCTCGGGTTTTCCGAGATTAAATATCTTGGTTCCCCAGTCAGGATGCTCGCCTTTTCTCGGATCCGGATCTTCATAAATACATTTTCCGTCAAAACAAGCAAGACCAAACTCATCCGTCGCAAAATGCGCGGGAACCCAGTCCAATATTACACCTATGTTGTTCTTGTGGAGCTTATTGACAAGATACATAAAGTCCGAAGGCTCTCCGTACCTTGATGTAGGGGCATAGTAGCCCGTAACCTGATATCCCCATGAACCATCGAACGGATGCTCAGCAATTCCTATTAGCTCGATGTGCGTATAGGGCATTTCTTTGAGATACTCAACAATTCTGTCTGCGAATTGTCTGTAAGTGTAAAAACCATCTTCCGTCCCATCGGGATGTTTCATCCAGGAACCTATGTGGCATTCGTAGATTGCAAGCGGCTGCCTGTTTGGATCCTTGCCTTTTATCTTTTCATACCACTTAGAATCCGTCCATTTAAAAGAAGACAGGTCGGTAGTTCTGGACGCATTACCGGGACGAAGTTCAGAATAATTTGCATAGGGATCTGCTTTGTAGAGTTTTTTTCCATCCGATGTTGTTATGAGGAACTTATACAGTTCCCCAACACCAACTCCCGGAATAAAACCTTCCCAGATATTCCCTGTTTTAGTCCTTTTAAGAGCATGTGCATCTTCAGACCAGTTATTGAATGAACCAACAACATGGACGTCTGCCGCATTAGGTGCCCATACAGCAAAAAAGTACCCTTTCTTCCCATTTTCTTCCGAAGGATGCGCTCCGAGTTTTTCATAAATGTCGTAGTGCGTACCTTGGCCGAATAGATATTCGTCAGCTTCAGATATAAATACTTTTCTGCTCATACATCCCCCTCGTAAATGTATTTCGGCGTAATCAGTGCATAAAATCTTTTTCTCTGAGAATTACCATATCATTTTCATCAAATCGCTTATTAACGATAATATCAACAAAGTGTGATACCGACCTCTTCTCAGCGTAATATATGGCATCATCCACAATATCTCTTACCTCTGATACCGTCACGTCGTGGTCGAGGGTCTGTCTCTCTGATATTATGGTGTGAAGCGCTAATATACCGAGATTGTCGATAGCATATTCGTTATCATATGCGTACTGCTTTGCATATGCAACAAGCGAATCATCATCAAGAGCTTCAATATCAACTCTTACATTAAAGCTTTCTTTAAAATCGGGATTCTTATCAAGGAATCTGTTGATATCTTCCTTGGTATCCTCCATTACTATTATGATACCCTTCTTTCCTTCCTGAAGGATCTTCATAAGATCTGCCGCGGTCTCAGGCGTAATGTCTGCCGCTCTCTGAATTATGAGAGCTCCGTTTGCTAGCTTCTCAAAGATCGAAGCGGGACTCTTCTTGTTCAGTGTATTCGCTGTTATCTTTGCAACCTTACCGCTAAAGGTAGAATTTGTTGTCTGAACGGCGCGGATAAGTCCCTTTGCAAGGTTTATTGTTCCTGCACCCTCCTCACCGGTAACAATAACATTTCCGCTGAATGCATCAAGGCTCATGTTATCTATAGCTTTGATAATCTGTCTTCTTGATTTCTTGTGATGGATGTAAGGTCCGAACAACTCCTTCTCTTCGGGAGTCATCTTTCTTACTCTCTCTTCAAAATCTTTGCTTCCGGTGTGGCTCTTTTTAAGTTTCTTCTTGGCTCCCTGTGTAGCTTCTCTGTCTTCTGTATCCCGGTCTTCAGGTCTTTGTCTTTCGGATCTTGCTCTATCCTGTCTTTCCGGTCTGTCTCCGTCAGGTCTGTTTCTCTGAGACTTTGCTCTTTCAGGTCTGCCGCCTTCAGATTCTCTTGAACCTGATCTTGAAGGTCTCTTATCACGAGCATCGTCCTCAGGTGCCTCAGCATCTACCTCTGCTTTAGCCTCATCTGACTCAACGCTTTCGACCTTCTCTTCCTCTATATTCTCATCCTCAAAGACTTCTTCAGTCTCCTTTAGATCAATACGCTCAACTTCCTCAGAACCATCTCCATGAGCAAATGCGCTGTTTATAACTTCATCGACAGCTTCATCTATAATATCTGCATTGTCTCTGGACCAATCGCCCCTTCCCGAAGCTCTGTTCTGTTTTTCTTTCTTGATGGCTTCGGCAATGGCTTTCTCGATTTTCTCCTGAAGACCTGCCTTTGTGATCATATCGTAATCTGCAAAAAGATCACCTGTCTGATCGGCAACTTTTTTCTTTACACTCTCAAACTGCTTTTCCTGCTGGTCTTTTTTGAACTGTTCCCAGTTCTGAATGTATTCTGCAATACTTATCTGTCCGGTGATCTGCCTCTCAATGGCAGGATCTTTCTCAACAGCCATACTGAGCTGTCCGTCATGCTCCTGTGCAAGCATGTTGTCATACTGACTTGTCATATTGTAGCTTGCATTTGGATGTATTACAGCCCCCGGAACTTCATCCTCCAAAGGTCTGTTTTCGTATGCGGGAGTATTGTAAGCTGCGCTATTATTCTCCAGCTGCATACGCTCTTGTTCAAGTTTCAGTTCAGCGGAACGATCTGTATCATATTCAGAGATAAACTCCTCTGTTTGTCCCTTTGTTTCTTCATCATCAAAGCTTTCGGGTTCCTTAGGAGCTTCTTTGACTTGTTCAGGAACAGGCTGTGAAACAGATTCTTCAGGTACCTGTTCTTCTTTTGATTCAAAGAATACTTCCTCCATGCTTCCCTGCGTTGACTCTCCGATTGTTGCAGAAACAGGTGAAAAAGAACCGTCTCCCATCTCTCCTGCATTCTGTACGGGTGCCTGTGCTGCCATCTGATCGGCAGGTGCCTGTCCAACGGGAATTCCTCCTGCGGGCAATCCTGCTCCACCTGCAGCCTGAACGGCATCGAGATATGCGAAGGGATTCTCCTGCAATGCTGCATTGGTCTGCTCATCGCCTCCGATGTATTCCTTCAACTCCTCGGCAAGAGCCTGCTGAAGGTCTACTGTGTTGTACTCGCTCACATCGACACTAGGCTCTTTAATGCCTGCTACAGGATCTACTTTTACCGAATTAACGGGAACTGTCGGATTTACGGGAGGCATCTCCTGCGTAGGCTGATTAACTGCGGCAGGTGCCTGCTCCGGCATGGCATTCTCTTTTTTATCATAAACAATAGATCTGTCGATATATCCGCCGTGCTTCTGCTTGTATCTGACATATCTGTCCTGCTGCTCGGGCGAAAGAGGCTCATGAAGCGCCTTAAGTTCAAGTGCCTTCATAACATAATTTCCGTCACCAAGCCACAAAAACATCTCGTCACAGGTTTCAATGCACTCAGTAGTAAGGCCTATCCTATGATAAAGATAAGCCAACTCATATACCCATTTTTCTCTGTAATCATGTTTTTTGAATTCTTCGAGAACGGCGATTCGCTCTTCAAGGCTTACTTCCTGTGCCTCGTAGAGTTTATACTGTAAGATATACCGCCCTGTGTCTCTGGGCGCTATCCTGACAAATTCCTTATAATATTCAACAGCTTGAACAAATTCACCCATTTTTATTGCGAGCTCGCATAATGAATATACGATCGCTCTCCCCGTAGGGTGTCTGTCATATGCCATGAGTAAAACATCTCTGCTCTCCTCAAAGCGCCTGTTTATCTTATATAAATCACTTATCGTGCACAGCATTGCGACACTTTTGACTCGTTTCCAGTCGATCGTGTCGGCAATCTTCACTGCCTCGGCAAATCTGCCTTCCCCAATCAAAGCCTTTATCTCATCGGCTCTGATTTTGTACTCAACTTTATCCAAAATATCACCTCTTTGGTGCTAAAATGCTCCACCCAGTGTTAGTTTAACATAAGCACCTTATCTTTGTAAAATGTCTGAAAGACGCGCAAATTGCTCCAGAGTAAGGACTTCACCCCTTGTTTTTTCATTGATTTCCATCTCTGTCAAAGCGTCTTGTACCTGTTGCCTCGTAACCTTGAGAGAAGGATTGTTTGAAAGAGCATTTGAAAGAGTTTTTCTCCTCTGATTAAATGCTGTTCTTATAATCTCAAACATGTACTTCTCGTCTGCAACTTCAACCGCCGGCTTCTCATATCTCTTAAGATGCACAACTGCCGAACCTACACCCGGTTGCGGAATAAAACTTCCGGGCGCAACATTCATTACGAATGTCGCATGTGCATAATACCCCACTGCAAGAGAAAGAGAACCATAATCTTTATTCCCCGGCCCCATAACCATTCTATCGGCGACTTCTTTTTGTACCATGACAGTTATACTGTCTATAGGAACTCCGCTCTCAAAGAGCTTCATTATTATCGGTGTTGTGATATAGTAGGGAAGATTCGCAACAACCTTTATCTGTCTTCCCTCATTGTATTCGTTTACAATACTCTCTATATCAACCTTCAAAATATCTTCATTTATTATTGTAACGTTGTCATATTCTGACAATGTATCATTTAAAACCGGAATGAGAGTCTTATCTATCTCAACAGCCACAACGCGTTTAGCTGCTTCTGCAAGATACTGGGTAAGGCTTCCTATACCGGGACCAATCTCAAGAACACAGTCGTCCTTAGTTACACCTGAAGCCTCTACTATTCCGTCAAGTACACTGCTGTCTATAAGGAAGTTCTGTCCGAATTTTTTCTTTGCACTCATATTGTATTTGCTCAGAACTTCTTTTGTGCGGGCTGCGTTACCAAGATATGCCATCTATACCTCCATCAGAATGCCGTACATACGCATGGCGTTTTCTTCCGTAATACGTATGACGTCTTCTTCACTGATTCCTTTTATATTTGATATCTCTTTTACCACGTAAGGCAAATTTAAAGAACTGTTGCGCTTCCCCCTGTATGGCTCGGGAGAAAGATAAGGACTGTCTGTTTCAAGAAGTATCCTCTCAATGGGAGTTTCTTCCACAGCTTCTCTAAGTTTTCGGCCGTTCTTAAAAGTTATAACTCCGCCGACTCCTATATAAAATCCCATATCCACGTACTCTTTTGCTAATTCTTTGGAATATGAGAAACAGTGAACGACTCCGCCTATTTCTTCCGCGTGTTCACTTATCATTATGTCCATCGTGTCTTTCGCGGCTTCTCTTGAATGGATAACAATAGGTAATTTCACGCATCTTGCAAGCTCAAGCTGACGCACGAACCATTTCTTCTGAACTTCCGGCGAAGGATCCGGCCAATGATAATCAAGACCTATCTCTCCTATCGCAACACACTTTTTATCTTCGCTCCATTTTTTGAGTTTCTCCATAGCGTTGTCATCAAGCTCTTCCACTTCGCTTGGATGTGCTCCCACAGCAGCGTAGAAAAAATCATACTTATGTGCCAGTTCAAGAGATTTCGCACTTGATGTCATGTTGGCACCTATATTTACAACCTTGCCGATTCCGGCCTGTGCAAAAGAAGCTATGAGAGCTTCTCTGTCTTCATCAAACTGTCCGTCATCATAATGAGCATGAGTGTCAAATATCATCTAAACACCTTCCGATAAAATCTTATATTCTTCCCATTCTTTAATTTTTACATAACAACTAATTTACCACAAAAAAAAGCCTCTGAAAACAGCTGAAAAACCTCAAAATAAAAAAAATGCATCATTTTTTAATTTTTTTTAAAAAAACGCTTGCATTTCTTTTATAGGCGTAGTAATATATCACTTGTCGTTGAGATACGGCAAAGCCGCTAAATAACGAATGCGCTGCTAGCTCAGTTGGTAGAGCACCTGACTCTTAATCAGGTTGTCCAGGGTTCGAGACCCTGGCAGCGCACGCCGAGTACTGTTTTTGTAGGTATATCCTATGAGGATGGTACTTTTTTCTTGCAGTATTTCTTCTTATATTAATAGTATAAACCGCACAGATTCTGTACGGTTTATTATTTATTCTGTAGTTCCTATCTTATCATTTGCTTTCTCCGGGTGTTCAAGCATCTCCTGCATTGTATGCCAACCAAGCACGGCACATTTAACCCTCGCAGGCATATGTTTTACGTCCTGAAGCGCAGCGGCCTCATCAAGAGACTCTATACTCTCCTCGTCCGTAATATCACCCTTTATCATGCCCATAAAGGTCTCAGCAAGCTTTATTGCATCTTCCTTTGTCTTTCCGATTATCTGGTCAACCATCATGTCTACAGAAGCCTGTGAGATAGCACATCCGCTTCCTTCATATTTTCCGTCTGTTATGATGCCGTTATCCACCTTAAGCTGTAATGTGATATCATCACCGCAGCTTGGGTTTACGCCACGCATTACCAAATCGGGATTTTCCAATTGTCCTTTGTGCACGGGGTGCAAATTGTGCTCATTCACTATCTCACGATATAACTGTTTAAGCTCCATATCCCATGACCTCCCTTACATTTGCAAGTTTGTCCAGAAATACGCGAACTTCTTCTTCTGTGTTGTAGAAATACAAGCTGGCACGAGCTGTTGATCCCGCTCCTATGAACTGCATAAGAGGCTGTGCGCAATGGTGTCCCGCTCTAATGCATACGCGATCGTCATTAAGCACCGATGAAATATCATGAGGATGAACGCCTTCAATCGTAAATGTCACAATTCCGCAATGCTTCTTGGGATCTTTTGATCCATAGATCTTGATATAAGGAAGCTTAGACATTCCCTCCATAAGAAGTGCCGTGAGCTTCTGCTCCTGCGCCTCTATCGCCTCAAAACCAACTTTCTGAAGGTATCTTATTGCTTCCGCAAGTCCCACTGCTCCTGATGCATTGACCGTGCCCGCCTCAAACTTATGAGGAAGTTCTGCGTAAGTTGCATCTGTCCTTGTAACATATTCTATCATTTCTCCGCCCATAAGGAAGGGGGACATTTTTTCCAAAAGTTCTTCTCTTCCGTACAAGACACCAATACCCATTGGTCCAAGCATCTTGTGACCTGAAAATGCAAAGAAATCGGCACCGAGCTCTTTTACATCAACTTTCATATGAGGAGTTGACTGAGCACCGTCCACTACAACAACAGCGCCCTTAGACTTAGCATAAGCCGCCATTTCTTTTACGGGATTGGTAACTCCCATTACATTTGAAACATGGCCTATTGCCAGAATCTTTGTTTTATCTGTTATCTTGCTCTCATATTCTTCCTTGGTGATAACGCCTTCTTCGTCAGGCTCAAGATACACAAGCTTTGCGTTTTTCTTCTTGCACACCATCTGCCAAGGTAACATATTGCTGTGATGTTCCATCACTGAGATAACGATCTCATCACCTTCCGAAACATTATCAAGTCCGTAGCTGTATGCAACGAGATTAAGTGACTCGGAAGTGTTTCTTGTAAAGATAATCTCTTCCGGCTTTACTCCGCCGATAAAATCTGCAACAACACGTCTTGCATCTTCATATTTCTCTGTTGCCGCCATACTCCAATCGTACAAACCTCTCAAGGGGTTGGCATTTGACGTGCGATAAAAATCGGCTATTGCCTCAATTACCTGATTGGGTCTCTGGGAAGTTGCTGCGTTGTCAAAATAGATATAGTCGCTGTTATTTAAAATATCGAAGTCCTTTCGATATTCTTCGATCTTGCCCATTTCTTTTTCCTACCTGTTAAACAATATTCTGAATATAATACTTTGCTTTCTGCGCCAATTCATCGTCAGGGATAGTTCTTGCCACACTATCGAGTCTTGCCCTGATCATCATTCTCTTGGCTTCGTCCTCGTCGATTCCTCTTGTCTGCATGTAGAACAAAAGGTCTTCTCCGAGCTGTCCTATAGTTGCACCGTGTCTTCCGTCCACATCTTCTTCCTGACAAAGAATCACCGGCATACTTCGATTTATTACATCAGGACTGAGCATAAGAGTATCTTCCTGCTCATCACCTGCGGAACCTGCGCTTCCGTTCTTAAAATCAATTGTTCCTCTAAACACTTTGGTCGCCGAATCCATAAGTACACCTTTAGCCATTATAACTGCGTTGGTGTTCTTTCCTCTGTGATCGGCAACATAGTTAATATCAAGGAAATGATCGTCCCTTACAAGGTATCCCATGTTCGTGTTTAATTCTGCTTCTTTTTCAACAAGGTTTACAAGGCATCCTGTCCAGGTCTTCTTAGAACCAAGTTCCAAAGAAGTAACGTTTATAGAACCGCCTTCGAAACAGGCTCCTCCGATATCATCAAAGTGTATGAATTTATCTCCGAGCATCTGAATCTTGAAAAGGTTGATCTTTGCTCCGTCCTCTGCAAGGAGTCTCGTGCTTATACCGTGGAATCCCGCAGATTCTTTTTCCGATTCGTAGAAAAGAATAACTGTAATCTCAGAATTCTTCTTGGCGTGAATAACCTGAGAAGAAATACTTCCTTCGTTGTCATTCATCTTGTACTCGATAATAACAGGTTCAGATACCTTGATGCCCTCTTGCGCGGTATAGATATCACACTTTGCATCAACGGATATCATGAGTTCATCAACATCGATTCCCATTCCCGTCATTATTGCCTGTCCGTCATTTCTTGACGTGGTATCTGCATTCGGGGCTCCCGGAACTCCTGTTGTGTACATGATCCTATCTTTGTTTTTCTCAAAGATCTCGCCCGCCTCTTTAAACGAAACTCCTCTTTTTACATCAATACCGCTTGGCATTTTCTTTGCATCGGGAGTTGTGAGGCTGTCTATTTTAATGTCTGATTCGGAAATTGCGCTGTCATTGACCTTAAGAAAACCGTAAGTCAAAACAGGCAGCACATTGACCTTCATATCTAAATCTCTGTTCATGTGCAGTCCCTTCTTAGTGTCCGCTCATTTCTAGCTTGATAAGGTTATTCATCTCAACGGCATATTCAAGAGGCAATTCCTTTGATACAGGATTTGCAAAACCGCTTACGATCATAGCCTTCGCATCTTCCTCGCTTATTCCTCTTGACATAAGGTAGAAAATTGCATCATCGCTGATTCTTCCAATCTTAGCTTCGTGTCCTACGTCTGCATCGTTTGTTCTGATATCCATTCCCGGAATTGTGTCCGCTCTGGAAATGCTGTCGATCATAAGTGAATCGCATGAAACCGATGCTTTTGCTTTCTTGGCAGAGTTCTGAATAACAACACTGCTTCTGTATGTTCCTATTCCGCCGTCCTTTGAAATGGACTTAGAATTAATAACCGATGTCGTTCCTACACCCTGATGAACAACCTTTGCTCCGGTATCAAGGTTCTGACCTTTTCCTGCGAAAGTAATTCCGGTGAATTCCATCTTGGAATGATCACCCTTAAGAATAGTCATAGGATAAAGATATCCCGTATGAGATCCGAATGAACCTGATACCCACTCCATGATTCCGTTCTCTTCAACAAGAGCTCTCTTGGTGTTCAGGTTATACATATTCTTAGACCAGTTCTCGATTGTCGAGTAACGAAGCCTTGCATTCTTGGCCACAAAAAGTTCAACCGCACCTGCGTGGAGATTAGCCACGTTGTACTTGGGCGCTGAACATCCTTCTATAAAGTGAAGGTCTGCTCCCTCATCAACTATGATAAGTGTATGCTCAAACTGACCTGCACCTGCAGCATTCAATCTAAAGTATGACTGAAGCGGAATGTCTACCTTGACTCCCTTCGGTACATATACAAATGAACCGCCTGACCAAACCGCACCGTGAAGAGCAGCAAATTTGTGATCTGTTGGCGGAATAAGAGTCATGAAATGGCTCTTTATCATATCTGCATATTCCGATCTCATGGCACTTTCAAGATCTGTATAAACAACACCCTGAGCAGCAACCTCATCTTTTACGTTATGGTATACGAGCTCCGAATCGTACTGTGCTCCTACACCTGCAAGAGACTCTCTCTCTGCCTGGGGTATTCCGAGTCTTTCAAAAGTGTTCTTGATATCTTCCGGAACATCTTCCCACTTGCCCTTCATCTCAGACTTATGTCTAACGTAAGAACAGATCTTGTTCATATCGAGTCCTTCGATACTTGGTCCCCACTTAGGCATCTCGATCTCATTGTAGAGCTTAAGACACTTAAGTCTGTGATCACGCATCCACTCGGGATCGTTCTTTTCCGCAGAGACCTTAAGTACGGTTTCCTCATCAAGACCTTCTTCAATTCTGTAGAAGTCTTTTTCTGTCTCTATATCTTTAAATTCATATGCGCTACGGTCTATCTCAACCACTGCCTGCTTGTTTTCGCTCATATCAATCCTCTGTTATTCAGCTTCTGAGATAAAACGCTCAAAGCCGTTAGCATTAATTTCATCAACAAGAGATCCGTCCCCAGTACAAACAAGGTTGCCTTTAACGAGGACATGTGTATAGTCTACATGCAAAGATTCAAGTATCTTTGTACTATGTGTGATTATAAGAAGAGCTCCGTCTTTTTTCTTCTGGTACTCCTCAATTCCCTTAGAAACTGTTCTTACTGCATCTACATCAAGTCCCGAGTCTGTCTCATCAAGAATAGCAAGCTTGGGATTGAGCATAAGAAGCTGCAGTATCTCTGCTTTTTTCTTCTCACCACCCGAGAAACCTACATTAAGATCTCTGTCCGCATAAGCCTCATCCATTGAGAGAACCTGCATTGCTGCCTTTAATGACTTCTGGAATGCCATAAGCTTAACCGGCGCACCTGTCTGTGCATGGTATGAATTTCTTATGAAACTGCTAAGTGATATTCCGGGAATCTCGTAAGGATTCTGAAATGACAGGAACATTCCTGCTTTTGCTCTTTTATCTGAAGAAAGATCAGTAATATCCTGTCCCTCAAACAATATATTACCCTCTGTTACACAGTAATGAGGATTCCCCATAAGAGAATAACCAAGTGTAGACTTTCCTGCTCCGTTTGGTCCCATGAGTACATGTGTCTCTCCGGGCTTGATGTCCAAATTGATCTTATGCAGGATAGGCAACTCATTATCTATTGAAACAGATAAGTTTTTTACCTGTAATAAAGACTGCTCTGACATGATATATTTCCTTTCTATCTTTTCCTACCAAGTTGGTAGGAATTATGATAACACCGTAAAAACATGTTGTCAATTTTCAAACAAAGTAAAGTTTATCATAAAACCCCTTGACATACCACTCAAAAGTATTTAAAATACAATCTTGTCAGTACCGTGCGGGTGTAGTTCAATGGTAGAACACTAGCCTTCCAAGCTAGATACGTGGGTTCGATTCCCATCACCCGCTTTACTGATTTTTTTTTACTCATTTTTCTTTCTTTTACAAAAAGGAGTTAATTCATGGAACTTATCATTGATGTTGTCATGGACGCAATCATCGACTCCCTCAAGATACTCCCCTTTCTTTTTATAACTTACCTTTTAATGGAATATCTGGAGCACAAGACTCAGGAATTCACTTCTGCAGTTGTCCAAAAAACAGAATATTTCGGGCCTCTGTGGGGTGGACTTATCGGAATTTTTCCACAATGTGGATTTTCCGCCGCAGCATCAAATCTATATGCCGGCAGAGTTATTACATTGGGAACACTCATCGCTATCTACCTTTCCACTTCTGATGAGATGATACCGCTTTTCATATCGGAGCACATTCCGGCAGGCGTCATGATAAAAGTTCTGGTCATTAAGGCAGTCAACGGAATAATAGCAGGTTTTGTGATAGACGCTGTTGTCCACTGGCATCACCTGACTCATAACAAGAGCTTTGACGATCCCGTTCAGATAAATGCCCTGTGTGAAAAAGAACATTGCCACTGCGAAGAAGATGATCACAGCGGTTTTATGGGAATCGTAAAATCCGCTTTTATCCACACTATCCACATTTTTACGTTTGTTTTTATTCTTACTTTGATCCTTGGTTTTGCGATTGAGATTATCGGAGCCGACACACTGTCAGCACTTTTAAAGACAAATCCTTTAATAAGTCACCTGCTTGCGGGACTTATCGGACTCATTCCGAACTGCGCACCTTCCGTGATCATTACTACACTATATCTGGATAAGATGATAACTCTCGGAACCATGATGTCCGGGCTCTTAGTCGGCGCCGGCATTGGTTTATTGGTACTCTTTAGAGTAAACGACAGTAAAAAAGAAAATATAAAGATCGCGATTCTTTTATTCATTATAGGAACTCTCTCAGGCATTGCTCTTGATGCCATGGGAATTTCCATCTGATCTTTCATTTTTATATTTTTTCATAGCACTAAAATACCCCGATGCATACGCACCGGGGCTTTTTATGTACTGACTAAAGCAATTGATTAAACTAGTGTTACCTGTTGTTTAATAAATCTAATTGAATTAGTTATTATTTTGCTGATGAAGCGTCTGTAGCAGCGTCCTCAGATGAAGCCGCTGATGAAGCGTCTGATGAAGCGTCTGCTGCTGAATCCTCTGATGAAGCCTCTGCTGCTGCATCCTCAGATGTAGCCTCTGTAGCTGACTCCTCTACTGAGAAAGCGTCAACTGCCTCTACAGATGTCTCTTCTGCTGCTGTATCCTCAGCTGCCTCGCCGCAACCAGCAAGAACTGCTGCTGAAAGTGTTAAAACTGAAAGTAATGTAACGATATTCTTCTTCATAATATATAATCTCCTCTTATTCTGTATACTTTGCAATTACAATTATTGCAAACAATTGCTTCAGTACAATTCAGATTATATACTGTGAAATAAATAATGTCACCGACAAAACATTGAATATTTTCTTAAGGTTTTCTTAATATTTTGTGCAATTGTCACAAAAATTAGTTCCCTCCGAGGTCAGCAGAACCTGTTTTACTCGCGGGATCATATTTTAAAATTATTGATACTCCGGCATCCGAAACCTGTGAAAAGTCCCCACAGGCAAGCGTGTAGGAGTTGTTGTCACCATCTTTTACCAGTATCTCCCATGCGGAACTCTCCACATTTATATCAAGACCTGCGCCCACAAGACTATGTCCGGGCTCCATTGAAACGCCGTCTCCCAGGAGATTTTCAGAATATACGTCGTTCGTGACATCGTGAAGAACCACTTCTGTAAGAGTGATCCCCGTGCTATTCACGATATATGCTTCCAATCTTCTGTTCTTCGCAGCCTCTTCTCTAAGCGCTGTCTCTTCTTGAAGTGTCGAATCAAGGCTTTGCTGAACAGTGTCATATTCTCCTTTTAGTTCTTCTATCTTTGGAAGATATTCATTTATCTTCCTGTCACTCATTTTGGAGAAATCTTTTTCTTCTATATCTTTTTCTTTAGCGGCAAGTTCATCGAGCTTTCCCCGAAGTTCCTCATCGGTTATATCCAGATAAGTATTCTCGGCTTTTTCCTTTGCCTCCTTTAGCACTTCTCTTGCGATGTCAACTTCGTTTAATTTCTCGTCAGAAGGTTTACACGCTACAAGCAGAGCCGTCATTACTATTATCCCTGCCGCACCGATGTAGTTTCTTCTTTTCATATCTTATCCCCCGATTCGTTTTTAACGTATTCGGGTTCATTGTAATAGTAATCCATAATTAGCGCAACAACATGAGAGTAGCTCACTTTGCCGGATAATACTCCGTTCACTTTAAGATTTGTATCAATAAATTTATCGGCTGCCTTTTTTACGGTTTCTGTTTTGATAACAGCCTTTTTCTCGACTTTCTCCCATTTTTCTTTTGTAAGGAACTGGCTGTCGTACCTGACTTTGTCATCTACTCTGACGTGTGAATTGTATTCACTCTTGCTGACAGCTTTGTAAAAATCGTTGTTTATATAATTTAGAACTCCCAGATAACCGCTGTATTGGAACACCACATCATCCGATCTTACACATGCAAGAAATCCCAGGAAGTTCGCTTCGTCTTCATATATATATCCGTGAGTATGTGCAAGTTCATGGCACATAGTAAAAGGCTTATTCATTATAGACATTTCGTCATTATAATTTGCTTCCATAGAGAATGGAAAATAATAGCCCTGCATATACTGTTGGCTCATAAATCCCGAAAACCTGAGCGGCTTAGGGGTAACATAGAATCCACCGAGTCTAGGAAACTCATCGGCAAGATTGCTCATTGCCAAAATAGCCGTCTCCTGCATATTTCCTTCATATATGACATTTCCGTTCTCGTCATGAGGAACCTGCTTTGCAAGCTCGTTGCATCTTTTAACTACGAAGTCCCTTAATTCTGCCAGCTCTGCAAGATCATACTCCCTTGAGAACTCGGTATCTCTAACTTTAAGCTTTGATGTATGATAAAGAATAAAGCAGTTAAGCGACATTATCGTGCACACGATTGCCATAAGTACCGGTGATACTCTGTATAATATTCCCGAAATCTTCCTGAATATCCTGTCCGCGGCAAGATATTTCTTTCCCTTATTTTTTACACCTATCGAAAATAGCATAAATAAGGTGTGCACCGTTATGAAAGTCAGTGTGAACACAACAAACAGCGCTAAAATAACCAGCATGATCTCTCCTACGGAGAAATCAACGCGGCTTGTAATCCTTCCATATATTGATGTAAGTTTTGGGAAGATGTTCGTCACATAGAAGTCAGAAAAGGCCGCGCTCTTCCATGCGGCCAAATTAAGCAATACACAAAATGCCATTATTAAAGATATCATTAAGGAGAATACTTTTTTTCTGAACATTTTCTGACTCCCTGTATTATCAATTTGTAAATATTCTAACTCTAAAATATGGACTGAAAATGACTAAACTATTGATTAATCGTTCATATTTTATACATATATTTTTGCTTAATTATCCTCCTGTTATGGTAAAATTATCTTAGTAGAAAATCCCTTCGCGGAGGTTTTGATATGCGACTGCTTCTTGCTGATGACGAAAAAGAATTGTCCAACGCTCTTGTAGCTATACTTAAACACAGCAGCTACTCTGTAGATGCCGTATATAACGGAAATGAAGCGTTAGACTATGCACTTACCGAAAACTACGACGGTATTATCCTAGATATCATGATGCCCGGCCTTGACGGAACGGAGGTACTTAAGCGACTGCGAAGCAGAGGAATATCCACTCCCGTTCTTTTTTTGACCGCAAAATCCGAAATTGATGACAGAATAAAAGGCCTTGATCTTGGCGCAGACGACTATCTCACCAAGCCTTTTGACATGGGCGAACTCCTTGCACGGATCCGCGCCATGCTGCGTAGGAAATCCGACTTTTCACCTGTTAATCTGACCTGCGGAAATCTCACATTGGACAGAAACATGTACGAGCTCTTTACTCCAAATCATGAAAGAATAAGGCTTGCGGGAAGAGAATTCCAAATGATAGAAATGCTTATGTCATCCCCAGGCAGGATCATCTCGGTAGATACATTCATGTCACATATATGGTCCGGCGGTGAAGCCGACGTAAACGTTGTCTGGGTATATATTTCCAATTTAAGAAAAAAACTCCTATTCCTCGACGCAACTTGCGAGATCAAGGCGTCAAGAGGTGTAGGATATTCTTTATGCGAATCAAATAAATCGGAGTTGTCAGATGGTAAATAAACTACGAAAAAAATTTGTAATAACCGCGCTTTTATCGCTGCTTCTGATTCTTGTTACAATGATAGGCATTATAAATGCCATTAACATGCATCAGGTTGTTTCTGAAGCGGATCAGCTACTGGCCACTCTTGCATCAAACGATGGATATTTTCCGTCAAAAGTTCCTTCCACCGCTTCACCCCTGAAGCCAAAAGCTTCCAATAACCCTAACATTTTTGACTGGGATGTTATTAATTTTAACCATTCAAAAGAAACTCCTTATCAGTCCAGATATTTCTGGGTAAGAATCGACTCTCATGCCAAGGTAATTCAGATAAATACGGTTCACATTGCATCCGTATCTTCTTATACAGCTGAAGATTACGCCATTGATCTCTATTTTTCGGCTTCAAAGAGACACGGATTTTATCACTCATACAGATATCTGATCACGGATTCTACAGATGATACCAAACTCATTTTTTTCCTTGATCTGAGCACCGCAATAATTAACGCCAAGCACCTGTTTATCCAATCTGTAGGTATTGGAATGCTTGCAACAGTTGCTATGTTTATCCTTGTATTTCTTTTTTCAGGACAGGCCGTTGCACCTGCGGTCGAATCTATGGAAAAGCAAAAGAGATTTATTACAGATGCAGGTCATGAGCTGAAAACACCACTTGCTGTCATATCAGCAAATATCGATGTTCTAGAACTTGAACAGGGAAAAAGTGAATGGACCACAAGTATAAGAAATCAGATAAAGAGAATGAACAGTCTCGTAAAGAACATGCTGACTCTTTCGCGAATGGATGAAGAGCGAATGCACGTTGTATTCTCCGATTTCAATCTCAGCGAAACATTGCGAGACGCTGCATTTTCTTTTGAACCCATAGCAGAATCTCAGGATAAGAAGTACAAGATAGAAATTCCCAAAGGAATACATCTTATGGGTGACAGAGCTTCCATCAATCAACTTGCGTATCTTCTTATAGATAATGCATTTAAATATTCATCGGCAAACGGAAGCATACATGTTCTTTTGTCTGTGGATAATAAGCACATTGTATTTGAAGTTTCCAACACCTGTGATACAATTCCTTACGGTAATCTGGACAGGCTCTTTGATAGATTCTACAGGGCAGATTACTCAAGAAGCAGAGAAACAGGCGGTTACGGAATAGGTCTTTCCGTTGCAAGAGCAATTGCGACTTCGCACAGCGGAACCATCGAGGCCGTTCGCGACGGCGACAGGATAATAAGATTTGTCGTAACGCTACCTAAATATATACAAAAGAAATAATCGGGAAAAACAGGTTTTATGAACGCTACACTCAATATTATATATGAAGATGATGATATCATAGTTTGCCACAAGCCCGCCGGAATAGCCACAGAAGGCGCCGGCGTCGGCAAAATGGATCTCGTAAGCAGCATAAGAAACTATCTTGCACGCAAGAACAGAGCTGCCGCGCGAAACGGCAAACCACCTTATGTTGGCACCCTCTACAGACTCGATCAGCCGGTAGAAGGTGTTGTTGTTGTAGCCAAAAATAAATCTGCAGCTTCCTTTATTGCAAAGCAGATAAAAGAACGCACCACAGAAAAATACTACTATGCCCTTTGCTATGGAAAAATAGCAAATGACTCAGGTCATCTGGAAGATCTTCTTGTCAGAAAACAAAGTGATGGCCTGGCCCTTGTGGTGAGCGTAAAGGAGGCGAACTCACTCTTGGACCAGACCATCACTCTGGGTATGGGCCAAAGACAGCGTATTTTTTCCGGGGAAATAAAGGAAGCTGTCCTTGACTATGAGGTTATGCAAAGAGATGAAAACTCATCACTTGTGAAAATAAAGCTCCGGACCGGTCGTTTTCACCAGATCCGAGTACAGTTTGCTCACATGGGTCATCCGCTTCTCGGCGACCTAAAGTATGGAACCAAAGAGTCCATCGCTTACTCAGAGGCCATCGGCAAAACCAACGTGTGTCTTGCCTGTTGCCGATTCGGTTTTGTCCACCCATCAAGCAAGAAAAAAGTATTTTTTGAAATCACAATTCCTCAGTCTTTGAAGCTGTAGGTCTTGAACAGATAATCTCGAGGTTTCCGTTTCTCTCTCTCATTTCGTCGAGCATATTCTTGGTTGAAACCTTGGATCTTAACACTACTTTGTAGTTAAGCCTGTAGAGGCTTCCCATCGCTGTGGTTCTAACCTCTGTCAGTTCCGCTTTTGTTGTGTATCTTTCAAATATATCGTCAAATATTCCTTCAAAATCAAGTCCTTCCGGAACTGTGATCTTAAGATATTTTTCTCCGTTTACTCCATTAAAAATGCTAATGTTTGAAAACAGTAAATCTGCCAGTGTGATTATTACTACGAATATTACTGCAATTCCGATATATCCCATACCGGTTGCAAGTCCTGCTGACATTGAAAGGAATATGCCTACAATTTCTTTTCCCGATCCCGGTGCCGATCTGAATCGTACCAGAGAAAACGCTCCTGCTACCGCGACTCCGGCTCCGATATTTCCGTTGACTAACATAATTACTATCTGTACTACTGCGGGAAGAATTGCTAATGTCGTAATGTAACTTCCTGAATAATCATTTTTCAAACTGTACATAAATGCTATGTACGCGCCGATTACTAAGGAACAAAGAATAGAAACAATAAATGTAACTCCTGTTATCATGCCGTTAGGCATTATTGTGCCGAACACGATGTCTGATGTTGTCATGCTGAGAATACTCCCTTCAAATTGTCATTTTGTATTTGTCATACCGCTCTACGCAGTGCGACAATCTTCGTCTTGTCTTCTTTCTTTGGAACTATGCCCTTCATAGCCATCTCTGTTGTCTGGCCGTACATATATTCAAGATACCCTCTTCCGTACTTGGAAAAAGATACTTTTCTGATATTCAATTCATCAAAAATCCTCGCAAGTTCTGTAGACATTGCACCTGCGATCTTAACCTCCATAAGATGTTGTCCGGGAAGTAAAATCTCGTTTCCTGAATTTCCTTCCTTAAGACTTAATTTATCAGCCCTCCATCTGATATTTGTATCAAAAGTGATCCTAAGTTCCGGGTCGTTTATTCCCACCATTGCAATTCGATCGTATGAGATCGCCATTGCCGGTGCGATGCCCTTGTAGTACTTAAGGAAATAGTCAATCTCATTCGAGATCTGTGACTTTTCCTTTGGCTCCTTGTGATTTACAAGATAGTCAATTGCTTCTGCATATGGCATTGAAATTCTTCTTTTGTAGACGACTCCCTTAAACTTTTTCTTGATCTCAATAAAGGATGCTGTATCGTCTTTAGCTGTTCCATAACTTCTAAGACGAAGCTTCTCCTTATAAACGGGTTTCTCAAGAGATCTTTCAATCAGCTTAAAGTCAGGTGTATCAAAATAAATGTTCTGGATGGAAGTTTTTCCATAGCTGTCTACTTTCGCCATATTTTCAAGCTTTTTCATGAGCTTTGAATATTGCTCATCATCAAGCAGATATTTAACTTCAATTCTCTGAAACACATCTTTGAACCCTGCCATTCTCTCTCCTTTCCTGATGAATTTTTTATACATCTCTTTAAACGTCTCATTGTCAATTATATTAATTCAACCTAAAAATAACTTAAAAGAAGAATAAACTGCATCGTTATTATGATATAATTATCTTGTAGCGTCGTTTGTTTTTAATTAAAAAGCGAGGTTAATTATGTATAAAAAGGGTGATAAAGTCATTATTCTTGATTACAACGGAAAGCCTATGATTCCTAATGTTGTCGGAGTTATTGAGGAAGTTTACGGTAAAGACAGGGTCAGACTTATGTTGCCCGATAAGGCTTGTTGCCTTGAATTCGTAGACAGACTTCAAAAAATCGATGAAGTACAATACGAATCTATCCTTAACTCGGTCCGCTCAAGTGAAAAATCTCTCCCTGTGGACCTGCAGTTGGATATAAGAAAATTTGCAGCCAAGCATCCTCGCCGCAAAAAGACTGAGATAATAAATATGTTTGACCAGGATAAACGTTACATTTCCATTTTGCACGCTTATTCCGGCAGAGTAATGATGTACGGAAAGGAAAATATTAACGAACATTTCCTATATGAATATAATGACGCCGTTCGCGGCATAAGAAGGACAAGAACTTTCTTTCATGAACTTGATGAATCAATTCCGGTTCCGGATATTTGATCATCCGATCCTTTTGCCACATAAAGTCCGAGTCCCAGACAGATGTAGAAATACGGAGTTGAAAGTATCTGAGAAAAAGATACCAGTCCGTTAAGGCAGTATGAAACTATAGGGAGCGCGCAGATAACCGCTGCGTGCTCTTTTTTATTTTCGCTCTTTTTAAGAGTATAGAGTACATAAATAACAACCGACAAAGCACCGAGCAGTCCGCTAAGTCCGCCCTCAATAAGTTCCGTAAGGAAGATATTATGGGCATTTGTAAGTTTGTTGTCACCAAAAACATTTACAAGTGTCTCTGTCCACTTGCGATCCGAATAAGCATAAGAAGAAAAACAATCCCTTCCTACTCCTACAACTTTTCTGAAAGAAGGAAGCTTGTCAAACATGTCAAAAGCTGTGATCCAGATTGTATCTCTTCCGTTTCCCGTGATACTATCAATATTCATTGCTGCAAATACACCTGCAGCGACCGTCATAACAAAGAATAGCACAACATATCTTTTTCTGTAAGAAACACCGTTCCATTTTTCCGGCTTAAACTTCTCGAAAATTTTTATCAATATATATATGAAAGCGGCAGCGCCCATTATACCGGCTCCGATATACATATCGCAGCCTTTTATAAGTATATTGTCCGTATATGTATATGCCCCCGGAAAACAAATGAGAAGATTTTTCACTGCCATCATGGAAAGCCCAAGAATAAATATCTGGATCATAAGATGCTTCATTCTCTCTGCGGTATAAAGGCAATACCAGATAAGAAGCCCGTACGTTCCTATAAGGATAAGCAGCGCGCTCTCGCTTCCCTGTGTAAAAAGAGATATAAGCATTGAGATACTGTAGATACTCCATAGGAAAAATCCCTTGCTGAAAGTTTTACGTGTTGCAGCAAAACCTATTCCTATCGGAGCAAATATTGAAAGATAACCCGCGTACCAGTTGATATTTCCGATACTTGCAACAAATGCAGAATCGGTTCCGACAATGTTTATCAGATTTATTCCAAATCTCTCCATTGTCACAAATATCCCGATAACAAAGGGGGTTATAAAAATCGCAGCCAAAGTATAGCCATTGATAAAAAAGCCACCTGAAAAAGCATAGCAATAAAAGAGCATAAGGAGCATTGTAGCAAGTCCTGTTCTCCATCCTTCAATTCCGAAGAAACTGACTTCTTTATCCAATGCAAAAATGAAATTGATAATATTTATGTAGACAAATATCTTTATCGGATTGGCAATATCATCCTGAGAATTATTCTCTTCAAGAAAGTCCGGTCTGTAAGTGAACGCAATAATAAGCGCCATTACAGCGCTTATTATCATATATACGATTCCCTTTATTTCTCCGAGCTTAAAGTACCCATCTTTCATAAAAACAGGAAGAATGGTAGAGATTAATATCAGATAAATTGTCAGAAGCGTCTTCCTTTGCTTCATAGATTAAACCCATACCTTATACTTTAAATCTGTAACCTACGCCCCAGATTGTGCAATTTTCCCATACAGATTTTTTTGATACACAACTGCATTTTATTGTCAGTAAATTAGGGCGTTCCGACGGCATTTTTGTCTGTATAGAAAAATTTCTGCTCCTATCCTGGGTGTAAAAATTGAACTAATAACAGTTTTTTGTGTCCACATTTTATTCCACATCAAAATCTGAGTGCCCACATCGGTTATAATAATACACCAATTTAAGATTCCACGCCATATTCGGCATAAAATAGTTCTTCCCAACAGGATATTATTTCCTTTGAATATGACAGTTCTTTTTCCAGTCTTCTTTTTTCTTCTTCCTGAACCATATGTTTTTCAAATAGGTCAGCATACTTCCCACTCAATTCTTCGTTTTCTTTGATCTTGGTTTCTAACTGCATTTCCTTCTTTTTTAATTGAATTCTTTCAGAAACTATCTGCTTTTTTTCTTTGCCATATATAAGAAATCGGAGAATGCCGCTGTTTTAAAGTTTTTTTAAAGATTTTTTGATGGTATGATGATATAGTCCAAAGGATAATGGAAAAATTTTGCTGGTTAAAGGATTAGAAAGATGAGGCTACACATAATAATACCGCTACTTTTACTTATATTTACTACAGGCTGTGGATCAGCGGGGAAAGAAAGCTCAATAGATCCGGAACCTGAAGATAAAGCAGTCGAATTATGTTCTGATTCCAAAGAAAAGTTGATAGAAATCGAAGCTGAGCTTGTTCCTCAGCGGGGGCTTGCACAGATCTGCGTTTATAATGACGTTTTTGTAGATGACGGTGTTAAAACCAAATATACCTTTATTGATATCATAAAAGATAATGAGACAAATGAAACCATAAATACACATTGCCTTTTCAGTGAAATCACAGACATAGATTGTTTTGAATGTGCCTACGATGGGGGAGAAGGGGAAAAAGAAATTGTAATTATTGGTAATTCCTCTTCTCACACTACTGTTTGTGTGTGCGGAACATGTTTCAATGGCTCTAGTTATCGTTCATGTCTGTTTTATGGAGATTCTATTCAAGAATTGCTTGGAAATGATTTTTCTATGAATGAATTAAAGACTGTATTGTTGAAGGATGGAGTAGATGGAGTACGTAGTTTAGCCAGAACTATAATAAGTGATGCGGAAAAAAATACCTATAGTGATTACAAATCAGCATATATTGATTTTCTTAAGGTCATTGATTATTTGAAAGTTGAGGAATGTGGCTGTCCCGGGGCATTTTATTCAATATATGACATCAACAAAGATTCAACGCCTGAATTAATAGTATTAGGCTTTCACTATGTATGGGTATATACGTATAGTGACGGCAAAGTTCATTATGTTGGTGAGTTTGGCTATAATCACGACGAGTTATTTCTATCTCCGAGCATAAAAGGAATAATTATGGCTGGAGCCTGGATGGGAAGCGAATGGGTTGAACTATATTCTTTAAAAAATAATAAGCTCACATCAAAAGAATTATATTCCGGAAGAACGTTTTTTGAAGATTCGGAAACGGGTGACTATTATGTTAAATATACACCTATAGAAGATGTGGTTCCTGATGCATATTCTCTTACATCATTTGCACCTGATGATGTACTTCCAATAGAAAAGTATGAAGATTGATATGGAGAATAATCTGATAATGAGAAAAAGGTTAGTATTTACAGCAATAATTGTTGTAAATACTAACCTTTTTCTCACTATCAGATTGTGCTCCATCAATATATAAACTGAATCAGTCATGGTTATAGATTACCCTAAATTAACCACGATATGTCTTTGATTTCTATCCATTCAGGCTCATTAGCTTCTTTTATCTCATCTGTTATACCGAGTTCTTCTTCTTTTTTAGAAATTATATCTTCAATCTCTGACATTTCATAAAAACTGATTCCGGCATCTTCAAACGCTTTCCTGTATGGACTATTTTTTCCGTACAGTTTTTC
>JAGAAO010000090.1 GCA_017615275.1 Butyrivibrio sp.
TGTTGCTGATTTTCCTGATCTGCCTATAATGTTATTAAATGCTATTATGAAGCATGATTGCTGTATAAAGATGAGCCAAAATTTTGAAGAGATTTTAACAAAAGGTCTGCCTTGTAAATATACGCAAGAAGAATTAAAAAATATTGTCGAGAACAGTAAAATTCAGGCATACGAGGAATTAGTACCTGCAGAAAATGAGGTTATTCTCGAAGCGATAAAAAGGAAAAAAGCGGATCTTGAGAAACAAAAAGCAGATTTTGAAAAGTATGAAGCAGAACTTATGGCTATATACAACGAAAACTGTGCAAAAACGCTATATTTTGTTGATGCTACCGCTGATTGCCAAGAATCAGAGGAATAATTTTTATGACAAGAACGAAGGTCGTTGCAATATAGTGATGATCTTCGTTCTTGCAAATTATAGAGAGTTTTTGCTTAATCTGTAGTAAAATAACAAAGTCAGATTTAATCTTAAATGATTCGAGGGTGTTCTCCCTATTATCTTTTCCGAAAGTCACTTTACGCTATCTCTTCCAATCTTGACACTGTTAAGATTACACGTTACAATCTAGTTCGGATTGCGGGATAGTATTCCTGCGATCCATTTTTTTATTGTACATGGACTTTTCTTTATAGTATCATTTTATTATAGGTCTGCCGATTACAGATTAAAATGATAGAATCTGGCGTTTTTATCTGTAAAAAACGGCATAAAATCAATGTTTTTTCCAAAGAATTACTATTTAGATATCGAAAGTTTGCAAAATGTGCTCCGGAATTATCGATTTCGGTAGGCTTCGACCGAATTTTTACAGATAAAACGCTGAAAATAGTGCTTTTAATCTGTAAATCAGTTCGAAGAACGATTCGGCGATCAGTCCGGGAACATATTTCGAAAACAAGTTTTGTCGATGAATTTTGGCACGACGTAAAACAAGAGCACGACGCAAAAGAAAGAAGGTAGAAATCCAATAATAGCGCGGAACGCGCAAAGAAGTATCAGAGTTTATAAAAGGTAATCAAATTTCATAAGATATTCATATCAAAAAATATAGGGGAAAATTGCATGGGGACAATAATAAAGAAGGTGATTATTGTAGTATTGAAGCTACTGCCGCTAAATCTCTACTACTTGATTCATATTATTGATGCGTTTAGATATGATGGTATATTAAACATAATAGCGACAGCTATGTTTACAGGGACACTTTTTATGCCACTGGCAGGATGGGGGCTTATTGCTTTTGAGATATTCCTTTTTACGGAAAACAAGAGTAAGAAAGGCGTGATCACTGTGATCATTTCAGGTGTCTTTTCTGTGTTAAGTATGTATATATTGGTTGATGTTATCTTGGCGTATGTGGGCTTTTGGCGCTTTCCGCTCGTTCTTGTTCTGGTGATGAACGTAGTCTACATTCTCGCGGCGATACTTATCATGTGCTTTAAGAATGGAGAACAAGTATGGTGAAAAAAGTATCTTTGTTTTCAGTTGTTTTGGTACTTGCTCTGATGGGATGCAGCACCGATGGTAAAGATGCTAAAAAAGTTGATTCTTCAGAGGATTTCGGGGAATATGACAGATCTTTGTATAAGAGTTTTCTTAGGAGTGAAGTGCCTGTCTATATCGATAAAGCTTCAAATGTCGAGAGAAGATATTCATTTGAAAAGATAGATAATAAAGACTGTACTTTGGCGGAAGTGGCGGAGGGGCTTGTTGAGCACTATGATGAAGATGATCTTTTTAACAGAGTGGCTCTTACAGGTATTGAATACACATATTTGGACTGCGGCAAAGACGGTAACGAAGAACTAGCTTTAAGAATGAATATTGATGGCGGAGAGTCGCATATAAATTATATGATCGTCAAGGAATTCGACGGTAAGCTCAGAACTGTTTATTGCAATTCGCAAGGAAAGATGAATATTAACGATCCGACAGTCTTTTCCGAATATGGTTATATCTCGATCGGAGAAGAAAAGCTTGAGTGGGAAGATTTGGATTATTATTGTTCGGATACCGATGGATATGTAGATGCAGACGGAAAATATCACTATATCAGCTGTACATATGACGATGAACGAATAGATCTAAACAATACACCCGGGGATAATGCGGATGATCTGCATTTCTTTAAGAGAGAGGAAGTCAAAGGAATAAATGTGAAAGAAATCTACAGGACATCACCTCAGGATTTTTCCGAAATTCCCGAAGACTTTGGAAGTATAAAGGTTGGTAATGATGATCCTGAAAAAGATTACAGCGATTATGCTCCTGATATAGATCGCAGAGCAACTGAATTCAAGTATCTGGAGAACGAATACAAAGATGATGGAATAAAGCTTTATGCGCAAAATCAGATAGATGTAATGATTGCTTCGATAGAAAAAGAAGCCGGACTTACGCAGGAAATAAAAAGCGGCAAAGTTTTGAAATGGACAGATCTTGATTACAGCGAGTTTTATAAAGACGCAGAACAAAAAAACGACGCCGGTTACAGCCTGTATGACAGATTTATCGAGAAGATAAGAACCGAACTTAAAAATAGTGATAAAGCTACATTTGATCCGAATCATCTTGGAATATCGGAACGGCTGCGCTGGGAAATGGATTCATCCGATTATGTAAGCGGATATGTACAAAAAGATATTGACGGAGACGGCATAAACGAATTGCTTCTCGGTTCAAAACGTATGGATAGGGAGAGCGGTGAGTTTGTCGAAAACGATAGTAATATCTGGGATATATTTACTGTAAAAGAGGGAAAACTTTATCATCTTTACACATATGGTGATGAAGCTTTTGAGATTGACTATTCTTATTTTCCGGTGGATGAATTCCATATTTTAAGTGAGAATTAAAATTTTGATTAGCAGATGAGTTTGCTTTGACATTGGCTTGTAATGTCTTATAATTAGTATTTGTTGCTGCAAGATACAGTGGCAACGTACTACTAAGGGAAAGGACATTATGAAAATGAAAAAAAGTGTATTGGCAATGACTATTGTAGCTATGATGGCTACAGGATGCGGAGCAAACGGAGGAACTGATGCTGTAAATGAGCAGTCAGCTGCAACAGAACAGACATCGGAGCAGTCAGTTACCTTAGAACAGGCAGCGGCGCAGGCATCTGAAGAAAAAGTTGAAGAAGCAGCGGAGGAGGCATCTGAGGAAACCACAGAGGAAGCTGCAAAAAATGCAACTGTAGAAGCAGCTAAGGATGCAAGTAAGGAAGCTCCTGCTGAAGCAACTTCAAGTTTAAAAGACGGAGATTATGATACGGATCTAGTTCCCGAACCTTCTTCATATTCTCCCTGTTATGTAAAAAATGTCAAAATTACTGATGATGCAATTATACTTGAAGCATTTGTATGTCAGCTTAGTGAAGGTTGGACTCGTACAGAAATAGGGTATAATACATACACACTTCCACTTGATTCAAATGCACAGTATCTTTCAGGTGGTGGAGAGGATGTTACCAAAATAATGAGCAAGGAGGAATTTTCGGATTATCTTTCCTCTGTGATGAATACAGGATTAGAGCTTGCCTTTACGCTTAAGGGCGGACGTGTTGTTTCGATTGGTATTTATTCATAAATAGAAGAAAACTGATTTATTCAGATTTCTGATGACAACAATAAACTTCGTGATATAATAAGAAAAATAATATTGTTTGAGTTGTAGCCGGATTGGAAGTTGTTCCGATCCGGCGTTTTTAGTAGTGGCAAGTGTTTATGGAGGTTGTTTTAATGAAAAAAAGAGCAATATTTTTAATTTTATTATGTATTGCAGCAGGAGTTACAGCTGGCTGTGGTGCTGATGCTGGGGACGGAATAATAATCAGTGCCGATGATTCTTTCGAAGAAACTGAAGAGGAAGTTGAAGAAGAAACTGAGGAATCAGTTGAAGAAGCGTCGGAAGAAGCTTCTGATGAAAATTCGGAGGAGAACGCAAATATATCTGCCTCAGATGATTCGGGCGTGGCATATGGCGCAGTGGACAATAATGTATCTATAGCGTCGACAGGCAGTTCAGCTACAAACATTACCGCTGCAAAAAGCGCTACAAAAAATACTACAGTAGTTGCAAGTAAAGCGGAAACAAGTGCTGCAACTGTGAATGGTACATCCGCCAATATAGTACCTGCAACATCCGCCGGTGCAGCACCTGCAAACACTGCACAGGCAAATACGGCCACACAAAATGCAGCGCCTGCAAGAGTTTTGCCGGCAGCGCCTGCTGTAAAAGATGGGGTGCATATATTTACCAAAAAAGGTGTTGAGACTTGTTTTGAATGGAATAAACCTCAGAATGCAGATTATTTTCAGGTTCTTGTTGAAGCAAGACCCAAAGGAAATTCTTCTTTTTCTACTATTACGAAATTTACAACAAACGATCTGTATTATCAATTCGGTGATTATCAAAACTATGATGTGCGTATAATGGTAAGAGCATGTAACGGACCATGTCAGGAGGGAGCATACGGTCCATGGAGTCAATACGCATACGGTAATACACATGACGATATACTGCCTTATCCGGATTTGAGTCCCGGAAGAATAACTTCTCATGAAGGAGATTCATATACGGTTTCATTTGCTTGGGCTGCTGTTGTGGGCGCCGATCATTATAAGATAGATGTCGAGACAAAGCCTTGCGATGCATCTACATTTTCTCCTGTAACTACATGCTATTCGGATTCTCCTGATTATTCATATTCTTTACCTGAGAATTATGATATCAGAATAACGGTAAGTGCTCGTATGAATATTTACGACGACAGTGGTAACAGAAAGATAATTACAGGTCCGACATGCAGTGTTTGTGGAAGTACATATGTAGATTAATATGAGATGGTGCATCTGACAGGGCAAGTTACATGCATCATAGGAAACTACATGGAAGCACTTAGGGGATGGTATAATATTGGGTAATTGATGTTTAGGAGGGAAAGAGAATGAATAAAAGGACGACAACGATAATTCTAAAATCAATACCCATAATTTCTGCAATATTGGCTATTTTAATTGTAAGCGGACCTTTTTCCGGCAACGCAATAGATGGTCTCATAGGTATAACATTTACTTTGGCAGGATTTGGGTTTGTGGCATTTTTTATCGGCCGCAAAATGGCAAAAGAGGATAAATTGATTCGCATATTGGGGATAGGCGATCTTCTTTCAACTTTTGTTATTTTCTTTTTCTGTATGATGGTATTTACTAGCTTTTTACTTGCTTGATACAAGCTTTTGGGGATATAAACATGCTTGAAAAAATGGGAGATTTCTTTGATGCTCGTCTTGACGGATACGAGGATCATCAGCTTAGTACCATAGAATCTGCAAGGGAGTTCTATCCCTTTACAGCGAAGTGCCTTCCCACTGCGGAAGGCACTTACGTACTTGATCTTGGCTGTGGAACAGGGCTTGAACTTGATGAGTTCTTTGCGCTGAACAAGACTGCCAAGGTTACCGGTATTGACCTTGCGGCAGGAATGCTTGATGCACTGCAAAAGAAATTTAGCGGAAAAGATATTACGCTTATCAACGGTTCATATTTCGAAGTGCCTTTTGGCGAAGAAAAATTCGACGCAGCAGTTTCTGTTGAATCTTTACACCATTTCACAAAAGAAGAGAAGATACCGCTTTATACAAAGCTAAGAGCGGCACTTAAGTCCGGAGGATATTTTATCCTTACGGACTATTTTGCAAACTCTGAAGATGAAGAAACTAGATTCAGACAAGAGCTTCTGCAAATAAGAAAAGAGCAGAAGCTTTCAGACGATGAGTTCTATCACTATGATACTCCGCTCACAGTTGAACACGAGAAAGAGGCGCTTATAGTCGCTGGAAAATGTTTGGAAAGCTCTATCTTGCGCACATTTTTAAGTTTGCGGAAGAGCTTCACAGCGAGATGGAGAAGGTGGTTTTATTTGACGAACTTCCGACTGATTGGACCTATCCGCTTATTCAGCCGAAGCTTATCGATGAAGCAAGGCGGAGAGGTTTTTTAAAAAAGAACAGTAAATTTAAAAAATAGTGATACAAAATATTATTTTTGTAGTATTATATATGACAATAAGAAAAAAGAAAGAGCGCTTAGCGTATAGGTGAAGAAATGAGAATCTGATAATTTGGTTTTAGTGAACACTGTTTTAAAAGCTGCTTATGGCAGTCCTTTTGTGTACGCTTAATCCGGATTATCATGCATTTCAAGTGCGGCAGAACCGTGCTTTAAGCCTATTTGTAATAGTGGGTCTGATTGTATGAGTCTATTTTGCGTACGCAGATAGATTCTTTTTTTATACATAGGTAAGCAAAAAACTCTTTGTATATAAAAACGCTTCTTAGGATGTGCATGGCAGCAGGACTTGGAGGTATACAACGTGGCAAATAAATTACTGATAAGCGCAGAAAATATAGAGCAGACATACGGCGACCTGACGATCCTTGACTTTGAGAGATTTTATCTTTACGAGGGTGAGAAGGTTGGAATTGTGGGAGTGAACGGTTCGGGGAAGACTACAATCCTTAAGATGCTTGCGGGAAAAATAAAACCAACTTCCGGTACGGTGCATATAAACTGCACGCCCTTTTATTTCCAACAGTTTGGAAGTGATGGCGAATATTATGATGCAGATTACGCAGAAGCAGGAAAAATGGGCGTGAGCGAGCAGATGTGGCAGGATAAAGTAAGCGGAGGTGAAGATACAAGGATTCGACTTGCACAGCTTTTTTCAAGTCGCAGAGCGGTTGCTCTTTTAGATGAGCCTACGTCGAATCTTGACAGCACCGGAGTTGAACTTTTGAAAAAGAGACTTTGCGAGATAGATACACTTGTGATCGTAAGTCACGACAGATCGCTTTTGAATGCAATATGCGACAGGATTGTCGAAGTTTCTTTTGGCAAACTTTATTCCTATAACGGAAATTATGATGATTACATGGCTCAGAAAGAACTCAGGGTAAAAAGTGATCTTGCGGAGTACGAGAAGTATCAGGCGGAAAAGAAAAGGCTTCAGAGCGTGTACAGGCAGAAGAAAGCCAAGGCTAAGACTTTGGATAAAAAGCCAAAGAACCTTTCTTCGAGCGAAGCAAAAGCGCTTGCTTTGTGCGGAAACAGAAAGCCTGAGGATAAGGCTCGGAACATGGAAAAGAGTGCGGAGAATGTATTAAAGCGTATCGAGCACATGGAGGTAAAAGAAAAACCCAAGGAAGAGCCTGTGGCGCGTCCTGATTTCAGACTGACCAATCCGCCCAAGAATCCAATTGTCATACGCGGCGAACATGTGACGTTTGGCTATGATGATAAGCTGATTTTCGATGATGCGAACTTTATGATAAAGAATGGCTCGAAGGTGGCACTTGTAGGTGATAACGGTGCGGGCAAAACGACGCTGCTTGAGCTTATAGAAAAGCGCGCCGGAATCTATGTTGTTCCGGGGGCTAAGATCGGTTATGCAAGACAGAATATGTCTCAGATAGACATGGAAAAAACTGTTCTTGAGAATGTAAGAAATGTCAGCATTCAGCCTGAGAGCATAGCGAGAATAATTCTTGCGAGACTTCTTTTGACCGAAAAAGATATAGCAAAGAAGGCAAGAGATTTATCGGGCGGAGAGAGAATGAAGCTGTCATTTGCGATGCTTTTTGTATCGGACGTGAATTTCCTGATTCTTGATGAGCCCACGAATTATCTGGATATACCCTCAATTGAGGCTTTGGAGCGACTCCTTATTGAGTACGAGGGAACGCTTGTGTTCGTATCGCACGATCGCGTATTCGTAGATAATATCGCTACGGAGAAGCTGCTCGTAAAAGATGGAAAGATACAACCGGGAGATGACTTTTAGTAGAAAAGTTATAAATGTACCTAAAACGAAAAGTTTTGGAGCTGTTAGGTACATTTTGCGGTCATGGGACGCTTGGGAATGAAGAGAAAAAGTTGAAAATGTACCTAAAACGAAAAGTTTTGAAGCTGTTAGGTACATTTTACGGTCATGGGACGCTTGGGGATGAAGAGAAAAAGCTGAAAATGTACCTAAAACGAAAAATTTTGAAGTCCTTAGGTACATTATGATGAAAATAGCTATATAGCTGAATTTATGAATATGCCAAACATAATACAAGTCGATCGGATTACAGACCGGACAGACTACAGATTGGACAGAACATGCTTATAAGAGAAATCGAAGATAAAGACTTACAGGTTATAACAGACATTTACAATTCAAATGAAGAGTTTCTTATTCATCATTTGTGGCACGACCGAGTCGATAGAGACTTCATCCTTCACGAAATAACTGAAATGAAGGAGCATGGTTTTTTTTCGACGATCATCGAAGATGACGGAAAACCTGTCGGAATCATCGATTACATGATCCGGGAGGATAAGTCCGTGTATCTGTCACTTATGATGCTGGATAAAAAGATGCAGAGTAAGGGCATTGGAGCCGGCGTGTACAGGCTCTTTGAGGAGATGGTGCTCCGACTTGGAGCAAAGAATATTCGCATCGATGTAGTAAATGACCATAGCCCCAATGTGATTCCGTTCTGGCAGAAGATGGGATTTGTTGGACAATATGAAGACTCTATGACATGGGGAGATAAGACCTCAAAAGTTTTGGTAATGAAGAAATTTATATAAGACCGGAAGGAGATTTAGACATGAAATTTGGACCGATAACAAGAAAAGACAAGCTTGGACGTGAGATTGTTCTTAGAAATGCTGAAGTAAGCGACGGAGCGGCACTTATTGAATATATGAAAGTAACTGCAGGTGAGACACCATATCTTATAAGAGAACCTGAGGAAATTACGCTTACACCGGAGCAGGAAGAGAGCTTCATAAAGTCTAAGATCGAAGATGACAAAGAACTCATGCTCATTGCAACTATTGATGGCAAACATATCGGAAATTGTTCGCTTATGAGACTTGGAGGTTACAAGAGATACAGCCACAGATGTGATGTTGCAATCGCACTTTATAAAGAATATTGCGGCGCAGGCATAGGAAAGATAATGCTCGAGACTGTTCTTGATGTAGCAAGACAGTGTGGTTATGAGCAGGCGGAGCTTGAGGTTATTGCGGATAACGAGAATGCTATAGCTCTTTATGAGAAGCTTGGATTTAGGGAGCACGGACGTTTCCCTGACAATATGAAGTATTCCGACGGAACTTATGTTGATGCAATTTGGATGATGAGGAAATTGTAATGGATGAATTGCTAAACAGATTTGTGGACAGGTCAAAAGAAATCCTGCAAGACAATTTGGTTGGTATATATTTGCACGGATCTATACGAGAATGCTAAATGGGAAGGTGACGGAAACTCAGCATATATTCTGCACAGATTCTGTGTTTCGCCGAGTATTCAGAACAGAGGAATCGGTAAAAAAGTGCTTTCGCATATAGAAGAGCAGGTAAAAGAAATGGGTTATAAATCAATCAGATTGGATGTTTTTACGGAGAATCCTTTTGCCCAGAGATTGTACAGACACGATGGATTTGAGCCAAGAGGATATGCAAACTGGCGAAAAGGAAAGTTTGATCTGATGGAGAAGGTATTATAAACCAAAGCATGAAAAATTCTTTATTCAGGGAGGTAGGTAGCATGGATATTGTTTACAGGCTTATGACTGAAAGTGATCTTGGGACGTTTATTGACATGAGGATCAAACAGCTTCGTGAAGAAGGCGCGACAGAAAAAATCGATCTTGTTCCCGCACTGACAGATTACTATCACAGGCACATGAATGATGGAACTTTTGTGTCGTGGCTTGCACTTGATGGAGATAAGATAATCGGAACAAGCGGCATGTCTTTTGTTGAAAAGCCTCCGTATTTTAGTTGTCCGTCGGGAAGGATAGGGCTTCTTTCAAGCATGTACACAGATCCGGGCTACAGACGCATGGGTATCGCAAAAGAGCTGCTTCACAGAGTTGTTGAAGAAGCAAGAAAGTACGGCTGTGGTGCGGTGCAGATCACAGCTTCCGACATGGGCGTTAAACTCTACACTGCATATGGTTTCGTGCACAACGGAAACTTCATGCAGTATAACTTGTGATCAAGGAGATACCATGTACCTATATCATTATTTTGACAAAAGAACAGGACCGTTTAATAGTATGACGGCTCTTCCCGAGGACGAAGGGAATAAGCTGCTTGAACAGATTAAGGTGCAGCGTCCGGGTTCAATGTGTGCTCAAAGGGATAAAGAATATATTGCCAACAGGAGTAATTGCGAAAAGATTCTTCAAAAAGAGTTTTTGGCAAAAGGCGGGATAATAGAAATTCCCCATCCCCAGTACATGGTTGTGGAGCACAGTCCCTGGCTGTATTCATGGTATGAACGGCCTGAGTACATCAAGATTCCTGTTGAAGAATTTGATCCGAGAAAAATATCATTTACATACGGAGATTCTATGCCTACATTTAGTCCAAAGGTAAATGATGGTAAAGAGTATAGACGCAAGCTCTATACATATGATGAGATTCTCGGGATAATAGACAAATACGGCTTACCGCAGGAGTGGAACAACGACGGCGTGCACGGTCCCGAAAGGTATATTGAAGTGCATGTGTGGAGCGATGAAACAATAAGGAAATACGTGCAAAATATTTGAAAGTGATTTATGACATGAAGACAGCAAGACTTGAGATCAGTAATTTAAAAGATAGTGATAAAGAAGAATTCTTTTACAATGTGGCAAATGACAAAAAGGTTCTGGAAACATTCATTTGTAAATATGAGGAGTCACTTGAAAACTTCGACTTTGCGCCGTACCTGAATATGAGCAATATGTTTGCAATCCGTTTGAATTATACAGGAAAACTTATCGGAATCATTCTTCACTTTGCGGTTGAGAACGATGCTATAGAAATAGGATATTGTATCGGCTCGAAGTATTGGAATAACGGGTATGCCACAGAGGCTTTAAAAGTTTTCTTGAATTATTGTTTTAAAGAAAAAGTCGCTGCAAAAATATATGCTTCTTATTTTGCGGGAAATGATTCTTCAGGGAGAGTCATGGAGAAATGCGGAATGAAGTATGACCGTTTGGTTGAAAATGGAATTGAATATCAAGGACTTAAAAGGGACTTGATCTATTATGTGATTGAGAAATAAGAAAGGCGAAAATATATGTTAGACAACAAAGGATTTGACTTATGGGCAGATGGATATGACAAAGCTGTAGGGCTTTCGGAAGAAGCGGACAGCTTTCCGTTTGCCGGATATAAAAACGTTTTGGGAGGAATATTCCAAGAGATAATGACAACAGAAAATGCGAAAGTTTTGGATATAGGCTTTGGAACGGGAACCCTTGCAACAAAGCTTTACGAGAACGGATGTGAGATCTTCGGACAGGATTTTTCGCAGAGAATGATAGAGCTTGCCGGCGAGAAAATGCCAAATGCAAAGCTGTACAAGGGCGATATTGCTGACGGTTTGGTTGAACCTTTAAGGGAAAAGAAATTTGACTACATTGTAGGCACATATTCTTTTCACCATTTAAGTGACGAGCAGAAGCCTGATTTCATAAAAGAACTTTTGGACAGACTAAATGACGATGGAAAAATCCTTATCGGTGATGTTACTTTTGCAAACAGGCATGAGCTTGAAGAGTGCAAGAAAACTGCCGGTGACGACTGGGATGATGACGAGAGCTATTTTGTTCTTGATGAATTAAGAGAGAGTTTTCCGAATGTTATCTTCGAACCAAAATCATTTTGCTCGGGAATAATTATAATTTCAAAATAATGACTTGAACAATGAGAAATCATGAGGATATGTAAATGGAATTGCTTCTGGTAATTGATATTCAAGAAAAGTATATGGAATTCTACAGGGCAGATTTGATTGACGCTGTTAACGCTCATATAGCTTACGCAAAAGAAAATAATATTCCTGTCATATACATTAAGAACGTAGGGCTTCTTGGGGATTCGGAAGATTATAAATTTGCTGATGAACTTAAGATTGTTTCGGATGATATCTTTTTGAAAAAGATTCCAAGCGCATTTTCTAACGATCTTTTTTTCAAGAGATTGAAAGAAATGGTAATCGATACAATCGACGTTGTTGGTGTAGACGGCAGATGCTGCGTATACAAAACTGTTATGGATGCTGTTAAACTTGGATATAGAGTGAGGTTGCACCTTGATGCAATCGCTGCAAGAAGTGATAAGTTTTATTCAAAAGAGCTTGAGTCTATGAAGGCAGCAGGTGTTATAGCAGAAAGGAAAGAACCATTATGATACTTCATCCAATCGCCCCTGTATATGATAAGGATTCGGAAGCGCTTCTTATCCGCAATCATATTGCCGTCTGGGATGTGATTCATTCCTGCGAGATTGAAGGTTCTTCAGATTCGAGCATAAGAAACGTGACAGCGAACAATCTTAATGAGATACTAAAAGTAGCAGATATAAAAGATATATACGTTAACGGCAAGACGGCTCTTAAGTATTATAATAAATATACAGAGAAGCTTGTCGGAAGACCTGCAATCTGCCTTCCGTCGACCAGCCCTGCGAATGCGGCATGGAACTTGGAACGGCTGATCGGCGAATGGGGAAAGATAAAGAAAAACAGTTGATGAGGAGATGAGAAGACCGGCTTTTTGGGAGGCAGAAATGGTTACATTAAATGACTATCTGTACAACGGGGATACAGTACTTAAGATAATCCGAAAGTATTCGAACGATCTGAAAGAATCGGCTATCGAGACGGGAAACGGTGTGGATATGATCCACAGTAACTTCCTTCTAAGGATTGAAGAACTTCTGGTGCATAATGATTTCCTTACTTCTCAGTCACAGAGAATACGGGAATTGTACAAATACATGACCAAAGAATATCCGCAGCTTGCGTTTACGTTTAAGGGGAGGATCAAGTCTCTTATACGAGCGGAAGAAAAGTTTAATGCTTATATCGTTGAGACGATATACGATTATTATAAAGAGAAAGGGACTTTTCCTGATATAGCGGAGTTAAAGAGCAGAATAGAACATTTCAGGGATCTTATTGCATATAGGATTGTTATCTCAATGCCTAAGTGTCACATGAGGGATAAGGCAAAAAGAGAAGAGACCGAGCTTAATTACTTATATGAGATTGCGTCGATGCTTCCCGATTTCCTTGAAAGACAGGGATTTACCGCAGAAGTTTCCGCAACAAAAGATGAATTTATTTCAAGAAGATTGGATGAAAAGTTAAGACCTTATTTCAGAGATTATATAGAAAAGCCGAGTTCGTACGGTTATCAGTCGCTTCACATAACACTGTACGACAATGAATCAAGGTGCTATATAGAAGTACAGCTTCGAACAAAAGATATGGATGATTACGCGGAGATAGGCCCCGCGAATCATCTTGGATATGAGAAAAAGCAGCAAGAAGAGAGAAGCAGAAGGGATATGATCGTTCCGGGGAAGTGCATTTATTTTGACGAAGCGTTTGAGAGAGGCATGCTGCTTCAGAAGCTTGAACTGTCAGAAGTTGATGTCAGCATGTTTGGCGCTATCAATAACAGCCTTATAAATGACGGATGCGGTTTGTATCGAGGCAGATTGATCCTGCCGTTTGAGCATTTGTCACGTTTTCAGAATGATGTTGTGGATTAAAAAACTGCGCATTTGAGAGAAGGTAGGATGCCGAGATGAAGAAAGCAAAGCGAGCGGTTTTTATTTCAGTGATAGTTGTTATGGCAACTCTGGTAGTTGGCTTTTTGGGAGTGATCATGCGGTTCCTTGGGCATAGATCGGCTATAGAGCGCTATGTGATAAAACGTGATATAGAAGCCAGACTTGAGAAGAAATATCCCAATCACAGTTTTAATGTGAAGGTTGAAAATGTCGGTTCGGAGATCGGATATAGCCTCAGAATGACTGCAACGGATGAAGAAGGTCTTGAGTTCTGGATTGAAGGGCTGGGTGATGATTTCGAGGATCATTACCATGATAAATGGAATACGGTTCACTATGGCAAAGAACTGGTAAAGTATCAGAACGAACTCAGGGATCGTTACTTTAAAGATATTCCTTATGTAGGATCTTATGAATATTACAGATTTGATACTTATATGTTTTACAGAGGACCGTTTAAAGAAAAATTCTTTGAATCTATGGAAGATGCCATAGAGGGAAGTAAATACTGTACTTTTGAAACGCAGGTTACTTTTACCGGAATAGATCTTGATACGGCAGATGATGAAGAATTGCAGAAATTTGCGGAATCTATCGCAGATTCACTGATCTATCTGCATAAGGAAACCGGTTATTACGAAGTCAGGATCGGAGATTTCTCATATTGGGAATATGATGAGAAGAATGATAAACATACATCAAGGGATGAACTTGTTGAAAGAATCATAAAATCTGTGGAACTTAGCAGGAAGATAAAGAAAGATAAAGAAAAATAAAGAAA
>JAGAAO010000091.1 GCA_017615275.1 Butyrivibrio sp.
ACCAGAGATTTGCTTACAGCTTCCTTCAGATTCCACCTCACGATGGACACCCTTGCTGTTCGGCTATACACTTCCCACTATCTGGGCGTGTTCGGGACTTGCACCCGTTAGAGCGCGCCCATGGCGCGCAAACCAAAAAAACCCGGAAAGCTGTTGCTTTCCGGATTTTCCGATCAAATCTTATTTAAAAATATATTTTTCAGACTTTCTCAACGCCGATAGTAACCTTCTCGCCGTTGATATCCCATTCTTTAGCATTGGCTACGTCGCTGCCGAATACAATCTCGTTAGCAAGAACCTTTGTTGCGATACTATCGTTATTGTCCTTAACGATCTGTGCAAGCTTATCGTTTCCGTTAAGTGATACCTTGATGTGATCCATTACCTCAAAACCGGAATCCTTACGCATTGTCTGGATCTTACTGATAACTTCAAGCACGAATCCCTCTTTGATAAGTTCTTCTGAGAGATTTGTATCAAGAACAACAGTGATTCCCCAGTTCTCCTGTGAAATGAATCCTTCCTTCTGAGCAATCTCGATAAGAAGGTCATCCTTAACAAGCTCTACATCAACATCATTTACATTGAACTTGATGCTGCCGTTTGTATTAAGCTCGTCCATTGTGGCATTTCCGTCAAGCTTCTCAAGGTAAGCCTTGATAGCTCCGATATTCTTGCCATACTTAGGTCCGAGTGTCTTAAGCTGAGGCTTGAAGCTGTAGCTTGTGAAATCTCTTACGTCATCTGTGAAAGAAACTTCCTTAACATTGAGCTCTTCTTTGATGATCTCTTTGTAGAACTCTCCTACAGTCTCTTCTGCCTTAACGTACATTGTTCCGATAGGCTGACGGTTCTTGATGTTTGCTGCATTTCTTGCTGCACGGCCGAGTACTACGATATCAAGAACTTCTTCCATATCCTTCTCAAGCTTCTGATCGATGAATGACTCATCTACAGCAGGGAAGTCGCAGAGGTGGATACTCTCGGGAGCATCTGCAAAGCTCTTTCTTACAAGGTTCTGATAGATTTCCTCAGTCATGAAAGGAACCATCGGTGCTGCAGCCTTGCAGATTGTTACAAGTGCTGTATAAAGAGTCATGTAAGCTGAGATCTTATCCTGCTCCATTCCCTTTGCCCAGAAACGCTCTCTGCTGCGACGAACATACCAGTTGGACATCTCGTCAACAAAGTTATCAAGCGCCTTTCCTGCTTCAGGGATTCTGTAATTTCCAAGGTTCTCATCAACCGCTTTCACGCAGCTGTTGAGCTTACTAAGAAGCCATTTATCCATAACTGTGAGCTTATCGGGCTCAAGTTTATAATTAGCGGCATCAAATCCGTCAATGTTAGCATAAAGCACAAAGAATGCATATGTATTCCAAAGCGTTCCGAGGAACTTACGCTGTCCTTCCTGAACGGCATCACCTGAGAAACGGCTTGGAAGCCAAGGTGCACTGTTTACATAGAAGTACCATCTGATCGCATCTGCGCCGTATTTAGCAAGTGCATCGAAAGGATCTACCGCATTACCCTTGGACTTACTCATCTTCTGTCCATTCTCATCCTGTACAAGTCCGAGAACGATAACGTTCTTAAATGCAGGCTTGTTGAAAAGAAGTGTTGCCTCAGCATGAAGTGAATAGAACCATCCTCTTGTCTGGTCTACAGCTTCCGAAATGAACTGAGCAGGGAACTGCTTCTCGAAGAGTTCCTTATTCTCAAATGGATAGTGGAGCTGTGCGAAAGGCATTGCTCCCGAATCAAACCAGCAGTCGATAACTTCTTTTACGCGGTGCATCTTCTTGCCACACTTAGGACAAGTGATTTCAAATTTATCAATATAAGGTCTGTGAAGTTCTGTAGTCTCAGCTGAAGGATCTCCCGAAAGCTCAGCAAGCTCTTTTCTTGAACCAACTGAAAGCTGGTGTCCGCAGTCGTCACACTCCCAGATATTAAGAGGTGTTCCCCAATATCTGTCACGTGAGATACCCCAGTCCTGAATATTCTCAAGCCAATCACCGAAACGTCCCTTACCGATTGACTCAGGGATCCAGTTGATCTCCTTGTTATTGCGAATAAGATCGTCTTTAACTTCTGTAACCTTGATGAACCAAGATGAACGAGCATAGTAAAGAAGAGGTGTTCCACATCTCCAGCAGTGAGGATAATCATGCTCCATCTTAGGTGCAGCGAACAAAAGTCCTCTCTTATCAAGGTCTTTTAATACCTCGGGATCCGCGCTTACAGCACCCTCATCCATTTCTTTCTGAGTAGGTTTACATCTCATACCACCGAAAGGAGTTTCGGGTCTTAATTTACCCTCTGAATCTACCATCTGTACAAGAGGTGCATCATACTTACGTCCAACACGTGCATCGTCTTCACCGAATGCAGGAGCAATGTGTACGATACCTGTACCGTCTGACATAGTTACATATGTATCACAATAGATAAAAAATGCCTTTTTGTGCTGTTTCTGAGCTTCGTCAGCTGCGCACTGATATAAAGGCTCATATTCTTTGTACTCAAGGTCTGTTCCTACGTATGTTTCAAGAACTTCGTATGCCTTCTGTCCCTCTTCCTTTGCAAGAGAACCAAGCACCTTATCTGCAAGTGCTTCTGCAAGATAATATACATTGCCGTCTACAGCCTTAACCTTAATATATTTCTCATCAGGGTTAACGCAAAGACCGATATTAGAAGGAAGTGTCCAAGGTGTTGTTGTCCATGCAAGGAAATATGCATCCTCATCCTTAACCTTGAAACGAACTACCGCTGTGCGCTCTTTCAAAAGCTTATAGCCCTGGGCAACCTCGTGTGATGAAAGAGGTGTTCCGCAACGAGGGCAGTAGGGAACTACTTTGAATCCCTTGTAAAGAAGACCTTTTTTCCAGATCTCGTTAAGAGCCCACCACTCGGACTCAATAAAGTTGTCATCATATGTTATGTAGGGGTGCTCCATATCAGCCCAGAAACCTACTGTGCCGGAGAAATCCTCCCACATTCCCTTATATTTCCAAACAGATTCCTTACATTTCTGGATGAAAGGCTCCATTCCGTACTCTTCGATCTGCTCTTTTCCATCAAGACCAAGGAGTTTCTCAACTTCAAGCTCAACGGGAAGACCGTGTGTATCCCATCCGGCTTTACGAGGAACTGTATAACCTTTCATAGTGCGATATCTGGGAATCATATCTTTGATAGCACGTGTAAGAACATGTCCGATATGAGGTTTTCCGTTAGCTGTCGGAGGGCCGTCATAGAACATATACATCTCGCCCTTACTTCTGGTGTCCACACTTTTTTTGAAAATGTCCTCTTTCTTCCAGAACTCTTCAATCTTCTTTTCTCTGCCGACAAAATTCATATCGGTTTCGACTTTGTTATACATTTGAAAACTCCTCTCTTTCTAAACTGTTTATATCAAAAGATTTATCTTTTGATATAATAAAGCCCCGTCCTTTGTAAAAAGGACGAGGCCATTAATGTACTCTCGTTATACCACCTGTTTACACATACGCGCCAAGATCTGTCAAACAACATCCCGGTTGAATACGCTTCCCGTTAACGCCCGGACACACGGCGAAATCTACTGAAAGTTCAATTTCGCAGCTCAGAAGTGATTTTCTGTAAGTTCCTACTCGCGCCGATTCGCACCAACCATCGGCTCTCTGCAAGCTTTCGAATGCTCCATACTGTCTTCGTCATTGCTTTTCCAATATAATTAATGCATATATAATACTACATACTCTTAATTCATGCAAGACCATTATTTTGTCACTGCATGATCAAAGGAACTCAAAAAGACGCTCGATATCCTGCTCTGTCGTCGCCCAATCGGTCGCAAATCTTATAACCGTGTGCTTCTCGTCGTAAATTTCCCAAAATCCGTATCCGACATTATTCTTAAGTTCCGCGAGCTTATCATTCGGCATTATGACAAACTGCTGATTCGTAGGCGAATCCAAAAACAGCTTATAGCCTCTCTCAATCAGTCCTTTCTTGAGAATCTCTGCTTTATCTATAGCATTTTTGCCCAGTTCGAAATAAAGATCGTCCGTAAAGAGCGTATCGAACTGAAGTCCCAGAAGCCATCCCTTCGCAAGAAGCGCTCCGTGCTGCTTTATAACAGGGATAGGATGCTTAACCGTTACTCCCTTTGGAAATACGACAGCTTCTCCAAAGAGTGCGCCCACCTTGGTTCCTCCGATATAGAAAACATCGGTAAGCCTTGCTATATCCTTGATCGTAACATCGGTTCTCTTACTCATAAGACCGTATCCAAGCCTTGCTCCGTCGAGGAAAAGAGGCAACTTGTACTCTTTACATACCGCTGAAATGTCCTCAAGTTCTTTTTTGGTATAAAGAGTTCCGTACTCCGTAGGATGCGAAATATAAACCGCACCGGGAAATACCATATGCTCATGACTTTCATCCGCATAGAAAGAGTCGATGAACTTCTTAAGCTCAACCGCAGAAATCTTGCCTATACTATCTCCGTATCGCTCTGTATCTCTCTCTTCTCCCACGTTCAGAATAGTCAGCACCTTGTGTCCCGCATGCTCTATTGCTCCCGCCTCGTGCGCGGCAACATGCCCTGTGCTCGCTGCGACAATTCCTTCATAAGGCTCAAGGAGCATGTCGGTAATAGTCTGGTTGGTCTGAGTTCCTCCGACCAGGAAAAATACGTCTGCATCGGGGCATCCGCATACCTTTTTTATCTTATCCGCGGCTTCCCTGCAATAATGATCCGTTCCGTATCCGTCTATCTGCTCGAAGTTAATCTCAGAAAGCCTCTGTAAGATCTTGGGATGCGCCCCCTTGGTATAATCACTTGAAAAAGAAATCCTACTGTCCATACTCTTATCCTCTTTATAATTTAGCTTAAAGAAATAGCGGAAAAATCTGTTACTTCTTCAATAGTCTTGACAAACAGTTCAAGCCCTGCCTTGTCATCCTCATTAAATCTGTTAAGACTGGGGCTGTCTATATCAAGTACTCCTACAACCTTGCCATCTTTGTGAAGCGGCACAACAATCTCAGAATTGGATGCACTGTCGCATGCGATGTGTCCTGCAAATTCGTGAACATTTGCAACAAGCTGTGTCTCGTCATTTCCTGCTGCTGTTCCGCAAACGCCCTTCCCGAGCTGAATTCTGATGCATGCAACTTTTCCCTGGAATGGTCCCAGTAAAAGAGATCCCTTATCCATAAGATAGAATCCTGCCCAATTAAGATCTTCAATGTCTTCATACAGAAGTGCTGAAGCATTGGACAATACCGAGATGAAATTTGGCTCATCTTCTGCCATAGCTTTTATCTGTGCTGCAAGTAACTTGTAATCTGTCATAAATAGTACTCCTTATATAGAACAAACGTGGATATGAACTCCTAGTCCATATCCACGATTCTAACATTATTTTATCTTGTGCACAATCTATTTATGCACTGCTTTTATGCCTTGGTCCAAGCCTCAAATTCCTCATCTGTACACTTCACAAAATGAGTTCCGTCGACTAAATGTTCCGTTCCCTTATTGTAATCAATTCCAGATGTCTTGTAATCATAGCTTATAGCTTCACGACTCTTTTCAAGCTCAGGATTTGGAATGGGAATTGCCGATAAAAGACTCTTCGTATAAGGATGTATCGGATTATTAAAAATCTCATCCGTTGTTCCCGTTTCAAGAAGATGTCCCAAGTGCAAAACACCGATCCTGTCTGAAATGTACTTGACCATAGAAAGATCATGGGCAATAAAAAGATATGCCGTTCCAAGCTCCTCCTGAATGTCCTTCATAAGGTTTACAACCTGCGCCTGAATAGAAACATCAAGAGCCGAAATACACTCATCAGCTATAACAAGCTTGGGATTCAGGATAAGAGCTCTTGCAATGCCAACTCTCTGCCTCTGTCCGCCGGAAAACTGATGAGGATAACGATCGGCATGCTCCTTGGCAAGTCCAACCTTATTAAGGATTGCCTCTACCTTCTTATCCCTTTCATCTTTACTCTTACAAACATGATGAATATCAAGGGCTTCTCCGATAATATCCTTGATCTTCTTTCTGGGATTAAGCGAAGCCATAGGATCCTGGAAGATCATCTGCATCTGAACCCTTAGATTCTCCTTGGTATCTTTGCTCATCTTGCCGGAAATATCCATTCCGTCAAAAGTAATCTTACCGTCAGTCGGATCATAAAGTCTTATTATGCTTCTGCCAATCGTAGATTTTCCCGAACCCGACTCTCCAACAAGGCCATAGGTCTCGCCGGGATAAACCTTAAAACTGACATTTTCCACAGCCTTAACCGTAAATGTCTTACTTACGGGAAAATACTGTCTAAGTCCCTCTACTTCAAGGAGAGGCGCTGCATTATAATTTGCTGCCATTTGCCTGTGCCTCCTTTTTCATTCTCTCAATTCTCGCCTTTAATTCCACAGGCATCTCAACCTTCGGCGCCCTCTCATCAAGAAGCCATGTTGCCGCCGAATGAGTCTCTGTTATCTTGAACATAGGAGGTTCAAGCTTATCATCAATCTCAAGAGCGTAGGCATTTCTCGGAGCAAAGGCATCACCCTCTTTTTCATGCAAAAGATTTGGTGGTGAGCCCGGAATCGTATAAAGCCTGTCATCATCAGTTCCAAGATCCGGCATAGCCGATAAAAGTCCCCAAGTATACGGATGTCTGGGGTCATAGAATATCTCATTGATATTACCGACTTCTACGATCTTACCTGCATACATAACATTTACGTAATCTGCCACCTTAGCCACAACGCCAAGATCATGGGTAATATAGATAACTGCAATATCTCTTTCCTTCTGCACCTTTTTGATAAGCTCAAGAATCTTTGCCTGAATATTAACGTCAAGAGCAGTTGTAGGCTCATCGCAGATAAGCAGATCCGGATTACAGGAAAGAGCTATGGCAATAACCACTCTTTGTCTCATTCCACCGGAAAGCTGATGAGGATACTGCTTCATTCTCTTTTCGGCATCCTCGATACCTACTTCCTTCATAAGTTCGACCGATCTGTTATATGCATCCTTTTTATCAAGCTTGTAATGCCAGATCATACCTTCCATGATCTGCTTGCCGATAGTCATTGTAGGATCAAGACTGGTCATGGGATCCTGGAATACCATTGCCATCCTGCGACCATTGATATGCTTTCTGATCCACTTTTTATCCTGCTTTAAAATATCAGCTTCTTTCCACTGTGCTGTCTCATCACTGTCAGGGTTGTAATCGATCCCGCCTTTATTATCGCGGTATCTGTAGATGATCTCTCCTGAATTAACCTCGGCATTCTTGGCAAGGATTCCCATTGCCGCACGCATGGTTACCGATTTACCCGAGCCCGACTCACCAACTATAGCAACAGTCTCGCCCTGATACAGATCTATATTTACTCCACGGATCGCATGAACTTTTCCGGCAGTAGTCTTAAAAGTGATGTCAAGATCTTTGACCTCAAGTATTTTTTCTCTTTTCTTTTCTTCACTCATATATGGGTCACATCTCCTTTAACTTTGGATCAAGCGCTTCTCTGAGTCCGTCTGCCACCAGATTAAAACTAAGCATCAAAAGAGCCATCACGATGATAGGTGGGATTATCTGATAAGGATGTGTTGTAAAGCTGTTAAATCCTTCAGAAATAAGTGATCCCAGCGAACACCTCGGTACAGGTATTCCAAGTCCTACAAACGAAAGAAATGCTTCTGTAAAAATAGCTGTAGGAATAGAGAACATAACCTGTGTAATGATAGGTCCGATGATGTTAGGCAGTACCTCACTAAATATGATATGCATATTTCCGGCGCCTAAAGTTCTGGATGCAAGGACAAATTCCTGCTCTTTTAACTTGAGCATCTCAGCTCTTGCGATTCTGCTCATTCCAACCCACTCAGTAAGCATAAGGGCTATGATTATAGTGATCATACCCGGCTTAAACAGTAAGAGAAGAAGCGTAACTATAACAAGTCTCGGAATACCATTGGCAATCTCTAAGATTCTCTGAAGTACCATGTCCACTTTGCCTCCAAAGTATCCGGAAACAAGGCCGTAACTCATACCAATAATCATATCGATAATAGCTGCCGCAACTGCGATAATAAGTGAAACCTGTGCTCCTGACCATGTTCTGGTCCATATATCTCTTCCGAAGTTATCACTTCCAAACCAGTAGAAGGTATCAGGAAGATGCTTCTCGAAATAATAGTTCACAGTCTTGGTACCTGATGTAGTCTTGATATTTTCATGCCCGTCAAAAAAGCCTGTGTACTCAATAATCGGTATTCTGGGCGCAAGGTTTTTCTGATCAAGGTTCTGTCCCGAGTAGGTATACTCATTCATCACAGGGCCTACAAAGGCAAAAAATGAAATGATAATAACAAACACAAGACCGATCACAGCGCTCTTTTTACGCCAAAATCTTGCTACTACTTCTTTCCAGAAATTCTGTGAAGCAAAGTTTGTATCAACGAAGTCATCCGCTGTTTTTCCTTTTAATCTGAAATCCGCTTCCACAGGGACATAGGATTCTTTATCAATAGCTGTTTCTACCATATCAGTCTGCCTCCTTTGCCACGCGGATTCTGGGATCTATAACGCCGTATAGAATATCTACCACCAGCATGATGCCGATGTACATTGCTGAATATATGAAGCTAAGGGCTATAACAACGTTATAGTCATTAGACTGGATTGCGTTTACAAGCAGTGATCCGACTCCGGGTATGGAAAAGATCTTTTCCACAACAAGTGATCCCGTCATAAGATCAACAACAAGTGGTGCCAACACTGTAATAATCGGAATAAGAGCGTTTCTGAGAGCATGTGAAAACACAAGCTTATTACCCGAAAGTCCCTTGGATTCAGCAAGAAGCATATAATCCGAGCCCAGAACTTCGATCATCTCCGCTCTCGTAAATCTCGCAATTGAAGCCATGGTAAACATGGAAAGCGATATCGACGGCAATACGCTTGAACGAATAACATCCTTTGCTGAAAAGAGCATCGGAAACCAGTCAAGCTTAAATCCAAACTGATAAGAAAGTGCAAGAGCAAAAACATAGGATGGAACCGATACACCAATAACCGAAATTACTGTTGCGAGCGTATCCCAAGCAGTATCTCTTTTGAATGCTGCAAGAAGTCCCAGTAAAAGACCTACGATTGCCCCGATAAAAACTGCTGCAAATCCAACACCGATTGATATCGGAAGTCTGGATGCAATCAGCTGTGTGATAGGAGTATTCTTGGAAATCTTGTAGCTGACACCAAGGTCTCCCTTAAACATATTGGTAACATAACGGAAAAACTGAACAACGATCGGTTTGTCCAAACCATATTTGGCATACAGCGCAGCTTTCTGAGATTCATTCAGCTTCTCATCATTAAATGGTGAGCCGGGCATGAGCTGCATCAATATAAAAAGAATCAATGTGATCGCCAGCAAAGTAAATATTGCTGTGATCACTCGTTTTAGTATGTATTTTTTCATATTTACCCCAAAAGATAAAAAGCGAGAGGAAAATAGAAAATCACTACTCTTCCTCTCGCAGTAATTTTAGTTTATTTGATTATTTCTTTTCTGCATTCTTATAAACCCTGTTAAGTGCTACAGGATGGAATTCAATTCCACTTACGTTTGTAGAAATAAGTTCAGCATTGCACTGTGTGTAAAGCGGGAAGATAACCGCTTCATCCATCACGATCTGCTCTGCATCATAGAGTGCTGCCCAACGAGCTTTTGCATCCATTGCTGTCTCACCTGTTGTGCACTCGTTAATTATCTCATCGTATTTAGAATTGCTCCAAAGACCATAGTTGTTGGCATTCTTGGATATCCACATTCCGAGGTATGTCATAGGATCTGCGTAATCTGGTCCCCAACGTGTAAGTCCGAGTTCAAAGTCACCTTCCTGCATACGCTGAACTCTTTCCTTTTTGGGCATCTGCTGAAGTTCAACAGTAAGTCCGGGAAGAGTTGTCTCAAGCTGTTCCTTAACAACCTGTGCCACCTTGATGGGAGCATCGTCTGCATCGTGGATCATTGTAATAGTAATTTCTTTTGTGCCAAGTTCCGCAAGTCCTTTGTTCCAGTAATCTACTGCTGCAGCCGCATCAAATCTGCAGACATCTTTGAACTTCTCCTGATCTGCTGAGAAATCCGATCCGTCGGGACCTGCTGCAAAATCCATAGGAACTGCTGTGTAAGTAGGAGCTGAACCATCCTTAAGGACATCTGTTGTAATTGCTTCACGGTTAAGTGCCATTGTGATGGCATAACGGATATTTACATTCTGAAGCTCTTTTACTGCCTGAACGTTAGGGCTGATATACCAGAGATATCCGGCACCGATTGCCTTGTATGAAGGATCGTCTTTTACCTGATCAACCTGCTCACCGTTTACAAGAGTTGTATCAAGGTCACCGTTCTGATAACTCATAAGAGCCTGCTGTGAATCCTGAATAACCTGATAGTTAAGGCCCTCAAGTTTAACGCTGTCTGCTCCGTAGTAGTCAGGGTTCTTGGTAAGGTGAATGGTTGTAGCTGCCGGCTGATAATCATCAAGAATAAACGCGCCGTTTGAAAGAGTTGTCTCCGGGCTTGTTGCATATGTATCCTTGCAGCTCTCAAAGAAAGATTGATTTACCGGATAAAATGTCGGGAAATACATAAGACTAAGGAAATAGCTTACCGAAACGTTGAGCTTAACTTCAAGAGTCTTGTCATCAACGGCTTTTACACCAAGTTCGCTCTTATCCTTTTTTCCATCGATAATATCCTGGGCATTTACGATCTGTCCGATATCGCTGAGCATATATGAATACTCAGAAGCAACCTCAGGATCAACTGCTCTCTGCCAAGCAAATACGAAATCTGCCGCAGTTACAGGATCTCCATTACTCCAGTTTGCATCCTTGCGGATGTGGAAGGTATATGTAAGACCATCCTCTGATACATCTACGCTCTCTGCAAGAGCGTTTACTGCCTGTCCATCTGCATCCATCTGCATAAGACCATCTGTGTAGTCGGCGATAACTTCAAAAGATGTACCGTCTGTAGCCTGCTGTGGATCAAGTGATTCAACAGGAGTCTCAAGCATAACTCTAAGGTCGCCTCCTGAACTCTCACTCGAACCGGTTGAGCCTGCTTCTTGTGCATTGGTGTCATTCTGCTCTGACACGCCGCTTACCGCAGAGCTTCCACATCCAATCATGCTAAGCGCAAATGCTGAAGCAAGCACGATTGATATAATTTTTTTCTTCATACCTTATTCCTCCGCATATACTTTTATACATGTATACAATTAATATATATTAAATATAATCAAGGATTTTAGGGCAAATGTCAATATAAACTTTATCGCTATAATCAATTTATGCATTGGCGCGTCTACTCATTAAAGCGCAAAGCTTATGCTTCTTTGCCTTATCCTCGGGGTTTTGCCCAGAAGATATGATACATTAGAAGCCTCTTTAGTAGAATTATCTAAAATTTATCTTTGGTGATAAGAAGGAGTAATATGTAAACCTTATGAAGTCATCCCATTTCAATATTCCACTTGAATATTAGCTGCATATGGTTTACACTGACACAGGTCGTATGCGGTCAATTGATATGTTTCCAATTAAATAGAGAGCAAAAATATAGAATACATCGGCAAAACCGGAGCAATCCGGCGACGCAAAGCTATAGGGTCTTAATGAGACAGCCAGTTGCAATTTTTTAGTCAGAAAACTGCTTGTCTTTATGGTAAGCAGTTTTTTTATATTAATATTCAATACAGGGAGGAAGTTTTTTAATGAAAGGACATTTAGTAACAAAAATTTTGAGTGGGTTTGTTGTAGCAAGCCTCATCGGTTCTCCGATAACCGCTTATGCAGGAACATCAGGATATGTTGGTACAGCATCCAATATGTTTAATGATGATACTACAAGCGGTACAGGCTTTAGTTGGAACCCGGATGACAGCGAACTTACTTTGACAGAAGACATAACTGGTGATGTCAAAGCTGATGATGATATTATTATTACAACAAATGATAATCCTGTTACAGTTTCCGGAAACATCGAAGTAAGTACATCTGATCCTAAAACCAACGCCGATTTAACAATTGATAATGCTAACATTACTACAGGCGGTTCTATTTCTGCTGATGGAGATGTGAAGATAACAGATTCAACCTTATCAGCTGATGGCATAATCGCCGGAAAAGACGGTAACGGAACTGATGGAGATGTTATCATCACTGATTCAAATGTAACAAGTACCAGTATTATTGCAGCCGGTGCTCCCGAACAGATAAAATCTCATGCTCAGGGTGAATACGGAAATCATAATATTGTTATCAACAATTCAAATGTCGCAGCTGATTCTGATGACTCCTCTTACAGAACTCGGTATCCCATGATTTCTGTTGGTGGAACAATTACCATTAATGGAAGTTATATTTCATCACCTACTCATGGTTCAATTTTAAATCAAGGATATTATGGAACAGATATTTACATGGGCGAAGTTGGAAGAATTGTAGATAATGGCAGCTATGCATATAGTGGCAAAGTCATAATTACAGCCGGTACAAAGCCTTCATCAGCCCCAGAACCTTCTGATACAAACATTGACAATAGTGCATCATCAGACTCAGAGCCTTCTGATACTAATAGCAGTAATCCATCATCAGATAACAATAATTCGTCAGAAGCATATAAAGCCCCAATCATGGCAGAACATCCTGATGTATACAGATCTGATATATCAAATAATTATTTTGCATCTGTATCTAATAATTCAGGTTCAGCTACTGTAGCAGTAAAAGATTCAAACGGAAAGTTAATGGATGTTGTTGTTGATCTGAGTTCTGCAAGTGCTCCTAAGGGTTATTCATCAAAGATAACAGCAACAATTGTTCCTGCTCTTGACAGAAACGGAGATTCAATCTACGGATTTGATAAAATAGCACAGGCTCTTAATACAGTAATAACAGAGTCCGGAAAAACTCCGGTTGAAGGTTCTCTCTATATCAGAGCATATGCCGCAGGAGTAAGCCTTACAAAGCTTCAAACACCTGCTAAATACACATTTTCTCTAGATAAATCTTATGAAGGAAAGACAATATCAGTATATGTAAGAACGGTTACAGGTGAGGTTCATTCATATGATGCAGTAGTAACAAACGGTAAAGTTCAGGTAAACACAGAATTTTTAGGAACAGTTGCTTTCGCAATGTAATAGATATAAAAGACTATCTCTTGAATCAAGAGGTAGTCTTTTTATCTCATGCCTAATCACGTCACATATAAAAAAAATCCCGAAAGTCTCTATGCTAAAGGCTTTCGGGATTAATTAAAAAGAGCGATAGACGGGGCTCGAAGTATTGAGCCGTTACAAAATCCGCATGAATAGGAGGTTTGAGGCGTTCTCTTCTTAAAAAAGACCACTTCCAGACCACTTCTGAGTCGAATACAAAAAATATTACAAAAGCCACCTATTTTCTGTATCTTGTTATCATCTTCCAATTCGACGGAAATCCCATAGAGGCTAATAAGATTTGCTCTGAAAGATTTGGAGATCCTTTTACAGTCTTTAGAATCAGGGAGCTTAAAGATTTCTTAAATGCAAAAAAATCTTTGTCTGATAATAAGTACCTAAATGAAATTACTACTGAAAACATATCCTTTTTACCAACAATATATTGCTGCCCACGCATAGGGATATTCAGCTTTCTATGAAGTACTGTATCAGGAATATCATATCTATCCTTATAGCTAAACAGTCTTTCATTGTGTGCACAAACATTTCTGAAATGAGTAAGTAGGCGTAAATGCATTGTGAGGTCTAGCTGAGAAACACCTGAAAAATGCTTGCTGATACGCGATTTCAACGAAGGAGATAGTAACGAATACATTTTTGATGTTTGTCCTAGTGTCAGAGTCTTCATTACAGCATAAAGTGGAACATTTCCGTACGTTTTTCTTTGATACACGATATATTCATGCTCTAAGTCATTGTTAGCGGTATAATTTAGAATGTTAATCAACTTGGGAATACTGGATTTACTGTGCTTTGTATTATAGTAGTTTGACGGATTTAAGTATTCACTTTGTTTATTAGAGTACATTTCACAGAAATGATATGAAATATGTGAGCGCATCTCTTGTTCAATAATACGGATATATTTAAAAACAAGATCTCTAAGAGCATCATCAAAATAGTAAATCAAAAGAATATCAGCAAAAGTGGTTCCGGCTTTGTATGTACGTGTCATGCGATCATAGAATAAATCCTTATAACCACCAATAAGAGCATAGTAGGAAATTTTTTCCAAGGCATCCTGTGCTGCAGACAAATCGTTTATGATGAGACCTTTATTCTGAGTAAGGTGCTGAATCTGCTGAATGTAAGTAAGAAAAGGCTTGATTGATTTCATGGATGTCCTTTCAAAAAGTGTTATAAAAACAGAAAAGAAGGGCCCTTGGGTCCTTCTTCCGATCGCAGGCATCGCGAGTTTCTGCGACCTGATCACTACAATCATAATATCATTAGTATCTTTAAAAGACAATCTCTTTTTCTTTACATTTGAGACATTTAAGAGACTTAAAATTGTGTATTCTTCGCCCAAGTCAAGGGAAAATATCGCTTAATCAACAGATAAAGTACTCTAAGAAACTGAAAAAATTGCCTGTGAGTTATTTCTACAGAAATGAACGACAGAAATGTCTGATGGGCAAGTTATATTAATCAGAGTCGAGCAAATGGAAATATTATATTGAGATATGTATAGCTTTAGTACAACAGGAAGGCACACTACTAATGAACAGATTCAGCAGCAGATAAAACTCGCGGAAGAAGAATACAAGATGAATTTAAAAAAAGCAGATGAATAAACAGCTCGTTCAGTTACTATTTTGTTTAGAATAACTGATAATTATAGAAGCGATCGGTTCAATCAACAACAGAATATATAAAAAAAATAAAACATATGAAATACGAAAAAAGGGACTTCAATCTACGAAGTCCCTTTTTGAATACAATTATTTATTACATTTTATTCTTTTATATACACCCGTAATAATTACTCCTATTAGTATCAATCCATATGCAATACTAGGTTTATAAATATAAAATAGTATTTCAAATATGGCATCACTATTAATGTAATGGCTTATTAATGTGCCTATTAAATCAAGATAGAATAAGTTTAAAATAAAAGAAGTAAAAACATATGTAATAGCTGCCACCATTTTGCCGTGTGATAGCCACATTAGCAAGAAGTAACTTATTATTGCCATAATTAACGGAGCAGCATAAAAAAGTCCCTCTCCCCAAAACAAACTGACTATTGACAAAATAAATACGATAATCCAGTTGACCACAACTAAAACCGTTCCAAAGACTAGTGTTTTAAAAACAGATTTTATCATATTACTCCTTTCTATGCGCCTCGAATTGTTCTTTATAATACTTACTATTAGATGGCTTAAAGAAACGTTCATATGTCGGCACTGTTACGCCCTTAATTGGAATATTGATTTGCACAGATTCACCCACTCCAGCATCAGATTTAATTCCCTTCTTTTTAATATATGGAGAAGGAGTGTTATCATACATATCTGCATGATACTGATTTTCTGCAGCAAATGAATACTTATTTCTATTCGCTGTTGTGATTAGCAATAACGCTGATTGCTCATTTGCTGATAAGTTATCAGGATCCTTTATCGTTATAGTATTAGCATCTTTATCATATATGCCAGCAATTGCAAGCATATCTAAAGTATCTTTGCCACCGTAGTCATCAAATTCTTCATATGTAAATGGCAATTCATATACGCCATCTTTAAAAGCTTCATCATGCGCGACTTTATCAATTGCAAAATCTGCTATAAGATAGCTTCCGTCACTTTCGGGATTTTGGAAATATGCCAAAATATCAGGATCATAATCATTATAATGATCTGTAGGTTTAACTATATAATTTATATCTCTCAATGCTTGATCCGCCGTACTTTTCAAAACTTTTTTTCCGCTAGTCGAATCAGATATTACCTGCTCAAAAGCTGTCATATTCATAGAATTAAATACTATAGCTGTCGCCTTTTGACCTTGCTCATCCATAGGTTCTCTCACTTTAATCAAAGAATATGCAATGCTACCATCATCCTTAACAAGTCCTGTGATATACCAATCATCAAAACCATTAGGTCCCAAATATTCCATTTCTTTAGGATCTACACCTGCTTCAGCTAGTATATCCGAAACTGATTTATCAATAAGAAAGTATCCATCGTCGGTTTCAAGTTTATTTACACTTATCCCCTTAGATTCCAAAAAATCCTTAATATCAATTTTATTGCTATTATACGGTACTTTATTATTGATACGCTGCATAAACCATTTACTGGCAAAAGAATCCCAATTGAAATTTTGAACACCTGCATTAGTAGCAGCACTAAGTCCAACAAGCCCAATAGAGTTCTTAGCCATATTGGGTTGATATACAGTCATACTATCAAGAACACCTGCGGTATTGCTTATTTTCGCTTGAAGAGCGTCTGCTCCGTAAAAAAAGTCTTTCCTATCCAACGTGCCGCATGATTCATGGTCAAAATTCTCAAGTTTTTTAATGCACTTATCCAAAAATTCACCACTGCCACAAAACTCTTCGTATGCCATCATAGCTCTACGATAGTACGGTATCGTAGATATACCCCATTTCCCATACATGTCTACAAGCCTTTTTGCATGGCATTCGATTTCATAGCCTTTAGTATCTATAACCGCGTAATAAGTCCCAAAATCTTTCTTTATTTTTAATAAAACACTGGTGCTTACCCTGGCTTTAGGAGATGGGTCTACTTCCTCTTTAAATTTATTTTCTATTTTGAAACATGTATATAAAAAATCTTTTTTGATTTCTAGATTTCTCATATGAAGTTTGTCCCCTTGAACTTCATATATAAATCTTTTTGTAGTCTCAGCCATCTTCCCGCCAAAAGTCTCATTATTATGATATTTTACATATCCATTTTCAAGCTCTCGAGCTCGCTCTTTATACCAATCAAAATCATCACTAAGCTGTTCTATGAACATGTTCATATACTCAGCATCGTATTTAATATCATCAGAAGTTACTTCTATACTTAAATCTTCATCTTCGAAAGTCCACAACATATCAAAAATCCCCTTGCATAACTCTGCTACGTGACTCAGCCTCTATTTCAGCCTCAAGCTGCTCAATCCTTCTTCTGCACTTTTCTATATGCTCATGGATTCTTTCTTTTGCCTGAGCTATTTCTGACAATAGTTGTGAAGTATCATTCTGAGCTGAGTCAGTTTCTTTACAAATCTGATATCGTGCATCTTCTGACTTCTCTTCAAGAGAACCTCTAAATTCATCAGAAGCAGTCATATCGTATGCCTTTACAGGTTCTTCGGCTTCGCTTGTTATCTCAGATTGTAATCTTCTTATAATTTCTTCTTCATTTTCAAGATCAGAAATTGCTTCTTCACATTCTGCGATCTCACGCTCTAAATCATGTATTTCTGAATGTCTGCTCATTGTTTGTTTATTCCTCCTACATCCACTTTTTCAACAGTAAGACTATCACTCGCAGCTTTGTCTATTGCAATCATACTGTCACGCATTGTAAGAAATCCGCGCGGCAGTGACTCAGATGATTCTCGCCTGTACAGTTCATCAGTTTCATGTAGTTTTACTAAGATTTCATGCATCTTTTTCCCTGCTTTAAACGTATCTAAATAGCCTGCTTGCTTTAATGCATTATCTGGAAATAAACATTCAGAAGCTGCGGCCCGTATTTCTTCAACAATATCCTTAAACACGTTCGTGTCCATAAAAACTTCTTTTTTATCTGACATTTTTACCCCTTTACCTTCTTTTAAAAACTATATATAAAGCATTTATATACTATCATTTGCATTTTTTCGTTTCAGCAGGTATGCATTGAATGTATGATGTGATGCAATACTTTTGAGAAAACTGAAGATAAAATGAGCTTTATTTCGCGAAACTAAAAAAAGAATAATCCGAGTCAGAAGATAGATTATGTTTCCATTATAATTCAATATATTAAATCTTATATATATGATGTTGGGGTCAAAAGCCCCGGAATCTAAATTTGTGCTTGCAAATCCCTAACGGGATTTACATATATCTGTTCCTTGAAAAGTTAATACAAACCGCATAAATACTGGGACTGAGGCTCAATGCATGGTATAATTAGTTATCAAATCCAAGAGGTACCTATCATGTCATTTCGCACAAACGATTCCCAGCAGATTTCCATGTTCGACAGCTTTAGCATGCTTACTGAAAGAGAACAGAAGGCTCTCATAAAGTCATGGGCAAAAGTTTTCGCAGAGGAAATATTTCCTACGATTGATGAGGAACGATTTGCTGTTCTTTACTCTGCCGACAAAGCTTCAAGGCCAAACACTCCTGTAAATATCATCATCGGAGCATTGATTCTTAAAGAGCTTCTCAATCTATCTGATGATGAGGTTGTTGAGAACCTTATGCTGGATTTCCGCTTTCGTTATGCGCTCCATACAACAAGCTTTAATGAGCAGCCTCTTAGTGATAAAAGCCTTTCAAGATTCCGCCAGCGTTGCTATGACTACGAAGAGACTACAGGAATTGATCTCTATCATGGATGTGTTACCGAACTGGCTGAAAAAACAGCCAAGCTCATGGAACTCGATGGCAGAATCCGCAGAATGGATTCACTTATGGTAGAAGCTAACATCCGTAAGTTGAGCCGTATGGAACTTTTATACAGATGTATTTCCAAGATAGTCATCTATCTTCACAAGAATGGTATGGAAGACCGGATATTTCCTATGGAGCATTACTGTGATGCAGATGACTTCAACCGCTTCATTTACCACAGCCGCAGTACAGACACCGATGAGAGAATAGCCATTCTCCTTAGAGATGCTGATATCCTTCTCGAGAGATGCAAGGATCTTGAGGATGTTACAGAATACGAGCTTTTGGTCAGATGCATATCTGAACAGACTGTTGTTGAAGGCAACAAGCGCAGGCTTAAAACAAAAGCGGACGGCTTAATGGGTTCTGATATAATGCAGTCTCCTGTTGATCCTGATGCAACCTTCAGAGAAAAGGCTGGAAAAGAGCATCGCGGATATACAGCAAACATCGTAGAAACCGTTGGCAGAAACGGATCTGTGGTAACTGATTATCAGTTCGAGCAGAATAATGTTGGTGACAGTACCATGCTCAGAAATCATCTTGAGAACATGGATGCACAATCCGAAGAAACCATTATGCTTGCTGATGGTGCATACAGTGGAACCGACAATACTGAATTTGCTTCATCCAAGAATGTAAAGCTTATTACAACTGACCTTACAGGAAAGGATGTTGATGTTGTAATGGGTGCTTTCGAATTCAATGAAGATGGAACCGAAGTGCTCACTTGTCCTGCAGGAAACAAACCAAAGTCCTGCACATACATAAAACAGACAGATATTTGCCAGGCTTCCTTTCCTAAACAGGTCTGTGAAAACTGTCCATTCAAAACGCACTGTCACCCCAAGACGTATAAACGTGTCTGCAAAGTAAGGGTTTCAAAGAAGATGCGTGAACGAGCCAGGATAAAAGCATACATGGGCAGCAATGAGTTCAAGAATTATGCTAGGCTCCGCAATGGTGTTGAAACAATTCCTTCAATTCTGAAGAATGTTTACGGAGTGAATAAA